>NZ_CP054585.1:2400000-3000000 GCF_003721435.2 Halorubrum sp. CBA1229 | reverse complement strand
GCCGCGTCGCGTAGCTCGGCCCCGCAGCCGGGACAGAAGTTGGCGTCGGGCGGGATGGGCCGGCCGCACTCGCGACACGCGTCGGTCGGGGGAGGGCTCTCGGGCCGCTCGGAGGGCATCGCCGTCGAGTTCGGTCGGGGAGTTATTAACTCCTCTTCCCCGTCGACGCCCGGGATACCGCGAGAGGGCTTCCGCGGAGTCGACTTTTATTACCGCGCGCTGAGACGATCCGGTCGTACCATGGAACTCACCTGGCACGGCCACTCGACGTGGCACGTCGTCGTCGACGACACGGAACTGCTGATCGATCCGTTCTTCGACAACCCGAAGACCGACGTCGACCCGGAGGACCTGGATCCGGACTACCTCCTGTTGACCCACGGCCACGGCGACCACATCGCTCACGCCGCGGCGTTCCCCGACGCGACCGTGGTCGCCACGCCGGAGCTGACCGCCTACGTCCAGGAGGAGTTCGGCCTCGAGCACTCGGTCGCCGCCGGCGGCATGAACATCGGCGGCACCGTGGAGTGCGGCGACGCGTGGGTGACGATGGTCCGCGCGGACCACTCGAACGGGATCGAGAACGACCCCGACTACTCCGCCGGGATGCCCGCGGGCTTCGTCGTCGGCGATAAGAAGCCGACCCAGGAGTCCGACCCCGACTGCACGACGTTCTACCACGCGGGCGACACCGGGCTCATGTCGGAGATGGTCGACGTGATCGCGCCGTACCTCGAGCCCGACGCCGCCGCGCTCCCCGCCGGCGACCACTTCACGATGGGCCCCGCCGGCGCCGGCATCGCCGCCGACTGGGTGGGCGCGGACGTGGTGTTCCCGATGCATTACGACTCGTTCCCGCCGATCGAGATCGAGACGCGGGAGTTCGTCAACGAGGTGAAGGCCGCAGGCGCCGCGGCCGAACCCGTCGTCCTCGACGGCGACGAGACGTACACGCTGGAGTAGTCGACGCCGACGCCGGCCACCGAACGCTTCGACGCCGCGGGTCGCGGGTCGACATGCGGTGGGTTCGCGGGCCGACAGCGCGTTGACACGCGGTGGGGCCGTTGACACGCGGTGGAACTGTTTTTTCGCCATGGCGAGACCGGAGAGCGGCGCGGCTCCGTTTTGCGGACGCCGACGCGCCGACATATGCGCGGCTCCGTAGAATACTATTCAAACCCGAATAAATATTATACAAATATCTGTAGATTCCGTCGACATCCAAGGACACAATATTCCTTCATAGATTTAAATTAATAATAAATCAGAAGTCTTCTAAATAAAAGACAGTTACGGTCGGATTGGTACGCCATGTCAACCGCTGATATGCGGGCTGTGATCCGCGGAGAGGGGGGCCGATTCGTGTACATCGTCTCCGCGCTCGCAGCGCTCAACGGACTCCTGTTCGGGTTCGACACGGGGATCATCTCCGGAGCCATCCTCTTTATCGACACCACCTTCGAGCTGACCCCCTTGGTGGAGGGGATCGTCGTCAGCGGCGCGATGGTCGGCGCGGCCGCCGGCGCTGCCGTCGGGGGTCAGATCTCCGACCGCATCGGCCGCAAGCGGTTCATCCTCCTGTCGGCCGGCGTGTTCTTCCTCGGATCGTTCCTCATGGCGGTCGCGCCGACCGTCGAGGTGCTCGTCGCCGGGCGGATGATCGACGGGATCGCCATCGGGTTCGCGTCGATCGTCGGCCCGCTGTACATCTCCGAGATCGCGCCGCCCTCCGTCCGCGGCGGCCTCACCTCGCTGAACCAGCTGATGGTCACCGTGGGGATCCTCGCGTCGTACTTCGTCAACTACGCCTTCTCCGGCTCCGGCTCGTGGCGGATCATGCTCGGCGCGGGAATGGTCCCCGCCGTCGTGCTCGCCGTCGGCATGTCCCGGATGCCCGAGAGCCCCCGGTGGCTCTACGAGCGGGGCCGCACCGACGAGGCCCGCGCGGTCCTCCGCCGCACGCGGGAGGGCGACATCGAGTCGGAGCTCTCGGAGATCGAGGCGACCGTTGAGGCGCAGTCCGGGAACGGGGTCCGTGACCTCCTCAGTCCGTGGATGCGTCCGGCGCTGATCGTGGGGCTCGGGCTCGCGGTGTTCCAACAGATCACCGGCATCAACGCGGTGATGTACTACGCCCCGACGATCCTGGAGTCGACCGCGTTCGGGAGCTCGCAGTCGATCCTCGCGTCGGTGTTCATCGGCTCGGTCAACGTCGCGATGACGGTCGTCGCGATCCTGCTCGTCGACCGCGTCGGTCGGCGCCCCCTCCTGCTCGTCGGGACCGGAGGGATGATCGGGTCGCTCGCCGCCTCCGGCCTCGTCTTCCAGTTCGCCGACCCGACCGGGGGAGTCGGCTGGCTGGCGACGCTCACGCTCGTCTCGTTCGTCGCGTTCTTCGCGATCGGACTCGGCCCGGTGTTCTGGCTGCTCATCTCCGAGATCTACCCGCTCGCGGTCCGCGGGAGCGCGATGGGGCTCGTGACCGTCGCCAACTGGCTCGCGAACCTCGCCGTGGCGCTGTCGTTCCCCGTGTTGCTCGACGGGATCGGCACGCCGGGGACGTTCTGGCTGTTCGGCGCGTGCAGCGTCGTCGCCCTGCTTTTCACCTACCGCACCGTCCCCGAGACGAAGGGGCGGACGCTGGAGGCCATCGAGGCGGACCTCCGCAGCGCGACCGGGTCGGCGGCGGACGTTCGCGCGGACGACTGACGGAGACGACGGCCCGGGGCGCCGGCGGCGAACGCGCGCCGCCGTTCGACGCCCCCACGACGTTCCGATGCCGATAACCTTTATCCCCGTCAGACCGAACCAGAGAACGACTATGGTAGACATCGAGACATCCACCGTTTCCGAGGAGGGGTACGCCTGCACGAGCCAGGTCGGCGACTTCGACCTGCAGATCGACGCGACCGACGAGACCGGACCGAACCCGAACGCCGCGCTCGTCGCGACGTACGCCTCCTGTTACCTCCCCGCCTTCCGCGTGGGCGGGAGCCAGCGCGGCGAGGAGGACCTCGGCAAGATCCAGATCGACGCCAGCGCCGACCTCGACGAGGACGATGACCTGTCGGCCATCGCCTTCGACGTCCACGTGGAGGCCGACCTCGACGACGAGACCGCCTCCGACATCGCCGAGCGGGCAGAGGGCATCTGTCACGTCCACAGCGCGCTCCGCGACGAGCTCCGCGCCGACGTGAGCGTCTATCCGGGCGCGTTCTGAGGGCGTCCGAGACGCCGACCGCTTTTCGTAGCCGCCACCGCCGCACGCACGAGCGACGCCTGTGGTCGTCGCTCCCGAGTTCCGTCTACGGTCGTCGCTCGGTCGCTCACGGCCGCTCGACCCCGCGGAACTCGAAGCGCGCGCCGCCCGACTCGCTCTCGGTCAGCGTCACCTCCCAGCCGTGGGCCTCGGCGATGCGCTCGACGATCGCGAGCCCGAACCCGGTGCCCGTCTCGGAGGTGGTGTAGCCGCTCTCGAACACCTCGTCGCGTTGCTCCTCGGGGATCCCCGGCCCGTCGTCGGCGACGTAGAAGCCGTCCTCGAGGTCGCCGACGACGACCCGGACCCCGCCGTGCTCGACGCTGTTTCGGAAGAGGTTCTCCAGCAGTCGCTTCAGGCGGTCGCGGTCCGCGAGCACCTCGCCGTCGGCCTCGAAGATGACGTCGACGTCGCCCGCGTCGGCCTCGCCGTCGCTCCCGGCTCCGACGCCCTCGACCGACCCGAACTCGTCCGCGTCGTACCGGTCGGCCAGCTCCCCGATGGCGACCGGCTCGACCGGTCCGACGGCGTCGCCCTGTCTGGCGAGCGTGAGCACGTCCTCGATCAGCCGCTCCATCTCGTCGAGGGCGTGCTCGCAGCGGTCGAAGTAGTCGCCGCTCCCCGTCTCCCTCGCGAGCCGGAGGTAGCCGGAGAGCACGTTGAGGGGGTTCCGGAGGTCGTGCGAGACGATCGAGGCGAACTCGTCGAGCCGCTCGTTCTCGCGTTCGATCCGCTCCTCGTACGCCCTCCGCTCCGAGATGTCGCGGCTGCTGGCGAGGAACCGGTCCTCGCCGTGGACGTCGATCCGGCGCACGTGGACCTCGACGGGGAACGCCGTGCCGTCGGCCCGCGCAAACGTCGTCTCCAGCCGGATCGTCTCGTCCATCTCGATTTCGTCCCACATCTCGATCGCCGCCTCCGGGTCCATCTCCCGGTCGACGTCCCACACCTTCATCCCGGCGAGCTCCTCGGGATCGTAACCCAACTCCGCCGCCATCACCCGGTTCACGTCGACGATCTCGCCCGTCTCGTCGTGGATGTCGATCATGTCCGGCGAGCCGTCGTAGAGGGCCTCGAGCCGAGCGGAGGTGCGTTCGAGCCGGCGCTGGCGGCGGCGGTCGTCCGTCACGTCGCGGGAGATCCCCAGGACGCCGTCGAACTCCCCGTCGATGACGAGGCGGCGCAGCCCGTAGTCGACGATCGTCTCCGGCCGCCCGGGGAACTCGATCTCGACCGTCCCCGACAGCGTCTCGCGGTCCCCCTCGATGAGCGCCGCGAACGGGTCGCCGTCTCGGGTCTCGCGGATCCGCCGGATCAGCCGGCTCCGTCGGCCGATGAGCTCCTCGCGGGGCGTATCGTACACCGCTGTGATGCGGTCGTTGGCGAGCTCGAATCGGGCGTCGGCGTCGTAGACGGCCACGCAGTCGGGAAGCTCGTCGACGAGTCGCCGGTAGCGTTCGAGGTCGCGCTCGCGCTCCTTCTCCTCGGTCACGTCGATGTGGATCCCCACCGCGCGGACCGGATCGCCGTCCGCGTCGCGCTCGACGACGCGGCCGCGGTCTCGGATCCACACCCACTCGCCCGACTTCGACCGCATCCGGTGGTCGCACCGGTAGTACTCCGTCTCGCCGGCGAAGTGGGCCTCGAGCGCCGCCCACGCCTCGTCGATGTCGTCCGGATGCACCCGGTCTTCCCACTCCGAGAGCTCGAAGGCGATCTCGGAGCGGTCGTAGCCCAGCATCTCGGCCCACCGCTCGTCGAACCGGACCTCGTCGGTGCGGAGGTCCCAGTCCCAGACGCCGACGTCGGCGCCCTCGACCGCGAGCCGAAGCCGCTCCGAGAGCTCGCGGAGCTCCCGCTCGCGCTCCTTGCGTTCGGTCACGTCGCGGAAGTAGACGGAGAGGCCGGTCTCCGAGGGGTAGACGTCGACGGCGAGGTCGGCGTCGATCGCCTCGAAGCGGCGTTCGAAGGCCCGCTGTTCGCCGTCCGCCATCGCCGCTCTGAACTCCTCCTCGAGAAGGGTCCCGCGGATCGCGGGGAACCGTTCCCAGATCTGGTCGCCGAGCAAGTCGCCGGCGTCGCGTTCGAGCATCTCGGCGGCCCGCTCGTTGAGGTACGTGAGCCGCCACTCCGCGTCGATCTCGCAGAACGCGTCCGTCATGCGGTCGAGGTGCTCCGTAAACCGGCGGTCGGGCCGCGCCTCAGACACGACGCCCGCGACCCGCGACACGAGCGCGTCGTACGGGTCCTCGGCGGCGTCCTTCGGGAGGTACCCGTCGGCGCCGGCGGCGACCGCCTCGCCGGCTATCCGCTCGGACCCCTTCCCGGTGAACAGCACGAACGGGAGGTCGCCGCGTCGCTCCCGGACGGATTTTAGGAGCTCGATACCGTTGGTCCCGGGCATCTCGTAGTCGCTGACGACGCAGTCGAACGCGCCCGACTCGGTCGCCGCCAGCGCCTCGCTCGGGTCGGTCTCCGGCGTCACCTCGAAGCGGTCGTCGCGTGACTCGACGAGCGACGCCGCGGTGTCCGCGAACCCCGGCTCGTCGTCGACGAGGAGGACTCGGATCGAGGGCGGCGAGCTCTCTCCGGCCGCGATCGCCGTCGAACCGTCTCCGTCCCCTCCTGTCATTCGTGTTTGTACGCATTTTCCGACATGTTAATCGTTCCGCTTCGGTCCGTCACCCTCCCGCGTACTCGACGACCGCGCTCGACGCGACGTACCCGATGGCGGCGACGACGAGTCCCGCGACGAGCGCGAGCGCGAACTCCCGACCCACCGCGAACGCCAGCAGGAAGCCGGCCATGCCGGCGGCGTTCGCGCACAGCAGCCGGAGCGTTCGGTAGTTCGGCTCATGGGTTGACATGCGTCCGCTACGCGGGCCGCGCTCAAAAGCCCTGAGTCGGCGGCAGTCCGCGGACGGTCCGAGGGTTTAGGAGGGATGGCGAGGCCAGCGTCCCCGTGCGACCGAGCGAGGGGCGAGCACGACGACCGGGGCAAACGCGAGGACCGAACACGGCGCGGGACGTCCGGCCGGTCCGAGCCGCTCGCGGCCTACTCGCCGCCGTCGCGGCGATCCTCGCCACGGCTGCCGGACTGGTCGCTGCGGTCGCCGGGCTCCCGGCCCTCGCGGCCTCGCTCGCCGCGTCGCTCGCGTTCGCGGCGTGCTGGCTGGCCGCGCTCGGGACGGCCCGCGCCCTCGCGCGGGTGTTCGGGCGGCGGTGACCGCGGAACCGTTTTCCTTCCGCCGCCGGTAGCGTCTCGCATGGTGATGAAAGAGTCCGACTCGGCGCTCGACCGCGGCGACGCGGCCCCCGACTTCGAACTGCCGGGCGTCGACGGTGAGACGCACGCGCTCGACTCGTTCGACGCGGACGCGCTGCTCGTCGTTTTCACCTGTAACCACTGCCCGTACGCGCAGGCGAAGTTCGATCTGCTCAACGAGCTCGCGGCCGAGCACGACGACCTCGCGGTCGTCGGGATCAACCCCAACGACGCCGACGAGTACGCCGAGGACTCGTTTGCGGCGATGCGCGAACGGGTCGCCGACGGGGCGATCGCCTACGACGCGTACCTCCGCGACGAGACGGGCGCGGTCGCCGAGGCGTACGGCGCGGTCTGTACGCCCGACCCGTTCCTGTTCGGCCGCGAGGGCGACGCGTGGCGGCTCCGGTATCACGGCCGGCTCGACGACGCGCTCGACCCGGACGACGAGCCGACCGAGTTCTACGTCAGAGCAGCCGTGGAGTCGGTGCTCGCGGGCGAAAGCGTCGATATCCCGGACCGCCCCTCCCGCGGCTGTTCGATCAAGTGGCCCGAGGCGTAGGCGTCGGCGGCGCCCGCGGCGTCCCGGCGCGAGCGAGACCGGTTCCCTCACCGCCGGAGACGGGTTGAAAGGGATCCGGGCCGAAGCGTCGGTATGGGAATGAAAGGCGACGGCGACGGTGACCTCCACGAGATCGATCGGTTCGACGGCGGCGTCGGCTGGATCGCGTACCCCGACGAGACGATGGAGCGCGCGAGCCACGCGATCGCGGTCCCGAACGACGAGAGCGAGACCGACGACGTCTGGGTGTTCGATCCTGTTGACGCCCCCGGGCTCGACGACCTGCTGGGAGAGCTCGGGACGGTCGCCGGCGTCGTCGTCGGCCTCGACCGACACAAGCGGGACAGCGCCGCGATCGCGACCCGTCACGACGTCTCGGTGTGGGTCCCCGAGTGGATGACGGGCGTCGCGAGGGAGCTCAACGCCCCCGTCGAGCGGTTCGGGGACCGGCTCGCCGACACCGGCTTCGAGGCGTTCCGGATCCGCGACTCCTCGCTGCCGCCGTGGCAGGAGGCCGGCTTCTTCGACGGGGAGACCCTGATCGTCCCCGAGTCGCTCGGCTCCTCGTCGTACTTCCGCGGGGACCGCGAGCGGATCGGCGTCCATCCGATGCTCAGGCTGACGCCGCCGACGGAGGCGCTCTCGGGCCACGACCCGGACCGCGTGCTGGTGGGTCACGGCGTCGGCGTGCTCGACGGCGCGGCGATCGCGGTGGAGGACGCGCTCTCGAACTCGCGGGGGAAGGCGCCGGGGCTCTACGTGAAGACGCTCCGGTCCGCGATCGGGATCTGAGCGTGATCCACGTCACCCGCGACCTGCTGACGGTGCTGCTCGAACGCGCCGCGGAGCGCGATCCGGGCGAGACGAACCTCCGGCTGTCGGCGACGCGCGCCGGCGACTTCGAGGTCGACACCGAACTCGACCCGGAGACGCCGGTGCTGACGCATTTCACCCCGGATGTCGGCGGGTCGGTGAACGCGGTGTTCGGCGTCGACCTCGGCACCCCGGCGGGCCACGGCGGCGCGCGGTTCCTCTCGCACCCCGACGGGTTCCTCGGCGTGTCGAAGACCGACGATCTCGCCGCGGTCGTGCTCGTCGCGGTCCCGCCGTACGACGACGAGACGGTCGCCGCGTTCGACCGCTCCGGCGACGGGATGGAGCTCGCCGTGCTCGACGCGGTCCCGCCCGAAGAGTCGCTCCCGGAGTGAGCCGCCCGGGGAACTCGACCCCGGCGCGGTCGCGGTACGCGCGCGAGGCCCCCGCGAGCGAGCCGTCGCGCGAGCATGGGTTTAAAAAGGAGCGAGCGAGTACGTCGGTGCGATGGCAGCACGCCCACCCGGCGGCGGCGGTTCCTCGGAGCCCGACGCGATCGAGTTCGGCATCGCCGTGCTGGACGAGCGGGTCGAGGAGGCCGGCGTCTCGTTCCCCGCGACCGGCGACGAGATCGTCGACGCGCTCGACGACAGCGAGATCCCCTACGACGCCAAGGGCCGGACGATCCGCCTCTCGGAGGCGCTGGAACAGGTGCCACAGACCGAGTTCGAGAACGAGACCGAGTTCCTCGACGCGCTGTACCCCGTGTTCGACCGCGAGCGGCGCGAAGGCGGCGGCGTCTTAGCCAGCCTGCGCGACGCGCTCCCCTTTTAACTAGATCCCGCGGACTGGCCGACCTCGGCCTCGTTCTCGTCGCCGCCCGTGTCCAGCCGCTCGATGACGTCGTTGATGAGCACGACGTCGCCGACGGCCCGGACCCAGCGGTACGGGACGATGACGCCGCTGTTCCCGTCGACGCGCCCGGCGAACAGCTCGCGGTTGAGCTCCGCAAGCGCGAGTCCGGTCACCGACCGCGCGTCCAGATCGAGGCGCACGTCCTCGATCTCCCCGACGAAGACACCGTTGTTCGAGTACACCTCACGACCGACGAGCGACGTGATCTCCTGTGGAGCCGCGTTCATATGCCATACGGTCACGAGCGCGCCTATTAAGCGTTCGTTGTCGAACGACGTCCGTCAGACGCGGGGAGCGGGCGTTAGCGGGATCAGCCCCCGGCAGGCCTCACTCCCGCGGCGCGACCAGCTCGACCGGGTGCATCGGCGCGTCCCCGAGGAGCGCGTCGATCTGCTCGGTGCAGGAGGTCCCGGCGGCGACGACGGTGCGGTCGGTGTCGCCGAACTGCTCCCGAATCGGCTCGCCGACGTCCATGCTCAGCTCGTAGTAGTCGCTTTTGTACCCGAACGAGCCCGCCATCCCGCAGCACTCGGTGTCGGAGACGCGCACGTCATAGCCGAGCGCCTCCATGACGGCGGTGGCGTGCTCGCCGACGCCGATCGTCCGCGCCTGACAGTGCGGGTGATAGGCGACGCGCGTCCCGGACGCCACCGGGCCGGTCCCCTCGGCCGGCGCGCGCAGCGCGGCCGGGTCCCCGCCGTTCTCCAGCAGGCCGAAGCAGTACTCCATCACGTCGTAGCTGGCCTCGGCGAGTCGCTCGTGGGAGGCCTCGGGGAGGAACTTCTTGTACTCGCTCCGGAACATCGCGAGGTCGCTCGGCTCTATCACGACCACGTCGCGGCCGGCGTCGACGTGGGTCGCGAGCCCGGCGTACACGTCCTCGGCGGCCGACTCGGCGGTCGCGATCATCCCCTGCGAGAGCGGCGGGCGGCCGCTCCCCGGGAGGTCCGGGATCCGCACGTGGACGTCGAGCGCCTCCAGCGCGCGCACGGCGGCCTTCCCGCGGTCGACGTCGACGTAGTTCGTCGCCGTGTCGGGGTAGAGCACGGCCTCGCGCTCGGCCGAGTCGACCGGAACCCGGGGGCCACCGCGGGCATCGAACCAGTCGACGAGCGACTCGCTCGCGAACTCGGGCAGGTCGCGCCGCCGGTCGATCCCGGCGACGCGCTCCGCGATCGCGCGCACCGGCCCCGCGTCGGCGAGCCGGTTCGCGACCGGCGCGGTCCGGCTCCCCCACTTCGCCAGCGTCTCGTAGTTGCCGACGAGGCGCGTTCGCAGGTCGAGCCCGCCGGGTTCTTCGTCCGGGACCAACTCCTCGAACATCCAGTCCGTCTGTCCGGGGTCGGCCTCGCCGCGGTTGATCCGGTCGCGGACGACCGTGTTGATCCACGGGATATCGATCTCGACCGGACAGGCGGGGACGCAGCGAGAACAGCCGGTACAGAGGTCGTTGAACTCGGCGGCGGTGTCGAGCCCCTCGATGCCCGCCTCCCAGCCGGTCGCGATCCCGCCGGAGTACGTCTCGCCGCCGAACGCGTGGCCCCCGACGCTCTGGAAGTTCCCGCAGGCGTTCGAGCAGGCGGAACACCGGATGCAGTACAGCGTCTCCTTCAGCTGCTCGTCGTCGCGCATCGCCATTCGGCCGTTGTCGATGAGGACGAGGTGGAAATCGCGGTCGTCGCCCGAGCCGTCGGCGAGCGGGTCCGCGTCGTTCCGGAAGTCCGGAACCGGCGAGTCGACCGGTGGGGTCAGCGTGGAGATGTAGGAGGTCACGTCCTGTCCCGTCCCCGAGCGCCCGATCAGCTCGACGAAGGGGGCGAACTCCTCGACGGTCGGGACGATCTTCTCGACGCCCGCGACCGCGATATGGGTGTCCGTCGCGGTCACCGTCTTCCGGGCGTTGCCCTCGCTGGTGACTAACAGCATGGTACCGGAGTCAGCCGCGATGAAGTTCGCGCCGGTCATCCCCACGTCGGCGTCCTCGATCAGCTCCCCGAGCCGCTCGCGGGCGAACATGGTGAGCTCCTCGGCGGTCTCCGGCGGGTCCTCCGGGTCGAACCGCTCCGCGAACAGCTCCGCGATCCCCTCGCGGGACTTGTGGATCGCCGGCGCGACGATGTGGGAGGGCGCCTCGTCGGCGACTTGGAGCACCCACTCGCCGAGGTCCGTCTCGACCACCTCCACGCCCGCGGCCTCCAGCGCCTCGTTCACTTCGATCTCCTCGCTGGTCATCGACTTCGACTTCACGAGGCGGTCGGCGTCGCGCTGCTCCGCGGTCAGCTCGGTGATGTACCGGTTCGCGTCCGCGGCGTCGTCGGCGACGTACACGGTCCCGCCGTTGGCCTCGACGGTCTCTCGCACCTCGTCGATGAGCTCCGGGAGCCGAGCGATCGCGTCCTCCTTGATCTCGCGGGCGTCGGCCTTCAGCTCTTCGTAGTCGTCGAGCCGCCCGGTCGACTCGATCCGCCCCTGATTGAAGCCGCGGGTGTTCTCGGCGACCGCGTCGCCCTCGGTGGCCATCAGCTCGCGGATGCGCTCGCCCTTCGACGCGTCGCTACTCATCGGCGGTCACCTCCGAGTCGGACGTGGTATCGGCGTTTTCGTCCGCACCCGCGTCGTCCCCCCGCAACAGCACCACGTGCACCTCTTTCGGCCCGTGCGCGCCGTGGACGAGCCCGCCCATGTCGGCGGTCGCGCTCGGGCCGGTCGCGAACACCACGTCGACCGACTCGTCGCGCGCCTTCGGGCCGAGCCAGTCGAACGCGTCGGGCATGTCCGGAACGAGGTCGCCTTCGCGGAGGACGACCACGTGGCGGTCGACGAAGAGGCTCACCGGCTCCGTGCCGGCGGTGTCTGCCTCGATCGCGACGCTCCCGTACTCGGCGACGCCCAGCGACGCGTCCGTGACCCCGGTGTGGGCCGCGCGGAGCTCGGCCGTGGTCGGGTCGGTCGCGACTCGGTCCGGGAGCGCGATCGACCCTTCGTCCGCGTCGTCGCCCTCCTCGGCGAGCGCGACCCCGACAGCCGGGTCGCCGGCGGCCTCGTCGACCAGGTCTTCACACTCGCTCGCAGGCCCCTCGGTGACGGTGACGCCGAGGGAGTCGAGTCGACGCTTGAACGTCGAGCGGTCGGCGGCTGACATACGTCATCATTCAAGGGGATATATATGGGTGTTGCGCCGGCTCCCGCGCGCCGACGATTCCGGCGGCCGTCGCCGGATTCCCGCGCTCCCGTCGGGGTCAGGGGATTTTTCATAGTTCGACCGTGATGGTCTCCCATGGCAACCAACACGCCGGATCCGGACCCCAGAGACGGGGGGGACTTCGACTACACCGGGGGAGAGACCGATCGGCCGGAGCTCGTGGACGCGCTCGAGCGCCGGGTGGACGGCGACGTGCGGTTCGACGACTACTCGAAGCGGCTCTACGCGACCGACGCCTCGGCGTACGAGGTCACGCCCATCGGCGTCGTGATGCCGGAGTCGACCGCGGACGTGGCGGCGGTCCAGGAGTACTGCTTCGCCGAGGGGGTCCCCGTGCTGCCGCGGGGCGGGGGCACGTCGCTCGCGGGGCAGACGGTCAACGAGGCGGTCGTCCTCGACCTCACCGACTCGATGGACGCGGTGCTCTCGACCGACCCGGACGCGGAGGAGGCCCGGGTCCAGGCGGGCGCGTACGTGGGCGACCTCAACGCGGCGGTCGAGCCCCACGGGCTGAAGTTCGCCCCCGACCCGGCGTGGCGAGACAAGTCGGCGGTCGGCGGCGCCATCGGCAACAACTCGACCGGCGCGCACTCGCTGAAGTACGGGAAGACGGACCACTACGTGGAGGAGGCGGAGGTCGTGCTCGCGGACGGGACGGTGACGGCGTTCGGCGAGGTCGCCGTCGACGACCTCCGCGAGTCGGCCGACCCCGACGCCGACGAACTGCTCCCGCGGATCCACGCCGAGGTCGTCCGGATCCTCGACGAGGAGGCCGGCGAGATCGACGAGCGGTTCCCGGAGATGAAGCGGAACGTCTCCGGCTACAACCTCGACCGGCTGCTCGACGAGTACCGCGGCGAGTACGGCGAGGAAGGGGTGGTCAACCTCGCCCGGCTCATGGCCGGCAGCGAGGGGACGCTCGCGACGGTCACCGAGGCGACGGTCTCGCTCGTCGAGATCCCCCACACGAAGGCGGTCGCGCTCCTGACGTACGACGACCTCCTCGACGCGATGGAGGACGTGTCGCCCATCCTCGAGCACGACCCCGCCGCGGTCGAGGTGATGGACGACGTCCTCCTCGGGCTCGCCGCCGACACCCCGGAGTTCGAGGACGTGGTCGGCATGTTACCCGAGGGGACGAACTCCGTCCTCCTCGTCGAGTTCTACGCCGATAGCGACGCGAACGGGAAACAGAAGGTCGCCGACCTCGTCGCCGACCGGGTGGGCGCGACCGACGACCGGTCGCGCCCCGAGACGGAGGCGGACCCGACCGAGGGCGCCGCCGACGTGACGAGCCAGCCGCGCCGCGCGGTCGACGCCATGGAGGCGCACGACCCCGAGCAGCGCGACCGCTTCTGGAAGATGCGGAAGGCCGGCCTCCCGATCCTCCTGTCGCGAACCACGGACGAGAAGCACATCTCCTTCATCGAGGACTGCGCGATCCCCCCGGAGCACCTCCCCGAGTACACCCGCGAGTTCCAGCAGATCCTCGAGGACAACGACACGTTCGCGACGTTCTACGCGCACGCCGGTCCCGGCGTGCTCCACATCCGCCCGCTGATCAACACGAAGGAGGTCGAGGACGTCGAGGCGATGGTCGACATCGCCGACCGCGTCACCGACGCCGTCGTCCGGCTCGGCGGGTCGGTCTCCGGCGAACACGGCGACGGCCACGCCCGGACCCAGTGGAACCGGAAGCTGTACGGCGACGAGCTCTGGGAGTCGTTCCGCGACCTCAAGACCGCGTTCGACCCCGACTGGCTGCTCAACCCCGGGAACGTCTGCGGCGACTTCGACATGAGCTCGAACCTCCGGTTCGACTCGGAGTACCAGTACGACGCCGCCTTCGACCCCGCGATGGAGTGGGCCGTCGACAACGGGATGCGCGGGATGGTCGAGCTCTGCCACGGCTGCGGCGGCTGTCGCGGGCCCCAGGAGACGACCGGCGGCGTGATGTGCCCGACGTACCGCGCCTCCGAGGAGGAGATCCAGGCGACCCGCGGCCGGGCGAACATGCTCCGCGGCGCCATCAGCGGCGAGCTGCCGGACGACCCCACCGACGACGAGTTCGTCACGGAGGTGATGGATCTGTGCGTCGGCTGTAAGGGGTGTAAGAAGGACTGCCCGAGCGGCGTCGACATGGCGAAGCTGAAGGCCGAGGTCGAGCACGCCCACCACGAGGAGCACGGGATCGACCTCAGGACCCGGCTGCTCGGGAACTTCGAGTCGCTCGCGCCGCTCGGCTCGAAGCTCGCGCCGCTCTCGAACCTCCCCGGGAAGCTCCCCGGCGCCGGCCTCGTCATGGAGAAGGCGCTCGGGATCGCGAAGGAGCGCGACCTCCCGACGTTCCGCTCGGAGAGCCTGACCGACTGGTTCGAGGCCCGCGGCGGCGCCGGCGTCCCCCGCGCCGAGGCCGACCGCGACGTCCTCCTCTTCCCCGACGTGTACACCACCTACACGAACCCCGGCGCGGGGAAGGCCGCGGTCCGGGTGTTGGAGGCCGCGAACTGCCACGTCCGGATCCCGGACGTCGACGGGAGCGGGCGCCCGCCGCACTCGAAGGGGATGCTCGACGAGTCGCGCGCGGCGGCGAGGGACGCCGTGGAGACGCTCGCGCCCGACGTCCGCGACGACTGGGACGTAGTCGTCGTGGAGCCGACCGACGCCGTGATGCTCCAGTCGGACTACCACGACCTGCTCGACGGCGACGCCAGCGACGTGCCCGACGCCGACGTGGCGGCCGTCTCCGAGAACACGTACGGGATTATGGAGTACGTCGACGCCCATCGGCTCGACGAGGCGCTCGCCCTCGACGCGCCCACCGAGTCGCTCACCTACCACGGGCACTGCCACCAGAAGGCGACGAAGAAGGACCACCACGCCGTCGGCGTGCTCCGCCGCGCCGGCTACGGCGTCGACCCGCTCGACTCCTCCTGTTGCGGGATGGCCGGCTCGTTCGGCTACGAGGCCGAGCACTACTCGATGAGCAAGGCCATCGGTCGGATCCTCTTCGACCAGGTCGACGAGAGCGACGGCGACGAGGTCGTCGCGCCCGGCGCCTCCTGCCGGACCCAGCTGAAGGAGCGCGACGGCGACGCCCCCGAGCCGCCGCACCCGGTGGAGAAGCTCGCGGCGGCGTTGGCGTAAGCGGCGACGCTATCAGGGCCCGACGGCGAGCGCCCCGGCCCGCGGAGCCCGGCGCGCTCCTCACTCCGGAACGCGTTTCACGTTCGCGGCGATGAGCGCGAGGAGGTACGAGAAGGCCGGATACGTCACGGCGACCAGGGCGAGAAACACCGGATCGAGCCCGCCGGGTTCGTCGAGGAGGAAGCCGGTGTACCGCACGACGGCGACGGTGAGAACCACGAGCGCCGTCCGCGCCGCGTACTCGAACGGGGAGGGGGTCGGGAACTTCACGCGGTTGCCTGCGAGGCGCAGTCACTCGAATGCGTCGACCGCCTCGCGCTCTCGCTCTCGCCGCCGAGCCAACAGCCGCGTGACCCCTTTCCCGGGACCGCCCTCGATGGGCCATCCCTTCGTCCGCCACTGGGGCGGCTCGGGCGAGAACGACGGACAGGAGCCGGAACACTCGCGCGCGGTCGGGACCTTCTCCTTCGTCGCGCAGTGCGGGACGAGCGACCGCCCCTCACGGCGGAGTTCGAAGTGGCGGCAGTCCGGGCGCATCGTCTCGTGATACGAGCGCCACCCCTTCCCGTAGGCGCGCTCCGCGATCTCCAGCCGCAGGGTCTCGGTCTCGGGGGTGCGAGAGCCGGCGCGATCGGAGGACTCACCGCTGCCTCCGGGTCCGTCCGTCGCACCGGCCCCGCCGGGAGAGAGGTCGCTCGGGTGCCACGCCACGTCGCCCGCCTCGGCGCGGACGCCGTCGGAGAAGTCAGTCGCGAGGATCCCTGCCTCGACCGGCATCTCGCGCAGGAGGGCGGGCTCGACGCGCTCGCCCGTCGTCTCGGTCGCGAGCCACGCCTCGTCGGCGAGGGCGGCCTCGACGTCGTGTTCCAGCTGGTCGGCGAGCCGGTCGGCCGCGGAGCGGTCCAGGTCGGGCTTGTTCTCGATCGCGACGATCCGCTCGACCCAGTCGGGGTACGGTCGCTTCCGGCGGAGCTGGATGCGGTTGTTCCGGCGGCGCTTCTCGATCAGGTCCCGCCCCGCGGCGCGGTGGACCGCCTGCCGGACGTACCGCCAGGGGTAGCCGGGGTGCGGGAGCGCGTCGCGGTACCACGCCCACTCCGCGGGCGCGTGGCGGACGACGTGGAGGAGGTCGGAGTCGATGGTCCGGTCGCCGAAGGCGCGCCGCGCCGCGAACGCCGCGGGGTCGACCTCGATCACGACCGTGTCCCAGCGGCGCTCCGCGGTGCCGAGCTGGCGGGCGACGAGCGCGGGGCGCGCGCCGTCGCTCGGGTGCCACGCCAGTTCGGCGTACCGGCAGACGAGGAGCTCGTAGCCGAACTCGGCGTCCGGAGTCACGGCTGCAGTAGTGCGGGACCGTTTAAAAACGAACCGCCGGAACGCGAGTCGCCCCCGCGGCCAGCCGGGCGCCGTCGCCGGCTCGGCGCTCGCCCGTTTCGGAGCGGAGCGGCCGCTCAAACGTAGTCGCCGGTCTCCTCGTCTTTCCGCTCGTCGAGGTAGTCGTGGGCGTCATCGAGGATCTCGCGGGGCCCGTTCTGGGTGATCGTGTTGAGCGCCTGGTCGTAGTCGCGCCACTGCAGGTCGCGGTGCTCGTTCGAGATCTCGGCGCTCGCCTCGAACGAGCGCGCGATGAACAGGTGAACCGTCTTGTGGATGGTCTTGCCGTTCGCCTCGAACACGTAGTCGTACTCCCTGCGGAAGCCGTCGATGAGCCGGAAATCCTCGATCCCGGCCTCCTCCGACACCTCCCTGATCGCCGTCTGCTGGAGCTCCTCGTCCCCCTCGACCCCGCCTTTGGGGAACTCCCAGTCCCCCGGTCGGCTCTTCAGGAGCAAGTACTCCCGTTCGCCGCGGGTGTCGCGGAAGAGGATGGCTCCAGCGCTGGTCGCTTCGACCGTCATTACCGTCAGGTAAGCGAGCACCCTTAAAGAGCGTGTCGGAGTTCCGAACGCAGGGGCCGGCGACGGATCCCCGATCGAGCTGGGTCGCCGCCGATCCCGCGGACTCGCGGGTAGATGCGTTTTTACTCCTCCGGCAACCATGGGCGGACGACCCCCCAGCCATGACCTTCGTCACGAAACTCTCCTTCGCCTCCGGCGACCGCGACGTGCTCGCCGAGACGGTCCAGGAGCTCAAGTCGACCCTCGAACGGAAGGGCGCGGAGTGTAAGGGCCCGCACGCCGCGCCCGCCGAGACCGTCCGCGTACCCCTTTATAAACAACTCCGCGCAGGCGACGAGTTCTCCCCGTGGAGCTACTCCGTCTACAAGCGCTCGATGGAGATCCACGGCGCCGACGACATCGCCCGCGAGGTCGTCGGCCGCGACTTCCCCGACTCGATCCACGTTGAGGTCGAGGTCGATCAGAAGAAGCCGCTCGGTCACCGCCGGGACTGATCGGTTCGACCGCCGAGCGGGGGCGCTCGGCGACCGCGACCGCCCGATTCCGCCACGCGACCTTTTAAGCACGCTCGCGGCCACCTTCGGCTATGAGCGCGCTCGAATCCGACGCGTACCGCGAGTTCCGCCGCGATCTCCACCGCCACCCCGAGCCGGCGTGGCGCGAGTTCTACACCACCGCCCGGATCGTCGGGGAGCTCCGGGAGCGCGACCTGACCGAGCTGTACGTCGGGCGCGACGCCCTCGCGACCGACGACCGGATGAACGTCCCCGACGACGACGAGCTCGCCGAGTGGGAGCGACGGGCCCGCGACGCGGGCGCGGACCCGGACGTCGTCGACGAGCTCTCGGGCGGCTACACCGGCTGCGTCGCCGTCGTCGAGCGCGGCGACGGCCCCGTGATCGGGCTCCGCGTCGACATCGACGCGCTGCCGATCCGCGAGTCCGAGGACGCCGGCCACGCGCCGGTCGCCGAGGGGTTCCGCTCCGAGCACGAGGGGTTCATGCACGCGTGCGGTCACGACGCCCACGCGACGATGGGGCTCGGGACGCTCGACGCGGTGCTCGACTCCGACTTTTCCGGCACGCTGAAGGTGTTCTTCCAGCCCGGCGAGGAGCAGGTCGCCGGCGGGAAGCCGATGGCCGAGTCCGGACACCTCGACGACGTCGACTACCTCTACGCCGTCCACGTCGGCCTCGATCACCCCTCCGGCGAGGTCGTCTGCGGCGTCGAGGGGTTCCTCGCGGTGCGGCACTTCCTCGCTGAGTTCACCGGTGAGCCGTCCCACGCCGGCGCGCGGCCCGAGCAGGGGCGCAACGCCGTGCAGGCGATGGCGGCGGCGGTCCAGAACCTCTACGCGATCCCCCGCCACGCCGACGGACCGACCCGAGTGAACGCCGGGCTCGTCGGCGGCGGCACCGCGACGAACATCATCCCGGAGGAGTCGTACATCGAGGGGGAGCTCCGGGGGGCGACGACGGAGCTGGCCGCGTACATGTCCGAGCACGCCGACCGCATCCTCGAGTCGGCCGCCGGCATGCACGACTGCGAGGTCGACGTGGCGACGAAGGGGGAGGCCCCGAGCGCGACCAGCGACGCCGCCCTCGCCGGGATCGTCGGCGACGTCGCGGGCGACACCGCGGGCGTCACGAACGTCGTCGACAGCGACGACCTCGGCGGCTCCGAGGACGCCACCTACCTGATGCAGGCGGTCCAGGAGAACGGCGGGCTCGCCTGCTACGTCGGCGTCGGCACCGATCACCCGGGCGGCCACCACACGAGCACCTTCGACGTGGTCGAGGACGACATCGCGGTCGGCATCGACGTGCTGAGCGGGGCGATCCTACGGGTCGCCGAGACGAGCCCGTGAGGCGACGCGTCGACCGGGAGCGCCGCCGGCTCCGAACCCCCTCGTGAGACGGCCGAGCCGGGCGTGAACGCTTCCTCCGGCGGTAGGTTTAGGCGCCGCGAGCCCCTCAGTTCGGACATGGAGGCCGCCCTCTGGTACGTGCTCACCGGCACCCGCGGCGGCCCGAACAGAGTCCGGATCCTCAGGGCGATCGACGATCGCCCGCGGAACGCGAACCAGCTGGCCGAGCACCTCAATCTCGACTACACGACGGTGCGACACCACCTGGATGTGCTCCGCGACCACGACGTGGTCGAGCGCACCGGAGACGGCTACGGCACGGTGTACTACCCGACGGAGGGGACCCGTCGGCACTGGGACCTCGTCGAGGAGATCGCCGAGGGGCTCGCGCTATGACCGCCACGGGCCCGCGGTGTGACCGCGCCGGCGCTCGCGGGGTGTGAGCGATGCGGTGGGTAGACATCGCGCGCGTGAGCGTCGCCGTCAACGTCGCGATGCTGGTCGCGCTCACGTGGGTGTGGGCGCGGAACTACCTGACGTTCCGGTCGAAACACTCGATAGGGCTGGCGGCGTTCGGCGTCGTACTCTTAGCGCAGAACGCGCTCTCGCTGTATTTTTACGTATACCATCCCGTGCTCGCCGGCTGGTTCGCGACCGACATGCCGTCGCTGGCGTGGCGGGCAAACGTCGTCGTCCACGTGTTCCAGACGGTCGCGCTGGCGTTCCTGCTGTGGGTAACCTGGGACTGAGCGGGCGGGTCCGTCGCGGGCGACAGCCTCCCGACGCCCTCGCGCCACGGTCAGTGCAGGACCCTCTCCGCCCCCGACTCTCGGACCGGTCGCGCGGCGGGTCTACTCCCGAGTGTCCAGCGTCGAGTCGTCGAGTTCGGAGACGGCGATCAGCAGCCGGCCGTCTTCCGTGGCCGTGACCATCTTCGACTCGGTGAACGTCGAGTCGTCCGCGCGGAGCCCCTCGCTGCGACCCGTCCACTTGCCGCCCTCCCGAACGACCGGGAACACGTGGGTACGGATGTGTTCGACCTCGTGATCGGGGTGTAGCTCGGTCCAGTACTTCCCCTCGAGCTCGGCCGTGGTGTACCCGTAGAGCGACGCGTACGTCTCGTCCGCCGCTTCGAACTGCTCGTTCGGTCCGATTATTCCGACGCCGTGAAGCTCGGTGTCCGTCTCCGGATCGAACTCGCCGTCCGAGTCGATGGCGTGGCTGACCCTCCGAATCAGCATCGTGTACTGGTCGGTCCCGAACCCCTTGCGCAGGTAATCAGTGAGGCCCGCCTGGATGATCTCGGCGGCGATGTCCGAGGTCTCCTCGCCCGAAAAGAGCAGCACGGGAAGTTCCGGAGACGCCTCGCGAACCGCTCTGAGAAACGTGATCCCGTCCATCTGCGGCATGTCGTAGTCGCTGATCACGCAGTCGTACGCGGGGTCGGCGGAGTCGATGAGCTCCAACGCCCGCTCGGGGTTCTCCTCGACCGTAACCGAACAGTCGATACCGCTGGCATCGCGCTCTAGATACGTCTTCACGAGGTCGCCTAACTGGGGGTCGTCGTCGACATGGAGGATTGAGAGGCGGTCTGTCGATTCCATGATTGCGAATGAATACTTGACGGGCGCTCATGAGCGTAGCGCGACTCATGTTATCTATGAACGGTCAAACCCGAACGCGCGTTATGATACATCACCCGGCCGGAAAACGAAATAAATGCGGCCGAGGTACCGGAACCCGGCGTGGACCGACCGCCCCGCTCAGTACTTCGCGTCGGCGCCCGTCGTCTCGTAGATCCGGTCCATGATCGCGTCGCGCTCGCCGGTCCAGTTGGCCATCGCGGCCGGGCTGGTCGGGTACGACTCGTAGTGCGCCAGCAGCTCGTCCGCGAGCGTCTTCGTCTGGTAGAAGTTCCGGATCGTCCCCCAGTAGCCGAAGCTCTTGACCGCCGCCTTCAGCTTCAGCCCGAACGACATCGACGTGGAGCCCTCGTATAACGCCTCCGCGAGCTTCTCGCCCGGGAGCGCGGCGAGCAGTCCCATCAGGTCGTCCACGTCGACGGCGGTCGAGAGCACGTTGTACACGTCGAGCCCGGCGTAGCGGCCGCCGAAATGATCCATCACGCGGGTGTTGTACCGCCAGAGGTTCTCCTCGCTCACGTCGCCGTCGGAAACCGCCTTCACGGCCTGTTCGCCCGCGTACTTGCCCGCGTACGCCGCGCCGGCGATGCCGCCGCCGGTGGTCGGGTTGACGTGGCCCGCGGCGTCGCCGACCGCCATGTACCCCGGCGCGACCGCCGAGTCGTACGGGCGGCGGGTGGGGAGCGCGGCGCCGAGCTTGTCCGTGACCGTCGCGCCCTCGAACTCGGGGCGGTTCCGGAGGTCGCGTTTCAGCGCCTCGACGAGCTGCATCGGCTCCTCGTTCATCTGGAAGCCGAGCCCGGCGTTGATCTCGGTGCTCGTCCGCGGGAAGTACCAGAGGTAGCCGGCGGCGCGGTCGGTCGCCTTGAACACCAGGGCGTCGTCCCACTCGACCGGCTCGGGGACCTCGACGATCTCGCGGTACGCCGAGCAGAACTGCGAGTAGCGCACGTTGGTGTCGAACGTCGTCCCCTCGAAGTCCGCCTTGTCCTGCAGCAGCGACAGCGACCCGGCGCCGTCGATGACGATGTCGCCCTCGTAGGTGACCGGGTCGCCCTTGCGCTTCGCGCGGACCCCCGTGACCCGCCCGTCGGCGGTCTGGATCACGTCGTTGATCACCGTGTCGTAGTGGAAGTCGACCCCGGCGTCCTCCGCGCCCGCGATGATCCGGCGCCCGTACTCCCAGCGGTCGATGACGGCGAGCTCGCCCGGGACGGGGATCTCGAGGACCGTGTCCTCCTGCGGGATCTCGAACCGCCCGTGGTCGACGCCGGTGTTCGTGAACGCCGGTTCGAGGCGCTCCTTCGGGATGGCCTCCGGGAAGGCGTCGGCGCCCTTCAGCGCGTCGCCGCAGGCGATGTGTCCGGCTTCCTCCTCGTCTTTCCGCTCGACGATGACGACGTCGAGCCCCTCGTTCGCGATCGTCGCGGCAGCGTAACAGCCGGCGGTCCCGGCGCCGGCCACGACGACGTCGTACTCGTCGATGGTCATGTCACGTGGGTCGTTCCCCCGGTGGCAAAACTCTTTGTTCCCGATTCGGTCCCCTCTCGACCAACACGAGCCCCGTGGATAGCCGGTCGACGGCGGGTCGGTCGAGGCCGTTCACCTCGCCGAAAGCGCCGGCTCCGACACCAGATCGGTACCTTACTGTTCTGGCCTCGTTTTTATCGGGAACGGCTCCGTGGCGTCGGATATGACCGGACTCAAACACGTCGACACTGAGCGGCTCCGGGAGTGGCTCGACGAGGTCCGCGAGGGGGAGACGACCGCGGCGCTGATGCTCGCCGTGGCGTACGACAAGGGGATCGGAACGGGCGAACTGGCGTCGTGGTACGGTCGGTCGACCGAGTCGGTCGAGGAGACGATCGCGGCGCTCGACTCGCCGGGGTACGTCGCGGAGATCGCCCGGCTCGAAGGGGCCGATATCGAGGCGGTCGCCGAGGAGTCGAACCTGACGGTCGATTCGGTCGAGGAGTGGTTCGCCGAGCTGTCGGACCGCCCCGTCTCCGAGGCGGCCGGCGTGATCCGCGGGTACGCGCAGGGCGGGGTCGAGCCCCTCGTCACGGGCGAGCCCTCCACGGTGTACCACCTCGACCACGACGCGATGACCGAGCGCGGCTGGTCGCTCAACGACCCGGACCTCTTCGAGAAAGCGGCGGAGTCGGACCTCGGGCTGCCCGAGTACGGCCGCTTCCTCGTCGAACCCGACGAGTCGATCCTCGAGGCCGCGGAGCGCGGCGGCCGGTCGTGGCCGTACGCCTGTCGGGGCGGCGCGTGCTCGAACTGCGCCGTCATCGTGGTCGACGGCGACGTCGCGATGCCGGGGCAGTCGGTGCTCTCGGACGCGCAGATCCGGGAGACGAACGCCCGGCTCTCCTGCGTCGGCGTCCCGGTCACCGACGAGGTCCGGGTCGTCACCGGCGTCGGCGACTTATCCGAGTTCGCCGACCTGCGGCTCCCCTCGCTGGCTGACGGCGACGGGTCCGCGGAATCGGCGTCGGACTGAGCGACCGGCCTTCGCCGACCGCGTCGGCCTCGGACGAGGCCTCACCCCTCCTCTCGTCCCGGACGAGGCCTCACTCCTCCGTCTCGTAGTGCTCCCCGGCCGCCTCTGGGAGCCGCGTCCGCCCGACTAAGGCGAGGACGAGGATGACAACCACGAACGGCGTGACCCGGATGAGCTGACGGGGGATCCCGATCCCCTGGAGCTGGAGCACGGTCTGGACCGCGTCCAGCCCCGCGAACAGCATCGTCGAGAGGAACGCCCCGACCGGGTTGTAGTTGCCGAACAGGTACGCGACGATGGCGATGAACCCCTTCCCGTTGACCATCGTCGGGCCGTTGCCGGTGAACTGACCGAGGTCGAGCGACAGCGCCGCGCCGCCCATTCCCGCGAGGACGCCCGAGATCAGCACCGCCGCGTACCGGACGCGGGTAACGCTCACACCGGCGGTATCGAGCGCCTTCGGGTTCTCGCCGCTAGCGCGGATCCACCGGCCGAACGCCGTCCGCTCGAAGACGTACCACGAGCCGAAGACGGCGGCGAACAGCATGTACACCGACGGCGACGCCGAGAAGAGCGCGCCGAAGAACGGGATGTCGGCGAGCACCGGCACCGTGATCGACGGCGACGTCGCCACGATCGGCGTGTTCGGACTGCCGTAGATCACCTGCGAGGCGAACGGCGCGAGCCCGAGCGCGATGAGCCAGACCGCGAGCCCGGCGATGATCTGGTCCGCGCGGAACCCGATCGTCACGACGGCGAACAGCGCCGCGAGCAGCGTGCTCGCGACCACTCCGCCGGCGAAGCCGAGCCAGACACCGCCGGTGAGGTCGGCGACGTAGATGGCGCTGAACGCCGAGATGATCAGGAGCCCCTCCAGCCCGATGTTGATCACGCCCGACTTCTCCGCGAAGATACCCCCGAGGGCGGCGAACGCGATCGGCACGGACAGCCGCAGCGCCGACGCGAGCGTGTTCCGGCTCGTGAGCGCGTCCGAGAGCGTCCCCGCGAGCGAGTCCGGGAACAGCGCCCCGGCGAGCAGCAGCGCGACGACCGTGGCGACCGTCACGCCGGCGGCGATCGCCCGGGTCGTGTACCGCTCGAAGAAGCCCTCACCCTCGGCGCTCTCGGCCGAGACGCCGGCGCCCTCGGGGTCCGCGGGCGCGTCACTCATCGGTCTCACCTCCGCCGTCGCCGGCGGTGCCGCCGTCGGTCGCGACCGCCTCCGGCCTCGACCCCGTGCCCGGCAGTCCGCGGGCCATCAGCCGGAAGAACTCCGGCATCGCCACGAACAGGATGATGAGCCCACGGAGGACGCCGACGAGCTGCGGCGGCACGTCGGTCGCAAACTGCACGACCGTCGTCCCGCTCTTCAGCACGCCGAACAGCAGCGCGGCGATCCCGACGCCGAGCGGGTTGTTGCCGGCGAGGATCGAGACGGTGATCCCGTCGAAGCCGTACGAGGGAATGCCGGTCTGGAACGTCCCGAGGATCATCATCACGTACATCGCGCCGGCGATACCGCCGAGCGCGCCCGACAGCGTCAGGCTCGCGACGACGGTGCGCTTGGCGTCGACGCCGCCGTACTCGGCCGCCCCGGGCTGGACGCCGCTCGTTCGGACGTCGTAGCCGAAGGCCGTGTGCTCGAGGACGTAGTACAGCGCGGCGACGGCGAGGAGACCGAACGCGAGCGCGACGATCGAGAAGTCCTGCCGGGCGCCGAACAGCAGAGCCGGGAACTGCGCGAACTCCGGGAGCGGTACGGTCTGGTTCGCGGCGCTCTCGGGGTCCTTGAACACCCCGCTGACGAGGTAGAGCGCGACGCCGGTAGCGATGAAGTTGAGCATGATCGTCGTGATCACCTCGTTGGCGTCGGCGTACGCCTTCAGCAGACCCGGAACCGCTCCGTAGAGACCACCGAACACCGCGCCGACGAGGAGCCCGAACGGGATCAGCACGACGGTTCCGACGACGCCCGACACGAGCGACGACGCCCAGAGGACGCCGAGCGCGGTCGCCAGCGCGCCGACGACCATCTGTCCCTGCGTCCCGATGTTGAAGATCCCGGCGCGGAACGCCAAGGCAACCGAGAGCCCGGTGAACAGCAGCAGCGTCGTCTCCCGGAGGGTAACCGAGAACTGCCCGTTCGGCGACCAGCTCCCGCTGAACGGGTCGCCGAGCGCCCCGAGGAAGAGCCGATCGAAGACGACGACGGGGTCGTAACAGAACCCCATCCCGAAGTAGTACACCGCCTCGCCCGCGGTACACGTCGTCATCCGACCGGCCACGAGGACCAGCACCGCACCGATGAGGACGGAGAGGACGAGCGCCGCCGTGCTGATCAGGATCCGCTCGGTCGCGGACGCGTCGACCAGCCGAGAGAGAGCGTCCCGCGCGCGGTCGGCGGCGCTCACGCTCGCTCACCGTCCGTGGCGTCCGCGAGGTCGGTCGGCGCGTCCCGATCGGTCTCGTCGCCCTCGCCGCGCCCCGTCGCCGCCGATCCACCTCCGTCCCCGCCGTCGTCTCCCGGCCGCTCCCCGGCCATCAGCAGGCCGAGCTCCTCTTCCGTCGTCTCGTCCGGGTCGACCACGTCGACGAACTCGCCCTCGTAGGCGACGGCCAAGCGGTCCGAGAGCCCCTGTACCTCCTCGAGCTTCGAGGAGACGAGGAGGATCGCCACGCCCTGACGGCGGAGCTCTAGGAGCCGCTCGTGGATGAACTCGATCGACCCGACGTCGACGCCCCGCGTCGGGTGCGAGGCGACGACCAGCTCCGGGTCGCGCTCGAACTCGCGGCCGACGATGAACTTCTGCTGGTTGCCGCCGGAGAGCGACTCCGCGCCGGCGTCGGCGTCCGGCGGTCGGATGTCGTACTCGTCGATGATAGACTCGGCGTGTCCCCGGGTTTTCGACCAGTCGATCCGGCCGTTGGAGGCGAGTTCTGAGCCGTGTTGGCTGCCGAGGAGTCCGTTCTCGACGAGGTCGAACTCCATCACCAGTCCGCGCTCCTGGCGGTCTTCGGGGATGTACGCCATCCCGGCGTCGATCCGCTGCCGCCGCGAGGCGGTCGTGACGTCTTCCCCGACGAACCGGATCTCGCCCCCGTCGGGGGTCCGAAGGCCGGTCACCGCCTCGACGAGCTCCGACTGGCCGTTGCCGTCGACGCCGGCGATCCCGAACACCTCGCCGGCGCGGACCTCGAAGGAGACGCCGTCGACCGCCCGGACCCCGCGGTCGTCCTCGACGACGACATCGGAGGCCGAGGCGACGACCTCGCCCGCCTCCGCGGCCCCGCGGTCGATCTCCATGAGGACCTCGCGACCGACCATCAGCTCCGCGAGCTCCTCCTGCGTGGTCGCGTCCGCGTCGACGGTCCCGACCTTCCGCCCGTCTCGGAGGACGGAGATGTCGTCGGCCGCGCGCATCGCCTCGCCGAGCTTGTGGGTGATGAAGATGATCGTCTTCCCCTGCGCGGTGAGCTCGTCGAGCACGCCGAACAGCTCGTCGACCTCCTGAGGCGTCAACACGGCGGTCGGCTCGTCTAAGATCAGCGTGTCGGCGCCGCGGTACAGCGCCTTCAGGATCTCGACGCGCTGTTGCTCCCCGACGGAGACGTCCTCGATCCGCGCGTCCGGGTCGACGTCGAACCCGTAGCGGTCGGCAAGCTCGACGACGGCCTCGCGCGCCCCGGATCGGTCGACGGCGAGCCCTCCCCACTTCCGCGGCTCGTTGCCGAGCGTGATGTTCTCGGTGACGGTCATCGGGTCCACGAGCATGAAGTGCTGGTGGATCATCCCGATCCCGGCGTCGATCGCGTCCCGCGGCGAGCCGAACTCGCGCGGTTCGCCGTCGAGCCGAACCACCCCCGACGTCGGTTCGTAGAGGCCGTAGAGAACGTTCATCAGCGTCGTCTTGCCGGCCCCGTTCTCGCCGAGGAGGGCGTGGACGGTGCCGCGCTCGACTTCGAGGTCGACGTCGTCGTTCGCCACGACTCCGGGAAACCGCTTCGTTATCCCGTCGAGGTGGACGGCTGTGGCCATTGGTCTAGTACCCACTGATTCGAGCGGGGGTGAATATGTTTGGATATGGTCCGGTCCGAGCGGCCGGGGGAGCGGCCGACACTCCGATCTGCGCGCGGATCGGTCGCCGCGCGTCTCGTCCGTCGGCGGCGGCGGTCCGCGGATCGACGCGCTAGACTTCCGAGGGGACGGAGATGTCGCCGGCGATGATGTCCTCTCGCGCGGTCGCGACCTCGTCCTGGACGTCGGTGGGGATCTCGGAGCCGAGCTGGTCGCCGTAGACGAGCGCGACGCCCTCGTTGTCGAGGCCGAGCGCGACGTTCGACCCGCCGGGGAACTCGCCGTCGACGGTCGCGTCGATCGCGTTGTAGACGGCCGTGTCGACCCGCTTGACCATGCTACCGAGGATGACGTCGGCGTAGTCGGGACGCGTGACCGACTGGTCGCGGTCGACGCCGATCGCGAACTTCTCCTGCTCCTGCGCGGCCTGGAAGACGCCGGTGCCGGTGTTGCCCGCGGCGTGGTAGACGATGTCAGCGCCGCTGTTGTACATCGCGGTCGCCGCCTCGCGGCCCGCCGCGGGGTCGTTGAAGCTGCCGGTGTAGTTGACGCTGACGTCGACGTCGTCGCTGCCTGCCGCGACGCCCGCCTCGAAGCCGGCCTGGAACTTCTGGATCAGGCCGGACTCGACGCCGCCGACGAAGCCGACGTTCGTGGAGTCGCCCGCGGTCGACCCCGCGCCCGCCGAGAAGTCGCGGGTGGTGAGGAGGCTCGACATCAGGCCCGCGAGGTACGACCCTTCGTGCTCCTTGAACGTGTAGCTCGCGACGTTGTCTCCGTCGACAACCGAGTCGACGATCATGAAGTTCTGGTCGGGGTACGACCCGGACGTCTCCGAGAGCGAGTCCGCCTGGAGGAAGCCGATACAGCAGACCAGGTCGTAGTTCGGATCGGTCGACTCCGCGAACTGCTGCTGGAAGTTGCTGAACTGCGCCACCTCGTCGGGCTGGGCCTCCTGGAAGGAGATGTCGAGCTCCTCTTCGGCCTGTATCGCCCCCTGCTGGGCCTGGTCGTTGAACGACCCGTCGCCGAGGCCGCCGGTCGCGTACACCATCCCGATGTTCGCCGCCGGGCCGTTCCCGCCGTCCGAGCCGTCGTCGCCGTCGGACCCGTCCATCCCGTCGTCGCCGTCGGACCCGTCCGAGCCGTCCTCCGAGTCGTTGCCGTCCGAACCGTCGTCGCTCGGCCCGCCGCTACAGCCGGCGAGGCCGATGAGGCCCGCTGCGCTTGCCGCCTTGACGAACCGCCGCCGATCGAGGTCGGATACCATGTCACGTACAAGGGAGTGGGTACGCATCATAAAATCGTCGTTCCCGACGCCCGATATCGCACGTTCCCGGTAGCGGACGGGAGATACGTCGCCGATTCGCACCGAACGGCCCCGAACCCGTTCACGTTCGTGGCTTATGCGCGGCGATCGGCCGGGGTCACGGGTCCGCGGCCGCGCTCACCGCGTCGGCGACGACGGCTTCGACGTTCGCGACGAGCTCGTCGACCGCGTCGCTCTCGGCGTACACCCGGACGTACGGCTCCGTGCCGGAGGGCCGGACCAGCGTCCACGAGGCGTCCGGGAACTCCAGGCGGACGCCGTGGTCGGTGTCCACGGTCGCGTCGGGGAACGCCGCCGGCAGCTCGGTCTCCAGCCGCTCCATCGCCCCGGCCTTGGCGTCGTCGGGGCAGTCGACGCTCACCTTGCGGTACGGGCGCTCCGTGATCGGCTCGCGGAGGCCGTCGAGTCCCTCGTCGGCGACGAGCCGGGCGATCACGGCCGCCGAGGCGACCCCGTCGATCCACTCGCCGTGGGCGACGTGGATGTGCTTCCACGGCTCCGCGGCGAAGACGACGCGGGTGTCGGCGTCTCCGCCCGCTTCCGCGTCCATCTCCCCGCTGGCCGTCGCCTCCTCGCGGACCGCCGCGATGCCCTCGTGGAGGGCGCCAAGCCGAACGCGCTCGACGCGTCCGCCCGCCTCTTGGACGCGCTCGTCGATCCGACCGGAGGCGTTCGGGGTCGTGACGACCACGGGATCGGCCGCGTCGCTCTCGCGGGTGTACCGCTCCGCGAGCATCGCGAGGACGGTGTCCTCGTGGACCACCTCGCCGTCGGCGTCGACGACCACGATCCGGTCGGCGTCGCCGTCGTGGCCGATTCCGAACGCGAACCCCGCCGTGTCGCCCTCGGCGTCGCGGGCTTCGCTCCCCCCGTCCGTACCCGGGCGGCCGGGGTCGTCCAGTCCCTCGTTGGCGTCGGCGATGAACGCGCGGAGGTCCCGGAGCGTCTCCGGGGTCGGCTTGCTGCCGCGGCCCGGGAAGTGGCCGTCGACGTTCCCGTTGAGCGTGACGACGTCGGCCCCGAGCTCGCGGAGCACGGTCGGCGTCGCGGGCCCGGCCATCCCGTTCCCGCAGTCGACCGCGACCCGGAGCCCGTCGAGGGGGGCGCCGAACCGCTCCGCGTACGCGCGGACGTCACCGAGGTACCCGCCGAGGGCGTCGACGCGCTCCGTCTCGGTCCACGCGTCCCACGCCGCGGGCGGCCCCCCGTTCGACACCCGCTCCTCGACGGCGCGCTCGGCCTCCCGGTCGAACTCGCTGCCGTCGCGGAACAGCTTGATCC
Organism: Halorubrum sp. CBA1229; assembly: GCF_003721435.2. Lineage (NCBI taxonomy): Archaea > Methanobacteriati > Methanobacteriota > Halobacteria > Halobacteriales > Haloferacaceae > Halorubrum > Halorubrum sp. CBA1229. The sequence goes on along the minus strand of NZ_CP054585.1, from coordinate 2,970,237 downwards.
CGTTGTCGGTCGGGGGGTTGTGCGAGGCGGTGAGCATGACGCCGTACCGGCCCCGCGAGGCGTGCGCGAGCGCCGGCGTCGGGAGCCGACCCGCGCGCAGCACCCGGACGCCGCCCGACGCGAGCCCCGACTCCATCGCCGCCGCGAGCGCGTCGCCCGTCACGCGTCCGTCTCGGGCGAGCACGACCTCGGCGGGCCGCCCGTCCCCGTTCGTCCGGTCGCTTCCGTCCGCCTCGGCCGCTCCCCGTACCTCCGCCGCGACGGCGCGCCCCACGGCGAGCGCGAGTTCGGGGGTGACCCGCTCCTCGGCGCTCCCGCGGATCCCCGCGGTTCCGAACAAGTCCATACCCCCGCCTGCGCCGGCGAACAGTTAGAAGCCGTCGGTTGCGCGCCGCCGTATTTAAGCCGGCGGGCGTCACAGCCCCGGTCGATGGCCGACCGCACGCGAGCACACGTGTACGTTTCGGGTCGCGTACAAGGCGTCTACTACCGCGCGACGACGCGCGACACCGCCCGGGAGAAGGGCGTCGACGGCTGGGTACGGAACCTCGACGACGGGCGCGTCGAGGCCGTCTTCGAAGGGCCGGAGAACGCGGTCCGCGAGATGGTCGCGTGGTGCGAGACGGGGAGTAAGGCGGCCGATGTCGACGACGTCGACGCCACGTACGCGGAGCCGGAGGGGCTAGACGGGTTCGAGGTGCGGTGGTGACCGGCGACTCCTAAGCGCGGATCGCGCTACGGCGCCACCGGGTCGCCCGGCGGGTCGCGGACGCCGAGCTCCGCTAACGCGCGCAACACCACGACCGCCTCGACCACGTCGCGCTCCTCCGTGTAGGGGTCGTCGACGGCGTCGAGCGTCGCCTCTGCCTCGCCGGCGAGCCGCGACTCCAGTTCCGTCTGGTCCGTCTCGCCTTTGACCGCCGACAGGAGCGCCTCGTGGTCCTCGCGGAGGTCGAGCGAGACGTGCGCCGCGTTACACCGCGAGAGCGGGTGCGTGTCCATCTCGATCGCGAGGTCGCTCACGAGCTCCCAGTCGTCGGCGCAGAAGCGGAGCGTCACCGCCCCGACCACGTCGCGCCACGAGATCGGATCGCCGTTCTCCATCAGCCCGAGCGCCCGCGGCGGCACCGCGATCCGGGTGTGGGTCTCGTCGCGCCCGCAGAGGCAACAGGGGGTGTTCTTCAGTCCGGCGTACACGCCGATCCGTACGGACCGAGGGGACGTGTGCGTTTCGCCGGCGGGAACCGAACCCCGGCGACGTAGCGTATAAAAAGGCGATCGATAGCGCCGGCTTTTATAAATAAAAGGCGGTGAGGCGGCGCGTGCCGGTGAGCGGCCGACAGGCCGCGAACCGCACGCGCGAGGGAGTCGGTGGTCCGGAGCGAAGCGGAGGACCACCGACAGGGCGAGAGCGGAGCTCTCGCTTGCAACCGGCGCGTAGCGCCGGTGACGAGGCTGGGGAGGCGTGAGGCTGCGGTCGCGGTGCGACTGGGTGGGACTCAAAGGGGCAGCCGGGAGGACAGCGCAGGCGACGCAAGCACTGGAAGGAGCGAGCATCGCGAGCGACTGAAGCGCGCAGCGAGCGTGCGCTGTCCTCCCGGCTGGGGCTTTGGAAGTGCTCACCGCCGGTCCATCAACTACCATTTAAAAACAGGCAGCCACGGGACCGGGAGACGCTGAGTACCGATCGCCGACCCCGCCGACGATATCCTACCCGCTACATTCGGCGAGCCACTCGTGGGCCCAGTCGTCGATCTCCTCGAAGACGGGCGCGAGCGATTCGCCTTTCGGCGTGAGGCTGTAGTACGTCGCCACCGGCGACTCCTCCTCCAACCGCCGGTCGACGAAGCCGGTCTCTTGGAGGTCGTCGAGCACGCGCGAGAGCGTCCGGGCGTTCGCGTCGGTCTCGCGTTTCAGCTCGTTGAACCGCGACTCGCCGTTCAACAGCTCGTGCAGCACGACGAGCCGCCAGCGCGAGCCGATCTGTTCGAGCGAGTCGACAACCGGACACGGCGTGTCCGGGCCGGACGAGGCATCCGCGTCGGGCTCCCCTTCGGTCGTGTCCGCCGGATCGGAGCCGGCGAGTTCCTGCGATGACATCGGTGTTACCTACTAACCGTATTGTCCGGGAAGCGATATATAGGTTACGTCCGTATACGTAGTTACACGATGTTAGCTGAATTCACGACGCTACCACTGCAGCTCGACGGCCCCCTCGCGGGCGAACTGTTCCTGCTCGGCCGGATCCTGTTCGGCGCGACGCTCGCGTTCATGGGCCTGAACCACTTCATGGACGTCGACACCATGGCCGGCTACGCCGAGTTCAAGGGGCTCCCGGCGCCGCGCTTCTCCGTGATCGCCTCCGGGCTCCTGCTCGTGCTGGGCGGGCTCGGCGTCGTCCTCGGCGCGTTCCCCGTGCTCGCGGCCGGCGCGCTCGCCGCCTTCCTGCTCGTCTCCGCCGTGACGATGCACGACTTCTGGTCGGTCGACGACCCGGAGGAGAAGCAGAACGAGATGACGAGCTTCCTCAAGAACGTCTACGGCGCCGGCGCGGCGGTCGCGCTGCTCGCCGTCGGCGGCACCGCGTGGCCCTACGCGCTGGGCCTCGGTCTGTTCTGAGCCGGACGCGACCGTTCCGAGACGACTGAATCGCTTCTCGACCGCTCTGCCGACCCGCCAGTACCACTAACTGACTTCGCGACCACCGATGAGACACTCATGACCGACGCCCCGCCCACTACCGGACTGCACCACGTGACGAACATCTGCACCGACATGGAGGAGACGGTCGCGTTCTACGAGGACGCGCTCGGCTGGCACACCGTCAAGCGGACCCAGAACTACGACGACCCGGGGACGCCGCACTACTACTTCTCGTCCACGCCCGAGGGCGAGCCCGGGACCAACGTCACCTACTTCGAGTACCCGAACTCGCAGGGCGCGCCCGGGCCGGGCGCGAGCCACCACTTCGCGTTCGGCGTCGAAGACGAGGAGACGCTCCGCGAGTGGCAAGAGCACCTCCGCGAGCAGGGGGTGCGGGTCTCCGAGGTGAAGGACCGCACCTACTTCAAGAGCATCTACTTCAGCGACCCCGACGGGCTCGTCTTCGAGCTGGCGACCGAGGGGCCGGGGTTCACCCGCGACGAGGAGGAGCCAGGCAGCGAGGAGATCGACCCGTTCGCGGAGGGGTACGAGAGCTGAATGGCGGGCGAGCGCCCCGCTGACACACACTCCGACGGTCCGGTGTCCCACCGGAGCGGCGAACCGGACGCCTTCGGGTCGCCGTACCGCCTGCTCTCGACCGCGGTGACGCCGCGCCCCATCGCGTGGGTCTCCTCGCGGGGGCCGGCGGGCGAGAACCTCGCGCCGTACAGCTTCTTCAACACCGTCGCGATCGACCCGCCGGTCGTCGCGTTCTCGCCGGTGGCGACCGCGGCGGACCCGAAGGACACGCTCGCGAACGCCCTGGAGACGGAGGCGTTCGTCGTCAACGTCGTCACCGAGACCGTCGTCGAGGCGATGAACGCGTCGAGCGCGACGCTTGAGGCGGGCGAGAGCGAGTTCGACCGCGTCGGGATCGACCGCGCCCCGTCCGTCCGGGTCGACGCGCCGCGGGTGGCCGCGGCGGCCGTGAGCCTCGAGTGCGAGCTGTACGACGCCGTCGAGATCGGCACCTCGACGCTGGTGCTCGGCGAGGTCGTCTACGCCCACGTCGCCGAGGGCGCGCTGACCGACGGGAAGATCGACGTCGACCGCCTCGACACGGTCGGCCGGCTCGCCGGCGAGTGGTACGCCAGTACCGACGACCGGTTCGAACTGGAGCGTCCGCCGTAGCTCGCGCCGTCGCCCTCGTCGCGCCTTTTTATCTCTCCGCGTCGCCCTCCACCAGCGCCGCGAACCGGTCGAGCGCGCGCCGGCAGACGGGGACGTACCACGCCGCCGCGACCGGCACCTCGATCACGACGCGGCTGCGATCGGACTCGCTCGGGTACCGGTCGACGCGGTGACCGGTCGCGGGGACCCCCGCGACCCGCCACTCCCACCGACGATCGTTGCACGCGGTCACGCGGAACGGGATCCACGCGCCGCCGACCGAGACACGCCCCCTCGTCCCGCTGGTCACGTGGCGGTCGTCGCTCTCGACGGCGTCGATCGCCGGCCCCCAGTCCGGCCACGTGTGCGTGTCGCGGAGGGCCTCGGCGGCGACCGCCGGCGCGACGGCGACGTCGCGACCCACGGCGAGCGTCGCTCCCTCTCGCTCGACGCTCGACGCGGAGTCGACGCGACACCCGCCGAGATCGAAACGTCCGTCCGATTCGCCGCCCGAACGAGACCGGTAAGTCACGATCCGTCCAACGTTCTCGTCGTAGTTAAGCCGACGCATATTAATACCTTATATGGTATCAGGTATCATTATCTCTTTCCACGAAGGGTTAATACGGGGATCCGAGCAACTCGAACCCAACATGGCCAACGACCGCGACACCATGAAAGACGTCTCGCACACGGCACCGCACGACACATCGGCGAAGGGAGTCTGGAAACGGGGCCGAGGCCCCGTCGAGGAAGAGGAAGAAGAGGAGTAACGCCGTCGAGCCACTTTTTTTCGTCGACGCCGCGACCGGCCGTCACGGCTTCGTCCGCCGAAAACGCGCTCGAACCGGAGCGCGTCTGTTTCGATCCCGCGCAGCCGGCCGACACTCTCTTTGATGACGTTTTAAATTACGTCGCATGGTCGGAGTCACACTCGGGTTGGCCGGGATCGCAGCGGTAATCGCGTTACTGTCGCTCAGCGCGTTCTTCTCCAGCTCGGAGACCGCGATCTTCTCGCTGCCGGCGGAGTGGTTCGAGCAGCAGGCCGCCACGGGTGACCCGCGGGGCAAGATCCTGAAGGAGCTCTACGACGACCCCCACCGCCTGCTGGTGACGCTGCTCGTCGGGAACAACGTCGTCAACATCGCGATCTCGAGTATCGTCACCGTGCTGGTCGCGAGTTACCTCCCCACGGGCAGCGCGGTCGTGGTGACGACCCTGTGTACCAGCTTTCTCGTCCTCGTGTTCGGCGAGATCGTCCCCAAGGCGTTCGGCCTCGGAAACGCTGAGCGGTGGTCGCTGCGGATCGCATCGCCGGTCCGGCTGGTCGAGCGCGTCCTCTCTCCGGTCATCACGCTGTTCGACGGGATCACCCGTCGGATGAACGCGTACATCAGCGGCGACGCGAATATCGAGAAGCCGTACACGGATTGAATCGCGCCGAAGGATCCGTGACCCTCGCTCCGCGTTCTCGCGGCTGATAGCCGCGGAGGTGGGTTTAACCCGTCCCGCGGCCGAGCGAATCCCATGATCGAGGTGGAGGGGCTACGGAAGACGTACGGCGACTTCGCGGCCGTCGTCGACAGCGGCTTCTCCGTCGAGGAGGGCGAGGTGTTCGGCATCGTCGGCCCGAACGGCGCCGGCAAGACGACGACGCTGAAGGTGCTCGCGGGACTGGTCGAGCCCACCGACGGCGAGGTCACGGTCGCCGGCTTCCCCTCGGACGACCCGGAGATGCGACGGCGACTCGGCTTCCTCCCCGAGGAGTCGCCCTTGTACGAGGAGATGACGCCGCTGTCGTACCTGCGGTTCTTCGCCGACCTGTACGACGTGCCGCGCGACGTCGCCGACGAGCGCATCGAGGCCGCGCTCGACCGGCTCGAACTGGACCACCGCGAGCGCCGGCTCGGCGACATGTCGAAGGGGATGAAACGCAAGGTCGCCATCGCCCGGTCGCTCGTCAACGACCCGGACGTGCTCGTGTACGACGAGCCCGCCTCGGGGCTCGACCCGGTGACGACGAACTCCGTGCTGGAGTTCACCCGCGAGCTCCGCGCGGCCGGGAAGACCGTCGTCTTCTCCGCGCACAACCTCTACCACGTCGAGTCCGTCTGCGACCGCGTCGTGGTGATGAACGAGGGCCGCATCGTCGCCCGCGGGAGCGTCGACGGGATCCGCGAGCGACACGGCGAGACGACGTACCACGTGTTCACCGACGTCTCGCCCGCGGTCACCGAGCGGCTGACCGAGACGCTCGACGACCCGGGCGCCGCGACCGAGGAGGTCGGCGACCGGTTCCGCACCGTCGTACCGGACATGGACGCGGTCGAGGCGGTCCGGGCGGCGGCCGCCGACGCCGGCGGCGAGGTCGTCGACATCCGCACCCGCGAACCCAGCTTGGAGGACGTGTTCCTCGACATCGTCGGGCGACCGATGCCCGGACGGTACGCGGCCGGCGGCGGGCCGGTCGATGAGACGGACGACGATACCGGAGGCGACGACGAGAAACGCCCCGCGGGGCCGCCGGAGGGGGCCGAGTGATCGACCGGCTCCGGAGGGTCCTCCGGGTCGCCCGCTGGGAGGTCGCCCGCGCCGGCGGCGGCGTCGACCGCCGCACGCTGCTCGCGGCGCTCGCGCTCCTGCTCGTCGCCGGCGGCGTCCTCGGCGGGGGGCTCGCGGCCGGAGCGGTCGGGCTCGACGTCGACCGCGACGTCTACCGGGTCGCCGTCGACGGCGACTCCCCGTACGCGGACGCGGTCGAGGAGGCGCCGGCGCTGACGCCGGTCCCCGTCGAGGGGGCCGAACTCGGCGACACGGCCGACCTCGTCGTGTTCGACGGCGGCGGGAGCCGGACCGGCGCGGTCGAGACCGTCGCCGTCCGGGCCAGCGACACGCGGAAGGGCGAGGCCGCGGCCGCCGAGTTCCGCGAGGCCGTCGAGGCGCACAACGAGCGGCTGATGGCCGCCGAGGAGAACGCGACCGCCGCCTTCCCGATCACCGTCACCCTCCAGTACGTCGGTCGGACGAGCGGGCTCGACGACGGCTCGACGCTCGGCGAGGACGACGGCGGTAGCGGGGGCGACAGCGAAAGCGGGGACGGATCCGGCGGCGGAGACGGCTCCACCGACGGCGGCGGGAGCGACGGCGACTCGGAGGGCGGCGACGCGGACGGTAGCGGAGACCCGGTGACGGCCGACGACACCGCCGGCGACGGCCTCGCGGTCCCCTCTGTCGGCGGCGCGGCGTTCGGCGCCGACACGGTCGGGTCGCCGGGGTCGATCTCCCCGCCGTTCCCGTTCGTCTCGCTGCTTCTCGCGTTTGTCTTCCTCGTCCCGATGAACTTCCTCATCCAGGCGTACGGCTCCTCGATTCTCGACGAGCGCACGAACCGGCGGGGGGAGCCGCTGCTCGTCACGCCGCTCTCGCCGGTCGACATCGTCGCCGGGAAGACGCTGCCGTACGTCGCGGCCGCGCTGCTCGTCACGACGCTCATCGCGGCCGCCGTGGGGGGCGGCCCCCTCTCGGTGATCGCCGTGCTTCCGGTGGCGCTGACCTTCCTCGCGGCCACGTTCGTCGGCGCGATGTTCGCGCGGTCGTTCAAGGAGCTCACCTTCGTCACGGTCGGCGTCAGCGTGCTCCTGACGACGTACGCCTTCGTGCCGGCCATCTTCACCAACGTAACGCCCGTCGCACTGGTGTCGCCGCTGACGCTCGTCGTCTTCGACCTGCAAGGGGAGGCCGTCTCGGTCGGCGAGGCCCTCTTCTCGACCGGGCCGATGGCGCTCGGCGCCGCCCTCCTGTTCGGGCTCGGGCTCGGGGTGTACCGCGAGGAAGACATGTTCACCCAGAAGCCCGTGGCGCGGAAGCTCCTCGACGCGCTCGCGGTGCGGCTCTCGGCGATAGAGGACGTCGTCCTCGCCGACCTCGTCGACCGTCGGCGGATCCGCGCGCTCGGGTCGGTCGCGCTCCTCACCGCCTTCACGATCCCCTTCGTGTTCGTCGCGGAGCTGCTGGCGGTCGCGACGCTGTTCGCACTGCCGGTGACGGTGTCGATCCCCGTGCTGCTCGTGACCATCGCCTTCATCGAGGAGGTCGCGAAAAGCGTCCACCTCTACGCCGGGTTCGAGCGCGGCGTCTTCGCCCGGGCCGACCGGGTCGCCGTCGCGGTCGGGCTCGCCTCCGCGGTCGGCTTCTTCCTCGCCGAGAAGGCCACGGCGGTCGTGCAGGCGGTCGGGCTCACCGACCTGTACGTCGGCCGAGCCGCGTTCGGGAGCGTCGCCGGCGTCGAGGGGCTCTCCCCGGTCGCCGTCGCGGCGCTGCTGTTCGCGCCCCTCCTGCTCCACGGGTTCGCGACGACCGTCGCCGCGGTGGGCGCGAGCCGGAACCGGACGTACTACGTCCTGACGCTGGCGCTGGCGACGCTGCTCCACGCCGCGTACAACTTCGGGGTGGTGAGCATCCATGGGTGAGGGTGAAGGCGGGGCGACGACCGCCGGAAAGAGCAGCCGCCTGACGATCGCCGGCCGCGAGCTGGCGGGCCTGCGCGCGGAGAAGACGATCCTGCTCGCGGTCGCGATCCAGCTGTTCATCGCGGCGTTCTCGTCGTTCCTCGTGGTCGGGCTCGTCTCGATGTACGACCCCGGCGCGCTCGGCGGCGCGGAGGTGGAGGTGGCCGGCGCGGGCGACGCCGTGAGCGACCTCGAACGCGCCGCGAGCGAGGTCGAGGGGGCCTCGGTCACCCCGTACGAGGACGCCGCCGCCGCGCGGCTCGCCTTCGACCGCAACGCCGCCGACGCGGTGGTCGTGGTGAACCGGCACGACGAGGGGCGGATCTCGGCCACGGTCACGGCGCCGGACGCGACCGTCGAGACCACCGTGATCGTCGTCCAGCTCCGGGAGCTGCTGCGGACCTACGAGCTGAACGAGCGCGCCGACCGCGCCGCGTCCCTCAGCGAGTCGCCGCTTCCGCTCCCGGAGCGGACCGGCTCCAGCCCGTACTTCACGTTCACCTACACCGTGTTGATCCCGGTTCTCGTCTTCCTCCCCGTCTTCATCTCCGGGTCGCTCGTGGTCGACTCGATCACCGAGGAGATCGACGAGGGGACGCTCGAACTGCTCCGCGTCGCCCCGGTCACGCTGGGGGAGATCGTCGACGGCAAGGCGCTCGCCGCGGTCGCGATCGCCCCCGGACAGGCGCTGCTGTGGCTGCTCCTGCTCCGCGCGAACGGGACGCCCGTCGCCAACGTCCCGTCGATCCTCGCGCTGATGACCGCGCTGACGACGCTCGTCGTCGCGCTGGCGGTCGCCATCTCCGCGCTCGCGCCCGACCGCCGGGCTGCCCAGTTCCTCTACTCGGTCGGGGTCCTCGTCCTGTTCGGCGGCGCCACGGCGATGGCCGGCGGGCCCGCGAACGCGGTCGCGCGGCTCGCGATCGACAGCGCGGACGCGACGACGACCGCCCTCGTCGTCGCCTACGTCGGTATCGCGGCGGTCGCGTACGCCGGCGTCAGGGCGCTCGTCGCGGAGAACGGGTTCGAGAGCTGAGCCCTTTTTAAATAGGGCTCACCGCTCGCCGGTCCGAGCTACCGCTTGCCGCTGACGCGCTCGACGAGCCGCTCGACCCACCCGGCGGTGGGGACGCTCCAGCCGTACGCGACCGCGACCAGCCGGCTCCCGACGGTCACCGCCGCACAGCCGGCGGCGGCGATTCCGCCGAGACCGCCCAGCGCGCCGAGCGCCCAGTACGTCGCCCCGCCCAGCACCGCGCAGCTCGCGTAGAAGTCGTCGAACAAAATGAACGGCGCGCGGTCGAGCAGGATGTCCGCGAACGCGCCGCCGCCGACCGCGTTGATCGTCGCGACCGCGACGACGCCGAACGCGGAGACGCCCGCGTCGGCGGCGACGATCGCGCCGGTCGTCGCGAACGCGGCGAGCCCGATCGCGTCCGCGACGAGCGTTATCGGGTGGGTGTCGGCCGATTGGAGGGCGACGCTGAGGCCGACGGCCAACCCGACGCCGACGAGTCCGAGCGCGATCTCGACCGGCGACTGGAGGGCGAGCGGGACGCGGTTCACGAGGAGGTCGCGGGTCACCCCGCCGGCGAACGCCATCGCCAGCCCGACGACGGCGACGCCGAACAGGTCGAACTCCTCCCGGATCGCCTTCGTCGACCCCACGAGCGCGAACGCGACCAGCCCGATCGTGTTCATGACGGCGAAGGGGTCACCGAACAGGACCGCCACGAGTCCCTCCGTCACTCGCCGAACGCCCCCAGGCTCGACTGCAGTTCGCGGCCCGGAACCTCGTCGGTGAGTTCGTACCCGACCAGCTCCCGGGCGTCGACCCCGTACGTCGACCCGCCGCGGTCGAGCACCAGCACCCGGCCCTTCCAGCCGCGCACCGTGCCGGCCGCCATCGTCTCCGCGACCGGGCGGTCGGCGAGGTCGAGCCCGTAGTCGAACGCGAAGCGGTCGATCGGGTCGAACCGGTCGAGGAGCGCTTCCCACGCCGACTCGTCGACCGCGCGCCCGAACCCGGCGAGCTTCGTCGGCACCCGGACCCGGTCGACGAGGTCGTCGCCGTCGGCCAGCTCGGCCTCCACCTGCCGGGCGACCCGGCCGTCCGGGAAGGTCCGGACGTGGGCGGCCCGGTCCGCGCCCTGCTCGCGGAGCCGCGTCTCCAGCCGCCACAGCCGCGTCACGCCGACCTTCAACACGTCGGGCGCGAACGCGGCGAGGTACAGCGCGTGCTCCTCGTGACAGTCCATCTCGTCTTTTAAACACGTCCCCGTACACCGCGCGCAGACCCAGACGCTGTCGTGGGCGTCGCAGTAGGGGGCGTCTGAGGCGTCGCAGGCGACGTGTTCGCCGTCGTGGACGGTCCCGGCGCAGCGGCGGTCGCCGAGGCCGTACGCGAGCTCCGTCCCGGCGTCCGCCTCGACGAACTCGACCGCGCCGCCGCTGGCGACGTAGAGTCCCTCGCCCGACTCGTAGCCCACGACCTGCACGTTCGCCAGTAGGGGGAGCCCCGACTTATGCGCGTCGTCGCCGAGGGGCGGACCCGCCCGAGCCCTGTTTTTAAATCGCGTCCCGTGCGATCTGGTCGCATGCTCGACGCCGCGCTCGCGACCGCCGACGGCGACGAGGGAGTCGACCTCGCGCTCACCGTGACGAACGAGGGCGACGACCCCGTCACGCTCCGGTTCCGGACCGGCCAGCGCGCCGACTTCGCGGCGTACGAGGGAGTCGACGCCGAGCCGGGCGACGCCGAGCCGGGAGACGACGACCCCGTCTGGCGACACGGTGAGGGGCGGGTGTTCACGCAGGCGCTCGGAACCGAGACGCTGGGGCCGGGCGAGTCGGCGACCTACGAGGGGACGTGGCCGGACCCGCCGGCGGGAGAGTTCCGAGTCGTCGGGTCGCTGACCGCCGAGGACCACGATGCGGCGGCGACCGCGCGAGTCGCGGTCGAGTGACGCCGCGCGGGTCGCCCCTCAGTCCCCGTCGCCGTGGACCGCGTCCTCGACCGCGGACGCGAGCCGCTCGCGCGTCCGGTGGCTCGACTCGGCGTCTGTCCGGACCTCGATCAGGTGCGAGCCGTCGGCCTCTTTGGCCCGGGCGTACGCTTCCCCGAGCGCGGCGGCGGCCTCCTCCGCGGCCCCGTCCGCCCCTTCGGCCCCGTCGCCGACCGCTTCGGGCCGCGCGTCGACCCGCGCGTACTCGAGCCCGTGGAGGTCGGCCATCGGCTCGAACTCGATGCCGTGGGGCGTCTTGAACGACTCCGTGAACTCCGGCTCGAACGACTCGATCGGGAGCGCGTGGAAGATCCCCCCGCCGTCGTTGTTGATCAGCACGACCGTCGCGTCGACGTCGCACCGGTCGAGCGCAAGCAGGCCGTTCGCGTCGTGGTACAGCGCGAGGTCGCCGACGACGAGGGTGAGGTCGTCGGTCGTCGCTGAGCCGGCCCCGAGCGCGCTGGAGACGATCCCGTCGATCCCGCTCACGCCGCGGTTGCCGAGCGCGGTGACGCTCGTCGTCGTCGGCCCGACGAACCGGTCGAGGTCGCGGATGGGCATGGAGTTGGAGACGAACAGCGTCGCCGGGTCCGGGAGCGCGTCGGCGACGACCCGGAGCGCGTCGCCCTCGTGGAAGCCGACGGGGTCGTCTCCCGGGAGGCGGTCCGCCGCCTCTCGTTCCTGAATCGCCCGGGCGGCGCGGTCGGCCGCCTCCCACTGCGCGCGCCAGTCCGGGTCGCCGCCGCCCCCGCCTCCCAGCCGCGAGAGCCGGGCACAGAGGCGGCTCGGCTCGGCGACGACGAGGTCGGTCGCGGCGAACTCGGCCTCGCGCCAGCGCCCCGCGGGGTCGACCTGGTACTGGTCGGCGCCGGTGCCGGCGAGGTACTTGCGGAGGCGCTTCGAGGTGGGCGACGCGCCGAGCCGGAGGACCAGTTCGGGGTCGGTCCAGCCGGCGGCGTCGGCGTCCGGAGCCCCGCCGTCTTCGCCGGCGTCGTCCTCCCCCGCGACATCTGCCGAGAGGTAGGCATCGTAGGCGCCGATCACTGGCGCGACCCGAGTGTGGCCGCCGTACCGGACGCCGGAGAGCGGGTCGGCGAGGACCGGGAACCCGGTCGCGTGCGACAGCGCCGTCACCGACTCCGCGTCGAGTCCGGGCGGGTCCGCGGGGCCGGCGACGATCAGCCCGCGGTCGGTTCTCGCGAGCTCGTTCGCGAGGGCGCGCAACTCCTCGTCTCCCGGCTCCGGCGACCCCGGCGTCACGTCGACGTAGGGGCCGTCCCGGCCGGTCGCGGCGACCGGATCGAGGTCGGCGGGCACGTCGTCCGCCACCCGCGTCGGCTCCAGCGGCTTCTTAAACGGAACGTTGAGATGCACCGGGCCCGGGTCGGCGCCCTCGGCGGTCCCGACGGCGCGCGAGACGGTGGTCCGCAGCGAGCGGAGCGCGCGGTCGTTCGGCGCCGGTTCGGGGAGGTCCTTATAAAATCGGACGGCGTCGCCGTACAGCTTCTCCTGGTCGGCGGTCTGGTTGGCCCCCGAGTCGCGGAGCTCCGGCGGGCGGTCGGCCGTGAGCGCGAGCAGGGGGACGCGGGCCTCGCTCGCCTCCATCACGGCGGGGTGGTAGTTGGCGGCGGCGGTGCCGGAGGTGCAGATCAGCGGCGTGACGCTCCCCGTCCGCCGGGCGCGGCCCAGCGCGAAGTAGGCGGCGGAGCGCTCGTCCAACTGCGAGAAGACGCGGAGGTCGTCGCTGCGGGCGGCGGCCATGGTCAGCGGCGTCGAGCGGCTGCCCGGCGAGACGACGACGCTGTCGACGCCGGCGGCGACCAGCTCGTCCACGAGCGCCCTCGCCCACAGCGCGTTCCGGTTCGGCGCGGTCATTAACCGCCGCTAGGTGGTCGATATTTAAATACTCCCGCGGGTCGGTCTCGAGGGCGGGACGTTTTATACTCTATCCAGCCGCGAGAGCCCGTGCCACACCGCGTCGACGAGCCGGTCCTCGCCCTCACCCTCCGCGTCGGCCCAGCCGCGGGCGATGGCGTCCTCTAACACCGGGATCGGGTGGTTCTCGAAGTTGTTCATCCCGCGGAACGTCTCCAGCGCCTCCCGGTGGGGCTCGCCGAAGGCGTCGACGTCGGCCGCGTCGCCCTCGGCCGCGTCGCTCTCGTCGAGGAAGCCGAGGTCGGCGAGGATCGCCGCCACCTCGGTCGCCGCGTCGCCGGTCAGCTCGCGGGTCTCGTCGGGCGCCTCGCGCTCCAGCAGGGTGACGTCGTACAGCTTGAACACGCGCTCCAGCTCGTCGATCGGCCGTTCGTGGTCGTCGACGCGCACGTCGATCCACCGGTCGTTGCGGCCGTCGTACCCGCCCTCCGGCTTGGCGACGTACAGCGCCGCCGACTGCTCGCCGCGCTTGTCGCCGCCAGCCGCGTTGCCGGCGTGGAGCGCGGCGATGAGACGCTCCGGGAGCCCGCCGGTCGTCTCCTCGAACGCCTCCGCCATCGCCGTGAGGGTCTCGGCGTTCTCCAGGATGTTCCCCTGCACGGTGTACTGCTCGCCCTGCAGGTCGCCGGCGTAGTCGTGGCACTCCTCGCCCGTGAACGCGGCCGGCTCGCCGTCGAGACCGACGACGCCGACCTGTCGGGAGGGCGCCTCGTCGTCGGCGCTCGTGAGCTCGTCGACGACCGCGGCGGCGTCGCGCCCCTCGCGGAGGAGGTCGAGCCCGTCGGGTCCGTAGGCGACGTTCGCGAAGCTCTGCGTCGCGATCGCGCCCGCGTCAGCGCTGACGAACGGGACGACCGCGCCGACGCCGACGAACTTCGACTGGACGGCGACGCCGACGGCGTCGGTCTCCGGGTCGCGGGCGGCGATCGAGAACGTCGAGGGGCGGGGTGGCATGCGACCCGACCGATCGGCGGCCGGCCTCATAAATCCGGTCGAGACGCCCGACGCCGCGAGCGCGAGCGACCCGCTCCGCGCCGCCGCCCGCGGCCGCGTTCTGCAACGCTTATGCACGCCGACCGACTTCGATCGGGTATGAGCGACGACGACGCCGTCGACGTCGAGGTCGAGTCCCCCGACGACGCCGCGGCCGACGCGGCGAGCGCGAACGGCACGGCGGAGGCGACCGCCGGGGAAGCGAGCGGGGAGTCCGGCGAGGACGATGCGAACGCCCGCGGCGGGGAAGCGCTGGCCGCCGCCGTCGCCGAGCACGACGCGGCGCTCGCGCGGGAGGTGGCCGAGCTGGAAGCGGAGCTCGACGAGACGCGCGAGGAGCTGCTGGAGGCCGAGGAAGAGGTCGACGAGCTGACGAGCAAGCTCGCCCGGGTGAAGGCGGACTTCAGCAACTACAAGCAGCGCGCCAAGCGCAAGCAGGACGAGATCCGCGAGCGCGCCTCCGAGCAGCTCGTCGAGCGCATCACCCCGGTCCGCAACGACCTCCTGCGAGCGCTCGACCAGGAGGAGGGGAGCGACCTCCGCCCCGGCGTCGAGTCGACGCTGGAGAAGTTCGACGAGGTGCTCGCCGAGGAGGGCGTCGAGCCCATCGCCCCCGAGCCGGGCGACGAGGTCGACCCCGGGCGCCACCAGGTGATGCTCCGCGTCGAGAGCGACCAGCCCGAGGGCACCGTCCACGAGGTGTACGAGCCCGGGTACGAGATGGGCGACCGCGTCGTCAGCGAGGCGAAGGTCACCGTCAGCGCCGACGAGTCGTAGTCTGCGGGGTCACTCCCCGGTCGTATCGCTCCCGTACCGCGACGCGAGCTCGTCGAGCCCCGCGTCCGGCTCCGCGGCGTGCGGCACCGACAGCGGCGAGACCGACACCTCGCCGTCGACGACCGCGCGGCGGTCGGTGCCGACGGAGTCCGGCACCTCCGCGGGCGACATCCGCCCCCAGATCGGGTCGGAGATGGAGACGCCGCCGTTGCCGTCCGACGTCGCCTCCATTCCGTACCACTCCGAGGGCGCGGTGACGCGCATCGGCGCGGGGTCGGCCGCGGCGTCGGCCGCCGTGCCCCCGTCCGCGGTCGCCTCGCTCCCCCCGTCGCCCTCGGCCGGTTCCGCCATCGGCGCGTTGACGTTGAGGTAGTCGGCCCGCTCGAAGATCCCGGCCGGCGCGGCCTCCTCGACGAGGAACCGCGTGGCGCGGACGGCGTGCTCGAACGACGCGGGCGACAGCTCCCGCTGCCGCCAGTCGTCGCCGCCCGGGACGTACATCGACGCCGCGATCCCCGGGACGCCGAAGAAGGCCCCCTCGACGACCGCCGACACGGTCCCGGAGCGCCCGAGGGTGTACGCGCCGAGGTTGGCCCCCTCGTTGCACCCGGCGATCACGAGGTCGGCGTCCGGGACGAGCTCGTCGACCCCGGCGACGACGCAGTCGACAGGGGTCCCGTCCACGGCGTACCCCAACTCGTGCTCTGCGACGTCGACGTCGGCGGAGATGGCGCGGCCGATAGAAGAGCGGTCGCCCGTGGGCGCGACCGCCACCACGTCGTAGTCGACCGCGAGCGCGTCGTACACGGCGCGGAGACCGACGGCGTCGATGCCGTCGTCGTTCGTCAGCAGGATCCGCTCGACGCTCATACCGGTACCTCGGGCGGTTCAGGCAAAAGTCCACCGTCGCCCGGGGCGGCCAGTACTGGCTCGGCCGGGGTCCGGTCCGGCCGCGGCGAACGGAAAAGCCCACGTATCCCGGGCCCCCAGCGTCCGACATGGGATTCGGGGACACGGCAAAGAAGATCCAGACGCTCGCCGACAAGGCCGAGCGCACGTACCAGAAGATCAACGAGCTCCGCGCCGAGGTCGAGGAGACCCAGACGACCGTGCTCGACACCTCAGAGCGCGTCCAGCAGTTGGAGAACGAGATGGCCGAGCAGCGGGCCGTCCTCGACGCGGTCGCGCGCGAGGTCGGCGTCGACCTGGAGAGCGTCAGCACCGAGGCCCACATCACCGAGGCGGAGCGCGCCGCCGCGGAGGACGGCGTCGGGAACGCCGGTGATGACGCGGCCGAGAGCGCCGACGAGGACGCGGCCCCCGCCGAGAGCGACGCCGGCGAGTCCACAGACGACGCCGCGTAACGCTATTCGACCGACTCGGTCGGATCGTCCGGGTCGGCCGTCCCGTCGGCGGGGTCGTCTCCGCCGTCTGACCGCGACACGACCTTGGCCGGTACGCCCGCTACCGTTGTCTCCGGCGGGACGTCCGCGGCGACGAGGGAGTTGGCGGCGACCCGCGCGCCCTCGCCGACCGTGACGCCCGGGAGGACGACCGCGCCCGCCCCGATCATCGCACTCTCCCCGACGACGACGTCGCCGAGGCGGTACTCCTCTTGAAGGAACTCGTGACACAGCAGCGTCGCGTCGTAGCCGACGATGGCGTCGTCGCCCACGGTGATGCGCTCGGGCCAGAACACGTCCGGCGTCGACTCCAGCCCCCACGACACGCCGGCGCCGACCGTGACGCCGATCCGCCGCAACAGCCAGTTTTTCAGCCGGAGGCTCGGGCAGATCCGCGCGAGCACGATGACGACGTAGTTGCGGACGACGGCGAGCGGCGACTTCGCGTCCGGCCACGACCACAGCGAGTTGCGCGCCCCGGGCGTCGGACGCCGGTCCAGTCGGTCGGTACGGGAGTCGTCGTCCGCCGCGTGGTCGACCGCGGTCGCCCCCGCGGAGCTCGTCGGTTCGGCCGCCGCGCCGCCGTCCTCGTGAGTCACGAGGGGACGTTCGGCGGGCACGGGTAAAAGGGTCGTCGACGCGCGGCAGCGACACGCGGCGAGTCGAACGCGGGCGCGAGCGAGCGGAGCCGACTATTCTCGCAGCTCGTTCATGTGCTCGATCCGGCGCTCGACGAGGTCGGCCTTCCCCACGTCGTGGCGGATCCGGAGCCCGTCGCCGGCGGCCGAGAGCCCCGCCTCGGCCTGCCGCTCCGCGGCGGCGATCGAGTCGCCGCGGCCGACGACGGCGAACGACCGCGAGGTGGTCGTGTACAGCCCGTCGTCGCGCTCGTCGACGCTGGCGTAGTAGAGGAGCGCGTCGCCGACGCTCTCCTCGTCGACCGCGATCTCAGCGCCCGCGTCGGGGTCGACCGGGTAGCCGTCCGGGACGGCGTACTTGCAGACGGTCGCCTCGCCGGCGAAGGAGAGCTCGGGAAGCGCCTCGCCGTCGCGGGCGGCGGTCAGCACGTCGATGAAGGGCGTGTCTAACACCGGCAGCGTGTTCATCGCCTCGGGGTCGCCGAACCGCGCGTTGAATTCGACGACCTTCGGCCCCTCGTCCGTGAGCATGAACTGGCCGTAGAGGACGCCCTTGTAGTCGGGGAGCGCCTCGACGACGGCCTCGAGCACGTCGACGGCGGCCTCGTAGTCGCCATCGGTCATGAACGGCAGCGAGAGGCCCGTGTCCGAGTACGAGCCCATCCCGCCCGTGTTCGGCCCCTCGTCGCCCTCGTAGGCTCGCTTGTGGTCCTGGACCGCGGGGGTCGTCCGCACGTCGGTGTTCGCGACGAACGCCTGGATAGTGAACTCCTCGCCGACGAGTCGCTCCTCCAAGACGACGCGGTCGTAGTCGGAGTCGCGGAGGTACGCCTTCGCCTCCTCGGCGGTGACCTGGTCGCCGATCACCTTGACGCCCTTCCCGCCCGTGAGCCCGGCGGGCTTCACCGCGAGGTCGCCGTCGTAGGCGTCGATGTAGTCGCAGGCGGCCTCGATGTCGTCGAACACCGCGTAGTCCGGGCAGCCGGGGACGTCAGCCTCCTCCATGAACTCTCGCTGGTACGCCTTGTCCGTCTCCAGCCGCGCCTCCTCGGCCCGCGGGCCGAACGCGTACACGCCGGCGTCGTCGAGCGCGTCCGCGACGCCCGCCGCCAGCGCGGACTCGGGGCCGATCACCGCGAGGTCGGCGCCCACGTCGGTCGCGTAGTCGGCGACCGCCGCGGCGTCGGTCTCGTCGATCGTCTCGAAGCCGTCCGCCAGCCGACGGATGCCCGGGTTCCGGTTGCTCGCGCAGGCGTACAACGCGCAGTCGTCGGCGACCGCGCGGGCGATCGCGTGCTCGCGTCCGCCGCCGCCGACGAGGAGTACGGTCTCGGTCATGCTCGACGGGTGAGTGCACGGTAGTGTAAGCTTTACTTTCCCCTCTGGGACGAGATATACACACACGTGCATTACCAGTCGCGCCGGCTTCCTGATCCGCCGGTCGTGTGACGGCTTTTTGCCTCGCCGGAGCGAACCGGGGGTATGACACAGCCGACGGAGCGGAACCGCCTCGACGAGGAGGCGAGCCCGTACCTCCAGCAACACGCCGACAACCCGGTCAACTGGCAGCCGTGGGGTGACGAGGCGTTCGAGCGCGCCCGCGAGCACGACGTCCCGGTGTTCGTCTCCATCGGCTACTCCTCCTGCCACTGGTGTCACGTGATGGCCGAGGAGAGCTTCGAGGACGAGGGGATCGCCGAGGTGCTCAACGAGGAGTTCGTGCCGGTGAAGGTCGACCGCGAGGAGCGGCCCGACGTCGACAGCACGTTCATGACCGTTTCCCAGCTCGTCACGGGCGGGGGCGGCTGGCCGCTCTCCGCGTGGTGCACGCCCGAGGGGAAGCCGTTCTACGTCGGGACGTACTTCCCGCCCGAGCCGCGGCGGAACCAGCCGGGGTTCCGCGATCTGTGCGAGCGCATCGCCGACTCGTGGGCGGACCCCGAGCAGCGCGAGGAGATGGAGCGGCGCGCCGAGCAGTGGGCGACGAGCGCCCGCGACGAGCTGGAGTCGGTGCCGGAGGCGGACCCCGCCGGCGACGCGAGCGACGCGGAACCGCCCGGCGCCGATCTCCTCGACGAGGCGGCCGCCGCCGCGATCCGCGGCTACGACGACGAGTACGGCGGCTTCGGAAGCGGCGGCGCGAAGTTCCCGATGCCGGGCCGGATCGACCTGCTCATGCGCGCCTACGCCCGGACCGGTCGGGACGCCGCGCTCACGGCCGCGACCGGCACCCTCGACGGGATGGCCCGCGGCGGGATGTACGACCAGATCGGCGGCGGGTTCCACCGGTACGCGACGGATCGGCGGTGGACCGTCCCGCACTTCGAGAAGATGCTGTACGACAACGCGGAGCTCCCCTTGGTGTACCTCGACGGGTACCGCCTGACCGGTGACCCCGCGTACGCCCGCGTCGCGAGCGAGACCCTCGGGTTCCTCGACCGCGAACTCCGCCACGACGAGGGGGGCTTCTTCAGCACCCTCGACGCGCGGAGCGCACCGCCCGAAAGCCGGCGTGGGGACGGGAGCGACGACGGAGGAGAGCCCGCCGACGTCGAGGGCGCCTTCTACGTCTGGACGCCCGCCGAGGTCGACGCGGTCCTCGACGACCCGGCCGCGTCGCTGGCGAAGGACCGCTACGGGATCGAGTCGGGCGGGAACTTCGAGCGCGGCACGACGGTGCCGACGATCGCGGCCTCGGTCGAGGAGCTCGCCGACGAGCACGACCTGGCGGTCGACGAGGTCCGCGAGCGCCTGACTGAGGCCCGCACCGCGCTGTTCGAGGCCCGGGAGTCGCGGCCGCGGCCCGCCCGTGACGAGAAGGTGCTCGCCTCGTGGAACGGCCGCGCGATCTCCGCGTTCGCGAACGCGGGGGACGTCCTCGGCGAGTCGTACGCCGAGATCGCCCGCGAGGCGCTGGAGTTCTGTCGGGACCGCCTGTACGACGAGGCGTCCGGCGAGCTCGCTCGCCGGTGGCTCGACGGCGACGTCCGCGGGCCGGGCTACCTCGACGACCACGCGTTCCTCGCGCGCGGCGCGCTCGACGTCTACGCCGCCACCGGCGATCCCGAGCCGCTCGGGTTCGCGCTCGAACTGGCCGAGACGATCGTTTCGGACTTTTACGACGCCGACGACGGAACGATCTACTTCACGCGGGAGCCGGGAAAGAGCGCCGATGAGGGCGACGACGCCCTCTTCGCCCGCCCGCAGGAGTTCACCGACCGCTCGACGCCGTCGAGCCTCGGCGTGGCGGCCGAGACGCTGGCGCTGCTCGACGGGTTCCGAACCGACCGCGAGTTCGCCGCGGTCGCGGAGGCGGTCGTGACGACTCACGCCGACCGGATCCGCGCGAGCCCGCTGGAGCACGTCTCGCTCGTTCGAGCGGCCGAGCGCGTCGAGACGGGCGGGATCGAGGCGACGATCGCCGCCGACGCGGTGCCGGACGCGTGGCGGGAGACCCTGGGCGAGCGCTACCTGCCGGGCGCGCTCGTCGCGCCACGACCGCCGACCGAGGGCGGACTGGACGCGTGGCTGGGCCGGCTCGACATGGACGAGGCGCCGCCGATCTGGGCCGGCCGGGACGCCGTCGACGGCGAGCCGACCGCCTACGTCTGCGAGGGGCGGACCTGCTCGCCGCCGGAGACCGACCTCGACGCGGCGCTGGCGTGGCTGGCGGAGCGACGGTAGGGGAAGCCGACTCCGGGGCGCCGGCGAGGAGCGCGAGCCCGCGGGCGGGGCGCTGCCGGAGCCGAGGTAACCGCGTCGTACTTTTACCTATCCGCCACGACGCTTCGTTCATGCACGATTTCGTCGTCGTCGGCGCCGGCCCGCCGGGGTCCCGGTTCGCCCGACGCGCGGCCGAGGCCGGCCGCGACGTGGTCGTCTTCGAGAAGGGGACGGTCGGCGAGCCGCTGGCCTGTTCGGGACACGTCTCCGACGACGTCTGGGACTACGTCCCGGACGAGGCCCGCGACCGCCTCCTCCAGAACCGCGTGTACGGAGCGCGGTTCCACGTCGGCGGCCCGAACTCGAAGGCGTACCCGTTTTATAAGCAACGGCCGGTCTCGAACGTGATCGACCGCGTCGGGCTCGACCGGACGCTCGCCGACTGCGCCCGGGACGCGGGCGCCGACGTGCGCGAGGGCCACACGGTCGTCGACCTCGACGAGCGGTCGGATCGGGTCGCCGTCGAGGTCCGGACTCCCGATGGCGACGTCGAGACGGTGGAGGCCCGGATGGTCGCCGGCTGCGACGGTCCGACCTCCCGCGTGCGCCGGTCGCTCGACCTCCCGGAGCCGGACGAGCTGCTCCACGGCGTGCTCGCGTTCGACGACGCGCCCGACGACGGCGACCTCGTCGACGTCCACCTCACCGCGCCGACGTTCTTCGCGTGGCGGATCCCGCGGGGCGACGCCGGCGTCGAGTACGGGCTCGCGGCGCCCCCCAGCGACGACGTCTCGGCGATGTTTGACCGGCTCACCGACGCCTACGGCGCGACGACCGACCGGTTCTGCTCCGGGGCGATCCCGGTCGGCCCGCCGGATCGGGTCACCACCGACCGGGCGTTCCTGATCGGGGACGCGGCCGCGCAGACGAAGCCGTTCACCGGCGGCGGGATTCTGTACGGGATGACCGCGGCCGACGTGGCCGCGGACGTGATCGACCCCGCGGACCCGGCGACGCTCGCCGACTACGAGGCCGGCTGGCGCGACGCGATCGGCCGAGAGATCCTGCTCGGAAAGGGGATCAGGCGGTGCTACTCGCTGCCGGAACCCGTCCAGCGGCTCGGCCTCCGGGCGCTCTCGGGCGAGATCGGCGTCCACATGGACCGGCCGAGCTCCTTTTTCTCGCCGGCGCACCTCCGGCGGCTGTTCTCGCGGAGCGACCCGCCGGAGTGACCGGGGGGCGGATTCGAAACGGCGGGTCCGACGGAGCCGCCTACTCCTCGATGACGTCGGCGAACGAGACGTTCTCGCGGACGCTCGTGATCTCGACGGTCGGCTCGTCGCCCGGCTCGGAGTCCGGGACGATGACGACGTAGCCGCGTTCGATCTTCGCGATGCCGTCGCCCTTGTCGCCGAGCGTCTCGATCGTGACCTCGCGGACGTCGCCCTCGGAGACCGGCGGGCCGGCGGCGTCGTCGACGGCGGAGTGCGCCGGGGACCTCCCGGCAGCGTTGCCCGCGACGTCCCGATCCCCCGACGTGTCGGTGGCTGACTCGGTCGAGGCGGCGCCCTGGTTACCCCCGTCTCGCTGTATCAGTGCCACGCGGTACGTCTCGTCGGGAGCGACGGACCCGTGTTCGATCTCCGACGAGGGGACGGCGACGACGTGATCGCCGTCGCGCTCCTCGACCTCTCCTGTGAACAGACACGCCAGCGAATCGGTGATTTCGACCATAGGTCACCTTTCGAACACGGTAATGAAAAGCTCCCTATTTATTATCCGCCGCGCGGAGCCATTCGGAGCCCCCGGGGATCGGGAAACAGCGGGAAGCGATGCGGGTCTGGAAACAGCGGGAAGCGATGCGGGTCTGGAAACAGCGGAAAGCGGAGGGATTCCCAGTGCCGACAGTCGAACATAAACATTTACCCTGTCCCGAAGGAATCGCCGCTCATGAGCCGAAACTACGAGTCGCTTCACGACCCGAACGCGGAGTACACGATGCGGGAGCTCTCCGCCGAGACGATGGGGACGACCGGGTCGCGCGGCGGCGACCGCGACGTCGAGATCACGGACGTACAGACGACGATGGTCGACGGGAACTTCCCGTGGACGCTCGTCCGCGTGTACACCGACGCGGGCGTCGTCGGCACCGGCGAGGCCTACTGGGGCGCCGGCGTCCCGGAGCTCATCGAACGGATGAAGCCGTTCGTGATCGGCGAGAACCCGCTCGACATCGACCGGCTGTACGAGCACCTGATCCAGAAGATGTCGGGCGAGGGCTCCGTCGAGGGCGTCACCGTCACCGCGATCTCCGGGATCGAGGTCGCGCTCCACGACCTCGCCGGCAAGATCCTCGACGTGCCCGCCTACCAGCTGCTCGGCGGGAAGTACCGCGACGAGCTCCGCGTCTACTGCGACTGCCACACGGAGGAGGAGGCCGACCCCGACGCGTGCGCCGACGAGGCCGAACGGGTCGTCGACGAGCTCGGCTACGACGCGCTGAAGTTCGACCTCGACGTCCCCTCGGGGCTCGAGAAGGACCGCGCGAACCGCCACCTCCGCCCCGGCGAGATCCGTCACAAGGCGGAGATCGTCGAGAAGGTCACCGAGCGCGTGAAGGACAAGGCCGACGTCGCCTTCGACTGCCACTGGACGTTCTCGGGCGGCTCCGCGAAGCGGCTCGCGGAGGCCATCAACGACTACGACGTGTGGTGGCTCGAAGACCCCGTCCCGCCGGAGAACCTCGAGGTGCAGGAGGAGGTCACCAAGAGCACGACGACGCCGATCGCGGTCGGCGAGAACCGCTACCGCGTCACCGAGCTCCGCCGCCTCATCGAGAACCAGGCGGTCGACATCGTCGCGCCCGACCTGCCGAAGGTCGGCGGGATGCGCGAGACCCGCAAGATCGCCGACGTGGCGAACCAGTACTACGTCCCGGTCGCGATGCACAACGTCGCCTCGCCGATCGCGACGATGGCGGCGACGCACGTCGGCGCCGCGATCCCGAACTCGCTGGCGATCGAGTACCACTCTTACGAGCTCGGCTGGTGGGAGGACCTCGTCGAGGAGGACGTCATCGAGGACGGCTACATCGAGGTCCCGGAGAAGCCGGGCCTCGGCGTCACGCTCGACATGGACGCCGTCGAGGCGCACATGGTCGAGGGCGAGACGTTGTTTGACGAGGCGTAAGCCGGATCGAGTCCGATAGGCGAGCGGAGCGAGCCTATCGATATTTGACGAGGCGTAAGCCGAAGTCAAGCGCGAAAATATCTGATTTTCGCAGTTCGACGAAGCGACGCTTCGTCGAACTCGATAGGCGCGCTACGGTCATCTATCGATTTTTTATTAGAGTGGAGAGAAGCCGAGTTCAGGTCTCCCCTCAGTACCCCGTGCCGAGCGCCCAGTTGGCGACGAGCACGGCGAACGTGAGCCCGAACAGCACCGCCAGTATCGAGAAGGAGACGCCCCAGCCGAACAGGTCGGTCGCGAGCCCGACGCCGAAGGAGCCCGCGGAGCCGATCACGGTGTAGACGGTCCGGACGAGTCCGAATCCAGCCCCCCGCTCCGTGTCGCTGAGCGCGTCCATGAACCGCGGGTCGATCGCCGAGAAGAAGCTCGACCCGGAGCCGGCCAGCAGCACGGCGACGCCGACGCCGACGAGCCCGGGACCGAGGACGAACGAGGTGATCCCGAGCGCGCCCGCCAGCATCGCGCCGCCGATGGCCGCGTCGCGGCCCACGCGGTCCGACAGCCGGCCGAGCGCGATCTGCGCGACCGCCCGGACGACGAAGAACGCGGAGAAGACGCTGGCGGCGAACGCCGGCGAATACCCGCGGAACTCGACGAGGAACGTCGGGAGGAAGGACATCACGCCCTGCACCACGTACGTGCCGGCCATCGCGACGAACAGCGGGAGGAGGATGCGCGGCCGCGAGAGGAGTTCGACGAGCGGCGCGACCGCGAGCCGGTCCCGCATCGGCTGGTCGGGGCGCCGCGGCTCAGTCGGCCGGACGCGCCACGCGAACAGCAGGAACACCGGCACGCCGACCACCGCGGCCAGCGCGACCGCGGGCCGCCAGCCGTAGCGGACGCCGACCCACGCCGCGGCGACGGGCGCCACGAGCCCGGCGAGCGGGCCGCCCGCGGAGTGGAGCCCGAACGCCGTGCCGATCTCGTCGAAGGTCCGCGAGAGCAGCGTCGTCGCCACCGCGTAGTGGAGGCCGGCGACGAGCCCTAACAGCACCGCCGCCAGCACGAACAGGGGGAAGACGGGCGCCAAGGCGAGCACGAGGCTCATCGCCGTCGTGCCGCCGACGGCGACGAGGATCACGATCCGCTCGCCGTGTCGGTCGGCGAGCACGCCGCTCGGGAACTGGGCGGCGCCGTACGCCAGCCACATTCCGGAGAGCGCGATCCCGATGCCGGTGTTCGACACCGCGAAGTCGTCGACGATGAGGGGGACGACAGGGCTGATCGCCAGCCTGGCGAAGTACGTCACCAGGAACGCGAGCATGCACAGCGACAGCACCGTGTGACGGTACTGCCAACTCATCCGGCTGTCACTGACGGGAGGTGGGTCCGGTCGGCGGTCAACGCTTTCGGTTCCGGCCGGAACCACCTCCGCCGCCCCTCACCCGACGGCGGCCGGGTCGACCCGGCTCCCGACCCACAGCAGCGTGGCGAGCAGTCCGAGGACCGCGAGCGGGAGGAACCACTGCATCACGGCGAGCAGCCCCGCGGAGGCCTGCACGCCGATGACGAGCAGGAGCGTCGGGCCGCAGCAGGCGACCCCCGACAGGATCCCGGGGAGTCCCGCGGCGGCGCCCGCCCCGGCGCCGATCCGACACGCCGCGGGGCCGCGCCACGCGACGACGGAGACCGCGAGCGTGACTCCGACGAGCGCGGCGAGCGCGAGTCCGATGGCGGCGTTGACGGGCGCGAACAGGTACTCGAGCGGGCCGACCGCGACGAGCGCGACTGGCTCGTACTGGAACGGTCCGACTCGGCGCGTCAGGAGCGCGAGCGGGTCGCTCGCGACGGTGACGTCGATGGCGGGCCCCGAGCCGGCCCAGCCGCCACCGCCGCCGCGGAGGCCGAGGTGGCGGACTCCGGCGCTGTACGCAAGGAAGTACGCGACCGCGACGACCGCGAGTGTCGACCGCCCGTCGCGCCGACCGAGCGACGCCCGGACGGCGAAGGCGGTCCGGCGGATCAGCCCGCCAGCCCACGCGACCGGCGACTCGACCGGCGGGGCCGACTCAGCCGCCATCCCCCGCCCCCGTGTGCTCGCCGACGAACGCGGTGTCGGGGTAAAAGCCCGCCCAGGCGAACCACATCGCGTCGAACGCGAGCACCGGCTCCAGCGGGAGGTCGGCCGCCGCGACGCCGCCGCCCTCGCCCTCCACTCGGTAGGCGTCGCCGTCCGGTTCGACCCCAAGGCCATCGGGGTTGCGGTAGACGTACCCCGTCGAGAGCCCCGAGTCCGCGACGGCGACGACGTCCGCCCCTCCGTCGCCGATCGAGCCGGTCAGCACCCGGTCCGCGAGCAGCGTCCGCTTGTCGAACGCGATAGCGCCGGTCCCCGTTCGCGCCCCGATGACGACCGACTTCGGGTGTCCCTCGTCGGGCGACGACAGCGGCGGGAACACCGTGCCGTCCCGCGCGTAGTAGCCGCCGAGCGGGGCGTAGCTCCCGTACGGGTCGCTCTCGTACCGGCGCACGTACCCGGTGTCGTCCGTCATGACGAGCGAGTCCGGGTGGCGCTCGCTCCACTGGTCGGCCGTCGTCCACACGACCCGGAACTCGTCGAGCGTCTCGCCGGTCATCGGCCCGTCGATCCCGGTGGCGAGCATCTGCGGCCACCAGCTGTCGGTGCCCCGGTCGTACATGATCAAGTTCGAGTTGACGAGTTGCCCCGACACCCCGAACGTCGTGTCGCCGCGGCGGAACCCCTGTGCCGTCCCGGTGAGCGGACAGTACGTGACCGCGACCGGCTCGCCGCCGAGCTCGTCGTTGACGATCTCGTGATGGGAGAGCACCTGCTGCGGGTACGCTTTCGCCTCCCCGTCGCGAACGACACCGAAAACCGGGATCCCCTCGGCGTAATTCACCTCCTCGATCGGCCGGAACGAGGGGTCGTCGATCGAGGGGATCCCGTCCTTCCCGACGCCGCCGTTGAGCGCCTCCGCCACCAGGGTGTCGGCGTCGTACGGGACGTGATAGCCGGTGTCGGCGGTGGGAGGCCGCGCGCCCTCTCCGGTGGCGTCGTCGGCGTCGCCGGATCCATCGTCGCCGGACCCATCGCCACCGGGCCCATCGGCGCCGGACCCATCGTTGTCGCCCGCCTCGTCGCCGGCGAGCGAGTCGAGGGGTGCGCCGCCGAGACAGCCGGCGACGCCGACGGCTCCGACCGCGGCGAGTCCGGCCAGCGCCGACCGACGAGTGCGGTCCATGGCGATAGCTCCGGACTCGACAATATAAAGCCCAAAGCGGAGGTGTGAGAATCACACACACCCGATAGAAACGGCCGTATCAGTCGTCTCGCCGGTGATCCCCACCGGCCGAGCGCTCGCGCAGCCGGTCTGCGATGGCGGCGCCCGCGGTGCGTGGGTCCGGGTCCGCGACGCTCGCGGAGTCGCCGACGGCGACGCGGCCCGGCTCGATCACGTCACAGCAGAGCCCGCCGCGGTTCCGCAGCGCCGACGCGAGCCCGTCCGCGCCGGCCAGCGACTCGACGTGCGCGCACGGCGGCCGGCGTCGGGTCGGTCGCAGGCGCGCCTCGCCGACCGCGACGGTCGCGTCCAGCAGGTCGTCCATCCCCGGACCGAACCCCTCGACGACGACGTTTCGACGGTGGCGACCGTCCGAGACGTCGATCCCGGTCTCCTCGCGGACGGCGTCGAGGGCCTCGGCGGCGACGAGGGTGACGGCGCAGCCGTCGAGCTGGAAGCGCCCGTCGCCGCGCCGGTAGCGATCGCCGTCGACCCCGTCCGGCCGGATCTCGACGGCCTCTCGGAGTTCGGGCGGCGCGCCTCCCGCCGGGGCCGTGACGAGGCTTCGGACGACGCCGCTCGTCCCGCCCTCGCCGCTCACGGCGTCCCTCCGAGGAGATTCGGGTCGCCCGGCTTCAGCCACTCGCGGTGCGCGTAGTAGACGGCGCCGACCGGGGGCGCGACCAGCGCGGCCAGCGCGTAGAGGCATTTAAATAGGCCGAAGTCGGCGACCCCGCGCTCGTTCAGCGACAGCGCGTCGAGGAGCACCGCGGCGGTCGCGAGCGGCGCGAGGAGGTAGCCGTGGGCGAACGCGACGGCGGCGCCGGCCGGGGTGCCGGCCGAGAGCAGCGCCCAGTCGACCGCGTAGAGGACGGTCCACCCGCCGGCGGCGACGGCGAGGATGAGGAGCCACGGGCCGTCGAACCGTCTACCGGCCGGTTCGGCGGCCGCCCCGTCGGGGTCGCCCGGGGGGGATTCCGCGTGTGTAGTCACGACCCATCTGAGGGCCCGACGGTACTCAACGTTCGGGTCGGGGGCGGGTCGGGGGAGGGTTGGAGGCGGGTGGCGGGCGGGTTGGAGGCGGGTCAAGGGCGAGCAGCCGCTAGCCGCCCGCGACCTACTCGTCGAAGGTGCCGGCCGAGAGGTACCGCTCGCCGCTGTCCCAGAACACGGTGACGACGAGGGGCTCCTCGCCGGCGTAGGCGCCGGCGTCCCGGAGCTCCGCGGCGACGTCCTTCGCCGCGAGGTTCGAAGCGCCCGAGGACTGCCCGACGAGGATCCCCTCCTCGCGGGCGAGCCGCCGGCACTCGGCCTCCGCCTCCTCGATGCCGACCGCGTGGACCTCGTCGATGAGGTCGACATCGAGGTTCGGCGAGACGAAGCCCGGTCCCATCCCCTGGAACGCGTCGTTTCCGGGCTCCCCGCCGGAGAGGACGGCGTTGTCGCTGGGCTCGACCGCGTCGACCCGGACGTCGGGGAACTCCTCGCGGAGCCGACGACCGATCCCGGAAATGGTCCCGCCGGTCCCGACGCCGGCGACGAGCGCGTCGACGGTCCGGTCGCCGACCTGCTCGACGACCTCCAGGCCGGTGGTCTCGTAGTGGGCCCGCGGGTTCGCGGGGTTCTCGAACTGCCGGAGCTGGACCATCCCCGCCTCGGCCTCGAGCTCGTCGGCGCGGTCCTTGGCCGCGGAGATGTCGCCGTCGACGAGCTCGACCTCCGCGCCGTACGCGCGCATGATCCGGCGGCGCTCCAGCGACTTGCCGTCGGGCATCACGAGCGTCACGTCGTACCCCTTCACCGCGCCGGCCATCGCCAGCCCGATGCCGGTGTTGCCGGACGTGGGTTCGACGATCCCGTCCCCCGGTTCCAGCTCTCCCGATTCCTCGGCCGCCTCGACCATGTACCGCGCCGGGCGGTCCTTCGCGGAGCCGCCCGGGTTGCGCGACTCGACCTTCGCGGCCACCGTCGTCTCCGGCGGCGCGTCGACCCGAACCAGCGGCGAGCCGAGCCCCTCCAGCACGTCGTCGTCCATTACGTCGACGAACGGGACCGCCACTCAAATGCCCGACGGACCGCGGCAAGACGCGTTGCCACCGACGCGCGGTTTACAAGGCTACCCGGCGTAGCGGGCGGTATGACACTCGAAACGCTCGCTCCCGACGGAACCGACGGCGACGCGCTCGGCGACGACGTGCTGGACGCGCTCGGAGGCGGCGACTACCGATTCAAGGTGTGGGGCGGCGACTGGTGCGGCGACTGTCGGCGGCAGCTCCCCGCGTTCGCGGCGGCGCTCGACGCGGCCGGCGTCCCCGACGACCGGATCGAGGACTTCCCGGTCACGAAGGGGCCGGACGGCAAGGAGGGCGAGGCCGTCGACGAGTACGGGATCGAGCTGATCCCGACCGTCGTGGTCGAGAGCGCCGACGGCGAGGAGCTCGCCCGCTTCGTCGAGGACGCCGACGTCTCGATCGCGGAGTTCCTCGCGCGCGAGCTCGCCGAGGGCGAGGCGAGCGCCTGAGTCGAGCCCCCGCGTTTCTTTTTTAAACCGAGTCAGGCGTCCAGCTCGGCGACGATCCGCTCGCGGATCTCGCCGGCGTCGACGGGCGCCCACGCCTCGATGTCGTAGGTCACGTCGGCGAGGACCTCCAGCCGGTCGGCGTTGCTCTCGCGAATCGCCGAGACTGCGTCCGCGGAGAGCCGAGCGAGGACCGCCTCCGAGAGCGCCTCGCGGTCCACGTCGCGCTCGGGCACGTCGAGGATGTGCGGGAGATCCCCCGCGCCGTCGGGCAGCGACGGGAACGCGGCGGGCCCGACCGCGAGGGCGACGTCGCCGGCGTCGAGACCGGCCTCGGGGTCGGCGGTCTCCGGCGGCGTCTCGCCGCCCTCCGAGAGCGCCGCGGGCGGCGCCGGCACCAGCGCGTACTCCGCGACGGCGACGTCGATCGCGGCGGCGATCGCGTCGTCGTCGACCTCGGCCCGTTGTTTAAAAGCGAGCTCCGAAAGCGCGTGCGAGAGCTCCGCGCGAGTGAGCCACTCGAACAGGTCGACGACTCCTGCGAGGTCGTCGCGCGCGGCCACGCTTGGCGCGTCCGGCGCCGCCGCGACATCGTCGGCGGCTCCGTCTTCGGCCATCGGTCAGTCCTCTCCCGGCGCCGGATCGGAGGGCGGGGACGCCGGCGGTTGGTGGCCGTTCCCGCGGACGTCGGCGTCGCCCGGCGCGCCGCCGATTCGAGTCGCCTCGCCGCCCGCTCCGCCGGCCGCCTCCGCGAGGTCCGCCCGGGCCGCCTCGGCGACCGCCTCGGGCGTGATCGGCGCGTCGCGCCACGCCGGGAGGCGGGTGTCCGGCCCCGGTTTCCCGAGGGCGTCCGCGTACGTCGCGGCCTGCGAGCGCTCGTCCTCGCGGTCGTAGTCGAGGCCGTTGAACGCGGCGTCGGTCTCGTACCCGTCAATAATTCCCTCGGCCGCCTCGCGGTAGCGGTCGGCGAGGCCGTCGTAGTCGACGGCGACGCCGGCCTCTTCCACCGCCCGGAGCGTCGCCTCGCCGACCGCACGGCTCATGTCCGCGAGGCCGGTCGGGCCGTCGACGGAGCGGTGGTCGTGCTCGTAGCGGCCGAGGTCGACCTGCGCGCTCCCCGCGAAGCCGGCGTGCGCGAACGCCTCGCCGAGGGTCCCGACCTCCAGGCCCCAGCCGCGCTGGACGCGGAGCTTCGAGACGAGGTCTGTCGTCGCCGCGAACTCGCCGGCGAGCGCGTACCGGAACGCGTCGAGATACTCGATCACGCCCGCCTCCCGACGCTCGGTGGCGTCGGCGAGCGCGCGGACGAGGGGTCGGAAGAACAGCCGGAAGAGCCGGCCGTACAGCGCCCCGTCTTCGACGCGGGCGTAGTACCCCTTCGAGAACGAGTAGCCGTTCGCGACCGGGAACAGCAGTCGCTTGACGAACGCCGGCGAGTACGTCTTCGTGTCGGCGTCGTGGACGACGACGTACTCCTCCTCCAAGGCGCGGCCGAGGCCGAGCCACACGTCGCGCCCCTTCCCGCGGTCCCCGTCGAGGCCGCTGTCGGCGAGCAGTTCCGTCAGCCGGGGACCGCCGCACCAGAGCGTCTCCACGTCGAGGTCGAACCCGTCGAGCCACCGCGCGAAGGGGCCGACGCGCTCGGGCGGGGCGCGGAGGGGGACGATCACCCGAGCCGGCGCGACCGTCTCCAGCGCCGAGAGGACGCGCTCGGCCGCGAGCGTGCCGTACTCGCGCTCCGTCATCGGCACCACGACCGCCGCCCGGCCGGTGGGGGCGTCCGGCCGGTGGTCGGTCAACGCGTGCAGCGTCGTCACGCGCTCTTGGACGTACTCCATTATGACCGTACAGGGGCGGGACGCCCTAAATAGGTGCGATACCCGTGGCGCGTGCCGGCACACGCGCGACCGCGCACGCGAGCGGCCACAACTCCGCGCTCACGCCGCCTGCTCCGCACGGCGCTCACGCCGCCGGCTCCGCCCCCGCCGCGCCGCCCGGGACGCGGCCCATGCGCTCCAACACGGCGTAGGCGACCACGACCGCACCGAGTCCCCCGGAGAGCGCGAGGAAGACGACGTCGTAGGCGAATCCGGCCTCGATCGCCTCGCCGACGGTCCACGAGCCGGCCGCCTGCGTCGTCATCATCCCGGCGGAGTAGACGGCGTACGCCGACGCCCGGGACCCGTCCGGCAGCGACGCGAGCAGGTACGTGTCCATGGCGGGGAACAGCATGTGGATGGCGAAGCCGACGGAGAGGCTGGCGAGGACGACGGCGACGAGCCCGGAGACGGTGACCACGAGGACGACGCTCCCGATGAACGCCGAGACGATGCCGAGCAGGTACGGCACGTGTGGGAGCCGGTCGGCGAGGTCCCCGGAGACGAGGAAGGCGGGGACGCCGGCGGCGAAGATCACCGTCAGGAGGTTGCGGGCGGTCGCGGGCGGCAGCCCCTTGTCGATCATGTACAGCTCGTAGAAGTTGAACAGCCCCTGCCAGACGAAGCCCGTGAGGCCCATCAGCACGACGGCCGTCAGGATGAGCTTCCACTCGGCGAGCGCGCCGCCGACGAAGTCGGTGTCGTCCGCGCCGGCGTCGGGGAGGTCCGTCCGGGAGGCGAGGAACACGAAGGCGCCGGTCGTCGCGGCCGCGACGGCCGCGAGCCCGTAGAACGCGAGCCGCCAGTCGTACCACAGCGCGACCGTGACGACCGGTGCGGCCGCGACCGCGGCGAGCTGGCTCGCCGTCCCGTGAACGCCCATGGCCCGACCGACGCGCTCCGGGAACAGCTCGGAGACGAACGGGTTCGCGGCGACGAAGTAGACGCCGGACGCTAAGCCGATCGCGAACGCGGCGGTCATCAGCGTCGCCACGCCGGGCGCGAGGGCGACGCCGAGCGCGCCGACGGTCAGCATCGCCCCGGAGACCACGATAACCAGCCGGCGGGAGAAGCGCGTGAGCGCCCAACCGGCCGGGAGCCGCGGCGCGGCCGAGCCGAGCCACGCGAGCGTGACGATGAGGCCGGCGGTCCCCTCGCCGATCGCGAACTCGCCGATGAACTCCCCCACGAGCGGCGCGAAGACGACGCGCGCGAAGTTGACGAGGAAGACGAGGGCACACAGCGATCCGAACAGCCGAGTCCGTGACACGGACGCGCTTCGAATCGCCCGGAGACAAGCGTTGCGAAAGCGCGGCGCTCCGATACGACGTCGCGTGTCGTACGGTCGCGACCGGAGCGGGTGCGCCGTCCGACTCGCGTCGTACGGGGTTTTTATACCCACACGGGATCAACCGAGACGTATGAAATCGACGCGCAAGGGACTCCGCGACGGCGACCTGTTCAAGGACACCTACGAGCGCCTGAACTGCGCCGACTGCGAGAAGGTCTTGAAAAAGAAGAACGATCCCGACGAAGTGTTCGCGGTCCGGGTCTGCCCCGAGTGCGAGGCGACGTTCAAAGAGCTGCGCTGAGCGTCGTCGCGGGCCGGTGCGACGAGAGCCGAAGCCGAACTAATCGAACCGAACCTAATCGAACCGAACCTAATCGAACCGAACCTAATCGAACCGAACCTAATCGAACCGAACCTAATCGAACCGAACCTAATCGAACCGAACCTAATCGAACCGAACCTAATCGAACCGAACCTAATCGAACCGAACCGCGTCCCGCCCGCCCTCCCGACGCCGCGTCTCGTCTCTTTTCCCCTCAACTCACCGCGTCGTCGTCGCCGCTCTCACGCCTCGATCGACTCGGCGACCGACGCCGCCACGCTCGTCGACTCGCGCGCAGCCGTCTCGATCCACCGGTACTCTGTAAACGCCTCGGCCGCGTCGCGGGCGTCGGGATCGGTCGCCGCGAGTCGGGCGTCGGGCCTGTCGAAGAGGGGGAGGAACCGCGCCGCGAGCCAGCGGTCGAGCGGGTTCTCGCTCGCCGCGAGCGACGCCGCCGAGTCGACCGCCGCGTCGCGTGCTTCTCTCACCGCGGCGCGGTCTTCCGGGAACAGCGTGTCGCCCGTCTCGATCCGCGACGCGACGGCGTCGAGCCCCCGGAGTCGAGCGAGCGCGAGCGCCGTCCGCGTGAGCGCGGTCGCCGGGTTCTCCGGCGGGCGGTCGTCCACCGGAACCGGGTCGAAGCGGAGGTCCTCGAACGTCCGGTGGAGGGCGTTCGAGAGCAGCGAGACGCTCGGCGCGTCGCGGGCCACCGGCCGCTCGTCGAGGAACGCCTCTGCACCCGGGTTCGACCGGAGGTCGGCGTCGCTCCCGTGGAGCCCTCGGAGCCGGTCGCGGACTGACGCGCCCAGCCGCTCCGCCGCCTCCCGAAGCGGCTCCTCGACGGACTGCGGGTCCGCGAGCGACGCCCGGTACCGGTCGCTGAGGTGGCGTCCCGCGTCCACGTACGACTGGACGCGCTCGACGTCGCCGACCGACTCGCCGGCCCGAAGCGGGTTCGCTCGCCCCTCGACACCCGCGGCCCCGCCGACCAGCGTCCGCCGCCGCGACTCGTCGTACCAGCGCTCGATCGGGCCGTACGCCGCGGCGCCGGCCAGCGGGTCGGCCGCGGGTCCCGGGAGCGCGTCCAACGTCTCGAACGCTCGTCGCCGCACCGTCCCGATGTCGGCGGACACGTCCTCGGGGTCGCCCTCGACGGTCACCCCGGCCCACGTGCCGACGGCGGTCGCCGCGCGGTCCCGCGCCGTCGCGTACCGCTCCGCGGCCCGGAGCGGCGGGAGCGACTCGTCGGGGGCCGGCCGCGCCTCGCGAGCGGCCGCCCGCTGTTGGCGTATCCGCTCGCGGATCTCGCCGTTCGGGAGCGTCGTCGCGGTCAGCGGCTCCGGAATCGGGCCGAGCAGGCGGTCGATCCGGTCGTCGAACGCGGCCGCGACGGCGGGGTCGAAATCGACCGGGACGAGCCGCGGCGTCTCCGGGACCGGGGCGTCCAAGGCGCGCGTGATACCGTCGGTGTCGAGCGACGGCGGGTCGTCCCAGAACCGGGGCTCGCTTCCGACATCGGAACAGCCGGCGAGGGTGGCGAGCGCGACCGCGCCGCCGACCGCGAGGGCGTCGCGTCGGGTGAGCCGTCGGGTCACGAGCCGTCACCTCCCTCGTCGACCGCCGTCACGTTGCCCGGCACGGTCGCGTTCGCGTCGAGCACCTCGTACTCGGTGTCGACGCCGCGACAGGGGGACCGACCGCTGGACCCGGAGCCGGTGAGTTCCGGGTCCAACGCGGCGGGGAGCCGGAAAAGGAGCGCGAGCGCGACGCGTTCGCCCGCCTCGCAGGCCGCGTCCGGCGGCCTGAGCTCGCGGCAGTACTCGTACTCGACGCGCCGCGGCTCCCACGAGACCGACTCGATTCGGAGGCGGTAACACGACCGCACCCCGGCGCGCGACGCGTACACCGTCTCCGCGTCGTAGTCCGTCTCTTCCAGGAACGACCGGATCCGCGAGCGGTCCGCGTCGGACACGCCCTCGGCGACCGACAGCTCCGCGGCCCGGTCCTCGGTGGTGACGAGTTCGCGTCCGATCGGGGCCGGGTCGTCGGCTCCCTCGTCGCCGACGTCGGCGCCGTCGAGGAGGACGGCCTCGCCGTCGGGGTTTCGCGCCTTCAGGACGGTCGGGTCCGTATCCGTTCCGGAGACCCGTCGCCGGGGCGACCCCGAGCCCTCGTCGCGCGTCTCGACGCCGAGACACCCGGCGAGCGCGACGAGGGGAACGCTACCGAGGAGGGCTCGTCTCGTCGGGGACATGCGGCCGGCTTGGAGCGGTCTCGACAAACCTCTTTTGCCGACATCGGGTCGCTCCCGGACTCACTCGAAGACGGCGTCGAACGCCGAGGCGCCGAGCGGGTCGAACGTGCCCGCGGCGACGTTCTCGCGGACGTGGGCCGGGTCGCTCGCCCCGACGAGCGAGGCGGTGACGCCCGGGGCGCTCCGAGCGAAGTTGAGCGCGCGCTGCGCCGGCGTCTCGCCGGCGAGGGTTGCGTCGACGTCGGCCGGGATCGCGCCCTCGTTCGCGAGTTCCCCCTGCCCGATGCTCGCGCTCGTCACCACAGAGAGGCCGGCCTCGTGGGCGAACTCCAGGGTCGAGACCGGCTTAGCGTCGCCGTCGGCGTCGTCGGAGTCGTCTCCGTCGGCGTCGCCGTCGTCGCCGTCGACTCCGGGCGGGCGCTGGTTCCGCCGCGTGAAGGCGTCCGCCATGGCGACATTAAAAGGGAGTTGGACCGCCTCGAACCCGTGATCGTCGTCGGGGCCGACCGCCTCGCCGGCGGCCTCGGCCCGGGCGAGGACCTCGGCGAGCGAGAGGTACCGCTCGTCGCTCTCGGGAACGCGGAAGGCGTCCCAGGTGGCGACGCCGTAGGCGCCGACGTCGCCGGCGGCGCGCCGGCGTTCCAGGGCCTCGAAGGCGGCCTCCAGCCGGTCGTACACCGCCTCGCGGGAGCGGGCCGCGAGCTGCGTCTCCGGGTTGTGAATATAAAAGAGGTCGACGGCGTCGAGCCCGAGCCGGTCCAGCGAGCGGTCGAGCGACCACTCCAGGTACTCCGGCGCCACCGCGTGCGCGCCGTTCGCGAGGTCGTCGGCGTCGACGATTCCGGTCGCGAGGAAGCGGTCGCGGACGTACGCCGTCGGGTCGTCCGGGCGCTCGCCGTCGAAGGGGAGGAACCCGCCCTTCGTCGCGACGACGATCGACTCGCGGTCGATCGGGGACTCCCGCACGGCCTCGCCGACGACGCGCTCGGCCCGCCCGCAGCGGTAGTTGACCGCGGTGTCGACGTGGTTCACCCCGGAGCGGAGCGCGAGCCCGATCGCCTCGCGGGAGGCGTCGTCGACCGCGGCTGTCGGCTCGCCGAGGTAGGTGCCGATCCCGACGCTGGAGGCCACGCCGGGGCCGAAGCGCCGGAAGTAGGTCCGCCCGAAGGCGTCGCCGAACCGGTCGCGGTAGGCCCAGAGCGCGTCGCGAGTCGCCATGTTCGTCCGAACGGTGTCGCCGCGGGGGCAAAAGTCGCGCGGCGTTCGGCGGGCGGCCAGCGATCGAGCGGCATCCGGCGGGCGGACCCAATCGCGCGGCGGTCAGCGGGCGACGACGGCCGAGGATTCGTTTCGAGAGAATGTAACACGTCCGACAGGCGCACGACGGCGACACAACGACTATAGGCCGTCCGGGAGTTGCTCCGAGTAATGGCCTCGCTCACCGACCACCTGTCCGACCTCGTCGAGGACGCGGACGCGGTGCTTTTGTTCTCGCCGACGAGCTCGTTTCACGACCGGTTCGAGGACGGCGACACCGAGGTCGTCGTCGTCGCTCCGGACAACGACGTCGACGCCGACACCTTCGTCGAGCTCCCCCTCCCGTTCGACAACGTCAAAGACCGGATCCGGTTCGGTATTGAGGGCTCGATGGACGCCGACTTGGTCAGCGAGGGCGACGAGGTCGTCTGCATCGCGAGCGTCTTCGACGGGGGATCGGACGCGGTGATCCGCGTTACCGTCGACGAGACGGTCCACACCGGGATCTACGACCTGTTCGTCAACTCCCGGGCGGAGCCGAGCGTCATCCGCGACGTGTTCGAACTCGCGATCGAACTCGGACAGAAGGGACAGAAGGGGAAGCCGGTGGGCGCCCTGTTCGTCGTCGGCGACGCGGGGAAGGTGATGAACAAGTCCCGCCCGCTGTCGTACAACCCCTTCGAGAAGTCGCACGTCCACGTCGGCGACCCTATTGTCAACGTGATGGTCAAGGAGTTCTCCCGGCTCGACGGCGCGTTCGTCGTCTCCGACTCCGGGAAGATCGTCTCCGCGTACCGCTACCTCGAACCGGGGGCCGAGGGCGTCGACATCCCGAAGGGGCTCGGCGCGCGCCACATGGCCGGCGGCGCGATCACTCGGGACACGAACGCGACCGCGATCGTGCTCTCGGAGTCCGACGGGCTCGTCCGAGCGTTCAAGGCGGGCGAACTCGTCTTGGAGATCGATCCGGAGGAGTACTGACCACCCATGTTCGCGGCACAGAGCGCGTTCACGGAGTTCGCGGGGAGGGTCCCCGAGCGACTGTGGCTCGCCTTGGTCGTGCTCGTCATCGGCGTGATCGCGGCGTTCCTGGTCGGAGTGATAAACCGGCGGCTGCTGACCCGGGCCGGGGTCCCGGAGGCGATCGAGGGGACGGCCTTCGAGCGCACCGTCCGGGAGTTCAACACGTCGACCGTCCGGATCCTGGCGCAGCTGTCCAGCTACTTCATCCTCGCCGTCGCCGTCATCGTCGCCCTCACCGTCGCCGAGGTGAACTACCTCGACCGGTTCTGGTCCTCGGTCGCCGCCTTCCTCCCGCGCCTGTTCGTCGCCGCGGTCGTCATGATCGTCGGCGTCGTCGTCGGCGACAAGGCGGAGCTGCTCGTCGCCGAGCGGCTCCGCGGGATCAAGCTGCCCGACCTCGGCGTGTTGCCGCCGCTCGTGAAGTACAGCATCGTGTACGTCGCCGCGCTGGTCGCGCTCGGACAGGTGGGGGTGCAGACGCTCGCGCTGGTCGTGCTGCTCGCGGCGTACGCGCTGGCGGTCGTGCTGTTCGCGGCGCTCGCGACGAAGGACCTCGTCGCGAGCGCGGCCGCCGGGGTGTTCCTCCTGCTCCGCCAGCCCTACGTCGTCGGCGACGAGGTGAAGGTCGCCGGGGAGCGCGGCATCGTCCAGGAGGTCGACCTGTTCGTCACGCACATCGAGGCCGACGGAGAAGACCACGTGATCCCCAACCACTCGGTGTTCCGCGACGGGATCGTCCTGATCCGGGAGTGAGGGGCGGCTCCCCGTTCTTCAGGCCCGCCTTCGACCGTTCCCACGCCGTGGGACCAGCTGTCACGATATAACCCCTTGGGCGACGGACTAGTAGCTATGAGCCACGACGACGCCGACGCCGTCACCTGCGAGGGGTGGGACGGGAGCGAGTGCGAGGGCACGGTCCACTGTCCGCCGCGGTGTCCGCGGTTCGTGGACAAGGAGGGCGCGCGGTGGACGATCCGGCCCGCCGTGCACGAGGACGCCGCGCCGCTCGCCGAGATGTACGAGCGGTTCGAGACCGGGGACCGCGCCCAGGGGCTCCCGCCGGTGACGCGGGACCGCCGGGCGGAGTGGATCGAGTCGATGCTGACCGAGGGGAGCAACGTCGTCGCCGAGCGCGACGGCGAGCTGTTCGGCCACGCGATGTACACGCCCAGCGACGCGCCCCGCCCCGAACTGGCGGTGTTCGTCCAGCCGACGATGCAGGGGCGGGGCGTCGGGACCGAGCTCTGCCGACACGTGATCGCCGACGCCGCCGCCGCGGGACGCGAGGGGCTCGAACTCCACGTCGAGAGCGGGAACCGCGTCGCGCGCCGGGTGTACCGAACGGTCGGGTTCGAGCTCGCCGAGCGACGCGGCGACCTCCGGATGGAACTCGACCTCGACGACCCGATCGCGACCGAGGTGCGCTGGCCGCCGCTGGCGCGTCTCGGGCCCGCCGAGCCGGAGGCGGACGAGCCGCCCGCAGCAGGTCCTTCCCGCGCCCCGGCCGACGACTGACCGGTCCGTGCTCCCGGACCGATTTCGGCGACCACAACCGTTAGGCCCGCCCGTCCCCACGATCCGGTAGTCGTGGAGGACGCCATCGAGTGGCTGCGGAACCGACCGTTCTACGAGGGACAGATCGCGGAGCACCGCCGCCTCCCCGCCCGCGAGCCCGCGTACGGCGACGTCGACCTCGCCCCCCGGATGGCCGACGCGCTCTCGAAGGACGGCATCGACCGCCTCTACCGTCACCAGGCCGACGCGATCGACGCGGTCCGCGACGGCGACGACGTCGTCCTCGCCACCGAGACGGCGAGCGGGAAGTCGCTCGCGTACACCGTCCCCGCCTTCGAGGCGGCGATGGACCGCGGGGGCCGGACGCTGTACATCGCCCCCCAGAACGCGCTGATCGCGGACCAGGAGGAGAGCCTGAGCGACCTCGCTCACGGGCTCGGCTTCGGCAGCGGCGTCTCCGTCGCGTCGTACACGGGCCGGCTCTCGCGGGCGGAGAAGCGCGACGTGCGCGACCGCCAGCCGACCGTGTTGCTGTCGAATCCGGACATGCTCCACTACGCGCTGCTGCCGTACGCGGGGCGCCTGTGGGAGTGGTTCTTCTCGTCGCTGGAGTACGTCGTTATCGACGAGGTCCACAGCTACCGCGGCGTGTTCGGCTCGCAGGTCGCTCTGACCCTCCGCCGGCTCGCGCGGACCTGCGAGCGATTCGGGTCGGACCCGCAGTTCGTCTGCTGTTCGGCGACGATCAACAACCCGGTCGAGCACGTCGCCGCGGTGACCGGTCGCGACCCGGACGGGATCGCGCTCGTCGACGAAGATACGTCGGGGCGGGGGCCGCGCGACTGGGTGCTGTGGAACCCGCCGGAGTACGACGACGACTGGCAGGAGCGCGGGAGCGGCCGCCGGAAGTCGAGTCACACGGAGAGCAAACGGCTCTTCTGTGACCTCGTGACCGCCGGCGCCCAGACGCTGGCGTTCACGAGGGCGCGCCAGACCGCGGAGCAGTACGCGACCGACAGCGCGAGCGACCTCCGCGAGCGCGGCGAGCGCGAGCTGGCGGGGAAGGTGGGCGCGTATCAGGCCGCCCTGACGAACCAGCGCCGCCGGGAGATCGAGGCCGACCTCCACGCCGGCGACCTCCGGGGCGTCTGGTCGACGAGCGCGCTGGAGCTCGGCGTCGACGTCGGCGGGCTCGACGCCGTGATCCTCGACGGCTACCCCGGAACGCGAATGTCGGCGCACCAGCGCGCGGGGCGGGCCGGCCGCGGCGACGACCCCGCCCTCGTCGTGATGGTCGGCGGCGAGGACCAGCTCGATCAGTACCTGATGAACAACCCGGCCGACTTCTTCGAGGCGCCGCCGGAGGACGCGATCTGCGACCCCGAGAACGATCAGCTGCTCCCGGGCCACGTCGCCTGCGCGGCCGACGAGAGCTGGCTCACGCCCGACGACGATCGCTTCTTCGGCTCATCGTTCCCCGGTGTCGTCGCCGACCTGACCGACGAGAGTGTCCTCGACAGGCGGGAGACCGACGACGGGCTGCGGTGGACCCACGCCGGCTCGTCGAGCCCGCAGCAGTCCGTGAACCTCCGGACCGCGGGCGACCGCGAGATCGACCTCATCGACTCGTCGCGGAGCGAGACGGTCGCCTCGCTCGGGTTCGGCGACGCCCTCCGCGACGCCCACCCCGGCGCCATCTACCACCAGCAGGGGCGCACCTACGAGGTGACGGAGCTGGACCTCGACCGCGACGTCGCCGAACTGCAGTCGTCGTGGGCCGACTACTACACGCAGCCGCTCACCGAGAAGGACATCGTCGTGAACGAGGACCTCGCGGAGCGGGAGCTGTCGGCGCGCCCCGACGTTCCGGTCCGGTTCGCGGACGTGACCGTGACGGAGCGGATCACGGGGTTCGTACGGAAGGACGCCAAGACCGGAGAGTCGCTCGGCGAATCGACGCTGGACCTCCCGGAGACGACGCTGCGGACGAAGGCCCTGTACTTCCCGGTGCCGGCCGACCTGGAGTCGGAGATGCGGGCGATCGGCGCCGGCGACGGCGACGCGGGCGAGGGGAGCGACGCCGACGACGCGGAGGCAGCGACCGACGGCGGGGAGAGTGAAACTGGAGACGGAGAGGGCGGAGCCGGGGACGGGGGGAGCGAGGCCACACCCGACGGCGAGTACGCCTTCAACGGCGGGATCCACGCGGCCGAACACGGGATCATCTCGCTGTTCCCGTTCCACCTGCTCTGCGACCGCGCCGACGTCGGCGGCATCTCGACGCCGTACCACCCGCACACCGACGCGCCCGCGGTGTTCGTCTACGACGGCTACCCCGGCGGCGTCGGGCTCACGCGTCGCGGTCACGAGCGGATCGAGGAGCTGATGGCCCGCACCGCGCGGCTCATCGACGGCTGCGACTGCGAGGGGGGGTGTCCGGCCTGCGTCCAATCGCCGCACTGCGGCAACGCCAACGATCCCCTCGCGAAGGCGCCGGCGGTCCGCCTGCTGGAGGCGCTGACGGACGACGGGTAGACGAACGCGCTCCGGGAGGGGCGCCGCGCGAGACGGACAGGCACAAACGACTTGCCGCCCCCGGGCGAACGCGACGCATGGCGTTCGACCTCGACGACGCGACGCGGCCGGCCGCGGTGACGATGGAGTGGCTGGTGCTCGGAGCCGCGTACTTCCTCCTCCTGCTGTTTCTCATCGGCGTGTTCGACCTGTTCTTATCGCTGTTCCGACTCCTCGCCGCCGGCGATTTCACCGATCCGAACGAGGTGGTCGGCCTCCTCGACAGCGTCCTCCTCCTGCTGATCATCGTCGAGGTCCACCGGACGCTGCTGGCGTACGCCAGGGGGAAGCCCGTCCTCCGGATCGTCGTCAGCGCGTCGATCATCGCGGTCGCCCGACGCGCCATCAGCTTCCGGCTGGAGGATTACGCCTCGGGGCAGGAGACCCTGCTGGCCGCCCTCTCGATCGCCGTGTTGGTCCTCGCGCTCGCCCTCGGCTACTTCCTCCTCGACCGGGTGAGCGTGCCCGGGCGACCGGAGCTCGCGAGCGACTCGACCCCCGAGGAGTGAGCGCGTACCGGCTTCCCGGTCGGATCTCACGCCGATCTCGGGCGAAAGAACGACGGCCTTCCCGGCGATGCGCCCCGTTCAACGTGTTATTACCTAAGGAGTACACGGCCGTTGACACGGAACACACTAACACAGATGTTTCCGAAGCTCACCGACGAGATACGCCAGCCGGAGTACGTCGGGGAAAATCGGTGTCTCCCCTGTACCGTGGTCAACCTCAGTATCGCCGCGGTCGCCGCCGTCTTGACGGTCGCCCTGCTCGCGGCGTCCGGCGTCTCGACCGGGGGTCGGATCGCCGGGGGCGGCCTCGTTCTCGCCGGCAGCGTCGCGACCGTGTATCTACGGGGCTACCTAGTGCCCGGAACCCCGACGCTGACGAAGCGGTACCTCCCGCTCTGGGCGCTTCGGTTGTTCGGCAAGGCGACGGGCCCGGAGCGGGACGAAACCGGGGATATCGACGTCGAGGCGGTGTTGTTCGACGCGGGCGCGCTCGAGGAGTGCCCCGACCGGGACGACCTCTGTCTCACCCCGTCGTTCGAGTCCGCCTGGCGCGCTCAGACCGAGCGGTTCGCCGCGAACGACCCCGGGATCGAGCGGGTGATCGACCGGTTCATCGACGGCGAGGACCTCGACGAATCAGTCGATAGAGGGGATATCACCCTCGAGGAACGCGGCGAGGCGTGCGTGGCGCTGCTCGACGGGACGCGGATCGCGCAGTGGGAGTCCGAGGCGGCGTACCTCTCCGACGCCGCCGCCGCGGCGGTGCTGCAGGACCGGTACCCCGGCTGGCGGCGTCTGGGGTTCCGCGACCGGACCGAGGTCGCCGGCGTCCTCCGGCTCTGGCTCGATAGCTGTCCCTCGTGCGGCGGTCGCGTGTCGATGGGACGGGAGACGGTCTCGTCGTGCTGTCGGGAGCGGCAGGTGCTCGCCTCGACCTGCGACTCCTGCGGGAGCCGGTTGTTCGAGGCCGACATCGACGCGGACGCGCTCGAGGAGGGATGACGTCGGACTGGGCGCCGCGGTTATTGTCGGTCAGCGGGGAGGCGGATTGAGAAGGCAGATCGAGGCGATGTCCGACCTCGCACGGTCGATCAGTCGAAGAGCGCGTTGAGGTACACCCAGCGGTCCGTCCACAGCTGGTACCCTATCGAGACGCCGAACGCAGCGAGGAAGGCGCTCACCCAGAGAACCGGATCGACCGCGGAGACGACGGGCACTTCGATCAGGGCGGCGAGGACGACGAAAAGCGAGAGAGTACCGAGCATGCTGTAGTACTCGGCCCACGTGATCCCGTACGGCGTGACGACCTCCATGTACACGTCGACGGAGCGGGCCTCCTCGGTGAGTCGGATCGTCTTCCGGTCCGACTCGTACTCCACGATCCCGCGCTCGTCGAGCTTCGGGAGGTGCGTCTGGTGCAGCGAGTTGTAGACGCTGTTGCGGATGTTCTTCGGTGGCGGCGACTCGCCGGTCTCGCGTTCGGCGATGGTCTCCGCGAGGTCCCGCAGGGTCGTCTTGCCGACCGTGACCTGCAGGTGTTTGATCACTTGACGCCTGCGCTCGTTGCGCAGCAGGTCGTGGATCTCCGTTTCGGGAATCCCCCCGTACCGATTGGTTATTGCCATATATTGGTCCCGTCACCGATTCTCACGTGCGACAGAGCGACACACGTAATGATGTCATAAAAGTAATTGGACCGATACCGACGCCGGCCGTTGTTCAGGTGTCGACAGAGCAACAACAATGAATAGTTACCGGTTCTTTCCGGACCGATGCGAGTTCCGTCTCGAGCCGACGCGCTCTCTTTCTCAAACTCTCGAGATGTCCGTAACGGGCCGATTGTATTTCTCATCGGAGATTGGCGTGCCTAAACGAGGCGAATGTAGCGGGTCAAACCGGTGTGGTACGGGGATCATCTCCGTGGCGATCCGGTCGGTCACCGACCGTGCGTTCCGACTCAAAGCCACGTGTCAAACCACGGTAACTCTCTCCGTAACGAGTCATTAAAACGCTCGAACATGCGGTTCGACGCTCCAACTCGGCCGTTTCGTCAGAAATGGTGTAATTGGCTAAGGGGGCAGGTGTTGTGGGCCTCTACCAAGCCCGACCGGGAGTCAGGTCGGGTTCAATCACGATGTCAGACAAGAAATTCGAGCTGTCACGGCGGAACGCACTGATCGGTCTCGGGACCGTGGGCCTCGCGTCCGCGGGAGCGGGAGTCGGAACAAGCGCGTACTTCAGCGATGAGGAGAGCTTCGAGGATAACACACTCACTGCGGGAGAGCTGGACCTCTTCGTCGATTACTGGACGGGCGCAAACTCGGAGGCGATCGACGGGGGAACGACCGGAAGCGGTCAAAACGACGGCGGCGTGTCGGCGCAGTACGTCCTCAACGACGTCAAGCCCGGCGACTCGGGGAAGCTGGTGTTCTGTCCGAAGATCGTGGACAACCCCGCGTGGCTGTGGGCGGGTAGCTCCGGATTCACACAGTACGAGAACGACCTGACTGAGCCTGAGGCGGAGGTCGACGACACGGGCG
Organism: Halorubrum sp. CBA1229; assembly: GCF_003721435.2. Lineage (NCBI taxonomy): Archaea > Methanobacteriati > Methanobacteriota > Halobacteria > Halobacteriales > Haloferacaceae > Halorubrum > Halorubrum sp. CBA1229. Next base: position 2,925,331 of record NZ_CP054585.1, on the reverse strand, counting down.
GTGACCCCGGCGCTGGCAACGGCGAACTCGCGGACAACATCCAGGTCACGGTGGCGTACTGTGAACCGTCCGACGATCTCGAGGGCAGCGATCCATCGGGTCCGGAAGATTTCGAAACGGTTCGGGAACTCAACAATCCTGAAGACTACACGCTCACGGATCTCCTTCTGGAACTTCAGTATGGATATCTGTTAGACGGGTACGTGGAGGAGGGAGGCGAATGGGTGCCGACTGATGACGGCGCATATCCGGCCAGCCCTGACTCGGACACGCAGACTGGGCCGTGTATCTGTATCGAATGGAACGTGCCGACCACGGTTGGCAACGTGATCCAGTCCGATTCGGTCGAGTTCGACCTCGGGTTCTACGCGGAACAGGAACGCCATAACGAGAACCCGACTAGTCCGTACGCAACTGGAACGACAGACGACCTCTACCCACCCTTTGACAGTAATCGTGCACTGGGAATGTCCATACAAGGTAGTGGAGGGTCCGGCAGTGCGGAAGCTGAGATTCATAACGCGACATCCGGTAACACTGCGTTCCCGTTCGGTAACGCGAATGACGATTCGGATAACTTCCCCGCAGATCAGGATGTTGATTTCACGGCAACACTCGATGTGGACTCGAACACGGCTTCGCTTGAGGTCCTCGGTTCGCAGGCAGGTGGCACCGATGTGACTGCATCCGATACGGATGTAACTGATGGTCAGGGAGACGGTAACGCTCTGGGTAGCGATACTGAGTGGCAGAACGGTGGAATTCCACAAACGGTTGACGTCGCTATCAGTGCACGAAGCCTGAACAGCGACACGACCACGGTGAAAAACCTCACACTGAACGGTACTTCGGTATCCCCCGACCAACTCGCTGCCAGCGCTGGACCTGAACAGACGTATCTAGTGCTTCAGGGGATCGACTCCTCAGCCGGAAACACCATCGAGATTGATGGAACTCTCAACATCGAGGGGGATGCTAGTGGATGGTCCGGAATTGACGGACTTGTAATCAACTGGAGATGATGTAACAGATCGCTTAGATCTACTAATAAACACCCACTCAGGTGCGTTACGGCGGTTCGACTCCGCCGGTGGGTTTCCCCCCTTGGGGGGGTGAACACGCATGAGCGACAACAACGGACTCGAGCTGTCTCGGCGGCGGGCGCTCGCCGGTATCGGAGCGATCGGCGTCGCCAGCGCTGGCGCCGGAATCGGCACGAGTGCCTACTTCAGCGACGAGGAATCGTTCGACGACAACTCGCTGACGGCCGGCGAGCTCGACCTCAAACTCGACTACAAAGCCACGTACGCTGGCGGCCCGGGACGCCTCAGTGAGGTGGACAGCTGGTACAGCGCAGACGGGCCGGGCGAGCCGTTCGACGTGCAGGAGATCGAGGACGGGACGTACCTGATCGGCGAGACGCCGGACAATACGGAAGATATGTGGGCGGACGAGGTCCAGAACACGGATCTCTGTGCGCCGGATCTGGGTCTCATCAACGGCGATGAGATCCCCGTCTTCGCACTCGACGACGTGAAGCCCGGTGACTCCGGCGAGGTCACCGTCAGCCTCCACGTCTGTGACAACCCCGCGTGGATGTACATGAACGGAGCGCTGACGGCGAACGACGAGAACGGCCAGTCGGAGCCCGAGGCGGACGTCGACGAAACCGGCGGCGATCCGGGCGAGGGTGCCGGAGAACTCGCGGATAACATCCAAACCACGCTCTGGTACGACGAGAACTGTAACAACGTGCTCGACGGGGGCGATGACGACACGACATCGGTTCCATCGTGTGTCCAACTCGTCCTCGACACGTCCGGGTCGATCGGTGGCGACATCGGCACAGTCGAGGACGCGGCTAACGACCTCGCGAACACCATTCTGGGCGCCAACGATGACAACGAGGTCGGTGCGACGACGTTCTCCGGAGGCTCGGACGTCGTGAACAGCGTGGCGGACGCGTGGTCCGATCTCACTGGATTGGGCTCCAACGGAAGCACGAACATGAGCTCCGGGATATCCGATGCCGGCGACGATCTCGCCAACTGTACCGGGGGCCACGATCGGATCATGGTCGTCTTCACTGATGGCTCTCCGGACAACAGTGATAGTGCTTTGAGCGCCGCCAACGATCTCGACGACGACATCGAACTCTACGCGATCGGCGTCGCAGGAGCGAACCAGCAGTTCCTCAACAGACTCACCACCGGCGATCAGGACGACGACTCCAACACCTTCGTCGTCGCCGGCGGTACGAGCGCCGAGGACGCGATCGACCAGGTATTCGCCCAGGTCGGGCAGACGATCACCGGCGGCGAGGAGGTCATCTTGGAAGGCACCCTCGCCGACGCCATGGACGCCCTAGAGGACGGGATCGCCCTCGACGGGAACCGGTCTAGCGAAGAACGCGAACCGTTCGCGGGCGCGATGACTCACTGTCTCGGCTTCGAGTGGGAGGTCCCGACAGACGTCGGCAACGAGATCCAGACCGACTCGGCCGTCTTCGATCTCGGGTTCTACGCGCTCCAGAGCCGGCACAACGACGACCCGCCGGCGGAGCCGTTCAACGGGACCTACCAAGACGACAACGGGCTCCCGTCAAACGGGACCGCCGACTGACGATCACCCACGCTGGCACTCCGGCGTCTCCGGTTCTCCCGGAGGCCCGGTACGCGGTTCATCCGCGTGACGGCGGTTCGATTCCGCCGGTGGGTTTCCCCATCAGGGGAGTGAATACGCATGAGCGACAACAACGGACTCAACATCTCACGGCGGCGGGCGCTCGCCGGTATCGGCGCGATCGGCGTCGCGAGCGCCGGGGCTGGAGTCGGCACGAGTGCCTACTTCAGCGACGAGGAATCGTTTAACGGAAACAGCCTGACCGCAGGTGAACTCGATCTCAAGGTCGACTGGGAGGAACACTACAACTTCCCGCAGATCTACGGATTCGACGATCCGACCGATGGTCTCGACGTCCACAGGTCGGAACCGGAGTCGTCCGACGAATACGTCGCGATGCCGGATCCGAGCGATCCGATGGTCTGGGTCCACGAAGACGACCTCGTCGACTACATGTCGAACACGTCGATCGAGGCGTTCCCGGACACCGACAACGATGGGGAGCAGGAAGTTGAGGGCTCCAACTTCAGTAACGGAGAGTTCTTCGACCCCTGTAAGGACGGTGCGGACCTTCCCGATGACCTAGAGCGCGACTCCACGGGGATTGGTCGTACTGACAACGGCGATACAAATAACGGCGATGGAGGTAACAACCCGCTCGTCAGTCTGGACGACGTGAAGCCGGGTGACTTCGGAGAACTCACGCTGAGTTACCACCTCTGTGATAATCCTGGATACGTTTGGATAATCGGTGATCACAGCTATTCGGAGGGTGAGTGGCCAGAACTTGCCAACAAAATCCAGACCGTCTGGTGGTACGATGACGGTGACAACGTCTTCACCGGAAACAATTGTGACGAGAAATTATATCTGGCAGATCACTACCAAGGACAGAGAGATCCGACGTTATACGAAGTGACGATAAATAATGGTAACGCAGTTACGTCGGAGCTGACATCTATTTCAAAAGACAAGTTCGCGGGAACTCATATTGGAACGTCCCCTGACGGCGGGACAGTATACATGGTAGCTGAGGGTGAGGATGAGCTCGCAGTCTACGACTACGACAGCGACTCACTGACGTTCGAACCCATCGATGTAGGCGACTACAGCTTGGGACAAATTACTCAAGCAGCAGTCGACACGGACGGTACGCTCTGGATAGGGAGTACTTCGGATTATCTGTTCGAGATCCCCGACCCAGAGAATCCAGTAGTGACAAACAGACTGGATGTTGATATCAACATCAGTGGTGCGGATAACGTCTTCGCGTCGAACGGTCAGTTCTACTTATACACAGACGCTGGGAACATGCTCCATGCCGTCGACTTGCTCTCCGGAAATACGATGGAAGTGGCCGAACTCGAAACCGGTGAAGACCTAACGGGGCTCACCATCCGTGACACGGGATCCGGGAGCCTCCTCGGATCTGTTACCGGAGGTACGGAGCTAATAGAATTCGATCTTAGCGGTACTGAACTTGACCGATACAGCTTAAGCGGTGATCTAACGGATCATGGGTTCGGGGATATGGCAACCGGTACACTCTGTGAGCGGCAGATTAGGCGAAGTACTCTCGCAGATGACCTCAATGCTCTACAGGGCGGTGGCCTCCAATTAGATGATCTCGGTCTCGAGGAGTGCTTCATGCCCGGATTCACCCGCTACATCGGCTTCGCGTGGTGGCTCCCGACCGATGTCGGTAACGAAGTCCAAGGCGATTCTATCGAGTTCGATATCGGATTCTACACCGAACAGTGCCGCCACAACGACAGTCCGACCGGCCCGTCATCTCCGGATACCTGATCCCGGACAGCACGGTCCCCGGTCATTTCCCACATGGTGTACGGCGGTTCGACTCCGCCGGTGGGACTTCCCCACGGGGGATGATCGACCATGAGCGAAAAAAACGCGTTCGAACTGTCGCGTCGAAAGGCGCTCGCGAGCCTCGGAGCGGTCGGCGTCGCGTCCGCCGGTGCCGGGGTCGGCACGAGCGCCTACTTCAGCGACCAAGAGGACTTCTCAGACAACACGATTCAGGCGGGCGAGTTCGGGGTGAATATCGAGTTCAACGAGGCAGCGAGTTCCATCGACCAGGGGGGGATCGGTCCGGACGAACTCGGTGACTGGTACAATCTCGACGAGAATCAAGTCATGACGTCGCTCTCGATCGCGGACGCGAAACCGGGAGACACCTACGACCCGTGCTGGGACATCACGACCGAGCACAACCCCGGTTTCGTCCAACTCGAGGGCGAGGAGGTGTCCGACGAAGACGGTAGTGACGCCGACATCGATCCGAACGAGATCAGCGACATCGCTGACGACTCCGATTTCGAGTCGCTCGGCGAGTCCGAGAACGTCACCGCCATCGTCTCGTTCGGCAATTACGACGATACCAGTGGCGAGTTCATGGTGACCAACGAAAGTCAGGAGTTCGTCGGACTGACCGCGCTGTTCGATGCGCTCCAATCGGGGTGGCCGCTCGTCGACGACTCCGGAGACCCGGTCCAGATCGATCCCGGGGACGTCCTCACGCTCTGTATCAAGATCGCGATCTCGCCCGACGCCGGCAACGAGCTGCAGGGCGCGTCCCACGAATCGAATGTCGGGTTCTACGCGGAACAGGCCCGCCACAACGATGAATTCGGAAACTAATAATGAGTAACAAAAGCTTCAAACTCTCACGACGGAAGGCGCTCGCGAGCCTCGGAGCGGTCGGCGTCGCGTCCGCCGGTGCCGGGCTCGGCACGAGTGCCTACTTCAGCGACACGGAATCGTTCGAGAACAACACGATCACGGCGGGCGAGCTCGACCTGAAAGTCGACTGGACCGAACACTACTCCGACTGGTCTGACGACGAATCCGATGAAGTCGACGTCAGTATGGAACCAGACGGCGATTACGACATCGGGTTCCCGGCTGCAGCGCCGGAAGCGGAGCAGTCCGTGTTCGTTAAGCACATGGAAGATGCACGCGGGTTCCTCGCGAACACGGCCATCGAGGCGTTCCCGGACACGCTAACGGACGACCCAGCCTCGGAGGATTACGACGGTGAGAAAGTCCGGTTCGATAACGATAGCGACATCTGTGACATCCCCGCGGATCTCGACGGTGGCGATGGGGTGTTGAGCCATCCGTACCGGACCGGTGCAAACGTCGACGGGGGAGTCACCATCGGCGACGGACCGAACCCACAGACCACGAAGGCTGGCGATCCCCTCGTCAACATCAGCGACGCCAAGCCGGGCGACTTCGGCGAGGTGACGTTCAGCTTCCACCTGTGTGACAATCCCGGCTACGTCTGGCTGACGGGCGAGCTCGTTAGCGCCAGCGAGAACGGGTTGACCGAACCGGAGATGGAGGAGGACGACGAGGATCAGACGCTCAACGATGACGGCGAAATCGTGGCGAAGGACGACGAGGAGACAGTCGAAATCCTCGACGAGATTCGAACCGCCTTCTGGTACGATACCGGCACTGACGGTGTGTACGGTGAGGATTACGAGGATAAGGACGGTGATAGGAGCGAGGGAGACAACTATCTCCAAACTGAGGAGAAGTATATCCCACTAGGGGGAACGCTGCGGAGCGTTCTCACCGCGCTTGAAAACGGCATGTTCCCTCTCGATGCGGAACCGGTGTCTCCAGCGGACGAAGAAACTGGTGGAGAAAGCGGTGAGACCCCGACGATCTCGGCGTATGACGATGCGTCGGTGAGCGTGTATAATAGCACTCAAGATGATCCATTCGCCTCATACACCAATAAGAAACCGAGAAACCTCCAGTGTGCGGATTACGAGAAGCTACTCGGTATCGATCTCGTTGGGACGGATATCGAGGCGGGAATGTTGGAGGAAAATACGGATTACAATAGCTGTGCGGACCTGACTGTAAACACTCTCACCGACACCGACGACAACGGCACCCCCAACGAGATCACCATCTCGACGGGCAACCCCGTGCGCGTCGTCAGCGTGAAAGGCGGGAACGAAGGCGAGAATATCTACGTGTGGGATGAGCCGGTCATTCTAGATGAGGTAACGCTGACAACACCCACTGATCAGGATATCAGTAACATCGATGTCTGCTGTCCCGTCAACGGGAGCGGTGGAGACAACGGCGATAACGGGGAGACGGACGACCGCCAGTGCTTCCCGAACTCGACGACGGCGTACGTCGGCTTCGAGTGGTGGCTCCCGGCCGACGTCGGCAACGAGGTCCAAGGGGATTCGGTGACCTTCGATCTCGGGTTCTACACCGAGCAGTGCCGCCACAACGACGGGAGCGGTCAGACCTAAGGCGATCGACCGGAGCGACAGCAGTCGGTCGATCCCCCCAGCCCACGCAGGTGCATGCCGGCCCATCCGGACTCACCGGATCCGTGCATGTCGGTTCGATTCCGACGGTGGGTGTCTCCAACACAGAGCTCACATGACTCTCGATCGCATCTCACGTCGTACGCTGCTCGCCGGTATCACCGGCGGGAGCGCCGCATCGCTCGGAGGATTGGCGCTGATGACCGAGGGGAGTCGGGCGTATACCGACACGATGCAGCTTCAGACGGAGGCAATCGAGGACTGCGTCATCGATTGGCGGGAGACGTACAACGGAGCGACGCTGACGGACACGACCGCCGGTACCGTGAGCACCGAGCCGTCGGGCCCGGCGATCTCCCTCGGCAACGTGCTTCCCGGAGATTCCGGATCGCTCAGCGTCCGACTCCGGATCGTCACCGACGGTTCGGGCGGGGGAGACGGGCCGGCGGTCGAACCGGAATTGACGGTCTCGCTGAGGGACGGCGGAGAGCCGACGTCGATACAGGAGTACATCGACATCGCGGTCTGGTACGACACCGGCCTCTTCGACGTCGGAGCGTTGGGGTCCGACAACGCCGAGCACGATCCGGGCGAACGGCTCGTCGATTCGGGCGCGAGCGGAACGCTCGGAGACGTCGCCGCCGCCCTCGAGGACGGCGTCGCTCTCGACGCCTCGCCGCTCACGCCCGGGGCGAGCTGTCTCGGCGCCGAGGACGCGGTGACGGTCACGTTCGGGTGGTCCTTCCCCCCGGATCAGGCCGACATCAACGCGGCACAGGGCGACACGGTCGAGTTCGATATCCAGTTCGATGTCACCCAGTGCTGATCTCGTCGGTATCGTCCGACGTTGCCTTTCGACAGGAGCAGTTGTCGGACGTAGAGATATCTCGGTAGTTATCGATCAAATCGAAACTTCAAACGGCTCGTTAAACGCTTCTAACGACCGATTAGACGTGAGCGTCGATCACACTGTCCGTGCTCGCTCGTTCTCAAGCACCTCAATACAAAGTAACAAGTCAACCAAATGACGACGAAGACGGCCGGGAACTCGAACGGGGAACCTCAGGCCGCTTCGACTCCCGAGCCGGACCGGGACCGAGACGACTGACGCCCGCGGCGGTCATCGAAAAAAGAGAACACATGTCCGAAGACGACGACTACTCCCGCCGACGACTGCTCAAAGCGATAGGAGTCACTGGCACGCTCGGTGCCGGCGGCGGAGCGGTGACGGGTGCCTACCTTTCGGACTGGGAGCCGTTCTCCGGAAATCTCATCGGTACTGGCGACCTAATCCTCGAACTCGCCACCGATCGGGCCACCGACGTCAAGAGTCTCGATTCCTTCTCCGACGACGATTACCGAACGGACGCGACGATCGAGGTCGGCTTCTCCGGCATCAAACCGAAAGACACGGGTGTGCTCAGAGTCGGATATCGGCTCGGCGAAGACCGGGGTCGGATCTGGATGCGGGCCGCGTCGTCGAGTGCTACCGATCTCGGGTCGTACATCGACGTCGAGCTCCTACAGCGGCCGACGTGTGACGACGGTGAGGGTACTGAGCTGTACCAGGGGACGCTCGACGGGCTGACCACCAGGTACGCCGACGGCGGCCTGCTCACCGATGGCTGCGTCGACGGACGGTGGTGTCTCGACCTCAAGTGGAAGTTCCGGGCGGACACGCCAGCCGACCTCTCCGAGGAGTCGCTCTCCTGTTCGTTCGATTTCACCGCCGTACAGTGTCGACACAGCCAGCAAAACGATAATCCATGGAACGAGACGGAATGACGGGGAAATCGAGACGATACGAAACGAGTCGCCCCGGGACAGGGCGCGAGATAGCCAGCGAGAGGTCACCAGACGGAGGTGAGTGGTGACATGCCCGACACTCGCCGGCTGCTCAGTTGGCTCGGACTCCTCCTGTTGATCGCTATCGTGATCCCGTTCGTCATCTACGCGGTGCCGGGAGTGGTCGGGGCCGAGGGGAGCTACGTCGTGCTGTCGGGCAGCATGGAGCCGACGATCAACACGGGCGACGTCGTCGTCGTCGACGACGTGGACCCGGCCGACATCGAGGAACGGGACGTTATCACCTACCTCCGGAGCGGCTCGGATACCCCGACCACCCATCGCGTTGTCGGTATCAACGAGGACGGCGGCGAGCGCTCGTTCGTAACCCAGGGTGACGCGAACGACGACCCGGACGCCTCGCCGGTCGCGGCCTCGGAAGTCAGAGGCCAAGTCGTGTTCACGATCCCGTACATCGGGTACGTCATTCAGTTCGGGAGCACGACCACCGGATTCGTCGCTCTCGTCGTCGTTCCGTTCGCCCTGCTGCTGCTCTCGGAGGTGTACTCGATAGTCGTCGACGGTTCGGAATCGGACGACGAGGGGAGCGACGAGACGAAAGCGGTCACCGCTGCAGACCCGGACGTCGCCGGGCCGGAGCCGGCCGTTCGGCGACCCGTCCACACTCCGACCGTCGCCGGGACGAACGGTCAGAGGGCGGCGTCCGAAGCGGCCGACGAGGAAGCGGAAGATGGGGGGGGCATCGCGCTCACGCGAACGGACCTCCGTCTCTCGCTGGGCGTTCTCACGGGGACCGCGGTATACGCCGGCTGGGTCGTCTACAACATCCAAGCCGCGTGGTCGTTCGCCGTCGCCTTCGGGTCGGGAATCGGGGCGTTACTCGTCGGCTCTATGTACTACGCCGCCGGGAGTGATGACGCACCGGAGTCGGAGACCACGTCAGATACTGGCTCGGTACCCGCCCTGGACCCTGTGGCCGTGACTGGATCGACCCCGGCGATGCGTGCCGACGGATCGTCGATGCCGTCTCCTGAGCACGCCGGAATCGAGAGCGCGGATCACGCGGAATCGGAGGCGGACGATGCATAACACGCCACTTCGAAAGACCGCCGTGCTGGCGGTGAGTATGGCGCTACTGATAGCCGCGGTCTCCAGCGGCGCCGTGACGTATGCCGCGTTCAGCGACAGCGGTGACGTTGACGTGACGTTTACTGCCGGCAACTTCTCCGGCAGTTCGGAAGTAACGATAAGCGGGACGAATGTAGTGGATTCCGACGAGACGGACAACATCACAGCGACCGACAACACCACGACCGACAACACCACGACCGACAACACCACGACCGACAACACCACGACCGACAACACCACGACCGACAACACCACGACCGACAACACCACGACCGACAACACCACGACCGACAACACCACCGACAGCGACGATACCACGACCAACGAAACGAGCCAGAACACATCCGATCGGCTCTATAGCGAAGGCCTCCCGACCACCGAGGGACCGGACGTTAGTCGGGCGAGCGACGCCGTTCCAGCCGCCTCGGCGACGACCGCGGACCAACGACGTCTCCCGGCGGCGCCGCCGCCGTCGGGCGGGTGAAGCGTTCGGGAAAAGGAGAGTCACATGAACTCAAGTGACCCGTCAGGTAAGCGGGAACGGAACGGAAACGATGTCTCTGGGATCGAGTCGAACCGTTCGCGGAGCCGGTTCCTGACCAAACGGAACGTCCTCCGGATACTCGCCTTACTTCTGTTGCTCGGTTTTCTCAGCGGCTACGTCGCCGGTCTGTGGTGACGGTCGCCGATCGCCGCGTCGTCGACGGCGGTGCTTTCACGGTCCTTGCACCCGTGTGGATCCCATGGATCTGTTCTGGCACCGACGGGACCTGCGACTCGCCGATAACGTCGGGCTCGCGGCTGCGGCCGACAGGGGAGCGGTCGCGGGCGCCTTCGTCTTCGACGACGACGTGCTGGCGCACGCGAGCGACGCGCGGGTCCGCCGCCTGCTCGACGGGCTCGCGGCGCTGCGGGACAACTACCGCGACCGCGGCAGCGACCTCCTCGTCGCCCGCGGCGACCCCGAGAGCGTCCTCCCGGAGCTGGCCGGCGCGCTCGACGCTGACCGGGTCGTCTGGAATCGAGACTACTCGGGGCTCGCGCGCCAGCGCGACGCCGATGTCCGGAAGGCGCTCAACGAGGCCGGGATCGAACGCGCGGCGCACCACGACGCGGTGTTACACACTCCGGACTCGATCCGGACGAATGCCGGCGACCCCTACTCGGTGTACACCTACTACTGGCGGAAGTGGGCCGACCGCGAGACCGACTCGCCGGCACCGACGCCCGGGGCGGGCGACCTCGTCGACGCCGACGCGCTGGCGGCGGCGGTGGGGGACGACGGGGGCGCGCTGGCGGACGGCGGTGATCGGGGCGACGGGCGATCGGTCGACGGCGTCGCGATCGACCGCGTCGCCGTCGGTGACCTGCCCGCACCCGCCGACCTGGGCTTCGCGGAGCCCGAGGCCGACATCGGTCCGGCCGGCACCGAGGCGGCCCGCCAGCGGCTTGACGATTTCCTCTCGGAGGCGGTGTTCGCGTATGACGCGGAGCGCGACTACCCCGCCCGCGAGGCCACCTCCCGCATGTCGGCCTTTTTAAAATACGGCGAGATCGGGGTGCGCGAGGCGTACGAGGCGACCGAGCGCGCGATGGCCGCGGCGGAGGAGCGGGCCGAGGAAACCGATGAGGAGGGCGACGAGGACGAGGGCCCCGTCGCCGCGGTCGAGGAGTACCAGCAGCAGCTGGCGTGGCGGGAGTTCTACACGCAGGTGCTGTACCACAACCCAGAGGTCGTGACGGACGACTACAAGGAGTACGAGGAGGGGATCGAGTGGCGCGACGACCCCGACGAGATCGCGGCGTGGAAGCGCGGCGAGACCGGCTACCCGATCGTCGACGCCGGGATGCGTCAGCTCCGCGAGGAGGCGTTCATGCACAACCGCGTGCGGATGATCGTCGCCTCCTTCCTGACGAAGGACCTGCTCGCGGACTGGCGCCACGGATACGAGCACTTCCGGGAGAAACTGGCCGACCACGACACCGCCAACGACAACGGCGGCTGGCAGTGGGCGGCCTCGACCGGGACCGACGCCCAGCCCTACTTCCGCATCTTCAACCCGATGACACAGGGGGAGCGGTACGACCCCGACGCGGAGTACATCAAAGAGTACGTCCCCGAGCTCCGGGGCCTCGACGCCGACCTGATCCACGAGTGGCACGAGCTGTCGCCCACCCAGCGCGCGAACGCGGCGCCGGAATACCCCGCGCCCGTCGTCGACCACTCGGAGCGACGCGAGGAGGCGTTGGCGATGTACAAGCGAGCGCGCGGCGAGGACCCGGACGAGTAGGGAGATTCCGAGGGAGGGGGCCGACGCGGTCACCGATCCTCGGCCAGGAACGATCGACACCGCTCGGCCATTCTCTCGGTGAATTCGGTCGAGATCCGCCCCTGCGGGTTCGCTACCGCCCGGTGTTTGATCGTTCCGATCACCCACGGCGAGCAGTACGACGTCTTGTCCGGGTTGCGGCCCGAGACCCAGTCGCCACCCACCGCTTCGTTCGCAGGCAGATCGCTGGTGGTGAGCGCGGCGCAGACGTATTCTTCGCCGGGGTACGGGAGATTTTCCGCGGCGAGAACCAACCAGAGCCGGGGATTCGTCCCGCGTCTGAACGGGTCGGGCGCCCAGAACACGTCGCCCCTTCGGTACGCGTCACTCACGGTCCGCGCGGGGGTCGACCGCGTGCTCCTGCCAGTCGTCATACGCCGGCGGTTCGTCCTCACGGTTCGCTGCGGTCGCTCCTGCGTGCGCTCCGGCGGCGTCGAGGCTCCGGGCGTGATCGCTTATCCGCCAGTATATCCCCTTATGATCGACCCGACCGTCCTCGCGGAGCCGCGTGAGCGTCGGTCCGATGGACCCCGTCGCGATCCCCGTCGCGTCCGCGATTTCGCTCTGCGTGAACGCCTCATCGGCGTGTTCTTCCAGAAACGAGAGGACCTCGTGCGCGTTCGTTCCCGGTACGGGGCCGTCGTCCGGTTCGCGCATCGATTCGAACCGATCGGCGCTGATGGGCATCTCGAGCGTACAGTTTGTATCGAATGTATTAGTCGCTTGTGGCCGGCGAGAAGTCGAAGGGGAGTGTCCACCGGGAACGAGACGGTCGTCCCGAGTGCCGCCCTTTTAAAAGAGCGCCTCGCTCTCGTCGAGCACGCGCGCCGGGCCGCCGACCTCCCAGACGTCGGTGTCGATCCCGATCTCGGCGATCCAGCTCTCGACCTCGTCGGCGTGGTCGGCGAGCGTGTTCACGTACACCGAGGCGCCGGTGTCCGTCGAGAAGTAGACGGGGACGCCCTCCTCGCGCAGTTCGCGGACCGCGTTGAACACGGCGATCGTCTCCGGCTGCCAGTACACCCAGCCCGCGGGGCCGGTCATCGTCGTCGCCGTCAGCGAGAGCGAGTCGTGCTCGGCGGTCTCGAAGATCCGGTCGAAGTCGCCCTCGCGGAGCGCGTCGGTCATCTCGACGAGCTGGTCCTGCACGTGCGCGGTCCGCGCCTGCATCATGTGGCTCTCCGCCGCCTCGCGGTGCGCCTCCTCCGTCTCCTTATAAGCGGGCACGTGCGCGGCGACGATGCGGAGGTCCTCCTCGGGGTCGAACCCGTCTTCGCCCGTGCCCACGTCCAGTCGGTGCGAGCGGCAGTCCGCGTCGTTGAGTCCGGCGTCGAGCCGGGAGTACGCGCCGGTGACCGAGCGGGCCGCGGAGGAGGACCCGCGACGGGCGACCGTGGACACCTCGGGAAGCGAGAGGTCGAGGCCTGCGGCCTCGGTGAGCGCGAGCGCGGCGGCCGCGAACCCGGACGACGAGGAGCCGAACCCGATGTTCGACGGGAAGGAGTTCTCGCTCTCCAGCCGGACGGCGGCGTCGACGCCGGCCAGCTCGCGGACGTGGTCGACGACCATATCGATACGCTCGGCGGCCCTCCCGTCCACTTCCTCGCCCCCGATGACGTAGGTGTCCTCGCTCGCGTCGGGCTGCCACTCGACCGTGGTCGTCGTCGCGGTCGGCGCGGTACAGAGGCTGATGCTGTCGTGGTACGGGAGCCGGAGCTCCGGGTCGCGCATCCCGTGGTACTTGACGAGCCCCTGGATCGGGTGGGCTCGCGCGGTGGCCTTCTCGGTCATACCTCGGGAAGCGTCCGGCGGGGGATTAGTCGTTGCGATGGGCGCGGGGCGTCGGGGGCGCTTCCCCGCTTCCGTCCCCGCGACGGCGACGCGATAGAGGGGAACCCTTTTTGACGGGTCGGCGGGTACTCCGCGCCATGACAGAGTACACCGTCGAGTTCGTCGGCACCGGCGAGACGATCGAGGTGGCCGACACGGAGACGGTCCTCAGCTCCTGTATCGAGGCGGGGATCGCCCAGGAGTACTCCTGCCGCGTCGGGATGTGCCTCGCCTGCTCCGCGGAGATCGTCGAGGGCGAGGTGACCCAGCCGGCCGCCCGGGGGCTCACCGACGAGGAGGCCGAGGAGTACGCGCTCACCTGCATGGCCCGCCCGCAGTCGGACCTGAAGCTCGACCGCGGGAAGTACCCGCCGAGCATCGAGGACGACGCGGCGACCGCGGCCGGCGGGGACGGCGACGGCGCCGACGGCGCGGCCGCGGACGACGACTGAGCCGTCTCGCCGTCGCCCTTCTCCGACTCCCTATTCCTTCTCCGACTCCCTACTCGCCGACGCGCTCGAACCGGTGGCGTACCACGTCGGCGTCGTCGTCCCAGTCGAAGTTCCCGCCGTGCGCGCGGACCATCCGCTCTTTGTACGCCTCCAGCGACGGCGACCCCTCTCGCTTCGCGTCGGCGTCGGTCATGTCGCCGAGGGTGCGCTCGGTGACCTCGGTCAGTTCGAAGTCGACGCCGTCGATCTCGAAGACGTCGCCCTCGTCGCCGTACTGATTCCCGCGGTGGAGCTGCGTGACGTCGCCGTCGAGCGCGGCCTGTTTCACGCGGTCGTTCGGGAGCAGGTCCGCTGGATCGTTCTCGGACATGGCCGTTCGTTGGGCGCGGATCCGCTTATAAATGTGGACGGCCTCTGCGCCCGTGGGTGCTATCACGCCTCACTGCGCGTATTTATCCGCGACCGCCGTATTCCTGTCATGGATACGCGATCTATTCTCCGACTCGAAGGGGCCGGGCTCTTCGCCGCGGCGACCGCGGCGTACTTCTCGCTGGGCGGCCCGCTCTGGCTGTTCGCGGTGCTCGCTCTCGCCCCCGACATCTCGATGGCGGCGTACCTCGCGGGACCTCGCGTCGGCAGTCGTTTCTACAACGCCTTTCACACGTATCTCGCGCCGTTGAGCCTCTTGGGAGTCGGGGTGGGGCTCGGCGTAACGCCCCTCTCATGGATCGCGCTCGTCTGGGCCGCTCACATCGGTGCCGACCGCGCCGTGGGGTACGGACTGAAGCGCCCGACCGGATTCAAACACACCCACCTCTCCGTCGAGGCCGACCGCGACTCTCGAATCGCGGGGCACGGACCAGTGGTCCCCGACGCCGGCGGCAGGGACGACTGACCGAGAGCTCGGGGGCGGGTGGCCGTGACGTCGGCGACGTGGAACTGTTAGCCTTCCATCGGCGGCGTGGAATCGCTGAGTCCGTCGAGGCGGGAGCGCGGGCGCGACCGAAGGACGCGGTGACGCGTGAAGACGAGTCGACATTACGCATCTCGAAACCGTCGCTGACGGCGGTGTTCACTTTCGTGATCAGCGAATTAGCGGGCCGAGCCGAGGGATTCAAGATACTGCCGGTCCCCTTCTCCGACGATGCGTCAGGACCACCTCATCACCGCGACACAGCTCTCGCGGGATGACATCGAGGCGGTGCTCGACCGGGCCCGCGAGGTCGCCGACGACCCCGCCGCCTACGCGGACCGGCACGCCGGGCGCGTGCTCGCGCTCTGTTTCTTCGAGCCGAGCACGCGCACCCGGATGAGCTTCGACAGCGCGGCCAAACGCCTCGGGATGAACACCGTCGACATGGGCGACGTCGACTCCTCGTCGGTGTCGAAGGGGGAGTCGCTCTCGGACACCGTCCGCGTCATCGAGGGCTACGCGGACGCGCTCGTCCTCCGACATCCGAGCGAGGGCGCCGCGACACTGGCCGCCGAGAACGTCTCCGTCCCGGTCGTCAACGCGGGCGACGGCGCGGGGCAGCACCCCTCGCAGACCCTCCTCGACCTCCACACGATCCGCGAGAACCACGGCCTCGAGGACCTCACGGTCGGGATCATGGGCGACCTGAAGTACGGCCGCACGGTCCACTCGCTGGCCGCGGCGCTCACGGAGTTCGACGCCAACCAGCACTTCATCAGCCCCGAGTCGCTGCGGCTCCCGCGGTCGGTCCGGTTCGACCTCCACGAGACCGGCGCGCAGATGCGCGAGCACACCGACCTGGAGGACGTGCTCGGCGAGCTCGACGTGCTGTACGTCACCCGGATCCAGAAGGAGCGGTTCCCCGACGAGAACGAGTACCACCGCGTCGCCGGCGAGTATCGGATCGACGCCGAGACGCTCGAGGACGCCTCCGACGACCTCACCGTGATGCACCCGCTCCCGCGCGTCGACGAGATCTCGCCCGACGTCGACGAGACCGATCACGCGACGTACTTCGAGCAGGCGCACAACGGGATTCCGGTGCGGATGGCGCTGCTCGACACCCTCATGGAGAACGCCGAGGCCGCCGAGGGGATGGAGGTGGACCGATGAGCGACCACGAGCTCCGCGTCTCGAAGATCCGCGACGGCACCGTGATCGACCACGTCGAGGGCGGGCAGGCGCTCAACGTGCTCGCGATCCTCGGGATCGACGGCTCGGAAGGGTTCGGCGTCTCCGTCGGGATGAACGTCCCCTCGGACCGGCTCGGCCGGAAGGACATCGTGAAGGTCGAAGAGCGGGAGCTCTCGCAGTCCGAGGTCGACGTGCTCTCGCTCATCGCGCCCGAGGCGACGATCAACATCGTCCGCGACTTCGAGGTCGTCGAGAAGAACCGGGTGACTCGCCCCGACACCGTGACCGGCGTGCTCTCGTGCCCGAACCGTAACTGCATCACGAACGCCGACGAGCCGATCGAGACCCGGTTCGACGTCGTCGCCGACGGCGTCCGCTGCGACTACTGCTCGACGATCCTGCGCGCCGACATCGCCGACCACATCGACGTGTGAGGCCCGCGGCGTCGCCCGGTCCACCCCCGACCGCCGCCGCGACGCGTCCGACGCTCCGGTAGGTTTTAGCGCCCGCCGCCCGATGCGTGGAACATGAGCAAGAAAGTCAAGCTCGTCCTGGTCCTGTCGCTCGTGGCGGTCGCGTACTTCATGTTCGCCGGCGACAAGGAGCCGGTGACCGTCGAGTAACGAGCGACCGCGAGAACCGGACGCGTCGAATCACGACTACCTCCCGCGGGCGGATGCCCGCCGTTTTTACCCCTCACGCGCGTACCGACCGGTATGTACGGGGTCGTCACGCGCAACGCCGACGAGGTCGAGATGGAGCCGTTCGACCTCGGCTTCTACGAGGTAAAAGACGTTACGGGGCGCGCGGCCGCGCCGCTCCCGAACGCGGTGAACATGGTGTCGTGTTTCGGCGACAACGCCGCGGCCGCCGAGAACCCGGATCTGGTCCCCGTCGACGAGCGCGGCGAGCCGGCGACCCGGGACCGCGACTACTTCGACTGGGCGTACATCTGCCCGACGCACCCGGAGTACCGCGAGGGGCTCTTGGAGATCATCGAGGACTGCGCCGCCGAGAGCGACGACGTCCGGCTCGACGACGTGGGCTTCCCGCGCGAGGGGTTCTGTCGCTGCGACCGCTGCGAGCGGCTGTTCGCCGAGAGCGACCGCGAGCGCTGGAGCGACTGGCGCGCCGACGTCATCACCGAGTTCGTCGCCGACGCCGCCGAGCTGGTCCCCGGCCGCGTCCTGCTCACCCTGTATCCGGACCCGTACCCCGGCCACCTCCGAGCGCGCGCCGGCCTCGACCTCGACCGACTCGCCGAGCACGTCGACGAGTTCGTGGTCCCGCTGTACGACACCGAGTACGCGACGACCTACTGGCTGGAGACCATCGCCCGCGGGTTCCGCACGCGGCTCGGCGGCGACTACGACGTGCACGGCGCGCCGCCGGAGACGCCGTTCTCGCTGGAGCTGTACGCGGTCGACGTCCCCGTCGACGAGCTGATCCACGCGACCGAGGTCGCCGAGACGTACGCGAAGGACGTCTTCTTCGGCTACGACGCCAACAACGCGGCCGCCGCGCTCCGCCGGAAGGACGCCGACGGGCGCGACGGCGAGGTCCACCGCCCCGACTGACGGGAGCCGTCGGTCTCGCCCCACCGGTCTGCCCTCCTCGTCCGCACGAACGAGGATTTATATCCCACCGCGGCCGACGCCTACTCGACCGGCCGCCGGCGTGCGACACACCGGTCGTCTCGCGTTCGCGCGAGGCGGTCGCCTTTCAACGTCCGCGCCGTAGCGGCGGTCGCCCTACAGTCGTGAGCCGCCGGCTCGTCCGCGACCGGGGCGACTCACCGATCGACCTCGCCCATGATCGTGTCCAAGCTCCCCAGCGAGGCGATCAGGTCCGGGATCGACTCGCCGTTGGCCATCTCCGGGAGCGCTTGGAGGTTCGAGAAGGAGGGGCCGCGGATCTTGAAGCGAGCGGGCTTGTCGGTGCCGTCGGAGCGGATGTAGATGCCGAGCTCGCCTTTGGCCGCCTCGACGGCGCGGTAGATCTCGGCGTCGTCGTCCGGGCGGAGCGTGCGGGGCACGTTCGCCTGAATCGTCCGTTCGTCCTCCGGCCAGTCCTCGAGCAGGTCGACGCACTGTTCGATGATCTTCGCGGACTCCTCGACCTCGCGCATCCGGACGAGCAGGCGACTGTAGTTGTCGCAGCCGTCCTCGGTGACGACGTCCCAGTCGAGTTCGTCGTAGTAGCCGTACGGGTCGTCGCGACGCAGGTCGTAGTCGACGCCCGACCCGCGAAGCACGGGTCCGGTGCAGCCGTACTCCTTCGCGACGTCCGGCGGCAGGACCCCCGTGTCGACCGTGCGCAACTGGAGGATCCCGTTGCGGGTGAGGAGGTCGTGGTACTCCTCCAGGCGACGCGGGAGTCCGTCGAGGAACTCCCGCACCGTCGAGAAGAACTCCTCGCGCGGCTCCGGCAAGTCCCAGACGACGCCGCCGAGCCGGAAGTAGTTGAACATCAGCCGCTGGCCCGTCAGCTCCTCCAGAACGTCTTGGACGCGCTCGCGCTCTTGGATCGCGTACATGAACGTCGCCGTGAAGTCGCCGATCACGTCGAGCGCGTACGCCCCCATCGCCAGCATGTGCGAGAGGATCCGGCTGCACTCCGCGGCCATCGTCCGGACGACCTGCGCGTACTCCGGCACCTCGATGTCGGCGAGGTCCTCGGCCGCGCGGGCGTACGCCCACTCGTTGAGGAGGCCGGCACCGCCCCAATCCCAGCGGTCGGGGTACGGCATGATCTGGTGCCGGTACGTCCCCGACTGGGCCATCTGCTCCTCGCAGCGGTGGATGTAACCGATGTCGGGTTCGACGTCGACGACGTCCTCCCCGTCTAAGGTGACCTGGAGGTGGAGCACGCCGTGGGTCGCCGGGTGGTGCGGCCCGATGTTGAGGAGCATGGTGTCGCTCCCCACCGCCGTCGACGAGCCCGGTTCGACGGGCTCATTCTCGGAGAGCGCGGCGATCTGGGGCTGGTCCTTGTCGTAATCCATCGACAGAGGGTGGCCCTGCCACGTCTCCGGCAGCAGAATCCGGCGCAGGTCGGGGTGGTCGTCGTACTCGATGCCGATCAGGTCGTACGCCTCCCGCTCGTGCCAGTCGGCGGTGCGGAAGACGGGCTCGGCCGACTCCGAAACGGGAGTATCCGTGTCGGCGGGCACGACGACGCTGACCTCTTGGGTCGGGTCGTCGAACGTCCGCAGGTGGTAGATCGACTCGTAGCGGCCCTCGTACTCCTGAGCGGTGACGCAGGCGAGGTGATCGAAGCCAGCTTCCGCTTTCAGCGTCGAGAGCGCCTCTCGGACCGCGTCCGGGCGAATTCGCGCGGCGGGGGCGTTCAGATGCGTCTCGCGTCCGACGACCAGCTCCGAAATCGACGAGAACGGGTCCGGTTTCGTCGCTGCGTCGACGCCGTCTGTCGTCGCGTCGATCGACATGGGTGAACCGACGCGTCCGGACCATCCGAGTCTTCTGCCGGATCAGGACGGGTATTTATACCGGATCCGTGAACAGTGGCCGGCGTGAAGTACCTCCGAGTCGAACTCCGGTATCCGCCGGAACTCATGCACCCGATACACCGGCTCATCGACGAGTCCGACGCTATCGAGCGCGACGTGCTCGTTCAGGGGACGGTGTTCGGCGAACCGGACGACACCTTCCTCTTCTACGTAGAGGGGGACATCGACGTGTACACCGACGCGCTTCGGTCGGTCGACCGCATTCGGGAGTTCGACGTGACCCGGATCGACGAATCGGGTCACTACGTCTTCCTCACGCAGCGTCGCGACGGCGCCGACGACGCGACGTTCGACCCGCTCCAGCGAACGGGCGTCGTCGTCGTCCCGCCGATCGACTTCCGCCCGAATGGGATCGCGCGGCTGACGGCGATCGGGAACGGCGGCCCGCTCCGGGAGGCGCTCGCGGGCCTCCCGGAGCGGATCGACACCACCGTCCTCCGGATCGGCGAGTACGACTGGCGGCAGCACCTCTTCGATCCGGAGCTGACCGACCGGCAGTTCGACGCGCTCGCGGCCGCCGTCGAGAGCGGCTACTACGACGCACCCCGGGAAGCGACCGTCGAGGAGGTCGCGGCGCGGATCGACGCCTCCGCGAGCACCGCGTCGGAGCACCTCCGGAAAGCGGAGTCGGCCGTGATGACCGCGTTCATGGAGCTTCGCGAGGTGTCGTGAGGGCGCGAGCGAGCGGCCCGCGAACCGCCGCTAGTGGACCGTTCGGTCGTCGCTAGTGGACCGTTCGGTCGTCGCTCGTGTCGATATCCTCGATCGGGTCGGCGTTGCCGAATTCGGGATTCGGGCCGTCGCCCGGTTCCGCCCACTCGACCGCGTTCCGGAGCACCCGCCGGACGTCGTCGTTGTAGTACACCGGATACGTCTCGTGGCCCGGGCGGAAGTAGAACACCTTCCCGCTGCCGCGGCGGTAACAGCAGCCGGATCGGAACGTCTCGCCGCCTTCGAACCAGGAGTTGAAAACGAGCGTGTCCGGCGCGGGAACGTCGAAGCGCTCGCCGTACATCTCCGCCTCGTCGACCTCGATGTACTCGCCGATCCCGTCGGCGATCGGGTGGCTCGGCTCGATCGCCCAGAGCCGCTCCGTCTCGGCGGCCTCCCGCCACTTCAGCGAGCAGCTGGTGCCCATCAGCTTCTTGAAGATCTTCGAGTAGTGCGCGGAGTGAAGCACCAAGAGGCCCATCCCGTCGAGCACCCGCTCGTGGACGCGGTCGACGACCTCGTCGCGCACCTCGTCGTGGGCGGCGTGGCCCCACCACGTGAGCACGTCGGTGTCGTCGAGGACCGCCTCGGTGAGGCCGTGCTCGGGTCCCTCGTCGAGCGTGGCGGTGCGGACGTCGTGGCCCGCCTCCTCGAAGACCTCCGCGAGGACCGCGTGGATCCCGTCGGGATAGCGGTCGGCGACGACGTCGCTCTCGCGCTCGTGACGGTACTCGTTCCAGACCGTGACGCGTGCCATACGCGCCTTCGCCGCCCGATTGACTTGTACGATCGTATCCGGAGCGAAAAAGATCGTTCCGGTGGCGCGCGCCTCCGAGCGCCCTTCGGGCGCGAGGAGCGCGTGCGAGGGAGTCGCGAGTGATGTGGGCGACCGAAGGGAGCCCCGAGCGAGCGACGAGGCTGGGGAGGCGTGAGGTGCGGTCGCGGTGAGGGGTGGGATTCAAAGGGGCAGCCGCGAGGGCGAAGACGGGCGACGCAAGGACCGCAGGAGCGAATGAAGTGAGCGACGAGGACCGCAGCGAGCCCATCGAGTCCTCGCGGCTGGGGCTTTGGAGGTGTTCTCCCCTACAGCGATCGCGACGACGTACCGACGAGCGGCTGGGGCTTTGGACCGCTTCAGTGCCAGGTTTCGGTCGGTCACTTATAAACGCGCAGCTGGGGGTTTGGACCTGTTCACCGCGCTATCTTATAAACAAACGCCCCTATCCGCCACTTACCCCGAGAATTCCGACTCGCTCACCCGGACGATCACCGTCTCGTCGACGTCACGGAGGTCGTATTCGGGCGTCTCGCCCTGTTGCCGCCGAACGTACAGCGGCTCGACCGGCCGCCCGTCGACGAGGCCGAACACCTTCAGGCGCTGGTCGGTCTCCTCGGGCGGGACGGCGCCGTCGCGAACCTCGCGGGCGAGGTCGCGCGAGAGCCACTCGTCGGTGGAGATCGACGGCTCGCGGACGAGCGCCTCGTCGACGAAGCGCACGAGGTACCAGTTGAGGTCGTTCAACAGCGCGACGGCGGCGCCGAGGCTCACGGTGTCGACCGCGAGGCTGTTCGCGAACGGCTCCTCGATGTCGTACGTCGCGAGCGCGTCCCGGGCGGTCTCCCGAGACAGCAGCTCGTAGGTGAGGTTGACGTCCGGATCGCCGAGGAGACACACCCGCGTCACACGCTGTCGGTCTCGCCCGCTCCCCAAATCGGTTGCGGTCGTTCGGCTCGGGATCGTCGAACGCGGGTGGCTCGGGATCGTCGAACGCGGCCGACTCAGAACGTCGAGACGTCGCCGTCGATGACGCTGCGGGTCACGTCGGTGACGTCGTTCAGCTCGCGGTCGACGATCTCGAGGACCTCCGGCTCGATGTCGCCGATCGCGACCCCCTCCTCGGTGACGAGCTGCGCGTCGGCGACGTGGGGCTCGTCGATCGGCCGGCCGATCTGCGAGAGCAGGCGGACCTGCAGGTCGCGGATCCCGTCGACCTCGTCGGTGACCGACTCGGCGATCCGGGTCGAAAGCAGGTTGTAGATCTTCCCGATGTGGTTGACGGGGTTCTTCCCGGAGGTCGCCTCCATCGACATCGGTCGGTTCGGGGTGATGAGGCCGTTCGCGCGGTTGCCGCGCCCGACCGAGCCGTCGTCCCCCTGCTCCGCGGAGGTGCCGGTGACGGTGAGGTACACCGACCCCTCGTCGTAGTCGTCGGCGGTGTTGACGTCGACGTGGACCTCGCGGTCGGTGTGGTCCTCGGCGAGCCCGGTGACGAACTCGCGCACATCGTCGACCGCGTCGTCGTACTCGTCGAGCCCGTCGACGTAGCGGTCGACCATCGCGGCCGCGACCGTGATGTCGATCCGGTCGCCCTCGCGTTTGCCCATGATCTTCACGTCGGGGCCGAGCTCGGGGTGCTCGTCGTGGTAGCGTCCGTTGAGCGCGCGCTCGGCCTCGTGAACGATCGTCTCGGTCTCGGTGAGGGGGGCGTGGCCGACGCCGAAGGAGGTGTCGTTCGCCATCGGGACCTGCTGGGTCTCCTCGCCGAAGACGTCCTGGAGGTCGCCGGAGCCCTCGCCGAGCTTGGCGTCGACGACGACGTCGGTGCCGTACTCCAGCTCCGGGATCGCCTCCGCGAGGTAGTCGCGGGCGGCCGCCAGCGCGGTCGAGTCGACCGGGAGCTGCTGGCCGTCGTACTCCTTCGTGGCGCGCCCGACGATGAGCACGTAGATCGGCTCGACGACCTCGCCGCCGCCGTAGGCGGGCGCGGCGCGCCCGGCGACGAGCTGGGTCTCGTCCGTGTTGTAGTGAAGCACCTTTCCGACGCGGTCCAAGTAGAGCTGCGAGAGCGCCCGCGACACCGACTCCGCGATTCCGTCACAGATCGAGTCAGGGTGTCCGATACCCTTCCGCTCGACGATCTCGACCTCTTGGTCCTCGACGGCCCGCCGGTCGAGACGGCTGACCTGAATGTTCCGGTCCATTACCTCTCGGTACTCCGTCGGTCGCAGTATAACTTGCGGAAACCTCCCGCGCCCGGGTAATGCTCTTTAGTTATCGTTTGGCAGGTGTTGCCAGTATCCTGCAGCCGCTTTGCATTCTGTCTCCCTACCTCGTCCGGCTCTGTTGAAATCCGTAACAGGTGATCTATTTTGATCCGGTTGTGGTCAATACAGGTGACTAACGTATCGGCTACTTTTCGGCATACAGGAGGGTTCGTCGGCACTCGGGGCAAACGTATGGAACTGGCGTCAGAATCTCATCCGCTCGGATACTACTAAGAAATCCGTCGTCCGTCGATGGTGAGACGATAGATAGTTCGCCAACGGCGTCGGTTCCTTGTAGTTCCATCCGTTCCAGTGGTTCCTCGCAATCGGGACACGTCTTCTCGGAGGGCATACTTGTCGAAGGTACAGTTGCCTCTCCCGAAAACTAATTCGGTGTGTTCTCAGGTGCGGATAGAACTGTACTCGTTCTAATAACGATTGATACGCACGCTTCACCGACCGGCTGTTTCAGTCGAGAATGTTTCTGAAAAATTGGAGTTCAACAGACTCCCTCGTCCCTACCTCGCCTCGTGCCTCGTCACCTACTTCGCCGCCTCGTAGGCCTCCGCCATCACGTCGAGCGCCTCCCGGAGCTCGCTCTCGTCGGTCGCGTACGAGATGCGCGCGTGGCCGCGGCCGTGCTCGCCGAACGCCTCGCCGGGGACGACGATCACCCCGCGGTCGAGGCACTCGTCGACGAACCCCTCGGGCACCCGCGGCATCGCGTAGAAGGCGCCCTGCGGGGTGGGACAGTCGAGGCCAATATCATCGAACCCCTCCAACAGGAGGTCGCGGCGGCGCTCGAAGGAGGCGGTCATCTCGTCGACGATCCCGCGGTCGCCGCGCAGCGCGCCCTCGGCCGCGTACTGCGCCGGGGCCGACGCGCAGGCCTGCGCGTACTGGTGGACGCGCAGCATGCGCTCGACGCGCTCGTCGGAGCCGTACACCCAGCCGAGCCGCCAGCCCGTCATCGAGAACAGCTTCGAGGCGGAGTTGACGACGACGACGCTGTCCGTCTCCGCGAACTCCATCGGCGAGTAGTGCTCGCCGTCGAAGACGGTGTACTCGTACACCTCGTCGGAGATACAGAGCACGTCGTGTTCGTCCGCGATCCGCGCGAACTCCCGCACGTCTTCCTCGGAGGAGACCGCCCCGGTGGGGTTGCCGGGCGAGTTCACCACGAACGCCGCGGTGTCGTCGGTGATCGCGTCCTCGATCGCGGCCGGGTCGATCGTGAGGTCGTCGCGCAGCGGGGCGGGGACGGGCTCGCCGCCCGCGAGTTTCGTGAGCGCGTCGTACGAGACGAATCCCGGATCCGGGATCACGACCTCGTCGCCCTCGCTCACGTGCGCCTCCATCGCGACGTGGAGCGCCTCGCTCCCCCCCGCAGTGGCGATCACGTTCCCGGGATCGAGGTCGATCCCCTGGTCCGCCCGGTGTTTCTCCGCGATCGCCTCCCGCAGCGACCGGGTCCCCTTGTTCTCGGTGTAGGCGTCCGCCTTCCCGTCCTCGATCGCGTCGACGGCGGCCTGCCTCGCGTGCGCTGGCGTGGGGAAGTCGGGCTGCCCGAGCCCGAGGTTGATCGCGTCGTCGCCGGCCGCCTCGAACACCTCGCGGATCCCGCTGATGGAGATCCGCTCGACCCTGTCGGAGAAGTTCGGCATACCCGTTCGGGGGCGCCGCCGGGAGTTAGTTCTTGTCACGTCGGCGCACCGACGAGGAGGCGGTCCCGCGACCGCCGCCCGCCCGCGTCGCCGCTAGCGGTCCCACACCGGCCGGCGCCCCTCGCCGTCGGGACCCCGCCGGAGCGTGCCGTCCCCGTCGAGCGGGAGCGCGAACCGCCCGCGGAGCACGCTGAGCACCTCGCTCGGCCGTGCCCGCAAGAGCACCTCGTCGACCGCCCTGAGCCGGAGCTTGGGTCGCCCCGCCCCCATCGGAACCTTGATCGACTCGATCAGCTCCCGCTCCACGAGCGCGCGCCGGTCGGCCGTGAGCTCCTGTCCGGGCGCGATCGCGACGCGGTCGGCGTCCCCTTCGGCGTCGTCGCCTTCGGTCCCCTCGCCGCCAGCGCCGTCGCCCTCGCCCCCCTCGCCGCCCGCGCCGTCGACCCACCGCCTGAGGTCCCGAAAGAGGTGATCGTGGCGGGCCGCCAGCGCGACGAGGAGGGTTCGATCGGCGGGCGCCACGGTCCGCCCGACCGCGCCGTAGTCGAGCGCGTCGAGGACCGCCGCCAGGTCGTCGGCGAACCGGTCGTCGAGGACCTCGCGCGCCGCGGCGAGCAGGCGGGTCCGCGAGGGCATCTCGACGGTCGCGGGCGTCGCCGCCTCGAACCGAGCCGTCGCGGCCCGGTGCGCCGCGGCCGCGGTCGCGTCTCCCGTCTCCGAGAGGAGGGCCCGGTCCGCGCGGGGGCCGGCGACCGCGTCGACGCGGTCGGGCGTCGCGAACGCGAGCGAGCGAGCGGCGGCATCGGCTTTCAATAGGTCTCCGGAAGCCCCGTCGTCAGCGGGCGTCCGGAGTTCGAGCGATCCGTCCGCGACCGCCTCGGCGACGTCGGTACCGAGGACGAACGCCCGAGCGAGCGCGTCGACGGCACCGGGCCGACAGGCGATCCGCCACGGCTCGGCGTCGTCGGTCCGCCGTCGGGCCGCGAGGACGGGCGGAAGCAGCCCGAGCGGAACGCCGACGGCGACGACGCCGGACCGTCCCGCGAGCGCCGACTCGACCGCGGTCGCGAGCTCCCCGCCCCACCGATCGACCGCGACGGCGACTTCGGAGGGTTCGTCGGAGCCGTCGGGGGCGTCGGAGCCGTCGGGGGCGTCAGAGCTGTCGGGAGCGTCGGAGCTGTCGGCGGTAGCGCCGTCGCCGTCCCCCGGGGAACCCATACGCTCCGTGGCGGCGGAATCGGAAAGAACGTTGCGCCCGGTCAGGGCGCCCGCGCGAAGACGAGGTAGCCGGTGTGGCCGACGCCCGCGGTGGAGGGACGGGAACCGCGGTCGGAGAAGTCCATCTCGCGCTGGATCGTCTCCAGCGTTTCGATGCCGTCGAGGCCGGCCTCGCGCGCGGCGAGGACCGCCTCGCGGGTGCCCTCGACGAACGGCGAGTAGACGGCGAGACAGCCGCCCGAGACGAGCAGTTCGTCGGCGCGCTCGACGACGGCCGGCGCGTCGCCGGTGTCCAGCGTGAGCGCGTCGAACGGCTCCACCTCGGCGAGCCCGTCCAGCTCCTCGGTGAGGTCGCCGGTCCGGACCTCGACGCGGTCGGCGACGCCCGCGGTCGCCATGTTGGCGCGGGCGACGTCGGCGAACTCGTCGTCGACCTCGTAGGTGGTCACGTCGGCGCCGGCCCGACCGAGATAGGCGGCGAGGATCCCCGTTCCGGTGCCGGCGTCGAGGACGCGGTCGCCGCTGGACGCGCCGGTGTGGCCCATCACGAGCCCCACGTCGCGCGGCATCATCGGCGCGCCGGTGCGTTCGAGGTGGTTGAACAGGTCCGGGCCGCGGAGCTCGCGGACCGCGAACTCGGTGCCGAGGTGGGTCTCGACCGTGTCGCCGCCGGCGACGTCGTCGGGGACCTCGAGCACGCCGAGGTCGGTGCCGAACTCCTCGCCGGGCTCCAGCAGGTACTCCCGGTCCTCGTGGACGAGCAGGTACGCGGCGTCCGTCACGCCGAATCAGTCACTCCAGCTCCGCGATCGCGGCCGCGAGGTCGCCGTCGTTGTCTTCGAGAGCCTCGCGGGCCGTGGACTGCGGCACGCCCGCGCGCTCGGCGACGAGTGCCACGTCCTCGTCGGGGATACCGGCGTCGGCCTCGTCGATCTCGCCGGCCGCGTCGGTGGACCCGCCCTCGACCGCGGAGGGACCCCCGCGGGCGCCCGCGTCGTCGACCTCCTCAGGCGAGCCGACGATCTGGTAGGTCTCCTGGCCCTGCGCGTCCATCTTGGTGACCTGAGCGCCGTCGAAGACGAGGTCGCCGTCGGCCGTCTCGATGACGACCCGCTCGGCGTCGAGCTCCTCGACGTCGATCCCCATCTGTTTCATCATCTGTTTCATCTTCCGCGGGTTCATGCCGCCGCCTCCAAACATAGGAACGAGTTCGGCCGGACGACACAAAAAGGGTGGCGACACGGGACGAGACGGCGAACCGCGCCGGGACGGCTGGGTTCATACGTCGCGACCCACACCTTCGGGTATGTATCTCGCCGACCACACATGGCCGGAACTCGCGGCGGAGCTGTCCGACGGCACCGTCGCCCTCGTCCCGCTCGGCTCCACCGAACAGCACGGCCCGCACCTCCCGCTGGCGACCGACCATCTGATCGCCGAGGCGCTCGCGAGCGCCGCCGCCGAGGAGGCCGACGTCGTCCGCACCCCGACGATCAACGTGGGCGTCAGCCCCCACCACCGCCAGTTCCCGGGGACGATGTGGGTCGACCCGCCGGAGTTCCGGGACTACGTCGAGGGGTTCACCCGGAACCTCGCGTACCACGGGATCGACCGCGTCGTCTACGTGAACGCCCACGGCGGCAACGTCCAGCACCTCCGCGAGGTCGGCCGGCGGCTCCACCAGGACGGGACGACGTACGCGCTCGAGTGGATGTGGGACGAGTCGATCCCGGAGCTGGTCGACGAGCTGTTCGAGCACAACGGCCCGCACGCGGGGCCGAAGGAGACCGCCATGATCACCCACATCGCCCCGGAACTCGTCCGCGAGGACCAGTTCAGGAACGCCCGCGACGACGGGTTGGTTCACCTCGACGACTCCGACGCGGTCGTCCACGGCGCCCGGACCTTCTACGACTCGGTCGACAACTCCGCGAACGGCGCGTTCGGCGACCCGACCGACGTGACCCCGGAGAAGGCCGAGCGGCTGTTCGAGGCGGCCACCGACCAGCTCGTGCAGCTCGTCGAGTGGCTGGAGGCCCGCGACCGCGAGGAACTGCTGCCGAAAGCGCGCGTCGAGTCGTCGCCGTACTAGCCGCGACCGGACAGGATCGGGTCGAGCGCCGCGTCCGTCGCTTCTCGCCGCCCGTCGAGAACGCCGAACCGCTCGTCGCGGCGCCGTTCGAGCCAGCGCAGCAGGCGGGCGGCCCAGTCGAGCTTCCGCGCCTTCATCGGGTCGACGTCGGGGTCGTCGAACGCCCACCCGGGGAAGACGAGCCGCCCCGCGCCGACGTGGTCGGCGAGGAAGGCTGCGCGGTCGCCATCGGTGAATCCGCCCGTGTTGACGACCGGTCCCTGGGGCGCCGCCTGCGTCGTCGCCAGCGTCCACTCGTCGGCGAACCGCGGGAGCCACTCGCGAACGGCGGGGACGTTGTCGCCGTGCGCGTGCGCCGCGACCGGCACGCCCTCGCGGGTCAGCGCCGCCGCAGTCTCCGGGTTCTTGTCGAGGTCGGTCACCATGCAGTCGACGGCGACCCCCCGGTCGCGGAGGACGTCGGCGGCGGTCGAGGCGGCGACGACGACGTCGGCGTCGCGGGCGATTTCGACGTCGGCGACGAGTCGCGGCGCGGCGCCGGCGACCGCGACGGTCGCGCCGCGCCAGTCACCGAGCCTATCGAGCGGGAAGGGCGTCGCCAGCTCGGCGGCGACGTCGCGGGCGCGCTCGTCCGCGGCGCGCTCGAAGCCGAAGTCCGCGAGGATCGCCTCGTACATCGGCTCGAACGTCTCGAAGTTCACGCCGACTCCTCCGCGGGTATCGTGAGGCCGCGACTGCGCGCTCGGAAGTGCGCCGCGCGGCGCCGCCGCTGGCGGTGTGGAATATGGTATGGGCCGGAGTGGCACAGAGTACCCCTACCCGCGTGCCCCTCCGGCGTCCGGTCGATCGGTTGTCTGCACGACGGCATAAACTTTCTCTTACTTTGAGCCCGCGTCGGTCGCTACGAGCGCTGCGTCGAGCGGGTCGGAAACCCCCGAAACCCGGTCTATCAGCGCTCTTCGCCCGGCCGGGGTACAAATAAGGAGGCCCGCAGCGCCGGTCTCGGCGGCATCTCGGGCGTCGCTCGTGTCCGGAGCGCCGCCGTCGGTCGCGGAGGGCGGGTCGGCGGCCGGGCCGGGCGCCGCCGCATCGGCTTCGGCCGCGAGGGCGAACTCCGCGCCGTCGACGCCCTCCGCCCCCGCGGTCGCGGCCCGGAGCGCGCCGACCGCCGGCTCCGGGAGGCCGGTGAGCTCGTAGGTGCGAACGACGGCCTCAGCGGCCGCGTCGCGGTCGGCGTCGAGCCGGTCGAGGTGGCGCTCGGCCTCACGCGCGGTCGTCACGTCGAGCTCCTCGACGGCGACGTCGCCCGCGTCGCGCCCCGAGCGGACCCGGTTCCGGGCGAATTCGGCGCCGACGAGCGCCGCGTCGCGGGTCTCCGCGACGTCGTGGGTGCGGATCACGTGCGCGCCGCGCTCGACCGCCATCGACGTGGCCGCCAGCGAGACGGGCAGCGCCTCCTCCGTGGTCCGCCCGGCGATCGTCTTCAGGAAGCTCTTGCGGTTGATCGAGACGAGCAGCGGCCGGCCGTACCCCCGGAACTCCCGGAGCCGGCGGAGCGTCTCGCGGTCATCGGCGTGGGTCTTCGCCTCGGACCAGCCGCCGAAGGCGGGGTCGAGGATCGTCTTGTCGGTGAACCCGTTCATCGAGAGCGCCTCGTAGATGTCGTCCGCGTAGCTCCAGCTACGCTCTGGACTTGCGGCGCTTCGCGCCGCCCAGTCGACATCTTCGATCGCCCCCGGTCGCTCCAAGTCCGGCGGCGAGGCCATCTTCGAGACGGCGGCGTCGTGCTCGCTGCAGACGCGGGGCATCTCGGGGTCGGCGAACCCGCAGATGTCGTTGACCATGTCGAACCCGCGCGAGAGCGCCTCGTCGGCGACCTCGTGGTAGCGGGTCTCGATCGACCAGACGGCGTCGCCCGAGGTCGATTCGAGGGTCTCGACCGCGGTGTCGAGCCGGTCCAGCTCCTGTTCGGCGGACAGCACGTCGAGGTCCTTGTTGGCCGATTCGAGGCCGACATCGACGATGTCGGCGCCCTCGCCGATCAGCTCCTCGTCGACGTACTCGGCGGCCTCGCCCGGGTCGTCGTACACGCTCGGGTCGTACGGCGACTCCGCGGAGACGTTGAGCACGCCCATGATCCGAGGGGGGTGGTCGTCGCCGATCCCGAGCCCCGCGGCGTCCACGTTTCGCATACGATCACCACGGGCGCGAGCGACATAAACGGGACGAGTACCCGACGCGCTCGCCGGGGAGTCGAGAGCAACGGCCGTCGGGTCGCGTCTCACGACGCTTTCGGGAGGCGGATCGTGACCGTCGTGCCCTCGCCCCCCGCCGTCGTTTTGAGTTCGCCGTCGAGGCTGGTGACGATCCAGTGGATCAGCCACAGACCGAGGCCCTCGCCGTGAACCAGCGGCGTCTCCACGTTCGACTGCAGGACGTCCCGTTCTATTTCGGGGATCCCCGGCCCGTTGTCCCTCACGGCGATCGTCACCCCCGCCTCGGTGTCCGTCACGTCGATCTCGACGACGGGCGGGTCGCCGCCGTGTTTCGCGGCGTTTTCGACGACCTCCCACAGCGCCGTTTTGAGACGCTCGTGGGTGTCAACCACGACGGCGTCGGGGGCGTCGATGGTCACCGACGCCTCGGGGTACTGCATCTGCAGCTCCGAGACGGTGTCCTCGAGCATCGGGACGATGTCGACCGGTTCGAGGTCGGGCGACAGCTCCCGGTACTCCTCGAGACGCTGGGCCGACTCGGTCAGGTCGAGCAACTGGTCGGCCGTGTCCCTGATCTGCGTCGCTTTCTCGGCGTCCCCGCCGCTGAGTCGGCCTTCGAGCATCTCCGCGTACCCGGTGATGATTCCCATCTTGTTCCGCATGTTGTGACGCAGCACGCGGTTGATGACGCTGATGAGGCCCTCGCGCTCCCGGCGCTTCGTCGCGTCACGCACCATCAACTGGATGCCCACGATGTCCTCCGTCGTTCGCTCGTCGGCGGGAACGCTCCCCTCGTAAATGGGAACACCGCGCACGTCCGTGAACACGGTCGCCCCGGCTTTCGTCTCCAGCGGAAAGTCCCGCACCATGTTGCGTTTGCCGTCGAAGATCGGCTCGATCTCGTTCCACGCCCGTTCGATCGTCGCCTCGTTTGGGAGCGTGATCGAAACCGGTTGCCCCTCGAGTTCCGCCGGCGAGTAGCCGAGGAACTCCTCCACTGACGGCGAGGCGAATGTGAACCGGCCCTGCTTGTCGATCCGGAAGACGAAGCCGAAACTGGCGTCGATGACGCCCCGATAGAGCTCGTTCTGCTCGTTGATCTCGGCCTCGCGTTCGGCGAGTTGGCGGCGCTGGCGCTCCGTCTGGGTCACGTCCGACAGTAATACGATCTGCGCTCCGGTGTCACCGAGCGAGGTGGTGCTCGTCGAGACGAAGTAGTACCGCAGTTCGTCGGACCGCTCCCGTTCGAGTATCTGGTCGTCGCTCTCGAGGGCCTCGGCGACCGACGGAACGGTCTCGGAGAGCCGGTCGCCCCTCGACTCGTCGAGTTCCGGTAACACCTCCCTGACGGTCGCCGAGTAATCGCGGATCCGTCCCCGCTCGTCGAGATAGATGGAGAGGTCGTCACCGAACGACGCCCGCTGGACCGCGAGGAAGCGGCGTTCGAAGACGAACAGCACACCGACCGCGAACACCGCCACCCCGATGGGCGCGTAGATGATGTTGATGAGCAGCGGCGTGAACTGAGCGGTGATGTCGAGCACGACCGGGAGCCCGATCAGGGCCGAGAGCGCGCTGAGGGGCCCGGTGTCGTACTCCGATTCGAAGAAGAGCTGGAAGATGATGAACAGTCCCACCGCCGACAGCGCGTACGACAGGCCTGTCGCGGTCCAGTGGAGCACGTTGTGTTCCACCGCGAGGTGGGCGAACGGCGTCGACGCCTGCCGCGCCGTGAAGTACGCCCCGTGAATGGGGTTCGTGACTTTGACCGAAACGACGACGAGAAAGATGGCCGCACTCACACGTCGCAACGACTTGTTGCGGTGGTACATCCGTCCGGAGTAGGCGGAACAGAAGTAGAGCCACGCCCAGACGGTGGCGAACCCGATGGCGAGTCCGACGATGTACGCCGGCACGCGGAACGGATCGGGGAGCAGGAACCCGGCGGCTCTGAGGAGCGCCCACCCGCCGGCGGTGGCGAGCAGCCCCACCAGTCCGCGGCGGACGTCGGGGTCCTGAAACTTCCGCGCCCGACCGATGGCGGCGAAACAGACGAGTCCGCTGAGCGCGAAGACAGCGAGATATATTTGCCCGACGGTGCCGAGATTCTGTAACACTAACTGAAAGATGGTCGCTTCAGATAATAATAAAAGTTGGCTTGTGAGACACAAATAACTCCTCCACGAGTGTCACAGCTCGAACGCCAGCTCGTCGCCGGTTTCGACGCCGTGGCGGTCGGTCCATTTATAAGGAACTTCCAGCACGTACCGACCCGATCCGGGGTACTCCTGCTCGCTGCCGTCCTCGTTCGGCCCCGGTTCCGGCGCGTTGTGGATCTCGACGACCGTCCCCTCGGCGTCGGCGTAGACGATGTCGATCCCGAAGTCCATCTCGCGCATGACGAACGTGAGCGAGTCCTGCGGCGCCGGGAAGACGAACAGCATGCCGGCATCCTCGGGGAGCGTCTCCGCGTCGCTGAGTCCGAGGCGTCGCTGATCGCCGGTCTCGGCGACCGCCGCGGTCACCGTCCCGAGGAGGTCGCCGTCGGCGGTTCGAGCCTCGACGTCGGTCGTCGCGTAGTCGGCGTAGGCGCCGGACGGCCAGTCGGTCGCGGGGTCCGCTCCCTCGCCGCCGTCGGGGTCGGTTCCGGCCGGAGTGGCCCCCGCACAGCCGGCGAGTGCGCCGATCGAGCCCGCACCGATCGCGGCCAGCAGGTTCCGGCGTCGCATGGCCCGAAGTACGAGTCGCTCGCGTATATGCCCCGCGGAGGGGTCGCCGACCGCCGAGGAGGTCGACCGTCTTGGCCGCGGAACGAACGCTCGGGCCGACGAGCGCGCTCGTTCCGGGAAGGACGCGCTTTTATCCGCGCCGCGTGTAGCGCCGCGCATGGCGAAAGTGAGCGTCGGCCTCCGCGGATGGCGGTTCGACGAGGAGGAGATCTTCACCGGCGACGGCGAGCTCAAGCCGCTCGACGAGATCCCCGAGGGGCCCCGCGAGCGGCTCTTCAGGCTCGTGGGTCTCGTCGAGGAGCCGTGCGACGTCTGCTACCTCGAACACGGCGAAAGCGAGGTCCACCGCTGTAACCAGGCCGAGATCGTCTACGGGGAGCCCGAAGGCGAGGTGCTGTGCTGCCCGGAACACGAGCCCGACCTGATCTACTGGTACCGCGAGGAGGGCGGGAGCGAGCACGCCGGCAGCGTGGAGTTCGGCGACCGCTTCCACGAGTGGGTCGCGGCCGGCAACGAGGCCCCCGAGGGGTACGGCTCCGTCGAGCACGTCGAGGAAGACCCGGAGGGGCTCCCGGACCTGCCGGACCAACAGGAGATCCAAGAGCGCGTCGAGCAGGACTTCGAGGGCGACCGGATCGACATCCTCGAACTCGCCGGGGAGGACGACGAAGGTGACTCCGAAGACGAGCTGGACGAAGACGAGTTCCGGGACGCCGACCTCTCGACCGAC
Organism: Halorubrum sp. CBA1229; assembly: GCF_003721435.2. Classification (NCBI taxonomy): domain Archaea; kingdom Methanobacteriati; phylum Methanobacteriota; class Halobacteria; order Halobacteriales; family Haloferacaceae; genus Halorubrum; species Halorubrum sp. CBA1229. Next base: position 2,890,800 of record NZ_CP054585.1, on the reverse strand, counting down.
TACCCGTCGAACCGATGAGCGGCGGGGACGAGGGCGCGGTCAGCGAGGGCGACGCGAGCGCCGATTCCGGTGACCCGGCCGATTCCGGTGACCCGGCCGACTCCGGTGACTCGGCAGACTCCACGGATTCCGACCGCTCGGCCCGCCGCAAGCCGGTCGTGGTCGTCGTCGAGCCGGAGACCCCCGGCAACGTCGGCACCATCGCCCGCGCGATGAAGAACTTCGGCCTCTCCGAGCTCAAGCTGGTCGATCCGCCCGAGCTGAAGGAGGACGGCGAGGCGTACGGCTTCGCCGGCCACGCCCGCGAGGACGTGCTCCCGAACGCCGAGGAGGTGACCTTCGACGAGGTCGTCGCGAACTACCACACGGTCGGGACCACGGCGATCACCGGCGAGGACGACCGGAGCCACGAGCGCTTCCCGTTCAAGACCCCCGCCGAGCTCCGGGAGTCGCTGCAGACCGTCGACGCGCCGACCGCGATCGTCTTCGGCCGCGAGGGCCGCGGGCTCAACAACGAGGAGCTCTCGCGGCTCGACGAGGTGTGCTCGATCCCCGCGGACGACGATTACCCGGTGTTGAACCTCGGCCAGGCCGCGACCGTCCTCCTCTACGAGCTCCGCGATCTCACCGTCGACGAGACGCAGCTCCCGGATACGGCGGTCACGCGGGCCCCCGAGGCCGACCTGGAGCGCTTCCACGAGTTCTTCGGCGAGTTCCTGGAGGCGACCGGCCAGCGCGAGCATCAGGTCGAGAAGAACGCGCTGCTGATGCGGCGGCTGCTCGGGCGCGCGCACCCGACCGAACGCGAGGTTCACTCGCTGCTGGGCACGTTCCGCAAGGCGAACGCGAAACTGGAGCACGCCGAGCACCTCGCCGCGAAGTACGACGAACCCGTCTACCCGCGGGAGCGATAGCCGTGAGCGACTCCCTCCTCGACGGCGACCTCTGGGCCGGCGTGCGGGACGTGTCGCCGCTGATGCTCGGCATCGTCCCGTTCGCGCTCGTCGCCGGCATCGCCGCGGTCGACGCCGGCCTCGGCCTCGCGGAGGCGGTCGGCATGTCGGTGATCGTGTTCGCCGGGGCCTCCCAGCTCGCCGCGCTCGACCTGCTCGGGGCGGACGCGCCGCTCGCGGTCGTGGTCGGCACGGCGGTCGTGATCAACGTCCGGATGGTGATGTACTCGGCCTCCATCGCGCCGTACTTCGCGGAGTACGGCCGCCGGCTCCGGGCCGGCCTCGCGTACCTGCTCACCGACCAGGCGTACGCGCTCTCGGTCGCGGAGTTCGACGAGGACCCCGGGCGTAGCCGCTGGCGCTACTACCTCGGCGCGGCCGCGTCGCTGTGGGTGGTCTGGCAGATCGGGACGGTCGTCGGCGTCGTCGTCGGCGCCGGCGTCCCCGACGCGTGGGGACTCACCTTCGCGGTGCCGCTCGTCTTCCTCGCGCTCCTCGTCCCCGCGATGAAAGACCGGCCGACCACGGCCGCGGGCGTCGCAGCCGGCGCGGTCGCGGTCGTCGCCGCCGGGCTCCCGCTGAACCTCGGACTGCTCGTCGGGGCGATCACGGGCATCGTCGTCGGCCTCGCGGTGGAGGTGATCGGCGAGTGACGGGCGCGCTTCCCGCCGTAAGCTCCCCGCGCGTCTGGCTCGCTATCGTCCTCATCGGGGTCGCCACGTACGGCTTCCGGCTCTCCTTTATCCACCTGTTCGGCCGGATCGACGAGGTGCCGCCCCGGATAAAGCGTCCCCTGCGCTACGTCCCCCCGGCGGTGCTCGCCGCGCTCGTCCTCCCGGATCTGGTAACGCTGGGCCCCTCCGTCACCGCGACGCTCCTCGACGAGCGGCTGATCGCGGGCGCCGTCGCCGGCGTCGTCGCGTGGCGCACCGAGAACGTGTTCGCGACCATCGCGGTCGGGATGGGCGTCCTGTGGCTGTTCCGGTTCGTCGTCTTCGCGTGAGGCGCTCCAGTCGGTCAGTCTCAACCGATTCGCCCCGAGTACCGCCGCGCGAGGAGCGCGACCGCGACCGCGCAGAGCCCGGCGACCGGGACCGCGGTCGCGACGCTCACGAGGCCGCGAGCCGGCGGCACGGCGTACGAGACGGCGGCGACGGCGAGCAGCGCGTACCCGAACGCGGCGGTCCCGAGCAGGACCGGCCTGAACCGCGGCGAGCGCCAGAGGCGCGCCCGGACGGCCGCGCCCGCGGCGACTCCGAACACGACGCCGACGGGGAGGCCGACGAGCGCCGAGAAGGCGATCCGGGCCGCGAGCGCCTCGGTGATGACGGCGGCGACGACGAGGAACGTCGTGAGCGCGACGCCGACCGCCGCGACTGGGCGGGGGTTCATACCCGCCAGATGGACGGCTCACGGCTTAAATAAGACGCCGCGTTCTCGTGTCGCGAGACGGGCTACCGCCCGCGCTCGCGCTCCGAGACTCGGTCGGCGGACGACTCCTCCCGCTCGGCGACCGATCCGAACTGGTCCCCCCGCTCGGCCTCGCGCTCGCGGGCGTCGGCGATCCGCTGGGCGGCGTCCGCGAGCGCGTCGAGCGCGGCGAACAGGCGGTACGAGAGGTACGGTCCGAGGGTGAGCCCGAAGGCGACGATGAGTCCGAGCAGCGGCTGCGCGGCGATCACGACGGAGTAGACGAGCGTCAGGAGGGGCACGGTCGCGACGACGGTGCCGAGTCGCGTGCGGAGGGCCTCGGCGGGCGAGAGCGGGTCGTGCGCCATGGACGCCGCTACCGGCGCGGGTCACTTAAAAATAAACGCGAACCGGAGTCGCGCGCCGGTCGCGCGGCGGCCCTCCTCAGTCGTCGGCCGGAGCCGCGGAGTCGCCGGCGGAGACGCCGGTACCCGGGCCGATGTCGATCCCGAGCTCCTCGAGCTTCTCGTCGGGGACGACGCCGTCGACCCAGTCGCGGGTCTCGTAGTACTCCGCCTTCATCTCGTCGAGCTCGACCAGCTCGCCCTCGCTGGCGCCCGTGCCGGGGATGGCGTCCGGGTGCCCCTCGATGAAGCGGTTCGGCAGCGTGTCGTCCGCGCCGTCGAAGCCGGCGAGGTTGTTGAAGTAGCGTTCGAGGTTGTACACCCGCTCGCCCGCCTCGAACAGCTCGTCCTCGGAGAGGTCGCGGCCGGTCATGCCGTTGTACTGGAGCACGTACTCCTCGATCCCCTCGGCGAACGCGCTGAACTTGCAGATGTCGAACGAGTCCGACACCGCGTGCAGGTCCTGGAAGGTGGCGGTGAGCTCGCCTTTGCCCTCCCACTCGTACGGGTCGACCTTCTCCGGGATCCCGAGGATCTCGGCGGCCGGCGTGTAGCCGCGCAGGTGGCACGCGCCGCGGTTGGAGGTCGCGTACGCGATCCCCATCCCCTTCATGCAGCGCGGGTCGTAGGCGGCCATCGTCTGACCCTTGACGGAGAGCTTGTTGCCGTGCGCGTCCTTCGCGTCGGCGACGCGCTCGGGCCCCTCCGCGAGAAGGTCGCCGAGGTCCGACGAGCGGTGGCCGATCTCGTCGAGGAGGTCGATCATCGTCTCGGAGTCGCCCCAGTCGAGGTGACCGACGCCCTCGAGTTTGCCCTCCTCGCTCATCTCCATCGCCATCGCCATCATGTTCCCGGCCTCGATCGTGTCGATGCCGAGGTCGTTACACCGGTCGAGCATGACCGCGATCTCGTCGCGGTCGTCGTGACCGGAGTTCGGGCCGAGCGCCCACGCGGACTCGTACTCGTACGACTCCATGCGGACGTTCAGGTCCTCGCCCTTGTGGGTGACGTCGACCTCGACCTCCTTCTTACAGGCGACCGGACAGGAGTGACACGTCGGCTCGTCGACGAGGATGTTCTCGCGGACGTTCTCGCCGGAGACGCGCTCGGCCTGGACGTCGATCCCGTCGGTCTCGCTGTACGCCTCCGTCGACGTGTGCTGCGCGTTCTTCGTCGGGAGGCCGTCCATCTCCTCGGTCGCGTTCATCAGGACGTTGGTGCCGTACATCGAGAGCCCGCCCTCGTTGGGCGCGGTGACGTCCGACTCCCGGATGACCTCCATCGCCTGCTGGTAGCCCTCCTGGAACGTCTCCGAGTCGGCGGGCTTCGGCATGTCGGTGCCGCCCTTCACGACGACGGCCTTCACGTTCTTCGCGCCCATCACGGCGCCCGTGCCGCCGCGGCCCGACGCCCGGTCGTCCTCGTTGATGACGCAGGCGTAGCGGACGCCGTTCTCGCCGCCCTGCCCGATCGCCATCACGGAGAGGTTCTTGCCGACCGACCCTTCGACCTCCTCGCCGAGATCATCGATCGTGTCGTGGACGCCCTGGCCCCAGAGGTGGGAGGCGTCGCGTACCTCGACCTCGCCGTCCTCGACGAGCAGGTAGACGGGGTCGTCGCTCTCGCCGTCGAGCAGGATGCCGTCGAGCCCCGCCCACTTGAGCCGCGCGCCGGACCAGCCGCCGTGATGGGAGTCGGTGACCGTCCCCGTCAGCGGAGACTTGGTCACCAGCGCGATGCGGCCGCTCATCACGGTCTGGGTCCCCGTGAGGGGGCCCGTCATGAACGCCAGTCGGTTGTCCGGTCCCATCGGGTCCACGTCCGGGCCGGCGTCGAAGACGTACTTGACGCCCAGGCCGCGCGCGCCGATGTATTTTTTCGCGTCCTCGTCGTCGATCCCGCGGTACTCGACCGCTCCCTCGCCGAGATCGACCTGTGCAACTCGGTCTCTGTAGCCGCCCATTTCAGTCATGTAATGCTCGTTCATTATAGACGGACTGTAGCGTGTTAGGTGTTCACCTCCCGACGTAGCCGAAACCGGTTACGATTCGTCGCGTGTCACGTGAGGGGCGTTTATAAATCCGGCGCGGCGGCGACGCGGTCGAGACTCGGAGACAGCGCCCCGGTGAGGTGCGGTATCGGCGGAGATCGTCGCCCCGTGCGAGCGAGCGGTTTCGACGGGGAGCACGCGCCGGCGCCCGGCCGCTCGGGAGTCATGAACCCTTCTGGAAGCCGTGAGCCATAACTCCCCGCGAGGCGAACCGGGAGCGTGACCGGTTCCGCGTCCGACCGGCGAGCCCGATCCGACGGTCCGGATTCGACCACCGGAGCGTCTGCGACGCGACCCCGGACCGCCGCGGCCGCGTTCGGGGTCGTCGTGTTCGTCGGCTCGGTGGTCCCGGTTCCGACCGCGTCGTCGGGTGGGGCCCCCGGCGGCGCGATCGGCGGTCTCGTCGACGGCGCGTTCGACCTCATCGTCGGTGCGCTTCCGGCCGGGCTCGGGCTCACCGCCCCGTTCCACTTCGTCGGCTACGCGGTGCTGGCCGCCCTGTTCGTCCGCGCGGCGAACCGGGAGCGACGCGGCGTCGCGGTCGCCGCGGCCATGGCGGTAGCCGCGGCGACCGCGTTCGGGTTCGGGATCGAGCTCGTGCAGGCGCCGATCCCGTGGCGGTCGTTCGCGTGGACCGACGCCGCGCTCAACGCCGCGGGGGCCGTCGTCGGAGCGGTCACCGGCGCGGTCGCCGGCCCGGTCGCGGCGCGGACGAGTACGCGATGACGACACGGCTTTACGCGCTCGGCCGCTCCCTCCGGTAATGAGTAAGCCGAGCCCCGACGCGTACGAGCAGGGGCGCGGGATGGACGCGCACAACGCCGTGATGCGCGATATCCGCGCCGAGCGCTCGGAGACGTACGACCCGACGCAGCCGACCCGCGTGTGGATCGACGAGGACAACACGCCCGACGGCGTCGTGAACTCCCTCACGATCATCTTAAACACGGGCGGGTGCCGGTGGGCCCGCGCCGGCGGCTGCACGATGTGCGGCTACGTCGCCGAGTCCGTGGAGGGCGGGAGCGTGAGCCACGAGGCCCTGATGAACCAGATCGAGGTCTGTCTCGATCACGAGCGGGAGGAGGCGGACGCGCCCGCCGAGCTGATCAAGATCTACACCTCGGGGTCCTTCCTCGACGAGCGCGAGGTGCCCGCGGAGACCCGACGGGCCATCGCGGAGACGTTCGCGGACCGGGACCGGATCGTGGTCGAGTCGCTGCCGGACTTCGTGAGTCGGGAGAAGATCGGCGACTTCGCCGACCACGGGATCGCGACCGACGTGGCCGTCGGGCTGGAGACGGCCACCGACCGGGTGCGCCACGACTGCGTGAACAAATACTTCGACTTCGCCGACTTCGAGGACGCCTGCGCCGAGGCGGCCGCGGCGGACGCCGAGTTCGACGCCGACGTTGGGATCAAGGCGTACCTCCTCATGAAGCCGCCGTTCCTCGCGGAGCCGGAGGCCGCCGCCGACATGATCGACTCGATCCGGCGCTGCGCCGACGTCGACGGCTGCCACACCGTCTCGATGAACCCCACGAACGTCCAGCGCTACACGATGGTCGACGAGCTGTTCTTCGAGGGCGGCTACCGGCCGCCGTGGCTCTGGTCGGTCGCGCACGTCCTCGAAGAAACGGCCGACGTCGACGCCATCGTCGTCTCAGACCCCGTGGGGCACGGCTCCGACCGGGGCGCGCACAACTGCGGCGAGTGCGACGACCGCGTCCAGACCGCGATCAAGGACTTCGACAAGCGGCAAGACCCGAGCGTCTTCGCACAGGTCTCCTGCGAGTGCGAGGCGACGTGGGAACACGTGATGGAGGCGGAGACGAGCTACAACATGCCGCTGGCGCGATAGCGATCGGTGACGCCGCCGACAGCTACCGATCGATTCTGTTCCGCTTTCTGAAATGAATGTGAGATTTATAAGCAAGAGACGGCGCAGATTTGAGTTATAGTTCGGAATATACCGAACGATCAGGTCGAACAAGACCCATATACGTCCGGCTCCTACGGCTGCACATGAACGCAGTCGCTAGCGGTCCCCGGTCGTCCCGCCGGAAGTCGGTCCTCTTCTGTGCGGAGTGTAGCTTCCAGAACCCCGTCTCGGAGGGGTGGCTCGTCGTCAGCGACGGCGACGAGCGCACCATCGTCTGCCCCGAGTGCGGTCACGTCGCCGACCACCGCACGGAGCGGTCCGCGCCGTCGCCGAAGCGAGCGGACTGAGAAGCGCGCGAACTGAGAAGCGCGCGAACTGAACGGTCGGCCGTCCGAATCCCGTTGTTTTCACTCCGGTGCCCGCTCCGCGAGCACCGGAATGTCGTCCAGTCGCTCGGCGTCGAGCACGTCCCAGTCGACCCCGGACGGCCGCTCGTACGGCGTCTCAGTCCGGATCGTCCGTTCGGGAGTAGTTATCAGATCGAGCGGCACGTCGTGAGCGTCCGGCTCGGGCAGTCGACTCGACGCGGGGCCGTCCGCTCCGCCGGCCTCGCCCGCCAGCGCCGACGCCGGGCCGTCGATCACGGAGAGCTCGTGGACGGTGGTCGCGACCGTCGTCTCGTCGTCGTCGGGCTTCGCCCGACTGCCAGAGGCGCGTTGCGCCTCGCTGTCCACGGCGTCGAGTTCGCGGAGCATACCCCATTCTAAGTCACTGTACCCCTCGCCCTTGCCGATGCGGGCGCCGTCAGTGGTGACCGCGACGGAGCCGGAGACGACGAGGTCGACGTGGGGGACGTCCTCCGGCGCGACCGGCGTGCCGTGCGTCGAGATCCCCGAGACGGTCGTGGCGTCGTCGATCGTCGGGCGGTCGGCCGCGCCGTCGTCGTCGGGCGCGGCGAGTTCGTCCGGGTCGAGCCGGAGGAACGGGTCCGGGTCGCGCAGCCGCGGCTGCGCCACGTACACCGTCTTGCCGGCGCGGAGCGCGGCGCGCCTGACCGGCAACTGCGGGGCGTCGGGGTTGCACTTGAGCGTCGCCGCCGCGGCCCACTCGTCGGTCTCGGTCAGTCGTTGGCACGCCGCGTCCGCGCCCGCGAAGTTCGGGATCCGGTCGTGGGGCGGGAACGGGAACCGGGCCTGGTCGCCCGCCTCGAAGGCGTCCCAGACGGCCTCGCGGACGGCCTGCTTGTCCATGGATTATGGACGGTCCGACCCGCCAAGTAAGCCTCGAACGCGAGCACGGGGAGGTGGCCGTCCGCCGATTGCGACTCGGTCCGCCGATTGCGACTCGGTCCGGCCCGTCCGCCGATCCGGCGGCACTCACCGCCGAACTTATATATCAGATCGGTGTTGATTCGTCGTATGTTAGAAGACGGACTCTCGTATCCGATTCGCGGCGACTGGATCGGCCGCATCGTCATCGGCGGGATACTGGGGCTCCTCTCGGTGCTCGTGATTCCGGCGTTCCTCATCGTCGGCTACCTCGTGCGCGTCTTGGAGCGGACGATCGGCGGCGACGAGGTCCCCCCGGAGTTCACCGACTGGGGCGAACTGCTGACGAAGGGCGTGATCGGGACGATCATCACCCTCGCGTACACGGTGATCCCGGTGGTCGTCTACGCGGTCGTCGTGGGGGTCGTGAGCGGGACCGGCGGCGCTGTCGGCGGCGACGTCGGCGCGCTCGTCGGCGTGGTCGGCCTCCTGCTGGCGCTGGCGTTCATCCCCGTGCTGTTCCTGATCTACTACGCCGTTCCCGCCGCGCTGTCGGCGTACGCGGCCCGCGGGGAGCTGAGCGCCGCGTTCGACCCGGAGCTCCTGAAGCCGGCGCTTTTCAGCACCGAGTACCTCGTCGCGGTGCTCATGCCCATCGTCGTGGCGGTCGTCATGTGGATCGCGACCGCGCTGCTGGCCGTCACCGTCGTCGGCCTCCTTTTGGTCCCGTTCGTTCAGTTCTACGGGCAGGTCGCCGTCTTCCGGATGTTCGGCTCGGCGTTCGCGTCGGTCAACGACCGGATCGAGGACGGCTCACCCGGCCGCGCGGCGGGCGCGGCCGACGACGACGTCGGCCCGGCGGTCTGACCGACGGACCGAACCGCCGAGTTCGGCGGGGCGGACCGGAGCCGCGACGCGCCCTTTAAACCGCTCAGTCGCCCACGTACGGGTATGTTCGAAGACCGGCCGGACCGCGACGCCGAGGTCGTCCTCGTGGGGCGCTCGAACGTCGGCAAGTCCACGCTGATGCGCGAGCTGACGGGCCACGACTTCTCGACCGGCGGCAAGCCGGGGGTCACCCGCCAGCCGAACCACTTCGACTGGTCCAGCGAGAGCTTCATGTTCACGGACCTCCCCGGGTTCGGCTTCATGTCCGGCGTCGAAGAGGAGCACCGCGAGACGATCAAGACGAACATCGTCCGCTACCTGGAGGAGAACGCCGACTCGATCCTCGCGGGCGTCGTCGTAATGGACGGGAAGGCGGCCGTCGACATCATCGACCGGCACGCCGAGCGCGGGAACATCCCGCACGACGTGGAGATATACGGGTTCCTGGAGGACGTCGGCGTCGAACCCATCATCGCCGTCAACAAGACGGACAAAATCGACGACCTCGACGAGCGGCTCGACGAGATCTGCGACCGCCTCGGACTCTACCCGCCGTGGCAGCAGTGGTCGGATCGCGTGGCGCCGATCTGCGCGAAGCGCGGCGACATCGAGGCGTTAGAGGAGTGCCTGCGGACCCGTTTTCACGACCACAACCGCGACGACCTGCTGAAGTTCGTCTCCTGATCGGTCGTTTCGGGCAGGACCGTGAGTTCGGTTCGTGAAGGTCGCAGGTGTTCGTTTATAAGTCGACACTGGCGACTCGGCGGTGAACAGCTCCAAAGCCCCAGCCGCTCGGTTATACGTGAGCGACTCCGGATCGCCAGCGAACACCTCCAAAGCCCCAGCCGCGAGGGCGGCGGAGGCGACGCAAGCACCGGAGGGAGCGAACGGAGTGAGCGACCGAGGAGCGCAGCGAGCGTGCGCCGCCCTCGCGGCTGCCCCTTTGAGTCCCACCCCGCACCGCACCGCACCTCACGCCTCCCCAACCTCGTCGCTCGCTATGCTCGCGACTCCCTCGCGCGTGCTCCTCGCACCCTGCGGGCGCTCGGAGGCACGCGCCACCGCATTCCATTTCTATTATAAATGGTCGAGCGACATTCGGCCGAGATCGTACCGTCTCAGAACTCGAAACCGACCGCGTCGCGGTCGGGCCGGAGCGGGCTCATCGGGTACGGCGGCGACGCCTCGGGGTCGTTGAACGGGCGGGGAGCCACGTCGTTCGGAGCGTCGGGGTAGAAGAGGGCGGCGAGCGTCTGGATCGCGTCCCGCCCGCTGGCGAGCTCAAACTGGCCGCCGCCGTACATCTCGATGCCGTGGTCCTCGCAGTACGCTATCGTCTCGAACAGCGATTCGAGGGTGCCGAACCTGGAGGGTTTGATGTTGCAGTAGCCGGGGTCGACCGGGAGCGATTCGAGGCTCTCGACGCCGTCGATCGGGTAGTCGAACGAGAGCCGGTCGGCCTGCGGCTCGACGAGGGCTCGCGTTTCGGGCGTGAGCGCGGGGTCCTCGACGATCTCGGCCGGGAACGCGGCGAACACGTCGCGGTACAGCTCGGGGTCGGCCTCGACGTCGACGTCGGTGTCCTCGTACCAGCCCTTCAGGTCGAGGATCCGGACGGCGTCGGTCTCGCGGAGGGTGACGAACGCCTCCTCCGGCCAGTCCGGGGTCGGGTCGAGCTTGAACTCCAGGTCGTCGTCGAGCGCGAGCAGCTCCTCGACGCGGTCGGTCGTCGGCGGCTCGCCGAGCCGGGTGGAGACGACGAACCGCACCGGATCCGGCTCGATACCGAGGCACTCCCCGAGCGACTCGCCGCGCTGCCGGAGCGCCAGATCGAGCGCGGCGCTCTCGACCGCCCACCGGCGGTAGTTCCGGAAGTGCTCCCGCGAAGGCGGCTCGTGCGCGAACAGGTCCTCGTCGTCGAGGCGCGTCGAGAGCTCCGCGATCGTCCACTCGCCCTCGATGTCGACGTGGTCGGTCCCGACGAGGGCGGCGTGGTCCTCGGCCTCGTAGGTGACGTCCTCGCCGCGCCCGACGACGCCGTCGCCGGCGAGCCGGAACTCGGTGGTGGTCCGCTCGAACCCGCTGGTGGTCTCGCCGGTGTATCGGCGCCGGTCGACCGATTCGATCGTCACGGACAGCCCCGCGATCCGCTCGTAGGCGCTCATGGGTGGGCCGACGGGCGCGGCGAACTTAAAGAGGGGACGCGGTCAGCGCCCGTCGCGACCGGGACCGTGGCGGGCCCGAAGCTTCTCGACGTGCGTCCCGAGCGTCCAGAACAGCGGGATCACGGTGAGCGCGACCGCGCCGGCGGCCGCGACCTGCAGCACCGTGGTGGTGAACCACGGGGTGGCGTCCGCGTACGGAAGCGAGGTGTGTGTCACGCCGCCGGTGACGGGAACGAAGTAGTCCATCAGGAGGTCGACGGTGTACCACGCGGTCGCGACGGCGACCGCCTTCGGCGGGAAGTCCGTGATCCGGTAGAGCACGAACGCCTGCACGACCATCCCGAGGTGGCTCACGAGCAGGAACGCGTACAGCGGCGGCCCCGACGTCTCGACGAACCGCGGCGCGAAGACGACGAGCACGTACGGGGTCCAGAGCCCGAGCTTGATGTTCCCGAAGAAGGCGAGCGCCGCGAGGGTGTCGCTCGACCGGCCGACCGCCCACGCCGCGAGGGCGAGCGCGATGAGCAGCGTCGCGCCCGGGCTGTCCGGGACGAACGCCCACATCTCGACGGGCACTTCCCGGAACTGGAACCGGTAGTACCAGAAGCCGAACGCGGTGCCGACGAGGTTGATCGCGACGATGACCCACGCGAACCGGAAGGCGACGTTCTCCAGCGCCTTCGGCAGCGGTGCGACCCACCGCGGCAGCGACTCGCGCTCCGGGGGCTCGCGACCGAGCGCGCCGACGATGTCCATACCCTCGGGTCGGACCCGCCGCTCAAAGCCGTGGCGGTCGCGGATCGCCTCCCCGAACGGACTCCGAGCCGCCGCCGGGACGAAAAGGGCTATGAGTCCCCGGCGGGAACCCTCGTGGTATGCGCCCGCGTACGCTGCTCGCGCTGCTGCTCGTCGTCCCCCTCGTGGACGCGCTGTTCCTGATCGTGGTCGCGACGCGGCTGGGGTGGGCGGTCACGGTCGCGCTGGTCGTGTTGACCGCCGTGCTCGGCATGCTCCTCCTGCGCGCCGAGGGCCGGGCGACGCTCGCGCGCGTCCAGCGCAAGCTGGCCCGCGGCGAACCGCCGACGGACGAGCTGCTCGACGGCGGCCTGCTGATCGCCGCCGGCGCGTTCCTGCTCACCCCCGGGCTCGTCACGGACGCGGTCGGCTTCCTGCTCGCGTTCCCGCTCTCTCGGGTCCCGATCCGGATGGCGCTCAAAAAGTACGTCGTGGTGCCGTACATCGACAGCGAGACCGACGGCTTCGCCTCCGGCAACGTGTACATCGGCGGGTTCCCCGGCGACGGCAACGGCAGCGGGGCCGGCTTCACGATGGGCGGCGGCGGATTCGGCGGGAGCGGGTTCGACGGCGATCCCTCGGGCGACGATCCCGACGACTTCCCCGGCGCGGGCGGCGCCGGCGGGGCGACCGACAGCGGCGGCGGAAACGGCGGCGATCGCTTTGACGACCCGGATCGCGCTGACGACGTGGTCGACGTCGACTACACGGTCGAGGACGAGGACTCCGAGCGAACCGACTGACCGCGAGACCGTCGGGTCGCCCGGCGTCGAAACCGCGAGACGGCGGGGGAGTGACGAAAGGAAACCCTTAAAATCCTACCCGCGCAACGACTGAATGCGCTCACCTGGGCCAATAGCTCAGTCAGGTTGAGCGCTCGGCTGATAACCGGGAGGTCCACGGTTCAAATCCGTGTTGGCCCACTCGCGCGAAGCGCGGGGCCTATTCGAGGGCCCTTGCGGCTCAAATCCTCCCCGGCCACCAATTTCCGTTGGACTACAAACCGAAGAGAAGCGTCTTTCTCAGTTGATTTGAACCACAATACTCGCGAGCGTCCACGCTGTCTCCCATTTAGAAATAGTCGCTGCCTCAATGGAGTACAATTCAGGGTAGATCTCTCACCGAATTTTCTTGAACTCAGTCCATCTGGATCAATCAATAGATGATATAATATTCGATAATTCTTTATCAGTCAAAAATCAGAATAATAAGACATGACCGATCAAGGCATGGAAAATCTCTCTTTTCTTTCAGGTGCCAACAGGTACAACACCGAGAGGCGAATGCTTTTGAGAGGATATTTTGATAGTATTTTGCAATCTGGAGCGATATTTGACGAGGAGGTCACCCACGAATCGATTCAGAATTATTGGGAGAACGAGGGATTGTCATCCGACCAGCCGGAAAATGTGTTCAATCAATTTATTTTGATGTATCCTGATGACCCAGATGTACAACACTATCAACTCTATCTTAATGTCCGCTACGCAGATATAAGCGATGAGATACGAAATAAAATCGGGTATTCTGCGATTGATCTTATTTCTATGGAGGCTTTCATATACAATCTAATCACTGAAAGGGCTAATGATCTGGATATAGGTTCGACATTCCACACATTCGAAGATAAAAAAGAATTTGTCAACTCTACCGAGTACGAGGTACCGAGTGAGGCTTTTCAAAATAAGTGGCTTGCCTGTATTGAGTTTTCTCGAAGCGAGTTGATTAGCGCATTCTTGAGTAAGACAGAAGATCAGCCATTCGCTCAAAAATTCTCCATTTCAGATCGAATTGACGTAGCTAATAGCATGATTAATTTTCTTTCCGTGAGGTATGACCGAGACGAAAAATACTCTCGTTACCAATTTTTGAGTACGCCTCTCTTTGAGGTAGAAGGAAAGGAAGACAGGATCTTAGTGCCGTTTCCTTCTTTGTTAGTAAGCACGACGCAGATGAGAATTGAGGAGCTATTCCAACAGCACGAGGAAATACGAACAGTTGAAGATCGTAGAAAAGGGGATATTGTTGAAGAATTAACCTTAGAAGCCTTTGCTGAATTTGACAGTCGTAATCTAATACAGTCCTTCAAATACAATGACCCTCACCCGAGAGAAACTGATGGGTTACTATTCTTTGAGGATTCATTCTGGTGTATTGAAATCAAATCACATCCCATTTTCCGGAAGATTCCAAATGATCTTCAGACGGCAAAAACACGATTTAAAGAGAAGACAAAGGAAGCGATAGCCCAGGGAGAAAATACGCTAAATTTCTTGAGAGAACACGACCATAACTTACCCTACAATCTTGCTGGTATGAAGTCACCAAGAGACAAAGAATCTGGAACAATAGTGGTTCTTGATGGCCTACTTCCAACGTTATTCTCTCAGAACAAACGGATGGACCGTATTTTTGATATGAGTGAGCTTTACGAATCGGTTGCCGAGGAGGACAGAGTTCTACTCATAACTTTGTTTGACTTGTTCGAGCTGGCAAATCAGACAGAGGAACTGGACCGATTTGAAGACTACTTGCTCTGGCGAACAAATTATGGATATGACATGCCTGTATTCTCATTCAACGAACGCGACTACTGGGCAATGTTCTTCGACAACTACGATTCAGACGCTCATTTACGAGAGGCGATCGACGAAGCCGCTGAAAATGATTCACTTATTACGTATATTAGCAGTCGATTCAACGACAAACCACACCTTCCAGATGAGGGTTTATGACAATCTATTCACATATTATTTAAATATCAATTAGATATTATCTAAATAATCGCGCCGCTGGCTCGCCTTCTCTTCCTCAGTTCGTCGGTCGTAATGTTTCTCCAATACGTCCAGACTGACATTCATCCGATCACCGACCATCTTTTCGGGAACGTCCTCCGTCAGATGGTACGTAATCGACCCTCGGCGAATAGCGTGAGGGCTGACGCTCGAAGGGCATAGGCTGGCCTTGTCTCGACCCATCGCTTCGCACGAGTCTATCTCACGGTCGTGAGGACAATCGCCTGTATAAACGCATGGACGGGTAGCACGATAGATATTATCTCGGAGTGAACTTTTGCTTACTCGCCCGTGATTACTGGTGAACAGCGGCTCTCGTCCGAAGTCATCCTCCGACTCCATGCGTTTGTACTTGATATACGCATCTATGGCGTCACAGACCTGAGCTGATAAGCCGACAAACCGTTCACCGTCTTTCTTATTCTTCAGTCGTGTCTCTGTATCCGGTCGGTGACGGATTTCTACGTACTGCTCGTCAGGGTCGTAGTCGTCTAAATCGAGTCCGTGCGCCGCACCAATACGCATCCCACCATACCAAAGAAGCTCAATGAGTGCGTGGGTCCGAGATCCCCATTCAAATTGTCGCATATATTCAAGTAGCTGTTTGGCATCCTCAGAATCGAGCATCGCGTCACGCTGATCCTCGTGCCGGGACAAATCAGGGAGAATGATCTTATCGTGGAGGCCATCTTCCACGGCATCAATGCGTTCGCACCATTTGATGAAGACTCGTAGTGTGGACAGCTGCGTGACCATCGTGACGTTATTCAGGTCACCATCCTCGCGCCGCCACATCGAGTACCGTTGGAGATCGCGTCCCGTTAGATTGTTCAGATTGTGCAGATCCTCTTGCTCTTCACACCACCGGACAAAATGTTTGAGCCGATAGTGGTGAGCCTGGATCGTTGACTCTGACACCTCCTGCTTGCGCTGTTCGAGATACATCTCCTTTGCCTCAGCCGCCTCAATGGGTTCGAGATTGTCGTTCATTCTCAATCGAATCCGGAACCACAAATTGGGTGAGGCTCACTCCCCGAGAGCTACTGCCTATCGAGCGTTACGAGGCAGGCGCAAGTGCCGAAATCGTGCGGTAGAGGCACTGAGGTCCACGGTTCAAATCCGTGTTGGCCCACCTACAACGCGCACGGTCTTTGGCCGTGCGGGATTGGTGGGCTGGGACTCCCCAGCCACCCAATTTCGTCCTACTCTCGATAGTCGCCACCGTCGGTATCCTCAGAGAGAAATAAAAGCCGCGTGCCGCGCACAGGGAGAGTGCAGTCGGCACGGGTCGAGGGCTACTCCGTCCACCTGATCTCGTACTCCAGTTCGAGCCGCTGATCTCCGGTCTCTGAGTCCGTCAGCCGTTCGAGTTCGACCTCGAACCGGGCGCGTTCCGGAACCGTCGCGGTCTGCGTTTCCGCGCCGCTTCCCAGCGTGACGTCGCCGGACTCGATCTGGTCCGCGGCGTCACGCAGCGCCTCCGAGATCGCCGCTCTGTCGATACGGTTCTCGCTTTTGAACAGTTGTTCTTCGGGCATTTGGGATCAGTACTCCGGTCGCTGGGCGCGGATGAGATCGCCGAGCTGTTGCTGTTCGTCGGCGAGCAGTTCGGCCACGTCGTCCGCCGTGATGATTCCGACGAGCGTGTCTCCCTCACAGATGGGGAGGCGTCGGATTCCGTGCTCGGCCATCAGGTTCGTCGCCTCGTAGAACCCGGTGCCGGGTTCGGCCGTGCAGAGCCCGTCGGTCATCACGTCTTCGGCCGTCTGCTCGGTCGGATCGACTGCCGCTCCGAGGACGCGAACGGTCAGATCCCGGTCCGTGACGATCCCGACGGGCGTCTCGCCGTCCGTGATCACGACGCTACCGACGTTCTCCTCGTCCATGGTCGCCGCGAGGTCGGTCACGGAGGTTTCGGGGGGAGCCGTGACGGCGTCGCTGCGAGCGAGGTCTTCGATTGGCATATGGTTTCACCCAGTTGGAAATATGAGCCAACCGACATAATTGAGTATCATGATTGTTGATTCGTGGGAACGCCTGCGCGGTGTATCGCGCCACCGTCGACCCGCGTGAGCGATCCCAGCGAGTTTCGAGCGACGGGTCCCAGCGAGTTTCGGGTGCCGGAAAGAGGCGCGAGCGCACCGTTCACCTCGGTGTTAAGCGCGATCGCTCTGGCTGCGACCGGTGAGGAGCGTGAACTCCCACTATCTTTAACAGATCTCGGAGTGTCATACACGTTGATTATGAAGAAGCTGATCAACGACCCGGACGACGTCGTCGACGAGATGCTTGACGGGATGACCGCGGCGTACCCGGACCGACTCCGCCGGCTCCCGGACACGCAGGTGCTCGTCCGCGACGACGCGCCGGTCGACGGGAAGGTCGCGCTCGTGACGGGCGGCGGGAGCGGCCACGAGCCGACCCACGCGGGGTACATCGGCGACGGCATGCTCGACGGGGCCGCCGCGGGCGACGTGTTCTCCTCGCCGACCGCCGACGAGTTCGAGGAGCTGATCGGGGCCTGCGACGCCGGCGACGGCGTCCTCGCGATCATCAAGAACTACGAGGGCGACGTGATGAACTTCGAGACCGCCATCGAACTCGCCGAGATGGAGGGCGTCGAGGTCGAGAGCGTCGTGGTGAACGACGACGTCGCCGTCGAGGACTCGCTGTACACCTCGGGGCGACGGGGGGTCTGCGGGACGATCCTCGTCCACAAGGCCGCCGGGGCGAAGGCCGCGCAGGGCGCCGAGCTGTCGGAGGTCAAGCGCGTCGCCGAGAAGGTGATCGACAACGTCGGCACCATGGGCACCGCGCTCACCTCCTGCGTCACGCCGGAGAAAGGCGAGCCCACCTTCGACCTCGGCGACGACGAGATCGAACTGGGAATCGGGATCCACGGCGAGCCCGGCACCGAGCGCACCGAGCTGATGAGCGCCGACGAGATCACCGACGCCCTGACGGAGGCCGTCCTCGACGACCTCGACCTCGACGAGGGCCAGGAGGTTCTCACGATCGTCAACGGGATGGGAGGAACCCCGCAGATGGAACTGTTCGTGGTCAACCGCCGGCTCCAAGAGCTGCTCGGCGAGCGCGGCCTCGAGACGTGGGACGCGTGGGTCGGCGACTACATGACCTCGCTCGACATGATGGGCGCGTCGGTCACCGTCTGCGCCGTCGACGACGAGCTGAAGGAGCTGCTCGGCGCGCCGGCCGACACCCCCGCACTCACCCAGACGCGATGAGCGGGGGGACCCGAACCGACGGCGGAGCGGCGGACGATGCGAGCGACGGCGACGCGGTTGTCGCGGCGGTCGAGGCGGTCGCGGACCGCATCGAGGGCGAGCGCGACCACCTCACCGACCTCGACTCCGCCATCGGCGACGCGGACCACGGGGGCAACATGGCGCGCGGGTGGGCGGCCGCCGCCGAGGCGGCGCGCGACCTCGACGACCCCGACCCGCAGACCGTCTGCAAGACGGTCGGGAAGACGCTCATGGCCGAGGTCGGCGGCGCCTCCGGCCCCCTGTTCGGCGGCTCGCTCGTGTTCGCGAGCGCGGAGCTCGACGGCGGGGTCACGCCCGAAAGCGCCGTGGCGTTCGCCGAGACCTACCTCGAGAAGGTCGAGGACCGCGGCGACGCCCGCGTGGGCGACCAGACGATGGTCGACGCGCTCACCCCCGCGGTCCACACGTTCAAGAAGTCGATCGAGACGGACGAGCTCCCGCCGCTCGAAGCGCTCGCGAAGGCGGTCGACGCGGCTGAGCGCGGCGTCGCGTTCACCGTCCCGATCCGGGCGAAGAAGGGGCGCGCCTCCTACCTCGGCTGGCGGTCCGTCGGCCACCAGGACCCCGGCGCGACGAGCGCGCTGTTCATCCTCGAGGAGCTGCTCGCGGTCGCCGCCGACCGACTCGACGCCGAGGTCCCAGACGTCGACGCGACCTCGCCGACGATCCCTGACGAGGGTGCGGCGGAGTCGGATGACGCGACCCCGCCCGACCCGGAGGACGGCTGATGGTCGGGCTCGTCGTCGTCTCCCACAGCGAGCGCGCGGCCGAAGGGATCGTCGAGGTGGCCGCGGAGATGGCCGGCGACACCCGCATCGAGCCCGTCGGCGGCGACGGACAGGGCGGGATCGGCACCGTCCCGGACGACATCGGGGCCGCGATCGACGCCGCGGACGACGGCGACGGTGTCGTCGTCCTCGTCGACCTCGGGAGCGCCGTGATGAACGCCGACGTCGCCGTCGAGCTGAGCGACGCCGAGGCGGTCATCGCCGACGCGCCCGTCTTGGAAGGAGCCGTCAACGCGGCCGTGGCCGCGACCGATCCGTCCGCCACGCTGGAGTCGGTCCACGAGCAGGCCGAGGCCGCCCGCGGGATGGAGAAACTGTAACGAGGGTAACTCGCTACGCGTTGAGCAGCTCTCGCACCTCGGCGCGCGTCTCGCAGGCGAGCGCCTCGTCGGCGAGGTCGCGCGCCTCGGCCGAGTCCACCTCTCGAACCCGCTCTTTCACCGCCGGCACGGTCACCGCGCTCATGCTGAGCTCGTCGAGCCCGAGCCCGACGAGGAGCTCCGTGAGCGTCGGGTCGCCCGCCATCTCGCCGCACATCCCGACCCAGGCGTCGGTCCCCGCGGCGGCCGACACGGTGCGGTCGATCGCCCGCAACACCGCCGGGTGAAGGGGATCGCCGTACGCGGCGACCCCGTCGTTCTCGCGGTCGGCGGCCATCACGTACTGGGTCAGATCGTTCGTCCCGATACTGAGGAAGTCGAGCCGCTCGGCGAGCGCGTCGGCGAGGAGGGCCGCGGCCGGCGTCTCGATCATGGCGCCCAGCTCGGGGACGGCGTGGTCGACCCCCTCGGCGGCGAGGTCGGCGGCGACCGACTCGACCGCCGCCGCGGCCGCCTCGACCTCCTCGACCCGGGAGACGAGCGGGACCATCACGGCGAGCCCCTCGCCGCCCTCGCTCGCGGCCGCCCGCAACAGCGCCCGGAGCTGCGTCTCGAACAGGTCGCGGTGCTCGTCGAGCGAGAGCCGGATCCCGCGCCGCCCGAGGAACGGGTTCGTCTCGCTCGGCAGGTCGAGGTACGGCACCCGCTTGTCGCCGCCCACGTCGAGCGTCCGGACGACGACCCGGTCGTCGGGAAACGCCGACAGGGCGTCGGTCACGGTCTCGTACTGCTCGTCCTCTGTCGGCGGCGCCTCGCGGTCGAGGAAGAGGAACTCCGTCCGGAACAGTCCGATCCCGTCGGCGCCGCGGTCAGCGGCGGGGGCGAGCTCCGCCTCGCTCCCGACGTTCGCGGCCACCTCGATCGGTCTGCCGTCGGCGGTCGCGACGCGCTCGGGCACCGCCGACGCCGCGTCGCCCGCCGCGGCCGCACGCGTCTCGGCGTCGGGGTCGACGACGATCCGTCCCGCTTCTCCGTCGACGAGGAGGTCGGCGCCGTCCGACACCTCGCGGAGCGGCTCCCCGACGCCGACGACCGCGGGGATCGACAGCGACCGCGCGATGATCGCCGCGTGCGCGGTCCGCCCGCCCGTGACCGTCGCGATCCCGGCGACCGCGTCCGGGTCCAGCTCCGCGGTGTCGCTCGGCGTGAGCCGCTCGGCGAGCAGGACGGTCCCGGCCGGCAGGTCGCCGAGGTCGACGAGCGAGTCGGCGTCGAGGAGGACGCGCAGCAGGCGGTCGCGGACGTCCCGGAGGTCGTCGGCGCGTTCGGCCATCGGTCCCTCCAGCCCCTCGAACTGCTCGATAGCGGCCGCGAACCGGTCGTGGACGGCGTGTTCGGCCGGCGCTCCCTCACCGATCGCGTCCTCGATGTCCCCCACCAGTTCCGGGTCGTCGAGGAACTGCTCGTGCGCGTCGAAGACGGCCGCCTCCTCCTCGCCGACGCGCTCGGCGGCGCGGTTGCGTGCGGCCCGGATCTCTGCCCGAGCCTCGTCGCGGGCGGCCGCGAACCGCGATAGTTCGGCGTCAGCGTCGACCGCGGTCGGGTCGGGTCGGTCGGGGAGCGTCAGGTCCGCCCCGGGGCGATACCAGCGTGCCGCGCCGACGCCCGCAAGCGGCGTGCTCCCGACGCCAGAGAGCGTCCTCACGCCGGGTCACCGCCGTCGGGCTCGGCCCCGCCGTCGTCGCTCTCGTCGCCGTCCTCGCCGTCTCCATCGACCTCGCTCGTCAGCAGGTCGCAGACCGCGTCGAGGGCGTCCCCCGCCTCCGCCCCCTCGGCGACGACGCGGACGGTCTCCCCGTGGCCGACGTTCAGCCCGCTCACCGAGAGCATGCTGTCGGCGCGGACGAGCCCGTCGTCGCCGTCGTCCGCGCGACCGATCGACACGTCGGCGTCGAACCCGTTCGCCGTCTGCACCAGCTCCGAGGCCGGGCGGGCGTGGAGCCCCGCCTCGGGTACCACCGTTACGGTACGTTCCATAGTCCCCGATACACGAGGGGCGGCCTTATAAGTGCGTTCGAGGGGCTCGACGCCGGGTGCGAGCGATACCTCGGGCAACGGCCTCGACGGGCGTTACTTCCCGCGTATCAGCGACATGGTCGACTGGACGGCTTCCGGTTCGCCGATGAGGGTGAGGTGGTCGTCGGCTTCGAGCGTATACGTCGCCTCGGGCACGAAGGTCTCGTCGCCCTGGGAGACGAGAGCGACGAGACAGCGACCCGGGATCTCCGGACCGAGCTCGTTGAGCGACTGTCCGACGAGCTCCGGGTTCTGAAGCGTCACCTCCTGCACGTCGCCCTCCTCGCCGAGCATGTCCACCCAGCGGGCCATCGCCGGACGCTCGATGTGGTCGTCGATGGCTTGCGCCGTCGCCTGGGTCGGCGAGATCGTCTCGACGCCGAGGTCATCGAACGCGTCGAGGTTCTCCGGGTCGTTCGCCCGGCAGACCACGCGATCGACGTCGAAGTTCGTGGTGGCCTGTTGCCCGACGAAGAGGTTCACCGTGTCGTCGCCGGTCGCCGCGATGACGGTCTTGGCGTTCTCGATACCGGCCGAGCGGAGCGTGTCCACGTTGGCCCCGTCGCCAATGTGCACCGTGAGTCCCTCGCTGCGGGCGGTTTCGATCGCTGTCTCGTCGTTCTCGATGATGACGACGTTCTCTCCCCTGTTTTCGAGTCGAGCGGCGACCTCGCGGCCGACCCGCCCGCTGCCGATGATGAGTACACGCATTGGTATCACGTCGAGGTATTCGGCGATCTGGCGGGCGAACCCGCCCTCAAGCACGACGGTCGAAAAGATGACCAAGAAGACGGTTCCGACGAGCAGCGTCGCGGCCTCGGACTGGCCGGCCGCCTGTAGCTCGACCGCGAACAGCGTCGCGACCGAGGCGGGAATGATCCCCCGCGGGCCGACGAAACTGACGAACAACCGTTCGGACGTGGTGAAGTCCCCTCCCTGCGTGGAGACGAGCACGTCCAGCGGCCGGATGAGGAAGATGACCGCGGCGGCGACGACGAGGCCGCCGACGCCCAGCGCGATCAGGTCGCTGAACCTGAGCAGCGCCGCCAACGCGATGAACACGAACGAGAGGACGATAAGCGTGATGTCGCCTTTGAAATCGGCGATCTCCTCCTCGTAGGGGATATCGGCGTTCCCGAGTATGATGCCGGCCGTCGCGACGGCGGCGACCCCCGCCTCGCTCGCGACGGTGTCGGCGGCGCCGAACGCGACGAGAGCGCCAGCGAGGACGACCAGCCGAGCGTTTCGCGGCGCGTCGCCCGGCGAGAGGTCGATGTAGCGGAGAACGACCCAGATCACGACCGCGACGATGACGCCGACTCCGATCCCGGTCCCGATCCGCTCGATGAACAGCTCGAGGAACGCCGGTACCGACGGTTCCTGTAACCGCATCGTCTTGAAGACCACGATGGCGAGAATGGCCGCCGTGACGTCGTTGACGATCCCTTCGGTCTCCAGCGCCGTCGCCACTCGATCGCGAACGGGAACGACCCGCAGGATCGGCGTGATGACGGTCGGGCCGGTCGCGACCAGCAGCGAACCGATGAGGAACGCCACTCCCCAATCGGCGTCCAGCGCGAGGCGGACGACGAGCGCGGTGCCGACGAGCGAGATGGCCGCTCCGATCGAGACGAGCCGGATGCTCTCTCTCGTCGCCTGTCGGATGCTCTCTATCCGCAGGTGGAACGCGCCCTCGAAAACGATGATCGCGACCGAGAGCCCGACGATGGCCGGAAGCGACGCGAAGGTGTCCGGGGTGATGAACCCGAGTCCCTCGGGACCGAGAGCGACCCCCGCGACGAGGAGGAAGACGATGCTCGGTACTTCGAAGCGATCGGCAAGTAGCTGCGCGATGACTCCGATCGCGATGATCGACGCTACCAGTGGTATCAGTTCACTTGACACGTTGGGTTACCGACTAACTGCTGATTTAAACAGTCGAGGTATATATCTGCTGGCTGCGGAGAAGCCCGTCACCGACCCCCGAACCTGTTCGGATTCTGTGGAGCTCACACCCGACGGCATCGGTCGCGATTCGTCCGCGGGCTCGTGAACGACCCCGAAACCTCGCCCGGAGAACCGCCGCCGTCGCCGTCGGGGGTGAAAAGCCGGTTCGGGGGGCGATCGGCGCCTACGGCGCGAGCTGTTTCGTCGAGACCAGCTCGATCACGTCGCGGTGGTCGAGCGCGTGGTCGGTGCCCACCTGCCGCCCGCTCCGGCAGTCGGTGCCGTGGAGGAGCCCCTCGCCGATGTCCGAGTGGATGTGGAACGCGAAGTCCTCCGTCGTCGACCCCTCGGGGAGGATGAAACAGTCGCGGAAGACGCCCTTCTCGTCTTTGCTCCCGTTCGCGGAGCCGGGGAAGACGGCGATGCAGCCGAGCACGTCGAAGACGGCCGACTCCAGCGCGCCCTGGACGCCGGTGCCGTCGTAGTCGCCGACGAACTCACCGATCCGGTCGAGGCCGGCTTCCTGCTCGCCCGAGACGTCGCCGACGACGTCGAATTCGCTCTCGCCGGGCGTGTAGTCGACGACGCCGGCCTCGTTCGCGTTTTTAAGCGCCTTCTCGGCGTGGGCGCTCGCGGGGACGAAGGAGAGGTGGTCGTAGTCGGGGTCCGCGGTGATCTCCTCCCAGTTCGCCTGCGCCTCGGGCGTGTCCATCTTGTTGGCGGCGACGACCATCGGCTTCGTGCGCTTCCGGATCTCCCGCGCGAGCGACGCCTCGTCCGCGTCGTCCCACGTCTCCGGGTCCAGCTCGAGCCCTTCGGCGAGGATGACGCGCTTCATCCGGTCCTTGTCGATGCCGAACGCCGACATCTGCTCGGCGAGCTCCGCCTCGACGGCGGCCTCGGACCCGTGGTAGCGCGTCTCGTACTTCTCGAGGCCCTTCCGGAGCACGTCGAGGTACCACTCGTCGAGCTCCGCCTCGAGGAAGTCGATGTCCTCGCGCGGGTCGTGGCCCTCCGTCGTCTCGCCCTCGATGTCCGTCTTGCCCGAGAAGTCGACGACGTGGATCAGCACGTCCGTCTCGTTGAGGTCCGTGAGGAACTGGTTGCCGAGCCCCCGCCCCTCGTGGGCGCCCGGGACGAGCCCGGCGACGTCGACGAGCTTGACGGGGACGAAGCGGGTCCCCTCGCGGCAGACGCCGACGCTCGGCGTGCAGCTCTCGTCGAACTCGGGGGCGGCGCAGTCGACGCGGACGTACGCCTCGCCGACGGTCGGGTCGATCGTGGTGAACGGGTACGCGCCCTCGGGCACGTCGTTCATCGTCGCGGCGTTGAAAAACGTCGACTTCCCCACGGAGGGCTTGCCGACGAGGCCGATCCGATAACTCATTACCACCAGTGCGCGACCCGCGGTAAAAAGCGATGCGAGACGCGCCGTGGCGTGCGGAGCGGTGACGTGGCGCCTCTATTTATAAGAGGCGGGCGTCCCGGTCAGGCGTCGCCGTCGGACTGCCCCGGCTCGCCGAGCGCCTCGATCGGGAGGACGTTTTGGAGCGCGGCGAACGCGTCCTCGGGGCTCTCGAATCGCTCCTGTTCGATCTCCTCGAGGAGCGCGCCGAGGTCGGCGTCGCCGTCGGCGAACAGCACGGTCGTCCCCGCGCACGACTCGACGAGCGCGTCCCGAGGCGCCGGGTACGAGTGGTCTCGGAACTCGTCTTGAACGTGCGAGAGGTGAACTTCGGATGTCATAGGTGAGTATCGTCGTCTGAGGGCTTAAGGGCGCGCCATGATCGAACGCCGACCGGTGAGGTCCGAACCGCCGAAGGAACCGCCGGGGTCCGAACCGCCGAAGGAACCGCCGAGGCGCCAAACTGCCGAAGAAACCGGCAAGACCTGCAAAGAGTTATCACACCGGAGATCCTTGTGGCATGTGAACACATGGACCTGTACGACCGGATCCTCGTTCCGACCGACGGCTCCGCCGAAGGCGAGTGCGCCGTTGCGCACGCGCTCGACCTCGCCGCGGTCCACGATGCGGCCGTACACACGCTGTACGTCGTCGACACGGCGAGATACGCGGGAATGCCGATGGAGGCCTCGTGGGAGGGGATCGGCGAGCTCCTACAGGATGACGCCGACGAGGCGGTCGCGGCGGTCGAGGACCTGGCAGCGGAGACCGACGTCGACGTGGACTCGGCGGTCGTCGAGGGGACGCCCAGCCGCGAGATCATCCGGTACGCCGAGGAGAACGACTGCGACCTCGTCGTGATGGGGACCCACGGCCGCGGCGGGATCGACCGGCTCCTGCTCGGGAGCGTCGCCGAGAAGGTCGTCCGCGGCTGCGCCGTCCCCGTCCTGACGGTCCGGATCGACGGCGACGTTCCGGCAGAGCCGAGCGTCGCGGGAGCCGCGACCGGGCGGACGTAGGCCGCGAGGTCAGTCGTCCGCGTCTCGGAGGTGCTCGCAGTCACCGGCGTGGACTCGTCGCGTTCCCTCGCCGGTGTCGATCACGAGTGCGCCCGGCGACTCGACGTCGACGGCGGTCCCCGAGACGGCCCCGGTCGACGTCTCCACCCGCACCCGCTTCCCGAGCGTGCTCGCCCGGTCGCGCCACGCCGGCAGGATCCGGTCCGTCCGGTCCGGCGTCCCCGCGAGCGCCGCGAAGCGTTCGAGGAGGGTCGCGGCGAACCGACGCCTGTCGACTGGCTCCCCGAGTTCTTCCCGGAGGGACGTCGCGCCCGCCGGAAGCGTCTCGGCGTCGACGTTGGCGTTGACGCCGACGCCCGCGACGAGCCACGAGACCCGGTCGGCCTCCCCCTCCATCTCCGTGAGGACCCCCGCGACCTTGCGGCCGCCGCGACCGCCGCGACCGACCGAGGCGTCGGGGGCGCCCACGAGCACGTCGTTCGGCCACTTGATGTGCGCGTCGACGCCGGCCTCGCGGCAGGCGTCGACCGTCGCGACCGCCGCGGCGAGGGTGAAAAGCGGCGCTCGGGCCGGCGGCACCGTCGGCCGCGTGACGAGCGAGAGCCAGACGCCGCCGCTCGGCGCGACCCACTCCCGGTCCAGCCGCCCCCGCCCGCCGGTCTGCTCGTCGGCGACCACGGCGACGTCCGCCGCGCCCTCGGCCGCCAGTTCGCGGGCGCGGTCGTTCGTCGACGGGAGGCCTTCGTGATACTCCACCGCGTACGGCGCGTCGAGCCCGAACTCGATCCCGGCCGCGCAGTACGCGGGGTCGGCGGGCGCGGCGTAGCCGTCAGACGTCGACTCGACGGCGAACCCCTCCTCGCGGAGCGCCTCGACCGCCTTCCACACCGCCGTCCGCGAGACGTCGAGCTCGGCGGCGAGCGCCGGTCCCGAGACGGGGCCGTCCTCGAGGGCGTCGAGCAGCGCGCGACGCGTGTCCATGCCGACGGGGTCGGGGCGAGCGCCGAAAGCCGTTCCGGGTCGGCGCCGATGCGCCGCGGTCTGGGCGCAGACCTTTGGTCCCAGCGGACGACGCATCGAACACCGAATGAGCGACGAGAGCGCCGAACCAGTCCCGGTGGTCGTCCTCGACGGCGACGAGCGCACCGAGCTGTCGATCGAGCGGGGGCGGAACCTCCGGCGGGCGCTGCTCGCGGCCGACCTGTCGCCGTACGCCGCGGCGACGCGCCGCCTGAATTGTGGCGGGCGCGGGCTGTGTGCCACCTGCGGCGTCCGGATCCGCGAGGGGCCGCCGCCGGACCACTGGCACGACCGGCTCGCGGCCCGCTTCGGCTACCCGCGGCTCTCCTGTCAGGTGACGGTCGACGGGCCGATGACGGTCGAGCTCGTCGACAAGCGGGTGTGGGGGTCGCGCGAGTCGAGAGAGGGCGACTGACCCCGAGTCCGACCGCGCGTTCCCGCGTCGCCGTTCTTCCTCCCGAGACACCTCGTTTCCGGTGAAACGGCGCGGGGAAACGCGCGGCGCCCGACGGTGGCGACGCCGCCCGTGGGCACAAGACACAAGGTCTCAGGGGCGAACGCTCCGGTATGCAACCCTCCAAAGAGCGCGAGTCGTCCGACGGCGATCCGATGGACGACCTCGACGACCTCCTCGACGACGACCTCACCGAGGGCGGGGAGGCCGCCCCGTCGGGCGGCGCCGAGTCGGACGCCGCGACGGGCGAGTCGTCCGGTCACGCGGCCTCCGCGAGCGGCGAGGAGGGCCGCGTCGGAATGGGCGGTCGCTGGTTCTCCGGGAAGGCGTTCGCGCTGTCGCTCGTCGCCGTCGCCGCGGGGGTGTTCGCGGGCGGCGCGATCCCGCTGATCGGCGGTACGATCGGCTCCGCCGGCGGGGTGTTCGTCGCCGCGTTCCTGATCGGGCTGGCCCTCTCCGCTCGGCGGTACGTCGAGGCCGGCGTCGCCGGCGCCGCGGCGGGGGCGCTCGTCGCCGTGACGAACGTGCTCAACGTCGGCTTCCTCCCGATCGGCGTCGACTACCTCCAGCAGTGGGGACTCTCCCTGCTCGCGGTCGGCGGCGGGCTCGGGCTCGTCGTCGCGCTGCTCGGCCACTACTTCGGCCGCGACCTCCGGGCCGGCCTGACGCAGGACGTCGAGGGCTGATCTCTCGGGAGTCTGGAAGTCGGAGAGCCGGACGGTCGGGAAGTCAAAAGCCGGGCGGCCAAGAAGTCAAAAGCCGGGCGGCCAAGAAGTCAAAAGCCGGGCGGCCAAGAAGTCAAAAGCCGGACAGCCGGACGGCCAGAGTTGAACAGTCTCTCACTTCCGCCCGATCTCGGCGGGCCAGTGGTACGCGTCGAACCCGACGTACGCGGCGATCTCGTGCCGTTCGAGCGCGAGGAACCCGGCGAGAATCGCGACGAAGCCGACGATCGCCTCCGCCTCGATCAGGCTGCCGAACAGGACCCAGCTCCCGACCGCGGCGACGACGGGCTCGGCGTACCCGACCAGGTGGAGCTGCGCGGGCCCGACCGCGTCGAGCAGCGCGAAGTAGATCAGGAACGCGAGGACGCCGGACAGCAGCGTGAGGTACGCTAACGATACTATGGCGGTCCGGTTCCACTCGATCGCCGCCGGCGACTCGCCGAACACGGCGGCGCCGACGAACAGGAGCCCGGCGCCGAGCACCATCGCCCACCCCTGGAGGGCGGCGATCGGGAGGTCCGTTCGGAGCGGCCGGAGCAGGACCGCGCCCAGCGAGAAGGCGACCGCGCCGGCGAACGCGAGCGCGACGCCGACGATGGCGGCGCTTCCCACCCCCGCCTCCATCGGGTCGGCGATCACGACGACGCCGAGGATCCCGAGCGCGAAGCCGCCGACCTCGACGGGACCGAGCCGCTCGTTCGGGAGGAGGAGGGCGGCGAACACCGCGGTCAACACCGGCGCGAGGCTCACGACCACGGCGGCGACCGCTCCGGAGATGCGGAGCTCGCCGACGTACAACAGGCCGTGGTAGGCGGCGATCACGAAGGTCCCCGCCACGGCGACGCCGAGCCACTCGTCGCGACCGCGGGGGACCGTTCGACCCGACGCGACCGCGGCGACTCCCAGCACGATCACGCCGGCGATCGCGTACCTGACGCCGGCGAACAGCAGCGGCGGGAAGTGGTGCAGCCCGGCCTCGATGGCGACGAAGGAGGTGCCCCAAAGGACCGCGAGGAGGACGAACGCGGCGACGACCGATTCAGGAGTAGAAAGCAGGTTCCGTAGATTCATTCGATACCAGTTCGAAGTAGATTGAGATAGTTAAACTATTCTCTCGGGATCCGGCGTATTTAGAATGAACAATCACACATACGATTTCGATGCAATACGCTTCCGAAATCGAGGGGCTTCTTGCAGTCGAATCCAACCCTGTCGGTCGGAATATACAACAATCCCTCACGCGAAGGGGACGTATGGACGAGCGCGACGTGCGGCTGTTGAAGGCGATATCGGACCTGGGCACCGGGAGCCCCGAGCGGCTCCACGAGGAGACGCAGATTCCGGTGTCGACGATTCACTACCGGCTGAACAACCTCCGCGAGGCCGGCGTGATCGAGAACGACCTGTACGACCTCGACCACGAGGCGCTCGGGCTCGGCGTCACCGTGATCGTCGAGGTGCTCGCCGACTACGAAGGCCCGTACGAGGAGTTCGCGGACGAACTGCTCTCCGTCGAGGGCGTCACGGAGGCGTTCTTCACGATGGGCGAGACCGACTTCGTCGTCCTCGCGCGGCTCTCCTCGTCGGACATGGTCGAGCGACTCATCAGCGACTTCGAGGCGATCCCGGAGGTCGAGCGCACGAACTCGACGTTCACGATCGCCGCCCTCCGCGACGAGTCGCGCGCGCCGGCGACCTACGAGCTCGACACGCTGATCGCGGAGCTGACGGACTGACCGGGGCTCACTCGGGCGTCAGCGAACTCCCCACCGACCGCTCAACGTACAGCAGCGCAACGAGGCCGAGTATCACGAGCGTGTAGGAGAACGCGGCGAACAGGGCGTCCTGCGTCGTCGGGTACTCCGTGGTTCGGAAGATGATCACCTTCCGGACCATCGCGATGACGCCGGTGTAGATCACCAGCCTCACGATCCGGCGGGTGTCGCTCTGCTCGATGTAGGCGACCACCGTCTCGTACACCTCGACGATGATCAGCAGCAGCAGGCCGGTCTCGATGAAGCCGATGACGGTGTTCGGGTCCGTTATCTCGCCGGTCGGAACCGACTCGACGATCTGTATCGCGAGGTCGACGACGCCGATGCCGAACAGCAGTGCGAAAAGCGCCGCGGCGGCGAGTTCGACGCCGTGGATGAACCGGTTCGTCGCGTCGGAGACTCGGTCCCCGCGCGTCTTCGCGACGGCCGGGTCGGGGGTGCGGTCCGACGCGGACGGGTCGTCGGAGGCATCGGTTGGAGGCGGGTCAGCCATCTGTGTCCCTCGAATCGAATCAGGGACTCTCGATACGTAAAGAACGGGCCTAACCGACGCGAGGCGCGCTACGACCGCTTGCCGATCTCCTCGCGGAGCACGTCGGAGACGACCTCGCCGTCGGCCTTCCCGCGGAGCGCGCCCATGGCCTCGCCCATCAGCCCCGAGAACGCGCCCATCCCCTCCTCGGCGATCTGGTCGGCGTTGCGCTCGACGACCTCGACGACCGCCTCGCGCACCGCGTCCTCGCTCACGCCGGAGAGCCCCGCCTCCTCGATCGCTTCTTCGGCCGTGAGATCGGGGCGCTCCGCGAGCGTCGTCAACACCTCCGGCACGCCCTCCTTCGCGAGGTCGCCGTCCTCGACGAGCGCGAACAGGTCGAGGAAGTGCTCGTCCGTCAGGTTCTCGACCGGGGCCCCGTCGCGTCGGATCTCCGTCGTCGTCGACTCGAGCGTCGAGGCCGCGAAGGTGGGGTCGACGCCGCGGTCGACCGCGGTCTCGAACAGCGGGAAGCGACGCCCGAACGCGACCTGCTCCGCGAGCCCGCGGTCGAGGTCGAACGCCTCGACGTAGCGGTCGGTCTTCTCGTCGAGCAGCTCCGGTCGGTCCACGTCGGACGGGTCGGGCTCGACCGGCGGCACGTCCGTCTCGGGGTACATCCGCGCCGCGCCGGGGAGCGGACGGAGGTACCGGGTGGTGCCGTCCTCGTTGGCGCCGCGCGTCTCCTCGGGGACGCCCTCGATCGCGGCGACGGCGCGGTCGGCGGCGGCCTCGATCGCGAGGTCGGCCGTCTCCGGGTCGGCGGCGACGATGGCGACCGCGTCCTCGGGCCCGGCGCCGACCGCGTCGCGGAGCGCCTCGACCTCCGCCTCGGTCACGCCGTACGCCGGCAGCTCGTCGGTGTGGAAGATCCCGCCCGCGCCGTGACGCTTCGCGTGGTCCGAGAGCTCCGTGCCGAGCCGACGGTCCGGCTGGATCTCGCGCCCGACGAGGCCGTCGAAGCCGAACAGGGGGACGGCGGTCACCTTCCCGCCAGAGTCGAGCGCGCCGCGGATGACCCCCGAGTCGGTGTCGGCGAAGACGTCGGTCGCGTCCGAGACGTCGCCCACGCTCGCGTCGCGCTCGCGGAGCTCGTCGCGGATCGCGAGCAGCTCGGCCTGCCGACCGACCTCGCCGCGGACGATGTCCTCGATCCCCTGCAGGTCCTGCACGCCCTTCACCTCGACGCGGGCGCCCTCGGCGATGGAGACGTTGACGTCTTGGCGGATCGTCCCGAGCCCGCGCTTGACCGCGCCCGTCGAGCGGAGCAGCATCCCGATGCGCTCGGCGGCCTCGCGGGCGCCCTCGGGGCTCCGGATGTCCGGTCCGGTCCCGATCTCGACGAGGGGGACGCCGAGCCGGTCCAGCGAGTAGACGACGCCGTCGTCCGTCTCCTCGACGCGCTTGGCCGACTCCTCCTCTAACATGAGATCGACGATCGACACCGTCCCCTCGCTCGTCTCGATCTCCCCTTCCTGACCGAGCAGGATCGACCGCTGGAAGCCGGAGGTGTTCGAGCCGTCGATGACGAGCTTCCGCATCACGTGCGCCTGGTCGACGACCGAGATGTCGAGCAGGTCGGCGATCTGCAGCGCGACGGAGAGCGCCTCCTCGTCGACGCGGCGGGGCGGTTCGTCGTCCTCCTCGACGAGGCAGGTGGTGTCGTACGCGAGGTAGGTGAACTCGCGGTCGACGCGGCTCTCCTCCATCGCGGCGTCGTCGAGCTCGCCGAGCTCGCTCTTCGTCGGGTGGAGCCGACGGGTGATCTCCCGCTCGGCCTCGTCCGGCTCGCGCTCGGTCGTCGGGGAGTCGCAGAACAGCTTCGTCTCCGTGTCGAGCTGCTGGTGGATCTCCAGCCCGGCGACGAGCCCCAGCTCCTCGTGGTCGTACTCGGGGGTCGCGTCCGTACTCATTACGCCTCACTCCGACGGCGCGCGACTAAAAGGGTGGCAGTTCGCGCGAGCGACGAGAATCGTGACCACTGATACTGTTTATAAATAAGTTAACGGTGGCGCGTGCCTGCGAGGTGGGACCCAAAGGGGCAGCCGGGAGGGCGGCGCAGACGACGTAAGCACCGCAGCGAGCAGCGCGAGCGAGGAGCGCAACGAGTGTGCGCCGCCCTCCCGGCTGGGGCTTTGGAGGTGTCCGCCACCGATCCGC
Organism: Halorubrum sp. CBA1229; assembly: GCF_003721435.2. NCBI lineage: Archaea > Methanobacteriati > Methanobacteriota > Halobacteria > Halobacteriales > Haloferacaceae > Halorubrum > Halorubrum sp. CBA1229. The sequence continues at coordinate 2,858,685 of NZ_CP054585.1, read as the reverse complement.
GAGTAGCTATTTATAAGCGAGCGGCTGGGGCTTTGGCGGTACTGACGACTACAGCAGTCCGATCGTACTCGTCACTTCTCGCGTAGCATCGAAAGGTATTGTGCGTGGGTGCTGTCGTAGAGACAACACCGTGCATCGGTGTGGCGGGTGTGCCGCCGAGCGATGCGTGGGACCGGATTTGAACCGGCGGACCTCTACAGGACAGCGCCCTCAACGCTGCGCCGTTGGCCTGGCTTGGCTACCCACGCTCGCGGTGTTCTATCGCGTTTCCACGTACCCTTCCCCCAATTAAAAGCCCTTCCATTCGGCAGTGCCGTGTCGGAGAGTGGCACCGAGCGGCGAGGGCGATCCTGTCGCGCTCCTGCGGGGGTCGAACGCTGGAGTGCGGCGCGACGGAACCGGCACGCGTTTGGGGGTGGCGCCCGTCCATCAGTCCATGTCCGAGTGGGCCCGCGAGAACGTCCCGCTTTTGACCGCCATCTCCTCCGTCGTCGCCCTCGCCGTGGTGTTCGGCGCCGTCGGCGGCGCGATCCCGAGCGCCCTCCTTCCGCGCGCGAGCGACGCCGTGCTCGCCGCGATCCCGCACTTCAACGCCGCCGTCTCGGCGACCGCGATCGTCACCATCCTCCTCGGGTGGCGAGCCATCTCGCGCGGGAACGTGCGCCGGCACCGCGCGCTCATGCTGACGTCGTTCGGCCTCTTTACCGCCTTCCTCGGCGCCTACCTCTACCGGCTGATCCACGTCGGCACGACCGAGTTCCCGGGCCCGGAGACCGTCTACACCTACCTCTACCTCCCCTTCCTCGGGATCCACATCCTGCTCGCGATCTGCTGTCTCCCGTTCGTCTTCTACGCCCTCCTGCTCGCTGCGACCCGTCCGTACGAGGAACTGTACCACACGCGACACGCGCAGGTCGGCCTCGTCGCCGCCGTCCTCTGGCTGATATCCTTCACGATGGGGATCGGCGTCTACGTCATGTTGTACCACGCGTTCTGAGGCGCTTGTCGCCTCCGGAGTCCACGCTCGAACCGACGAAGCTTGAAACCGCCGCCGGCCGTACGGGTCGGCGTGCTGTTCGCGACCCACCTCCTCGTCGCCGCCGGCATCGGGTGGCTCTCGGGCCGGCCGCGAGTCCGGCGGCGGCTCGCGGACGGGTCGAGGGGCTCGGCCGCCGGGGCGCTCTCGACCGGCTGGCTCGTCGCCGGCGCCGCGCTCCCGGACGTCGTCGACAAGCCGCTCGGCGCCCTCGGCGTCGTCGACGTCTACCAGTCGGTCGGCCACTCAGCGCTGCTCGTTCCCCTCGCCGTCGCCGTCGCCGCGAGTCACCGGCGCGGGCTCGCGGTCGCGGTGGGGTGGGGATCGCACCTCGCGCTCGACGCGCTCCACGTGACCGTGAACGGGCGGGCGGGCGACGCGCTGTTCCTCGCGTGGCCGGTCATCGAGCGGCCCGACCCGATCGCGATCCCGCCGGGGGAGTTCGCGCTGTTCTACCTCGGGAGCCCCTCGTTTTTCCTCGAGGTCGCGCTGTGGCTGGCTGCCGTCCTCCTCGCGTTGCGGTCGCGGTTCGCCGTCGACGCGGACCGAGAAAGGGATCGGTGAGACCGGTCCGGCGCCCTACCGCTCGTCGTTCGCCATCCGGTGGGCCGCGTAGAAGAGCGGGACGAGCAGCGCCCCGGCGAACCCGAACCCGAGCGCGAGCGCGCCGATGTCGCCCGCGCTGAGGGTGCGGCCGCCGCCGTCACCGCCGTCACCGCCGTCACCGCCTCCACCGTCACCGCTTCCGCCGTCGCCGCCGTCGCTCCCGCCCGCGTTCGGGTCGACGAGGTCGTCGTCGACGGAGCCGACGGCGACGGCGCCCTTCATCCCGACCGTCTCGTGGGGAACGCAGTAGTAGTTGAACGTGTCGCCGTCGGACGCGTCGTCGAAGGTGTGCTCGAAGGTGGTCCCCTCCTCGCTCACCGTCTCGCCGCTGTCGAACGTCTCGTCTTCTGCGACGACGTTGTGCGCGCCGCCCTCGCCGGTCCACTCCCAGACGACGGTCGTCCCGGGGTCGATGAGGATCGCCGCCGGGCCGAATCTGAGCCCGTTGACCGCGCCGACATCGACGGTGACCTCGTCTTGACCGGTGTAGTCGTGCGTGCCGTCGTAGTTGTCCACGTCGTCGAGCCAGCCCCCGTACTGGGCGGCGGCGGTCCCGGACCCGGCGGCGAGGCCGGTCGCGACGGCGGCGCCAGCGGCGCCGGCCCTGAACAGCCCGCGGCGACTCATCGTCGCGTCGTCGGCGTCGGATGTCATACCCGTACCTCCCGGCGTGGGCGTATTTAAATTCCCGATTCCGGGTTCACGCCGCCAAACCGCGAGTCGGCGTCCGGATCAGTCGTCCGCCGGCGCGGGATCCGGCGTGACGGCGTCGAGGTCGCGGTCGCTCTCCTCACCCTCGACGTCGAACGGGTACTCACCGGTGACGCAACCGAGACAGAGGTCCGCGCGGCTCTCGCCGAGCGCCTCGGCGACGGCGTCGATCGAGAGATACGATAGGGAGTCGGCGCCGACCTCCTCCCGGATCTCATCGGTGGAGGCGTCGGCGGCGATCAGCTCCTCGCGGGTCGCCATGTCGATCCCGAAGTAGCAGGGCGCGATGATCGCCGGCGCGCCGATGCGGAGGTGGACCTCCTCGGCGCCGGCCTCGCGGACGAGCTCGACCAGCTGCGTCGAGGTCGTCCCCCGGACGATGGAGTCGTCGATGATGGTGACGGACTTCCCCTCCACGGTCGACCGGATCGGATTGAGCTTCAGCCGGACCGCGCGCTCGCGCTCGTCCTGCGTCGGCATGATGAACGTCCGGCCGACGTACCGGTTCTTCATCAGCCCCTCGGCGAACTCGATACCGGCGTCGCCGTCCGGGCGCGGCTCCCCGCCGGCGGTCGTCTCGCCGGCCGCGTCGGCGTAGCCGGAGGCGAACGCTCGGCCCGAGTCCGGGACCGGCATCACCACGTCCGACTCGACGCCCGACTCCTCCCAGAGCTTCCGGCCGAGCTTGCGCCGGACCTCGTACACGAGGTTGTCGTCGATGACGGAGTCGGGGCGCGCGAAGTAGACGTGCTCGAAGAAGCAGTGGGCGGTCGACTCGCGCTCGACGAGCTGGTACGTGTCGTACCCCTGCCCGTCGGGGTCGAGGACGACGAGCTCGCCCGGTCGCACGTCCCGGATGAGCTCGCCGTCGAGCGTGTCGATGGCGGCGGACTCGCTCGCGAGGACGTAGCCGCCGTCGATCTTCCCGAGGCACAGCGGGCGGTTCCCGAGCGGGTCGCGCACGCCGAGGACGGTGTCGTCGTGGGTGATCGCCAGCGAGTAGGAGCCGTGGATGCGGTTCATCGTGTGTTTGACGGCGCGCACGAGGTCCTCCTCGAGGAGGTTGCGCGCGAGGTCGTGGGCGATCACCTCGGTGTCGCCGTCCGAGGTGAACGCGTGGCCCGCGGCGGCCAGCTCCTCGCGCACCTCGTCGGCGTTGACGAGGTTGCCGTTGTGCGAGAGCCCGAGCGATCCGGACTTAAACGAGACGGAGAACGGCTGCGCGCAGCTCTTGTCGAGGCTCCCGGCGGTCGGGTACCGGACGTGACCGATGCCGGTCCCGCCCGACAGCGACTCGAGGTCGCCCTTCTCGAACGCGTCGCCGACGAGCCCCCGCTCGACGTGGCTGTGCTGTTGGAACCCGTCGTGCGTGACGATCCCCGCGGACTCCTGCCCGCGGTGTTGGAGCGCGTACAGCGCGTAGTACAGCGGCCGCGCGGCCTCGCGGTCAGCGAGCGAGATGCCGACGACGCCGCACTTCTCTCGCGGCTCGTCAGCGGTGTGGTCCCCACCGGCGTTCATGTACTCGACGGTGGGGCGTGAGGCGATAAAAATCCTCGTGTTCGTGATGCGATCGGTATTCACGCCGGAAAATATATCCACGAACACGGATCGATCGCGGCGGGTCGGCCGGTCGCGGCGTCGCGTTCAGTCTCGGTCGATGTCGCGACTACTCCCGGTCCGTGTCGCGTTCAGTCCCGGTCGATACAGTCGTCCAGCCGCTCGAAGTAGTCCTCGCGCGGCACCTGGTAGGCGGCGCGGTAGTCGACGTCGCCCGCGACGAACCGCTCCGCGACGTCGACGGCCGCGGCCGCGCCGGCGTCGCGGTCGTCGAGGGTCTCCGAGACCGCCTCGACCTCGGGCTCTAAGAAGAGGACGACGTGCCACTCGTCGGTCGCGTACTGGCCGGATCCCGGGCGGGCCTTGCGCGCGCCGTTCGTGAGGTAGATGGTCGGCAGGCACTCGGCCGGGAGGTCGTCGCCGTCGAACACGTCGGGACGGTAGACGAGGATGGCCCGGCCGCTCGGCTCCTCGTTCCACACCCGCCAGCCGTCCGGCAGCGCCTCGAAGCTCATGGACGGAGTGAGGCGCGGAGGCTTGAAAGGGTCGCGCTCCGGGGCGGGCGCGGCGACGGTCCGGCTTGCCCCGTCGACAGCTCAGTCGGCGATGTCGGATCCGCCCGCCGGAATGAACTCCTGGAGCTGGTCCGCGCTCGCCACCTTCCGGACGAACGACTGGTCCGCGAACCGCTCTTTCAGCGTCCGGTAGGCCATCATCGCCGCGTCGTTCTGCGCGTACATCCCCGGCTCGAAGGTGACGCTCGTCGCCGCGCGGTCGACGATCGCCGACGGCGGGCCGCCGATCGCCTGCGTCACCGGCTCGCACTGGACGCCGACGGCGATCCGGCAGGGGACGTCTTCGAAGTAGGTGCGGTCGCCGCGGATCACGAAGCTCCCCTTCTCGATGTACTCGCCGCTCTCGGGGGTCTTCGAGACCTGATCGGGCTCGACCATGTACGCGTCGCCCGCGCCGCGGCCGTCCTTCCAGTCCGAGGAGTACGAGACCGCGAACTGCGCGGCCTCCCGCAGCGTCTCCTCGGCGAAGTCGACCGGGTCCGCCGACTCGGAGGGGCCCGCGGCTTTTAAAAGCGTCACCGGCCCCCCGTGCGCCTGCGTGTGGAAGAACCGGTCGTGTTTCCCCATGTACTTCTTGACGAGCTCCTCGTTCTGGTCGGCGTTGCGTCCGCCGATGACGAGGTACCCCGAGGAGGTGTGGAACCACCGGAACCGGTGGTACCAGTCGTCGGGGCTCCGGATCGGGATCGACGAGCGCGAGAGCCAGTCGGTCTCGTACGCCTCGTCGTCTCCGTCGTCCCCATCGCCGGCACCGTCGCCTCCGCCGCTCCCGTCGTCGGCGGCCTGCTCGGCCTCCCACTCCTCTTTCCGCTCCTTGACCGCCTCCAGCTCCCGGCGGGTCGACTCGATCGCCTCCATCGCGCCCTCCTTCTTCCCCTCGATGCGCTTCGCCTCTTGGTAGAGCCGGTCGGCGTTGACCTCGACGCCGGCGCTCGCGTCGAGCTCGACGCGGACCGTGTCGCCGTCATCGTCGTCCCCGTCGCCCTCACTGCTCTCGGCGTCGAGTTCGACCGTCACGGTCCCCTCGCCGCCGTCGACGTCGACCACGGCCTCCGCGGCCGGGATGCCGCGCTCGGCGCCGGCGTCGAGGGTCTCGGCGATCTCCTCCCAGGGGACTTCCGCCTCGCGAGCGTCTTGAACCGTCGAGAGCACCTCGTCGACGAGGTCGTAGTTGGCGTACAGCAGCTCAGCGCGTTCGCGCTCGGCTTCCGCCTGCTCCTCGAACCCCTCGATCGCTCCCTTCTGCTGTTCGATGATCCGCTCCTGTTTGGCGATTTCCTCCTCGAAGTCCGGCCGAGATGCGCTGGCGTCCGCCGGGGCCTCGCCCGCGTCGGTTGCCTCGCTTTCGAGGCGATAGAAGTAGTCGTCGACGGCGGCGTTAAACGAGTCGAAGCCGACGCTCGGGAGCCCCTCGTGCTCGGAGAGCGGGAAGGGCGTGACGTCGACGACGCGGGGGTCGCGGTCGGCGTCGTCGCCGTCCCCCTCATCACCCTCGCCATCGAGCGGCTCCTCGTAGACGCGCGGGTCGATGTCGCCGGAGCGGAGCCGCTCGCCGATCCGCTCGAGCGCCTCGTGGAGCGCGCTGAGCTGGTCGTCGGTCGCCTCGTCGATGGGCGTCTCCTTCTCCACGCCGGCGCGCGTGCACACCTCCTCGGCGTAGAGCCCGCCGAGGTTGAGCTGCGTGGCGAGGGTCCGCACCACGTCGCTGTCGGACTCGCGCATGTGCCGTTTAAACCCGCCGAGGCTCACGTCGAGAGGGTTGAGCCGCGAGGCGGGGTACTCGTACTGCGAGCCGGGCGCGACCGTCCGGGACTTGAGCCGGACCGTCGACAGCGACCCGACGACCTCGCCGGTCTCGTCGAGGGCGGCGACGTTGCCCTGCCCGAACAGCTCGGCGACGAGCGTCGTGTTCTGGTCCTCGCGCTCGAACTCGAAGGTGAGGATCCGGTCGAACTCGTACTGCTCGACGCCCGCGAAGTCGGCCCCGGACATCCGATTTCGGAGCATCTTCGCGAAGTTCGGCGGCCGGCCCGGGGCGTCGGCGACGTGCTCCGCGTCGGCGACGTGGGCCCGCTTCACGTCGCCCACCTCGATCATGAGCTCGACGCGGCCGCGGTCGAAGTCGCGGAGCTTCAGCCGGAGCAGGTCGTCGTCGTAGAGGTACGCCTTGTCGACCTTCGCGCCCTCGTACCGATTGAGCTCGGTGACGAGGGCCGCGAGGTCGATGCTCGACAGCTCCCGCTTCTGGTCCATACCGTCTCAACAGGCGGCCCGGAAAAAGGGATGTCGTTGTGGGTACGCTGGAGCGAGTGGTCGCGCTCGGACCGCCTACAACCGCTTCGACACGTACGGCCCGTCCTGGTGGTAGCCGAGCTTGTTCCGGTAGTACTCCCGGGCGCCGATGCCGGAGATGACGGCCATCTTGCGGTAGCCGGCGTCGCGGGCGAGCTCCTCCGCGCGCTCGAGGAGCTTCGTGCCGTACCCCTGATGCTGCCAGTCGCCGTCGCCGCCGATGGCGACCTCGCTGCCGTACACGTGCAGTTCGCGGATCAGCGCCGCGTCCTCGAGCTCGCGGCGGATCGCGTCGTCCTCGGTGCCGGGCGCGCCGGGCTGCTCCGGGGCGAACGAGGGGAACCGCAGGCGACAGAACCCGACGAGGAGGTCGCGGACGGGGTCCTCGAACGAGATGAAGTGCTCCGTCCCGCCGCCGGCCTCGTAGGTGGTGACGTCGAGCTCTACGTCGTCGGGGTCCGGGTCGGCGTCGTTGTGGCCTACCTCACGGGCGCGGATGTCGCGCTGGACGATCCCCTTCTCCTCGGCCCGTTGATCGGCGAGCTGTCGGAGGTTCGACTTCCAGACGCCGCCCTCGATGAAGTCGGCGGGGATGTCGCGCTGGACGCGCTGGAGCCGCGTATACTTCGGGATGTGGTCCATCGCCTCGGCGACGACGTCGGCCGCCTCCTCGTTCGAGAGCGGCTCGAACTCCTCGCGGCGCCACCGGTCGTAGACGCGGGTCCCCTCGACGACGAGCGTCGGATAGATCTTCAGGTAGTCCGGGCGCCAGTCGGGGTTCTCGAAGATCTGCCGGAAGTCCTCGACGCACATCTCCCGGGTCATCCCCGGCTGCCCCGGCATCATGTGGAACCCCACCTTGAACGCCGCGTCGCGCAGGCGGCGGTTGGCGCTGCGGGAGGCCTCGTTGCCGTGCCCCCGGTGCATCTCGCGGTTGATCCGCTCGTAGGTGGTCTGAACGCCGACCTCGACCTTCGTGCCGCCGAGATCGAGCATGCGGTCGATCTGCTCGGGGTCGCACCAGTCGGGCTTCGTCTCGAACGTCGTCCCGATATTGCGGATCGCGTTCGTCTCGTTCTCCGCGATCACGTCCTCGAGGTACTCGAACTCGGTCTCCTCGGGGGCGGGCGCGAACGACTCCTCCTCGGCGGGCTCCGGTTCCTTGTCCAGATCGTAGTCGTTCATCGCCTGTAGCGCGCGCTTGACGAACCACTCCTGGTAGTCGTGCGAGCGCGCGGTCATCGTCCCGCCCATCAGGATGAGCTCCACCTTGTCGACCGGGTGACCGATCTTCCGGAGCTGTTCGAGCCGGAGCGTGACCTGCCCGTACGGGTCGTAGTCGTTCTGCTCGCCGCGGGCCGCGGCGGGCTCGTGACCCGTGTACGACTGCGCCGAGGAGAACTCCGAGGCCGGGCCGCCGGGGCAGTAGAGGCACTTCCCGTGCGGGCAGAGCTTCGGCGAGGTCATGATCGCGACCGGCGAGACGCCGGACGCGGTCCGGACCGGCTTCCGACGGACGACCTCGATCACGTCGTCGCGGGCCTCCGGCGGCGCGTGGTCCAAAATCTCGGTGTTCTTCGGCACCTTCGGCGAGGAGAACTTCGAACACGCGTCGAGCTTGGCCGACTCGAGGTCGTCGCGGTCGATCTCGCCCGCGAGGATCCGGTCGACGAGGTGCTCGCAGGTACGGACGAACGCCTCGGGCTCGTCGCCGCCGGGCTCGTTCCCGGCGTCTCCCCCCTCGCCCTCGGCGTTCGCGTCACTCGCCGCGTCGGTACTCATTACGCTCCGATCGACGGGTTTCGGAGTTAAGCGTGTCGCACCGCGGGAACCGGCCGGTTTTAGGTCGGCGCTCGCGTAGCAGCGGCCGTGTTACGGAAGGACCTCCTGCGCGTCTCCCGGGCGGGCGGCGGCTACCGCCCGCTGTTCGCGGGCCGCGAACACCGCCCGCTCGCGGCGCGGGTGCTCGGGACGTTCGAGTCCCACGTCGGCGAGCGCCGCGGCGACCTCGATGACGCGCTGGCGGCGCTGGAGGCCGACGCCGCCGAGTCCGGCGGCGACTTCAAGCTCGTCCGAGGGTTCGCGGCGCTCGTCGAGCGCGAGTGCGAGTTCGAGACGCGGGCCCCGGTCCCGCCGCGTCGCGTCCGGCGGGCCGCGTTCGAGGCCGCGGAGGCGGTGGGCGTCGCGAGCGAGACGGACCGCGAGACCGCGGTCGAGCGCGCCGCCGACGCCCTCGGGATCGACCCGGCCGACGTGGAGGCGTCGCTCTACGCCGACCGTGACGTCAACGAGGTCCTCGTCGACGCCGACGTGCGGTGGGACCCGGACGCGCTCTTAGAGCAGTACGACCTCTCCTTAGCGCAGACCGCCCTGTTCGACGCGACCGAGGTCCGGATCCGGTCGAACGACCCGAAGCGGCTCGTCTCGGCGGTCAAGCGCCTCCGACTGATGTACGAGCTGGAGAAGACCCCCGGGGGGCGCGAGCTGGTCGTCACCGGCCCCGACACGCTCTTCTCGCGCACCCGGCGCTACGGGACCGCGTTCGCCAGACTGCTCCGCACCGTCGCGGAGTCGGCCGAGTGGGAGCTGACGGCGACGATCGACGACCGCGGCCGCGAGCGCACGATGCGCCTCTCCGACGGCGACGTGACGGTCCCAGGCGTCGAACCGGTCGCGGAGCCCGACTTCGATAGCGGGGTCGAGGCCGACTTCGCCGGGCGGTTCCGCGGGCTCGACCTCGACTGGACCCTCGTGCGGGAGCCCGAACCCCTCGAGACTGGGACACGCGTGATGATCCCCGACTTCGCGTTCGACTACGAGCACGCCGACTTCCGACTGTTCTTCGAGGTGATGGGCTTCTGGACCCCGGAGTACGTCGCAAAGAAGCTCGGCCAGCTCGCGGACGTGGAGGACGTCGACCTGCTGGTCGCGGTCGACGAGAGTCTCGGCGTCGGCGAGGAGATCGCCGCCCGCGACCACCGCGTGGTCACCTACTCGGGGACCGTCCGCGTGAAGGCGATCGTCGACGTGCTCCGCGAGTACGAGGCCGAGTTCGTCGCGGACGCGGCCGCGGGCCTTCCCGAGTCGCTCTCGCCGGACGCGGACGCCGTCTCGTTGGAGGACCTCGCCGACGAGCGCGGCGTGAGCGTCGAGGCGATCGAGGACAAGGCGTTTCCCGACCACGAGCTGGTCGGTCGGACGCTCGTGCGGCCCGCGGTGTTGGAGGCGGCGAGCGAGGAACTGGAGGTCGGCATGACCCTATCGGCCGCCGAGTCGGTCCTCGACGACTACGGGATCGACGACGCGAGCGCCGCGCTCTCGCGGCTCGGGTTCCGGGTCGAGTGGGAGGGGCTCGGCGGCGGGACGGTGCGCGAAAAAGAGGAGTAGGCGCGACCGGGGTAGTTAGTGCGGGCCGCCCGAAGCGGTGCAGTACTTAACTTCGAATGAGCCGGCGACGACTATTTATAAATGAACGAGGCGGTTGGCGCGTGCCTGCGAGCGGGCCTCTGGCCCGCGAGTAGCACGCGCGAGGTCGCCGGCGCACAGCGCCGGCTGCCAGAGGGACCGAAGGTCCCTCGCTGGAGTCGGCCGGCCGAAGCGAAGCGGAGGCCGGCCGACGAGGCTGGGGAGGTGTGAGGCTGCGGTCGCGGTTCGGGTGGGACTCAAAGGGGCAGCCGTGAGGGCGACGCCTGACGACGCAAGCACCGCAGACCGCGAACGGAGTGAGCGGTCGAGGAGCGTGGTTCGAGAGAGCGAAGCTCTCTCGTCATCACGAAAGGCGCTCCGCGCCTTTCGAACGACAGCGAGTCACGCGAGTCCTCACGGCTGGGGCTTTGGAGGCCTTCACTGCGGAGTCGCCGTATCGCCGACCGATTAGGGCTTTGGCGGAATCTGCGGTCGATCTGCTATCGTTCATTTATAAGCGAGGGGCTGGGGCTTCGGAGACGTTCACCACCGATCCAGCATCAACCACTTATAAACGGGCGGACGGTTCGCCGACGCGCTCCCGCTACTCCACGACCGGCAGGTCCGCCCGGCTCCCCTTCGGCACCACGGAGCGCAGCTCGTCGTAGAGGTACAGCCCGACGCCGATCGGCTCCTGCTCGCCGGCTATCTCGTGAGTCGCGATCAGGTAGCCCCAGTCGCCCTCCCACTCGGGGAGCTCCTGGTCCTCGCCGGCCATGAACGTCACAGCCTGCTCGGGATCGAGCTCGATCACGTTCTTCGAGGCGTGGCGGCCGAACCGGGTCGCCGCCCGGCTCGTCGGCTTCCAGTGCTCCTGTCGCGTCCGGAGGAGGGTCATGCCGATCGCCTCCACCTCGCTGGGGTCGGTCGCCTCGCCGTTGAAGACCCAGACCTTCCCCGCGCCCTTCTCCCAGAAGCTGTATCCATCGAGGACGCTCCGGTCGATCCCGAACCGCTCCGCGAACCAGTCGAGCACCTCCCGCCGGCTCGCTCGCCCGTCGACCGCTCGGTCGTCTGGAGTCTCCGGAAGGCGGTCGAACCGCTGGCCGTCGTTGGTGGGAGCGTCGTCGGACGCCGCGCCGTCGCTCATGCGGCCACCTCGCCGTCGCTCGCGCTCTCGTCACCATCGCCGCCCACGCGCAGTTTCGCGCAAAAGAACCCGCCCGTGTCGTTGTGATGCGGGTAGACGCGATGCGCGCGCGTCACCGACTCGTCGTACGTCTCGTCTTCCCACTCCGTGACCCCCGAAACCGTGTCGAGCGGGAGGTCGAACTCGACGACTTCGCAGTCCTCGTTCGCGATGACGTGGTCGAGCACCGCCTCGTTCTCCTCCGGCGCAAACGTGCAGGTGGAGTAGACGACGGTGCCGCCGGGCCGGGTCGCCTGCACGGCGCGGGCCAAGATCCCCTTTTGGATCCCGGCGACTGCGTGGACGTGGTCGAGGGTCCACTGGTCGACGACGTCTGGGTTCTTCCGGCAGGTGCCCTCACAGGAGCAGGGGGCGTCGACGAGGGCCCGGTCGAACTCGTCGAACGCGAGCGGCTTCGTCGAGAAGTTGCGCGCGTCCTGGTTCGTGACGATCGCGTTCGTGATCCCGAGCCGCTCGGCGTTGTGCCGGAGCGCGGAGAGCCGCCCGAGGTTGTTGTCGTTGGCGACGACGGTGCCCTCGTCGGCCATCGCGTCGGCGATCTGCGTCGTCTTGCTGCCGGGGGCCGCGCAGGCGTCCCAGACGCGCTCCCCCGGCTGCGGGTCCAAGGCGACCCCCGGGAGCACCGACACCTCCTCCTGCCCGTGGGTCCAGCCGTGGACGTACGGCCAGTTGCCGCCGGGGTTCCCGTCGGGCAGTCGGAAGAGGCCGTCGTGCCAGTCGACGGGCTCGTAAACCACACCTTCCTCGTCGAAGGCCTCGCGGACGCGGGCGGGCGAGGCCGCCATCTCGTTGACGCGGACGACCGACGGCAGCGGCCGGTCGCAGGCCGCGCGGAACGCCGCCGCGTCGTCGACGAGCGGCTCGTACCGCGCTAACGGATTCATGGCCTCCCTTTCGCGCCGGCCCGTTAGTCGGTTTCGGGACGGGAGCGGTTCGTGTCACCCCCCGCGTAGGCGTTCTCGCACCCACCTTTAGGTCGCTGCGCGGAGTACGCGAGCGCATGGCACGCATCTCAGTCCTCGACGACGAGATATCGCTGGACGAGCCGACGCTGGTGGAGGGGTTCCCCGGCGTCGGCCTCGTCGGCAAGATCGCGACGGATCACATGATCGAGGTCCACGAGATGGACCACTACGCGAACGTCCACTGCGACGGGCTCCCGCGGGTGGCGGTCTACCGCGAGGACAACCGATCGCTGACGACCCCCGTGCGGCTCTACGCCGACTCGGAGCGGGACCTCGTCGCGCTCCGCAGCGACGTGCCGGTGAACCCGAGTGCCGCGACCGAGGTCGCCGGCTGCCTGGAGAGCTGGTTCTCGGAGACGGCGACGTTCCCGATATTCCTCTCCGGGCTCGGCAAGGAGAAGGGGGAGGCGCCGCCGGCGATCTACGGCATCGCGACCGGCGACGGCGGCGACGCGCTCGACCGCGCCGAGGTGACGGAGCCGCCCGAGGCCGGACTCGTCTCGGGGCCGACGGGCGCGATGCTCGCGGAGGCGCTGGAGCGCGACCGCGACGCCGTCGGGCTCGTCGTCGAGTCGGACCCGCAGTTCCCCGACCCCGAGGCCGCGCGGATTCTCATCAAGGACGGGATCGACCCGATCGCGGGAACGGAGACGTCGACCGACGGCCTCGTCGATCAGGCGACCGAGATCCGGGAGGCGAAGCGGGCGTTCGCCGAGCGGATGCAGCAGGCCACGGAGGAGAGCTCGCAGGCCGAGCCGCTGAAGATGTTCCAGTGAGCGCCGTGCGGGTCGTTTGATTTCAGTCGTCGGCCGCGCCGGGCGGGCCGTCGCCCGTCGCGCTCGCCCCGTTCCCGGCCTCCAGCTCGTCGAGGATCGGGCGGTACTTGAGCTGGATCTCGTCCCACTCGCGGTCGGGGTCGGAGTCGGCGACGAGCCCGACGCCGGCGAAGAGGGTGGCCCGCCGCGGCGTGGCGACCGCAGAGCGGATCGCGACCGCGAAGGCGCCGTTGCCGGCGGCGTCGATCCACCCGACCGGGGCGGCGTACCAGCCGCGGTCGAACGGCTCCGTCTCGTGGATCGTCTGTAAGGCGCGGTCCGGCGGGAGCCCGCCGACGGCGGGGGTCGGGTGGAGCGCCTCGACGAGTTCGAGCACGTGGCGGTCGTCGCTGAGCTCGGCCGTGATCGGCGTGTGGAGGTGCTGTACCGTCGCGAGCCGGCGGACTCTGCGCTCGCCGGCGGCGATGGAGGCGGCGAACGGCTCCAGCTGCTCGCGGACGGTGTCGGCGACGAGCTCGTGCTCGTGGACGTTCTTCGCGTCGTCGAGCAGCTCCTGTGCGAGCCACTCGTCTTCCGCCGGCGTCTCCCCCCGACCGGTGGTCCCGGCGAGCGCGTCGGTCTCGACGGTTCGTCCCCGCAGCGAGACGAGCCGCTCCGGGGTCGCGCCGAAGAAGGCGCTCCCGCCACCGTCCGGCTCGAAGTAGTACCGGTGACAGTCGGGGTACTTGCCGGCGAGCCGGTCCAGCGTCGCCGCCCGCGGGAACTCGGCCGCGAGGTCGGCCTCAAGCGCCTGCGCCAAGACGACTTTCTGCAGGTCGCCGCCGCGGATCCGGTCGACCGCGGCCTCGACGCTCTCGCGCCACGCCGCCCGGCTCGTGGTCCGGCGGGACTCGGCGATGCCGGGTCGCGGCGGCTCGCTCCCGTTGCCGTCGACCGCGGCGAGGCGCTCGGTCTCGGCCGCGAGCCGGTCCTCGACCGCCCCGACCGCGGCGTCCGGGCCTGCGGCGTTCACCGTGAGCCAGGTCCCGTTGTCCGCGAACGTGAGCTGGACGCGCGGGAGCACGAACCGCGCCTCCGGAAAGGGCCCCCACGGGTCGCCGTCGCACGCCCCCTCGTGGAAGGCGAACCCGCCGAAGACCCGGGGGCGAGCGGCCTCGGTCCCGGCGTGGACGTCGCCGGAGTCGAACAGGTCGGCGGCGGCGCTGCGGATCTCCGCAAACCGCTCCGGGCCGCTCGCGGCCAGCGTCGCGGCCGCTCCGCTCCCGAGCACGAGGGCGTCGTCCGGCGCGCTCCACGTCGTCCGCGGCGCCGAGAGGGCGTCGAACGCGGCCGCGAGCGAGGGCGCGTCGAATTCGACCGTGCGGCTGACGAGAGCCGGTGCCGACGTCGAACGCGCCCGTTCCATTACACGTGAGTGGGTGCCGCGGGCCCTTTATCCTGACTATCCCGGGGGTCGGCGCGGGCGGCGGCCGTCAGCTGTACCGCTCCTCGTTCCACGGGTCGGCGGTGTCGCTGTAGCCGCGCTTCTCCCAGTAGCCGAGCTCCTTCTCCGTGAGGAACTCGACCCCCGAGACCCATTTGGCTCCTTTATAAGCATATTTGTGCGGCGTGACGACTCGGATCGGCCCGCCGTGATCGGCCGGGAGGTCGTCGCCGTCGTAGCCGTACGCGAACAGGACGCCGTCGCGAGTGCACTCGTCGAGCGAGAGGTTCGTGGTGTACCCGTCGAGCGCGTGGAAGAGGACGTGTTCGACGTCGTCGCCGACCCCGGCGCGGTCGACGAGCTCGGTGAACTCGACGCCGGTGAACTCGCAGTCGAACTTGCTCCAGCCCGTGACGCAGTGGAAGTCCTGTCGCTGCGTGACGGACGGGAGGTCGCGGAACTCAGACAGCGAGTACGTCAGGGGGTCGTCGACGGCGCCCCAGGCCTCGAACGCGAACGTCTCGGGCTCTACCGAGGGCGTCCCGCTCTTCGAGAGCACCGGGAAGCGGTCGGTCTCGCGCTGGCCGGGGGGGAGCCGGTCGTCGCCGTACTCGCGGTAGAGCCCCGTGAGGTCCTCGACGTCGCCGCCGGTCTCGGCCGCGACGTCCGAGTCGCCGGATCCGGTCATGTAACGGTGAACGGTTCGCGTCCACGTATGCGTATCGCTCTCCGGATCAGACGGCACAGACCACACGGCGCCGGCGACGCCATCCGGTGGCCGAGAGGAGGGGGCGAAGCCGAGAGGAGGACCTGTCGTCTATCGGCTAGAAATTTTAGCTGACAGAGTTATAGTTCGAAGAGTCAAAACTGATTTTTTGTAAATGCCGGTGAGAGCTTTCCAATATCGGTATCCCCGACGCCACATTTATATACCCATTACTATTACTCCCGGGCAGGAAATGCCACGAGTAGAGATAACCGTGCCGGAGCATCTGGAGATGCAGATCGCTCAGATGGTCGAGCAGGGGGAGTTCCTCAACCGCGAGGAGGCGGTCGAGGAGCTCCTGTCGACGGGGATAAAGGCGTTCAAGACGAGCGGTCCGCGAGACGACGACGAGGACTCCGGCGGATTCGAGGACGAGGGCATGATGGGCCACGAAGACGAGTACGTGTTCTGAGCGGCCGGTCGTCCGCGCTCCGCGCCCCGACGTCTTTTTCGTTGGCGGTCGACGCCCGCGAGCCGTGCGTATGCCCCTCAACAACGCTTAAAGGGTCTACGGCCCGTATCCCGGGGTATGCACAAAGACGAGCTCCTCGAACTCCACGAACAGATGGTGACGATCATGGAGCACTTCCGCGCGCACGAGACCGTCGACGCCTCGCTGTTCGACCCGTACGACGAGCTGGAAGTCGACCCCTCGCACGTCCACAAGTCGAAGAGCGAGCACAAACACGCCGTATTCGTGCTCGGCAACGCGCTCGCGAACGCGATGAGCGAGGACGAGTTCTCCCCCGCCGGCCGGGTCGGCAAGCGGATGGAGGAGCTCGCGGACGACGCCGAGAGCAAGATCTAAGGAGCGCCCCCCGACCGCCCCCGCACCGTTCTCGGACCGTTCTCGGACCGTTCTCGGACCGTTCTCGATCGACGCCCCCGACCCGCGGATTGATATGCGGTCGACCGCTCTCTTCCCCACATGGTCGCGGAGGCGCTGACGTCCGACGCCGCGCACCTCGCGGTCGGCGGCGCGCTCGTCGCCGCATCGCTGGCGGTCGTTTATAAAACGGACCGGCCGAGCGGCGCCTGGACCCGGGCGCTCCGCTCGCGCCTCCTCCTCGGCGTGCCGTGGGGGACGCTCGTCGCCGTCGCCGGCGTCATCGGGGTGTACCTGTTCGTCCAGAGCGGGCTGGAGAACCCCGGCCGGCCCGTCGTGATTCCGTTTCGCTCGTGGTCGTACCTCTACCCGGAGGGGCTCTTCTGGTCGAGCTTCGCGCACGCGAATCGGGGTCACATCACGGGGAACCTCCTCTCGACGCTCGTCGCCGGCGGGATCGCCGAGTACGCGTTCGGCCACTTCCCGGGCGGCCGAGAGGTCGACGGCGAGACGGGGACGCTCCGCTCCGCGCTGCCGTCGCGCGCGTCGATTGGGCGGATCCGGTCCGAGGGGCTCTCCGCCGTCGGGTTCGACCGGGGCCTCCCGACGGCCGCGTCGCTCTCGGCGGTCGCCTCGGGATCGGGCGCTCGCTCGCTCGCCGAAAATCCGTACGTCCGCGCCCTCGCGATCGTGCCGGGAGCGATGGCGCTGTTCGGCGTCCTCGCCTCGCTGTTCGTCTTGGGCCCGGTGATCGGCTTCTCGGGGGTCGTCTTCGCGCTGTGGGGGTTCGCGCTCGTCTGCTATCCGATCGGCACGATCGCCGCGCTCACGGGCGCGACGCTGGTGAACGTCGCGTACGAGACCCTCCGCAACCCGGTCGTCACCGGCGAAGCGAGCGGTTCCTACGGGCCGCCGGGGTGGGCGAACGTCGCGATCCAGGGCCACGCGCTCGGGCTCATCGCCGGGGCCATCGTCGCGGTGTGGCTCGTCCGACGGCGGAGACGCGAGACCGAAGCCGACCCCTACGCCGATCGCGACACCGGTCCAGGCGCCGTGTCGCGGGCGATCGTCTCGGACGGCGGCCGGGGAACGACCGCGCTCGTCGCGTTCGGCGCGGTCCTCCTGTTTGGCGCGTCCCGTCGGCTCTGGGCGGTGTACTGGTACCTCGGGAACGAGCGGTACGAGCTGTACCGGGCGATCGGGCTCGGGTTGCTCGCGGCCCTCGCCGCGGTCGTCGCCCTCGCGGTCGCGGGGCGGGACGAGCCGCTCCGCCCCGATCTGGCCGTGCCCGAGCCCGAGACGATTCGAGGGGCCGTCCGGTCTCTCACCCCGGCCGCGGTCGGCCTCCTGCTGCTCGCGTCGGCGCTGGCGGTCGTCGCCGGCCCCGGCGTGGTCCCGAACCTCGTCGCCGTCGACGACGGCGACCTGCCGGGCGACCCGATCGAGGTCGAGGGGTATCAGGTGACGTACGCGGAGAACGTCGAGAACCAGCTGGTGAGCGTCGTCGACGTCGAGGCGTTCGGCCGGTCGACGAGCGTCAACACCTCGGGGGTGCTCGTGAAGAACGCGGACCGGGAGATCTGGACCACCGCGGTCTCGCGCGGGAACCTCGCCTTCTGGGGCTACCGCGCCGTCGACGTGGGCGGGGCCGGGTGGCGCGAGACGGTCTGGGTCCAACGAGTCGGCTGGGTGGCCGCGAACGGCGGCCCGACGTACCGGATCGACGCCCTCCGGAACGAGACCAGATCCACGCTGTTCACGAGC
The DNA here is from genome assembly GCF_003721435.2 of Halorubrum sp. CBA1229. NCBI lineage: Archaea > Methanobacteriati > Methanobacteriota > Halobacteria > Halobacteriales > Haloferacaceae > Halorubrum > Halorubrum sp. CBA1229. The sequence continues at coordinate 2,840,770 of NZ_CP054585.1, read as the reverse complement.
GAGCCGGCGCGGGCGGAGCCGCGGATCGACGGGCGCAACGTCACGGTCGCGGCGGTCGAGGGCGGTTTCGAGCTGCGCGTCGCGCACGGCGGCGAGACCGAGCGGGCGGCGCTGCCGGTCGAAAACGAGACGGTGACGCTCCGGGGGGTCGCGTTCGTTCGCGAGGAGGACGCCGTGTTCGCGGAGCGGGGGGAGACGCGGGTGCGGATCGCGACCCGGGAGCGGTACGAGGGGCGGCAATAAAGTAGATCGGTTGCTGTTTTATGTGTCGTTGACGATTCCGCAGGCACTGTTTATAAACGAATAGCCGCTCGGCTGTAGATCGTTACTGTCTGTGACGTAAAATTGACCTCCAAAGCCCCAGCCGCTCATTTATAAGCGGATGAGACTGGATCGGCGGTTAACCACTTCAAAGCCCCAGCGGCGAGGACTCGCGCGGCTTGCTGCGCGCTTCGGTCGCTCGCTACGCTCGCTCCCTGTAGTGCTTACTGCGCCGTGCGTCGTCCTCGCCGCTGCCCCTTTGAGTCCCGCCCCGCACAGCACCGCAACTGCACCTCACACCTCCCCAGCCTCGTCGCTGGCGCCGTGGGCGCCAGCGACTCCCTCGCGCGGTGCTCCTCGTGGCCTACCGGCCACTCAGAGGCACGCGCCACTGCCGTTCTATTTATAAATGGCCCTCACTGCTAAGCCCACTCGATCCGGTACACCTCGGCGTCGACGTCGCGCGACTCGTCGGCGTGGTGGTCGAACTGCGCGTCGATCGCGAAGTCGGCCGCGAAGGCGTGGGTTACCTCGCCGCCGTTGTCGGCCGCGAACGCCTCCACGAACGCCTCGCTGCCCGCGTTGTGGACCGAGTAGGAGACGGCCGCGACGCGGCTCGCCGTCGCCAGGAACCCGCGGTCGGCGTTCCGGTTCCCGTCCTGCGCGCCGAACGGGGGATTCATCACGACCGTCACCGGATCAGGCACGGCCAGCGGGAGCCGCGTCGCGTCGGCCTGGATCCAGTGGACGGGGGCGCTCGCGGCCACTCGACGCTGGTTCGCGGTCGCGGTGGTCAACGCGGCGCGGTCGATCTCCACGCCGAACACGCGGGCGGGGCCGCGGAGGGCGGCGGCGAGCGCGAGCATCCCGGTCCCGGTGCCGAGGTCGAGGACGGTGCGGCCGTCGACGTCGCCGTGGAGGTCCGCGAGGTGGACGACGTGCGCGGCCAAGTCCGGCGGCGTCGGGTACTGTTCGAGCGCGAGGCGCGGCTCCTCGAACCCCGAGACGACGCCGAGCTTCGTCGCGAGCGAGCGCTTCGACGCCATCCGTCAGGCCGCGGTCGCGTCGCCGTCGACCCGGACGAGTTCGACCCCCTCGCGGCGGGCGCGTTCGGCCAGCGCCGACAGCGCCGGCTCCGCCGCGTTCGGATCCGAGATCCCGTCGAGACGGACCTCTATCCGACCGGCGCCGAGGAACGAGGCGGCGCGGACGAACTCGCGGAGCCGGTCGGCCTCGCGCTGTGTCGCGAGCGTGTCCTCGCAGTCGAAGCAGGCCTCGACCGACAGCGTCGCCGGCTGGTACCCGCGGGCCGAGAGCTCGGCCTTGAGGTCGCGGAGGTGCTCGGGGGCGGTGCTGTCGAGGTCGGCGGCGTCGATGACGATGGGATCGATCTCCGCCGGTCGACAGCCGCGGAGCGTCCCCTCGATCGCGTCGGACTGCGTCGTGCTCATGGCAGCTAATATGTTATAGTTATACAAAAGTCTTTGTGAATGTTTGGTGGTAATTTTATCGGTGAGACCGAGGCGCGAATGTGACCCGCCACAGCGGTCACGTTTCGTGTTCGACGCCCGGCGGTTCCGTCGGCAGCGAGCCCGCAAACGACGGCGGGGAACTCGGGTGAACAGGCGAACGAACGCTCGAAACCCTATTTCAGCCCAGTTACGGGAACACTCCGAGCGGCGAGGACGACGACGGATCCGGGACAAAGGTTTAAATGCAGGAGTAACCAGAAACCTTATAATGGAACGTCCGAGCCGCCAGCGGCAACAGGAGCGGGACACCGAGCGAGAGTCGGACGAAACGGAGACGGTCTCCTGTCCGGAGTGCGAGTCGGAGGACATCGTCACCGACGCGGACCAAGAGCTCGTGTGCGAGGACTGCGGGCTGGTGTTGGACGAGCGGAACATCGACCGGGGGCCGGAGTGGCGCGCGTTCAACCACTCCGAGCGGCAGTCGAAGTCGCGCGTCGGCGCTCCGATCACGGAGACGATGCACGACAAGGGGCTGACGACGACGATCGACTGGAAGGACAAGGACGCGTACGGGCGGTCGCTCTCCTCCGAGAAGCGGTCGCAGATGCACCGGCTGCGGAAGTGGCAAGAGCGGATTCGGACGAAGGACGCGGGCGAGCGCAACCTCCAGTTCGCGCTCTCGGAGATCGACCGCATGGCGAGCGCGCTCGGCGTCCCCCGGTCGGTACGCGAGGTCGCCTCGGTCATCTACCGACGGGCCTTGAACGAGGACCTCATCCGCGGCCGCTCGATCGAGGGCGTCTCCACCGCCGCGCTCTACGCCGCCTGCCGGCAGGAGGGGATCCCCCGCTCCCTCGACGAGGTCGCCGACGTCTCGCGGGTCCCGCAAAAGGAGATCGGCCGGACGTACCGCTACATCTCCCAGGAGCTCGGCTTAGAGCTCAAGCCCGTCGACCCCAAACAGTTCGTCCCGCGCTTCGCCTCCTCGCTGGAGCTGAGCGAGGAGGTCCAGTCGAAGGCGACCGAGATCATCGACGTCTCCGCCGAGCAGGGGCTCCTCTCCGGGAAGTCTCCGACCGGCTTCGCCGCCGCCGCGATCTACGCGGCCTCCCTGCTCTGTAACGAGAAGAAGACCCAGCGCGAGGTCGCCGACGTCGCGCAGGTCACCGAGGTCACCATCCGCAACCGGTACCAAGAGCAGATCGAAGCGATGGGGTTCCGCTAGCGGCGCGGTCGCGCGGTCCGCTCGCGGACCGTCCGTGGTGATCGGGTTTTTAATCGATACCGAGCGTAGCGGGTCGTGAGATGTACTCGCAGATCCTCGTACCGACGGACGGTAGTCCCGCGTCTGACGCCGCGATCGAAAACGCGATCGACCTCGCCGAGCAGTACGACGCCACGCTCCACGCGCTGTACGTCGTCGACGGCGCGGCCTACTCGACGCTCGAGGCGGGGTCCCAGGTCGTCGTCGACGCTCTCGAGTCCGAGGGGGAAGAGGCCACCCGGCGGGTCGCGGAGGCCGCCGAGCGCGCGGACGTGGACTGCGAGACGGTCGTCGCGACGGGGACCGCGTACAGCACGATCCGCGACTACGTCGACGAACACGCGATCGACATGGTCGTGATGGGAACGCACGGTCGGAAGGGGCTCGACCGGTACCTCCTCGGCAGCGTCACCGAGCGGGTCGTCCGGACCTCGGACGTGCCGGTCCTCACCGTCCGCCATCCGACCGATGAGTGAGCCGCCGTCCCGGCGGTGGTGATCCCCGTGCGCGACTGGCTCTCACACCGGGTCGCCGCCTCCCCCGACGACGCGGCGCTCGTGCGGGCCGAAGACGGCGAGTCGTGGACGTACACGGACCTCGACCGGCTCGTCTCGGAGACGGCCGGACGGCTCGCCGCTCACGGGATCGAGTCGGGCGACAGGCTCGGCGTGATCACCCCGCCGTACGTGGGGACCGTCGGACTGGTCCACGCGGCGATGCGGATCGGGGCGACGTTCGTCCCGCTCGGGCAGGACCTCACGCCTAGAGAGCTCTCCGCGCGGATCGAGCGAGCGGACCTCTCGGCGGTCGTCTGCGCGGAGCCCACCGAAGACGACGCGCTGGCGGCCGTCGACGGGATCGAGGGCACGCCGCTGTTCTCCGTCGACGACCCGACCGACGCGACCGTCACGGGCGTCCACGAGGTGGAACCGTCGCCGGTCGACCCCCCCGAGTGGGACCGCTCCGATCACCTCTGTATCCTCTTCACGTCGGGAACGACCGGGACTCCCAAGCCGGTCCCGCTCACCGCGGGCAACGTGTACAGCTCCGCCGTCGCCTCCGCGTTCCGCCTCGGAGTCGATCCCGGCGACCGCTGGCTCGTCTCCCTCTCACTCCACCACATGGGCGGGCTCGCCCCGGTGTACCGGTCCGCCCTGTACGGGACGACGCTCGTGCTCCGCGAGGGGTTCGACGCCGGCGGCACCGCGGACGACATCGACACGTACGACGTCACCGGCGTCTCGCTCGTGCCGACGATGCTCAAGCAGATGCTCGACAGGCGCGGCACCCTCTCGGACACGCTCCGCGTGGTCCTGCTCGGGGGCGCGCCGGCGCCGGACGAGCTGTTAGAGCGCTGCCGCGACTACTCGATCCCGGTGCATCCGACGTACGGGATGACCGAGTCCGCCTCGCAGATCGCGACCGCGACGCCGCGGCAGACGCGGGGCCGGCTCGGCACCGTCGGCCGTCCACTGTTCGGCACTGAGGTCACGATCGTCGACGAGGACGGAGCGCCGGTCGCCGACGGCGAGACGGGCGAGATCGTCGTCGACGGGCCGACGGTGACGCCGGGATATCTGGAGCGCCCGTCGGGTGACGACGACGGGGCGTCAGCCGAACTGGACCGCTCTGACTTCGACCGGCACGGACTCCACACCGGAGACGTGGGTCGGTTCGACGAGGACGGCTACCTCTACGTGCTCAACCGGCTCGACGACCGGATCATCACCGGCGGCGAGAACGTCGAGCCCGGCGAGGTGAGCGACGTGCTCCGGGGGTTCTCCGCGGTCGAGGACGTCGTCGTCGTCGGCCTCGACGACGAGATGTGGGGCGAGCGGGTCGCGGCGCTGCTCGCGGTCGGGGACCGGACCGGAGAGGCGGTCGACGAGGCGGCCCTCGAGGCGTTCGTCAGGGACCGGCTCACCGGCTTCAAGATCCCAAAGACGATCACCTTCGTCGACGAACTCCCCCGGACCGTCTCGGGCACCGTCGACCGGGAGGCCGTGCGGGAGGTGCTACGGGAGCGCGGCCGTGACCTGAACAGCGAACCGGAGCCGGAACTGGAAAGGGCCGGCTTCGAGCCCGCGGACCCGACCGATCCCCCGGACAGCGACGACACCGACGGTCCCGACCGCGACCACGTCGAGATCGACGACGCCGAGGCGGTCGCGAACGGGGAGGAACGGGCGGACCACGAGGGGGGCGGCGACGGCACGGACGAGGGGGAAGACAGCGACGAGGCGAACACGGAAGCAGACGACGAGGACGACGCCGGCGCGGACCGTGCGGGGAACGACGGCGACACAGGTCCTGCGGAGGCCGTCGCTGACGCAGACCCTGCGGGGGACGACTCAGAGGAGGTCGACGACGGAACCGTCACGGAAAACGACGACGAGACGGCGCGAAGCGACGGATAAACTCACCCGACATTTTTCGTTGTTCCACGAACGTTTTGGTCGCGGAGCCCGCGAATCGGATATGGACCTACTCGACGACAGCGTCGTGCCGAAACGCGCGCGCGACGTGAAGGCCGAGGCCCGCGAGTTCGCCGACGAGCACATCGCGCCGAACGCGGCGGAGTACTACGACTCGGGCGACTACCCCTGGGAGATTCTGGAAGCGGGGATGGACGCGGGGCTCGTCGCGCAGGACATCGGCGAGGAGTACGGGGGGAAGGGGTTCGACCTCGCGCAGGTGCTTGCGATCGCGGAGGAGTTCTACCGCGCCGACGCCGGCATCGCGCTCACCCTCCAGCTCGCGAGCTTCGGCGCCGAGATGGTCGAGCAGTACGGCACCGACGAGCAGAAGGAGGAGTACCTCCGTCCAGTCGCGGAGAACGACCAGATATCGGGGCTCGCCGTCTCTGAGCCCGAGACCGGCTCCGACCTCGCGGGGATGACCACGAAGGCCGAGACGGTCGAGGGCGGGTACGAACTCACCGGGGAGAAGTACTGGGTCGGCAACGCGGTCGAGGCCGACTGGCTCACCGTCTACGCCAAGACCGGCGAGAGCGACGACCGCTACTCGAACTACACCCTGTTCATCGTCGAGACTGACTCGGAGGGATACGAGGCGGAACACATCCCGGAGAAGATGGGGATGCGCGCCTCCAAGCAGGGCCACATCGTCTTCGAGGACTGCTTCGTTCCCGAGGAGAACGTCGTCGGCAGCGAGGGCGGCGGCTTCTACGTGCTCGCGGACTTCTTCAACCACGGCCGGGTGATCGTCGGCGGCCACGGGCTCGGGCTCGCGGCCGCCGCCATCGAGGAGGCCGAGGAGTTCGTCCACGGCCGCAACGCCTTCGGCCGCACCGTCAACGAGTTCCAGGCGGTCCAGCACACCCTCTCCGACATGCGGATCGGCTTCGAGTCGGCGCGCGCGCTCAACTGGCGGGCCTGCGAGAAGGTCGCGAACAACGAGGACGCGGGCTACTGGGCCGCGCTGGCGAAGACCAAGTCCACCGAGGTCGCCACCGACTGCGCCGAGAAGGGCATGAAGCTCCACGGCGGCCGGTCGATCCTCACCGACCGGCGGATCGCCCGCGTCTACCGCGACGTGCGCATCCCGGTGATCTACGAGGGCGCGAACGACATCCAGCGGAACCTGATCTACCGGCAGTCGCGATAGGCCGCCCGACCGAGTCGGCTTTTTAAATCCGCTCCGCGAGCGCGCCGAGCGCCTCGCTCCCGCCCGACGTGAGGGGCTCGCCGTGACCGACGCAGGCGACGTCGAACGGCGGAGCGCGCTCGGCGAGGTCTCGGACGCTGTCGAGTACCCGGTCCGTGTCGTAGCTGATGAGCCACTCGGAGGGTTCGAGCGCGCCGTCGGACTCCGAGACGAGGTCGCCCAGCAGCGCGACGCCAAGCTCCTCGCTCACGTACGCGACGTGGCCCGGGGTGTGTCCGGGGGTGTGGTAGGCGGTGAACGATCCGAGCCGCTCGCCGTCGGCGACCGCTTTGACCTCGAGGTCCGGCGGCGTCGTGAACAGCCCGGCGAGGCGCTGCAGCGCGCCCTTGTGGTTGCGCAGCGGCGGCGATCGCTCACCGCGGAGGACCGCCGCGTCGAACGCGCCGGTATAAACGGTCGCGTCGAGCTCGGGTGTCAGCGCGGCGAGCGTCCCGACGTGGTCGATATCGTAGTGGGTGAGCAGCACCCGGCCGACGTCCGCGACGTCGACGCCGGCGTCGGCGAATCCCTCGCGGATCGCCGCCTCGTCCCACGGCGTCCCCGCGTCGACGAGCGTGGGCACGTCGTCGTCGACGAGGTAGGCGCTGACGCCGCGCAGCTCGAACCGCCACACTCCGTCCGCGAGTTCCGTCGCCATGCGAGGCCGTAGCGACCGGCGGGGTTTGACGCTGGCGGCCGGGGAGACCGCGAATCGGTTCGTCCCGCGCTCGCGCGCCGCCGGCGACGAAAACGCCAAGACGCCGCGCCGATACTTCGGCGTATGCGACTCGAGGATTACTGGGGGATCGGCCCGAAGACGAGCGAGCAGCTCGTCTCGGCGCTGGGGACCTCGCGGGCGATCGAGGCGATCGAGGCGGCCGACGTCCGGGCGCTCGTCGACGCCGGGCTCCACCGCGGCCGGGCGACTCGTATCCTCCGCCGGGCCAACGGGGAGGCCGGCATGGACGTCCTCGCAACGGGGGACACCCGCTCGGTGTACGACGACCTGCTCTCGCTGGCCGCCGGCCACGCCCTGACGGCCCACGCCGCCGACCGGATTCGGGTGTTGACGCCGCTGGCCGACCGGGACGCGGTCGAGACGCGACTCGATAGCGTGGTCGCGGCGCGTGACGCGTGGGAGGGGCTCACCGAGGCCGACCGCGACCGGGTGACCGAGGCGTTCGACGCCTACGACGACGCGGAGGGGTCGGACCTGGCGGCCGTCGAGACCGCTCTGGCGCTCCGCGAGGCGGGGCTCGACGACGGCCCCTTCGAGGCGATCGGGGAGCTTGAGGCGGACGCCCTGCAGGACGCAGCCGACGCGCTCGCGGACGTGCGCGGTCAGATCGACCCGTCGGGCGCCGGGAGCGACGGCGAGATCGAGGTCGCCCGCGGCGCCGACGACGAGCTGGACCGCCTGCGGGATCAGCTCGACGCGGCCGAGGAGCTGGCGAACTCCGCGTTCGACGTGCTCGACGCGGTAAGGGACGGCTCGCTGCGCGACTTCGAGGCCCTGGAAGCCGCGACGATCGACCACGTCGCGAGCGAGACCGGCGTCGACCCGGCGACGGTACGCTCTGTCGCGCCCGACGACGCGCTCGACGCCGCCGACTTCGTCTCCGCCACTCTCCGCGACCTCGTCGCGGAGCTGGAGGAGGCGGTCGCGGAGCGCGAGGAGACGGTCGCCGCCGACATCCGCGAGCGGATCGGCGGGGTGCGAGCGACCGGCGAAGACGACGGGGACGCCGCGGACGGCGAGCGGGGGAGAGACGAGACGGACGACGAGCCGGGGAGCCACGTCGCCCGCGCGGTTTCCGCCGTCTCGGACGCCGCGTTCCTGCTCTCGCTCGCGCGGTTCGCGGCCGCCTACGACCTCGTCCGGCCGACCCTCGTCGACGACGGGATCGCGGTGCGGAACGCGCGGAATCCCTTTATCGCCGGCGACGTCCAGCCGGTGTCGTACGCGGTCGGGACCCACTCGCTCGACGACGACGCCGGCGTCGCGAGCGTCGACGCGCCGCCGACGGGCGACCGGGTAAGCGTCCTCACGGGCGCGAACTCGGGCGGGAAGACGACGCTCCTGGAGACGGTCTGTGCGGTCGCGCTGCTCGCGTCGATGGGGATCCCGGTGCCGGCCGAGTCGGCGGAGGTGGGTGCGTTCGACCGGATCGTCTTCCACCGCCGCCACGCCTCCTTTAACGCCGGCGTGCTGGAGTCGACGCTGAAGTCCGTGGTCCCGCCGCTGGTCGAGGACGGGCGGACGCTCATGCTCGTCGACGAGTTCGAGGCGATCACGGAGCCGGGGCGGGCAGCCGACCTCTTAAACGGGCTCGTGACGCTGACGGTCGACCGCGGCGCGCTCGGCGTGTACGTCACGCACCTCGCGGAGGACCTGAGCCCGCTCCCCGACGCCGCCCGGATCGACGGGATCTTCGCGGAGGGGCTCACGAACGACCTGGAGCTGCGCGTCGACTACCAGCCGCGCTTCGGCACGGTCGGCAAGTCGACGCCGGAGTTCATCGTCTCGCGGCTCGTCGCGAACGCGAGCGACCGCGGCGTCCGGGCCGGCTTCGAACACCTCGCCGGCGCCGTCGGCGAGGAGGCCGTCCAGCGCACCCTCTCGGACGCCGAGTGGACGAGTGGCGATGACTGACGGCGACGCGAGCGGCTCCGGCGGCGGCGCGGACGGTCCCGATCGGATCCGCTCCATCGCGGTCCACCGCGAGGACGTCGCGAGCGCGCTCGAAGCGACCCTCAGGAGCGACCGCGAGGTCGTCCTGCGCGTGACGCCCCCGTTTTCCGGACGGATGCGCGCCCGACTGCACGCCCTCGACGCGGACGCACCGAAGGTCGACGGTGAGGGCGAGAGCGGCGACGCCCCCGCTCCGATCCGCGTCGATCCGCGGGATCTCGTCGCCGACGTTCCGCCGTATCCGGAGGTCGACGAGACGGCGGCGGACCACCCCGACGCCGACGTCGAGACGCGCCGCGAGCTCCACGCGGAAGCCGTCGAGTCGTGGCGCGAGCGCGTGCGGGAGTCGGTCGTCTCGGTCGTCGAGATCGCGGTCGGCGACGAGACCCGTGAGGTCGACGTGACCGCGCTCGGCTGACTTCGGCCAATAGCTCCAACTCAGAACAGCGTGATGAACGCGCCCGCGATCCTGCCGATCGTAACACGCCGCTGAGTTCTTAGTTGACGGCCTTCGAGAGTTCGGCGCCCGCCTTGAACTTGACCACCTTCTTCGCCGCGATCTGGATCTCCTTTCCGGTCTGCGGGTTCCGTCCGGTCCGGGCAGACCGCTTCGAGATGCTGAACGTGCCGAACCCCTCATCCTCGTCCTCTTCGCCACCCACCGAGATCCGATCTCCTTTTTTCAGGGCCTTCGTCGTCGTGTTGATGAACGCCTCGAGCGCCCGCTTCGCGTCCTCCTCCGATAGCCCCTCACGCGGATCCCGTTCCGTTTCACTCGCGACGTACTCCGCGTCGATCACCACGTCGGCGTCTCGACACTTGGCGCTGGCCTCGTCGCCCTTGCCGGGGTTGAGATCGAGGGCGGCCGCGAACTCCGGGCAGACGGCGAACGTCACCGGCGAATCGTCTGCAGGCCCGTTTCGGGAACTCGGATTTCGACCCGTACTCGGATTCCGCCCCGTCCGGGCGGAGCGCTTCGAAATACTGAAGGATCCGAATCCGACCAGTACGGCGCTGTCGCCCTTCTCCAAGGCTCTCGTCGTCGCGTGGGTGAACGCGTCGAGCGCCCGCTTCGCGTCCGCCTTGCTCAGTCCGGCTTCACTCGCCATAGACTCGATCAGTTCCGCCTTGTTCATCGCCGCGGTCTGACCGGTCATCGTCAACGCGCCAAGTCCGAGGAACGTCGAGAGGATGGCACCCCTCCGCAGTACGGTTCGCCGCGAGAGCTCGTTTTGGAACATGTTACCTTTACTCACAGCCCTCTAACGCTCCGTGAATATATAAGCATATTTAAAATTTCGTATTAGTACTATCATATCACGTCCTCTCGTTGTCTGAAACCGAACGCGGACCGGGACGTTCGCTGTGGAACGGAGACACTTCGCGACAACACACTTTGCACCGGCACTGATTCACCCGGTGTACAGATCGATTCAAATCGGTGCATTCAGACGAACCGAGCGTTCATTTCCTGATTTTTGAATAGTATGAGATTTTAGAGACTTCCTGAAACAGACAAACGCGAGATGGTGTGTACTGACCGATCACCCTCTCGCGGGTCGGCTCCGGTCCGTACCACATTCGCGCCCTCTACTCAGCACGGCTGTTGCATCATCCCACTTGTCGAGGTTCCAACAGAACGAAATACCGCGATCCGCCTATAGCCGCAGCCGCTCGACAGACGTGCCGGTGCCGCCGAAGTCGGCAAGTGCGGCGTCCGTGTCGTCACCGGTCGCCGCGGCGACGACCACTGTGTCGGCGTCGAGGTCGGCGTCGAGTCGGACCTCGTACTCGCCGTCGTCGGGTGTCGCCAGCGTCGAGCCGTCGGCGGTGTACACCGCGACCGCGTCGCCGGCCGTCTCGCCCGAGATCACGAGCTCCTCGCCCGCGTGCTCGACGGCGGCGGTGAGTTCGGGGCCCGCGGGCCGGTCGCGCTCCACGTAGCGCTCCCGGACGACGGTCGGAGTCTCGACCGGCTCGCCCGCGTCGACGCCGTGCGCGAGCCGGATGTAGCCGGCCATCGACCACGCGAGCGGGGTCGCCCCCCCGGTTCCCTCGCCGAACTCCCAGCCGTAGTCGGTCGGGTGCTCGCGGTCCCACACCTGCTCCGGGAGCATCCGCCCGGAGTTGCCGAAGCCGGCCATCGTCTCGAGCAGGGCGTCGGGTTCGAGGGCGTCCTCGTCCGTGCCGCCGAAGGCGTCGGGGCCGTCGGCGCGGGCGCGGAGTTCGTACTCGCCGCGCTCGCCGGTGAAGATCGGCCACAGTCGCCCGCGGCCGTCGCCGGTGCCGGCCCACGGCGCGCCCGGGTCGCCGGTGGCGATCTCGCCGTAGGCGTCGCCGACGTAGCGGTACCACGCGGGGCCGTACGGCGTGTCGACGCGGATCGAGTCGTCGACGACGGAAACGGAGTTCCGCACCGTCTCGTCGTCCGCCGGCTTCACGCCGAGCCGGACGAGCTCGAGGAAGCCGCCGTCGACGATCTCCCGCTCGTCGTAGGTCGGCCCGTCGTTGGCGATCGTCCGCGGCCGCCCGGACTCGGGGTCGCCGTCGGCGGTGACCCGGAGGTAGTACGGCGTCTCGGCGTGGCGCTCGGTCCCCGTCGACGTCGCGCACCACTCCTCGACGCGCTCCGTCCAGTCGTCGGCGAGCCCGAGCCACGCGAGCGCGTCGGCGCGCAGCGCGTCGGGGGCGAGGTCGTCGTCCGAGACGCCCACCGCCCCGCCGCCCGACTCGATCCGGTCGGCCTCCGCGAGCGCGAGGGCGGCGCCGCAGACGAGCCCGGCGATCTCGGCGGCGATACTCGACGGCGAGAAGCCGGCCTCCTCCTCCCAGCGCTCCTGGGCCGTCTCCGGGCCGTTGGCCGCGATATAGCCGAGCGACCGCCGGACCTGGTCGTAGGTGTAGTCGGCGTCGTCGGGGGCGACCCCGTGCTCGTACAGCTGCCACGCCATCACGGACGGGAACGCGATGTTGTCCATCTGCTCGCCGCCCCAGCGGGTGCGGCCGTCGATGTAGGTGTTCTGCGGCAGGAAGCCGTCGTCGTCCTGCTGGGTGTTGTAGAGGTACGCGAGCGCCTCGGCGCCGCGGTCGACCTCGCCGACCTCGATCAGCGCCGTGAACACCTGATAGAGGTCGCGCGACCAGACGAAGTTGTAGCCGTAGCCGCGGTCCTCGGCGGCGTACTCCGTCTCGCCCCACGGCACCGACGGGCTGGCGATCCCCGCGCCGTCGTGGCGCTTGTCCTCGACGGCCGCGAGGGTCATGAGCGCGAAGCGGTACTGCGCCGCCAGCTCCGCGTCGCCTGTCACCGAGTCGGGGAACTCGCGGCCCGACAGCCAGTCGCGCCACGTCTCGATGTAGGAGTCGGCGACGTCGTCGAAGCCGCGGGAGATGGCGTTCTTCGCTTCGTCGAGCGCGGCGTCGGTGTCCGCCTCCTCGGCGAAACCGAGCGCGACCGTCTCCGAGACGGCGGTTCCGCTCCCGACGAGCCCGGCGAGCACGACGTTGCCGCTGGCCTCAGTCAGGCCGGGGCCGCGCTCCCCCTCGGCGAACAGGCCCTCGGCCTCGTGCCCGCCGGCCAACAGCGTGCTCGCCCACTCGAACCGGCTCTCGCTCGCGAGCGCGAGCGCGACCTCGAAGGAGTCGCCGTCGTCGTCGACGAGCTTCCCCGTGCCCCGCTCGTCCGCGTCGTCGTTGCGCGCGACCAGATGGTAGCCGTCGGCGCTCTCGACGCGGTCGCCGCGGTCGTTCGTCCCGACGTTCGTGATCGTCGTGTCGACTAAGGCGTACACGTCGTACTCCCGCTCGCCCTCGAAGTCGACGTCTGCGAGGACGGCGTCCCCGTCGGTGTCGACCGCGTACTCGACGGTCAGCGTCCACTCGTGGCCGTGGCCGTCGCCGCTCTCTCGGATCGTCTGCGTGTACGCCAGCGCGTCGCCGACGGTCGGTTCCGTCGTGCGCTCCACCGTCTCCGTCGTCGTGACGTGGCTCGTCTCGTCGAACGTCCGGACGGTGTGCCCCGTCTCCGGGTCGGCGACGAGGAAGTCGAACGTCCGGACGTTCATCACGTCGATCCGCGGGAACCGCGCCTCGGTGAGCGCCCCCTCGGTGAGCGTGAACCAGACCGGGACCGGGTCGTCGGCCTGGTGGTCGGCGGGCGTGCCGACGCCGAACTTCCGGCCGGTCGTCCAGTGGGGCGCCTCGTCCGGCCCGGTCGGCCGGTCGTGCGGGACCGGGAGCGCGCCGTACTTCGCGAGCGTCACCGTGGCCTCGATCCGGAGCGCGTGCGACCACCCGATCGGCGTCGCGCTGTCGAGGTCGCCGTCGTCGAACGCCTGCTCGGCGAAGAGCCCGGCGTCGTTGACGAAGTGCCCGTCGGGCTCGCACAGCGAGTACAGCTCGCGGGCCGACCCGAACAGCTCGTCGGCGTCGCCGCCCCGCTCGCGGACGAGCCCGCCGAGCTCGGCCGCGGCCGTGGCGCCCCACAGCGTCGCGATCGACCACACCTTCGCGGCCCCCTGCTCGGCCGTGCGCCAGTCGTCACCGGTGAACCGTACGAGTCCCTCGACGTCGGCCGTCTCGCGACGGAGCGTCTCGATCGAGTTCCGGACGTGGGTCCGCACGCTGTCGAGGAACGCGTTGAAGTCGGCCGCGGTGACCGTCGCGCCGGCGCCGTCGGTGACCGCGCCGTCGACGTCCGCGCGCTCCTCGCGCAGCGCCGCGTACTCGACAGTCGCGCTCGCGAGCGCGAACGTGCTGGCGTCCGCGCGGTCGTCGCGGCTCTCCTCGCTCTCGCGCTGGGGGAACCGACCGATGTCCGGATTCCAGCGGTCGTCGAGTCCGGCGAGCGCGTCGTCGGCCGCCGCGGCCGCCGCGACGCGCGTCTCGTCGTCGACCGGGGCCCGGGCGACCGCGGCGAACGCGCGGAGGTACGCCGCGCCGGTGTGCGTGAACCGCCCGAGGGCGTTCTCCCAGCAGTTCTGGCACCGACGCGGGAGCCCGTCCGCCTCGGTCGTCTCCCGGAGGAAGGCGACCGCGTCGGCGATCGTCGCGTCGATCCGATCGCGCCACTCCTCGGGGAGGTCGGTGGTGCGACGGAGCCGGGCGAGGAACGCGACCACGGAGGCCGGCTGGTCGAGCTGGTCGTTCGGACTGGGCGTCCCGTTCGCGCCCTCGATCCGGGCGTTCGCCCAGCCGGGGGCGACCTTCCCCGAGTCGGCCCAGACGCGGTGGGGCCACGAGCCGTCGGCGTCCTGCGTGCGACACAGGAACGACGCGGTCGCGAGCAGCTCCTCGTCGGCGTCGAGGTCGATCTCCTCGCTCGCGCTCAGGAGCGCCGAGGCGGTCTCCGCCTCGTCGCGGAACCAGGTGTAGCCGTAGCCGCCGGAGGTCGAGTAGAAGGGGTCGAACTCGGGGGCGGCGATCCGGGCGCCGGACTCGGCCGTCAGCAGGTCGAGGGCGCGGAGGTCGCTGGCGATCACGCCGCGTCGCGGCACGTCCTCGGGCACCGTCGGCCCGCGCCCGTCGGCGGCCTCCCGGAGGTCGGCGGCGTCGGGGTAGGCGGTCGCGATCCGAGAGAGCTCCTCGATCCGTCGCTGGCGGTCGGGGCCGTCGGTGAGCGCGTCCATCGCGTCGTCGCCCGTCTCGCGGGTCTCCCGGCGGTCGACGACCGCTCGGCTCGCCAGCGTGACGCGCTCGCTCCGCCCGTCGCGCTCGAAGGGCGCCCGGACGACGACGTCGGGGGTGAGCCGCGAGTCCTCGCGCTGGTCGATCTCCCCGCGGTGGGGGAACCCGTTCTCGTCCTCGCCGAGCAGCTCCGTGATCGTGCGGAGCCGCTGGCCGTGCGCCGCCGAGAGCCCGGTCGACGCCGTGAGGAAGTCGTGTTCGCTCCGGTGGTACACCTCGACGACGCTCCCGTCGTTCGGGCCGGCCCCGTCGTGGACCAGGTTGCCGACGCGCCCCTCGACCATGTCCGGCGAGAACGCGCAGGCGGCGACGAGTTCGGCGCCTGCGGGCGGGGCACCGCGAAGCTCGACGTGCGTGAGGTGCGTGTCGCTCACGACGAGATCGAACTGGTGGATCGTGTACCGGCCCGCGTCGTACTCGGTCTCGACGAGCGGCGTGTCGCCGTCGTAGTGCTGTCGCGTCGTCGTGAGGTCGTCGAACCAGCGGACGCCGCGTCCGGCCGTGATGCCCATTCGGAGCCGGTCGGCCCCGCCGACTCCCGACAGGGAGTACGAACAGTCGTGGACGGTGCCGTCGGGCCCGACGTGGACCAGACGGCCGTCGTCGCCCGTGAACGCGCCGGCGGTCGTGGGACGCTCCGCCGGATAGCGCTCGCCGCGCCGACGTTCGTGCTCCGTGAGAGCGGTTCGCAGTCGCATAGTCGCTTTGCGATACCCTCGGTAAAAGCCTTGACGAACGAGGCGACCGACCGGTCTCGCCGCGGTTCGGCGAAGGGCAACAACGAATACCCCGGGTGCCGATGGGTGGCACATGCACCACCCTGGACCCCCCCGGTTCCTTCCCACCGGGGAGACGACGCAGCTGGCGCCGCGGGACCCGAACCCCGAGGCGGAGTACGAGTGGCGCGTGGCCGACGCGCCGCCGGACAGCGAGGCGACGGTCGGCGAGGCGGCCGTGACTGACTTCACGCCGGACGTCCCCGGTCGGTACCGGATCGGCCTCGACGCGCCCGACGGCGACCACCTCCTGACGGTACGCGCGTTCGCGTCGAGCTACGAGGGCGTCGACGTCGCCGGCGGCAGCGGCACGGCGATCCGCGACCGCGACGCCGACCACGCCGGAATCGACTACGGCGCCGAGCGCGCCCGCGAGGGCGTCGGCCGCCCGCGGGTCCTGCTCGACGCGACGGTCGAGGACGGGGACGAAGGCAGCGAGAGCGCCGAGGTCGTCGTCCGGGCGACGCCGACGCCGAACCCCGAGTCCGACCTCGAGGCGTCGGACCTGGCCGTCACCGTCGTCGTCGACGACCGCGACGTCGAGGAGGCGGTCGCGGAGGGGCGACGGAATCCCCGAGACGGGCTCCGGACCTCAGACGACGGGCGCGAGATCCGGATCCCGGCCGACACCGTGCCGGACCGCCTCCGCGTCCACGGCGTCGCCGTCGCCCGTGAGCCGGGACGCGAACAGCGGGTGAGCGTCGCGGACGCGGTCGCGGTCGAGCGCGTCGATCGGAGCGGCCTCACGGCCGCGGACGAGGTCGAGCCAACAGACCCGGACCTGGCCGTCCCGACCGGCGCCGACGGACCCGCCTTCGAGACCGTCCGGCTCAACCAGCCGCCCGAGTGGACGACGGACGCGACCGTCTACGAGGTGTACGTCCGGACGTTCGCCGACGCCGACGAGGGGGAGGCGTTCGAGGAGATCGCGGAGCGGATCCCGCGGATCGCCGAGCTCGGCGTCGACACGCTGTGGCTCACCCCCGTGCTCCAGCACGACGGGAAGCCGCACGGCTACAATATTGTCGACTTCTTCGACGTCGCCGAGGACCTCGGCGACCGCGACGACTACGAGGCGCTCGTCGAGACCGCCCACGACAACGGGATGCGAGTGCTGTTCGACTTCGTCGCCAACCACACCGCGCGCGACCACGAGTGGTTCCGAGACGCGTATCAGAACCCCGACTCCCCGTACCGCGACCGCTTCGAGTGGCAGGAGTCCGGCGAGCCGGGCACCTACTTCGACTGGGAGCTGATCGCGAACCTGAACCACGCGAACCTCGACGTGCGCCGGTTCCTGCTCGACGTGATCGACGAGTGGGCGCCGCTCGTGGACGGGTTCCGCTGCGACATGGCGTGGGCCGTGCCCGACTCGTTCTGGCGCGAGCTCCGCGACCGGGTGAAAGCGAAGGACCGCGAGTTCCTGCTGATGGACGAGACGATCCCGTACATCCCCGGCTTCCACGAGGGGATGTTCGACGTCCACTTCGACGCGACGCTGTACTTCCAGCTCCGGCAGGTCGGCCGCGGCGCCGAGCCCGCCAGCACCGTCCTCGACGCGATCGACCAGCGCGCGGAGATCGGGTTCCCCGACCACGCCGGCTTCCTCCAGTACATCGAGAACCACGACGAGACGCGCTACCGCGTCGAGTGCGGGGACGCCGCCGCGGCCGCCGCCGGCGCCGCGACGTTCACCTTGCCCGGCGTGCCGATGGTGTACGCCGGCCAGGAGATCGGCCAGCGCGGTCGCCGCGACGCGATCGCGTGGGAGCACGCGCGCGACGAGGTCAGGGAGCGCTACGAGCGCCTGCTCGCGACCCGCGCCGACCACCCGGCGCTCGGTCCCGAGGGCGACCTCGAACGCGTCGGGTACCACGTCGCCAGCGGCGACCTCGACGAGCGGCCGATCGTCGCCAGCGGGAACATCCACCCCGACGACGTGGTGGCGTTCCGCCGCTCAACCGACGACGAGTCGCTGATCGTCGTCCTCAACTTCGCGCCCGACGAGGCGAGCGTCGCCGTCGACGCCGCCCACGCGGACCGCGACCTCGTCACCGACGAGCGCTGCGTCGTCACCGACGGCGAGGGGACCGAGCGGATCCGCGCCGACGAGGTCGCGATCGTCCGAGAGACGGAGGAATGAGCGGCGGGAGCGCCTCCGAGGGATCTGGGTTCGCGGTCCTCCCGGAGCGGACCGCCGCGCTCGTCGAGCGGGCTCGGGCCGACCGCGACGCCGCCGACGGTCGGTTCGAGGCGGCCAAATCGATCGCCGAACGGCTCGGCGCGCACCCGATCCGGGGGGCGGACGCGGACCCGGCGACCGACCCGCCGGCGGGCGTCGCCTTCGGCTTCTGGACGCCCGACCTCGTCGACGCCGGGGTTTCGGTCGAAGACGTGCGACTCGAGCTGTTCACGCCCCTGTCGGACGACGAGAACGGAGACGACCAGCGGGGGGAAGCGACGATAGACCCCGGCCGCGACGACCTCCGCGAGGTCGCGTTCCGCGTCGACCGGCTCCCGGTCGAGCGCGACGGCGAGTTCCACTGGGTCGCCGTCGAGGGGATCCCCGTTGGGACCCGCGACCGGCTCGGCGCGCTCTACCAGCTCGCGTACCGAACGCCCGACGGGGACGACGAGTGGGAGACGGTCCGTGACCCGCTCGCGTACTCGGTCCCGTTCGGGGCGTTCGCGCCCGCCGAGGCGTACGACTGGCCGCGCTTAGATGCGACGCGGCCCGACCGCGACCACTTCGCCTCGCTCGGGACCGGCGACGAGGCGCTCCCGACGACGGAAGACGACGGGCTCCCGCGGATAGACCCCGCGACGAGCATGCTGGAGATCCACCCCGGCACGTCGACCGAGCGCGGGTCCCTCGCGGCGCTCGCGGAGCGGTTCGAAGCGATCGGGGAGAAGCTCCGCGCCGGCGACCCGCTCGCCCCCCACGAGCGCAACTACGTCGGGTACGACGCGGTCCAACTCATGCCCGTCGAGCCGCTCACGCAGGCGTACGGGCGGCAGTGGTACTGGCGCCCCGGCGGCGTCGACAGCGAAACGCCGGACGGCGGCCTCGACCGCGAACGCGACGCGGAGCGCGTGACCGTCGGCGTCGAGCGCCCGGACCAGACCAACTGGGGGTACGACGTCGTCGTGAGCGCCTTCTCGGCCGCGAACCCGGCGATACTGGAGACGGGGCGCCCCGACGAACTCGTCGACCTCATCGCCGCCTGCCACGCGATGCCCGACCCGATCCGGGTCGTCTTCGACGTGGCACTCGGGCACGCCGACGAGGCCGCGGCGGAGCTGCTCCCTGACCCCTTCTTCGAGGGGCCGGGGATGTACGGGCTCCACTTAGACTACCGACAGCCCGTGGTGCGGGCGATCCTCCTCGAACTCCAGCGCCGGAAGGCGAACTTCGGCGCCGACGGGATCCGCATCGACGGCGCGCAGGACTTCACCTACCACGACGAGGAGACCGGCGAGCAGGTCCACGACGACGCGTTCCTCGCCGAGATGGACCGGATGACACACGAGGTCGCCGGGACCGAGTTCCGCCCCTGGATGATCTACGAGGACGGCCGACCGTGGCCGCGCGAGGACTGGGAGCTGGCGTCGACGTACCGGACGCTGATCGACCGGCACCCGCACGCGTTCCAGTGGTCGCCCGTGACGTTCGCGCACAACAAGCCAGCGCTCCTGACGTTCTGGGTGACGAAGTGGTGGCGCATGCGCGAAGTCGGCGAGATGGGAAGCCAGTGGATCACCGGCGTCGCGAACCACGACACGCTGCGGCGCGGCTCGCAGGTCGAGGTGACCGACGACTGGAGCGGCGCGCTGATCAACCCGTACCTCGCCGACTCGCCGCCGGAGACGATCCGCGAGGCGTACGACAGCCCCGCCGCGCTGGTCTGGTTCCACGTCGCGATGCCGGGCGTCCCGATGGACTTCCTCCACGCGAACTACCGGGCGCCGTGGGGGTTCGTCCGGGACACCGACCCGACGTGGAACGTGAAAGTCGTCGCCGAGGAGGCGCCGTGGATCGACTGGCACGTGCCGGAGGGGGCGTACGGCGAGCGCGCCGCGTTCCCGCGGCTGAAAGAGCTCGGATTCGAGACGCGCGCCGAACTGAAGGAGTTCGTCACGACGCTGGCGGCCCTGATCGACGCGACGGACTACGACCTCGACCTCATCGCGGAGCTGCTGTCCGTCAAGGGGACGCCGCTCGCGGAGGGCGGTCGCGGCGACGCCGCCTCCAGCGACGCGCTCGCCGCGACCGACCTGCGGGCGTTCTCGTTCGCGTGGAGCGCCGACGTGGCCGAGTACCTCGTCTTGGACCGGTGGGAAGACGACCAGGGCGACGCGCGGACCGCGTTCGACCGCCGAGTCCGCGAGTTCCGGCAGGCGCGGCCCTGGCTCCGACGCGACGTCGATCCGAGCCGCGGCGAGGCGTTCGGCTACCGGCATCCGACGGAGGGGACCGTGGTGTACCAGGCGCTCAGACGCGATCCCGACGGGGACGAGGCGCTGCTCGTCGCCTGCAACGTGGAGGGAACCCCCGTCGAACTGTCGCCGACGAACGTCCTCGACGACCTCGGCGTGACGGCCGAGCGCGACGGAGGCGGCGATCCGGACGGAGCGCTCGACTGGGCCGTCGCCCTCGCCGCGCCCGACGCGAACGCGGCGGTCGGAGACGACGCGGGCCCCGTCACGCTCGAGACCGCGGACGCGGTCGTGTGGCGGGCGGACCGCGACGACTGAACCGGCCGCCCGGCCGCGACGCCCGAGACCCCCGCCGGACGCAACGCTTGAGTCGGTGGGGATCGCAGGGAGACGCATGCGATTCGATCGCTCCGCCGGCGTGTTCTGTCACGTCACCTCGCTACCGGGACGGCACGGGATCGGCGATCTCGGGGACGGCGCCGCCGCGTTCCTCTCGTTCCTCGGTGACGCCGACGTCGACTACTGGCAGATCTGCCCGGTCGGCCCGACGACGGACGGCGCCGGGGAGTCGCCGTACCAGTCGCCGTCGGCGTTCGCCGGCAACCCGCTCCTGATCGACCTCGACGGGCTCGCCGCCGACGGCTGGCTCGACGAGGCCGACCTCGAACCGGCGCCGGAGTTCCCGACCGACAGGGTCGACTACGCTGCGGTTCGGGAGTACAAGCTCCCGCTGTTGCGCACCGCCTTCGAGCGGTTCGACGAGGAGGCCGGGGAGGAGGCGGAAGCCGACCTCGACGCCTTCCGCGAGCGCGAGCCGTGGCTCGCCGACTACGCGCTGTTCCGGGCGCTCTCCGAGGCCCGCGACGAGGACACCTGGGTCGAGTGGCCGGAGCCGCTCCGGACGCGCGACCCCGAGGCGCTCGCGGAGGCTCGCGAGCGACACGCGACGGAGGTCCGGTTCCGGGAGTTCGTTCAGTGGACGTTCGACCGGCAGTGGCGCGACATGCGGGCCGTCGCGGCCGAGGAGGGCGTCTCGATCGTCGGCGACGTGCCGATCTACGTCGCGCTCGACTCGGCGGACGTGTGGGCGAACCCGGAGGCGTTCCGGCTCGACGAGTCGAACCGCCCGACCGCGGTCGCCGGCGTCCCGCCGAACCCGGGCGACGACGGACAGCGCTGGGGGAACCCCGTCTACGACTGGGAGCGGCTCGCCGAGCGCGACTACGACTGGTGGATCGCCCGGTTCCGCCGGCTGTTCGACCTCGCGGACGTGGCGCGGCTCGACCACTTCCTCGGGTTCGTGAAGTACTGGGCGATCCCGGCCGACCGCGACGACCCGGCGGCCGGCGAGTGGCGGGCGGGGCCGGGCCGCGACCTGTTCGAGACGGTGGAGCGCGAGCTGGGCCAGACGCCCTTTATCGCCGAGGACCTCGGCTTCGAGGAGCCGGCGATGGACGAGCTGATGGCCGAGTTCGGCTTCCCGGGGATGCGCGTCCCGCAGTACGCCGACTGGTGTCAGGAGGGGAACCCGTACCAGCCGATGCACTACCCCGAGGGCGTCGTCGGCTACACGTCGACCCACGACACGGACACGTGGGTCGGCTACTTCGAGGACCTCCCCGAGCGGCAGCGCGACTGCTTCCGGTACAACGTCGGCGCGGACGGCGACCGCGAGGTCGAGTGGGAGATCATCGACGAGGTGTGGGGCTCCGAGGCGGTGCTCGCGATGACGACGGTGCAGGACCTGCTCGGGCTCGGCAGCGAGGCGCGGTTCAACGAGCCGGGGACGATCGACGGCAACTGGGAGTGGCGCGTGACCCGCGACGCGCTCGACGACGCCGTCGCCGACCGGCTGTGGGACCTCGCCGGACGCCACGTGCGGTAGGCCGATGCTCGGTTGGGGCCTCTCGGACGGGTCGGTCCTCCACCTCGCCGTGATCGCTGTCGCGACCGGCGCCATCTGGATCGGGAGCAGCTGGCTGGAGGAGGCCGCGGAGACGCTCTCGGGATACTACGGGTTGCCGGCGGTGGTACAGGGGTCGATCGTCGTCGCCGTCGGATCGAGCTTCCCGGAGTTCGCGAGCGTCGTCGTCACCGCGGCCACCGGGATATTCGACATGGGCGTGGGGGCGCTCGTCGGCTCCGCGATCTTCAACATCCTCGTCATTCCGGGGCTCTCCGGGTTCGGCGCCGCCGACGACCTCGAGGCCAGTCGCGCGATCGTGTACAAGGAGGCGCAGTTCTACATGATCGCCGTGTCGGCGCTCGTCGTCACCTTCTCGCTCGCGGTCATCTACTTCCCCGTCTCGTCGGACCCGATCGTCGGGGAACTGACTCGGCCCGTCGCGGCGATCCCGCTGATGCTGTACGGGCTCTACCTGTTCATCCAGTACCAAGACGTCGACGACGCGGGGATCGATCGGATCCGGGAAGGGGTATCGATCCGGCGCGAGTGGGGGAAGCTCGCGGCCGGGTTGCTCGTCATCGGCGTCGCCGTCGAGCGGCTGGTCGCGTCGGTCGAGTCGCTCGGGTCGGCGTTCGGTGTGCCGGAGTTCCTCGCCGGCGTCACGATCGTCGCGGCGGCGACGAGCCTCCCGGACGCCCTCGTGAGCGTCCGGACGGCGCGCGAAGGGCGGGGCGGGACGAGCCTCGGGAACGTGCTGGGGTCGAACACGTTCGACCTGCTCGTCGCCATCCCGGTCGGGGTGTTGATCGTCGGGAGCGTCGACGTGAACTTCTCGACCGCCGTCCCGATGCTGGGCGTGCTCACCGTCGCGACCGTGTTGCTGTTCGCGGCGCTCCGGACGGACCTGTCGCTCACCGAACGAGAGTCGTCGGTGCTGCTGGTCGCGTACCTCCTGTTTATCGCGTGGGTGGTCGCAGAAACGGTCGGTGCGACGAGCCTGTTGCGGGGCGTGTAGACGGCTATCGGTTCCGACCGATGATGAAGTACAGCACGAGCCCGAGCAGCGGCGCGAGGAAGGCGACGATGGCCCACAGGAACGCGGGCTGGTCGCTGCGCTGCTGCGCGTCCGTGTAGATCCAGATGATGATTCCGATCTGTACGAGCAGCACCAGCAGACCGAACAGGAGGGCGATCCCGCCGGCCAGCGCCTCTTGAAGCAGTATCGGGGACATCGGGCGGATCCATTCGCGGCCGCGACAAGAGTCTTTGGGGTTCGCCCGCAGTCCCGCGGTCTCCGCCGACCACACCGTTTTGGTCCGGTGGTCCCCTTACTCCGTATGAACCTGCCAGTCGACGCCCACCGCCTCCGTGCGGACATCGAGGCGAACGCGGCGTTCGGTCGAGTCGAGTACGACGACCCGGCGAAACACGGGCGGACGAATCCGACCGGGAGCGAGGCGAACCGCGCCGCCCGAGACCGGCTGGTGGAACGCATGGAGGCGGCCGGCCTCGACGTCGCCGTCGATGCGGTCGGGAACGTCCTCGGGACGTGGGTCCCCGACTCCGCGGACCCGACGGCCGCCCCCGCCGTGAGCGGGAGCCACCTCGACAGCGTCCCCGAGGGCGGGATCTTCGACGGCCCGCTCGGAACGTACGCCGCGCTTGAGGCCGTGCGCGCGTTACAGGAGGCGGAGGTCGAACCGTCGCGCCCTGTGGGCGTCGTCAGCTTCACCGAGGAGGAGGGCGGGACCTTCGGGGACGGCCTGCTCGGTTCGGCGGTGGCGACCGGCGTGACGGACGCCGAGGACGCGCTCGCGCTCGAGAACGACGCCGGCGAGACGCTGGGCGAGGCGCTCGACCGGATCGGCTACCGCGGCGACGACGCGATCGACCCCGCGGACTGGGCGGCCTTTTACGAGCTCCACGTGGAGCAGGACACCGTCCTAGAGGCGGCGGACGCCGACGCCGGCGTGGTGACGACGATCACCGGGATCACCCACTGCGAGGTGCGGATCGAGGGTGAGGCGAACCACGCCGGCGCGACCGCGATGGGCGACCGGACCGACGCGCTCGCGGCCGCGAGCGAGTTCGTCCTCGACGTGGAGGCGGCCGCGAACGCGGTCGTCGACGAGTTGAGCGCCTCCGCGGTCGGCACCGTCGGGTCGCTCTCCGTCTCACCGAACGCGACGAACGTCGTCCCCGGGCGCGTCGAGGCCGGCGTCGACGTGCGGGACGTCGAGGCCGAGTCGATGGAGACGATCGTCGCGGCCGCTCGCGAGGCGCTCGCCCGCCTGGAGCGCGAGCGCGGCGTCGAGACCGCGTTCGAGCGCCCCTTCAACGTGGCGCCCACGCCGATGAGCGACCGTCTCCGGAAGGCCGCCCACGCCGCCGCGGCCGACGCGGGGCGGACCGCGATCGACCTCCACTCCGGCGCGGCGCACGACGCGATGCGCGTCGCCCGCGTCACCGACGCCTCCCTGCTGTTCGCGCCCTCGCGAGACGGGATCTCACACAACCCCCGAGAGTGGACCGACTGGGAGGACTGCGCCGCCGCGACCGAGGTGCTGGCGGGAGCCGTGGCGCGGGCCGCGGTCGACGGGGAGTAGGCCCCACGCGTCGACAAGGACTGGCGGCGCACCGTGGCCGACGAGGGGCAGCTGGCGGGTCACAACCGTTTTGCCGGTCGGCCGCGACCCACGAGCGTGAAACGCCCAATCGCGCTCGGCGCCGTCGCGCTCGGCGTCGTCGCCGCCGTCCTCGGGACGGTGGTGGGGACCACCGGCGTCCTCGACGGGTGGCCCGACCTGATCGGCTACTCCGCGACGCTCGTCGTCGGCCGGGCGCTGCTCGTTTTCGCGGTGGGGGCGCTTTTGTACGGGTCGTACCGCCTCGCAGTCGGGGTGTTGATGCGATCGGCGAACAAGCGGCGCGCGTACAACACGCGCAACCTCCTCCGGCTCGTCTTCGGCTTCGTGGGGACGGTCGCGACGCTCGCGGTGTTGACCGAGAACTGGCTCGGACTCCTGTTCTCGCTCGGGGTCATCGGCTTCGCGGTCACGTTCGCGCTCCAGCAGCCGCTCCTCTCGCTCATCGCGTGGGTGTACATCACGGTGAAACAGCCGTACGGCGTCGGCGACCGCGTCCGGATCGACGACGCGAAGGGGGACGTGATCGGGGTCGACTTCCTCGTGACGACGCTGTGGGAGATCAACGGTGAGCTCGTCACGACGAACCAGCCCTCCGGGCGGGTGGTGACGGTGCCCAACAGCGTGGTGCTCTCCTCGAACGTCGTCAACTTCGGCGGGGGCGGCTCCCCCTACGTGTGGAACGAGATCGGGATTCAGGTCGCCTACGAGACCGACCTTGACTTCGCGCGAGAGGTGATGGCCGAGGAGGCGAGCGACCTGCTCGGCGACGAGATGGCCGCCGGCATCGCGGCGTACCGAGAGGCGCTCGCCGAGACGCCGGTGGAGCTGGAGGTGCACGACCGCCCGACGGTGAACGTGACGCAGGGCGAGTCGTGGGTGGAGCTCCGCGTGCGCTACCTCACCCACCCGCGTCAGGGACAGCGCGTGAAAAACCGGCTGTACGAGCGGATCCTCGAGCGGTTCAACGACGCGCCCGACCGCGTGGCGTTCCCGGTGAGTCGGAGCCGGTAGCGGATCGAAGGTCGAACCGGCGGCGACGACCGCCTCGGAGACATTTATATAAGTCAGCCACGTTTTCGTGAGCGATCCTTCGATATTCTCGTGAACCGGCCGGGGTGGAAACGGTCGTCTTCGAACCTCTAGAGGGGTTTTACCGAGATTCATGGTAACAAACCACACAATACATTTATATACTCTCGAGACTTACTATTGGTTAACGAATCGGCGCGCCCGACACCAGTATTTTGTTCGGGAGTTCGATCGGAGAGAACCCATGACAGAAACACGCACGCGAGACTACGGCGGAGAAACGGAACAAGAGCGAACGACTCGGAACCGAGCGGTCGAGACGGAGTCGGCCGAAGAGGAGTCGACGGCGGCGGAGCGGACCACGACCTGCCCGGAGTGCGGCGGGAGCCTCATCAGTGATACGGAGCACGGCGAAACGGTGTGTGACGACTGCGGGCTCGTCGTCGAGCAGGACTCGGTCGACCGCGGGCCGGAGTGGCGCGCGTTCAACTCCGGCGAGCGGGACAGCAAGTCCCGCGTCGGCGCCCCGACGACGAACATGATGCACGACAAGGGGCTCTCGACGAACATCGGCTGGCAGGACAAAGACGCCTACGGCAAGTCGCTGTCCAGCCGCCAGCGTCAGAAGATGCAGCGGCTCCGCACCTGGAACGAGCGGTTCCGCACCCGCGACTCCAAGGAACGGAATCTCAAGCAGGCGCTGGGCGAGATCGACCGCATGGCCTCGGCGCTCGGCCTCCCGGACAACGTCCGCGAGACCGCGTCGGTCATCTACCGCCGCGCGCTGAGCGAGGACCTGCTCCCCGGCCGCTCCATCGAGGGCGTCGCGACTGCCTCGCTGTACGCGGCCGCCCGGCAGGTGGGGAACCCGCGGAGCTTGGACGAGTTCACCGCCGTCTCCCGCGTCGACAAGATGGAGCTCACCCGGACGTACCGTTACGTCATCCGCGAGCTCGGCCTCCGCGTCCAGCCCGCTGACCCCGAGAGCTACGTCCCGCGGTTCGTCTCGCGGCTGGAGCTCTCCGAGGAGACGCAGCGGCTTGCCCGCGAGCTCCTCGACGGCGCGAAGGAGTCCGGCATCACGAGCGGGAAGTCACCGGTCGGGCTCGCCGCGTCCGCGGTGTACGCGGCCGCGCTCCTCTCGAACGAGAAGGTGACACAGAGCCAGGTGTCGGAGGTCGCCGACATCAGCGAGGTCACCATCCGGAACCGGTACAAAGAGCTCCTCGAAGCGAGCGAGGGAGTGGCGGCCTGAGACGCCGGGGGGCACCGGACGCTCCCACCGGCGCCCGCGACAGACGAGATTCTCTCCGGACGGTTTTCCGATCTGTGATTCTCGGTTACTCTTTCGACTCTTTTCCCTCCGAATAGCTTCGCCGAGCCGCCGCGACCGCCGTCTCGATCTCCGTCGCGGCGGCCCGCGCAGTGACGTGTTTCTCGCCACGCGTGGCGCGTTGCTCGCCACGTACGTTTTTAACCCGGCCGCGTGTACGAGAGTCCATGGTGGATGCGTTCGTCAGACTCGTCTGTCCGGAGTGCACCAAGGAGTGGCAGGACAACCCCGCGGATTTGCAGGATCTCCGCTCTAATTTCAGCTGTCCCGACTGCCACGCGACCCGTCGGCTGACGGAGTTCATGCGAACGGAGCGTGATCTCGAGGCCGTCAAACAGTTCCAATAATCCCCGCTCGTCGAGCGCGCGAAGACGGAATCATTCCGATCTGGCCGGCAGAATCGTCCCGAGCCGGCGGGCAGAACCTTCCCGATCGATAACCCGAAAAGACCCGTCTACGCCTCGTAGCCGTCGAATACGCGAAGTCCCATGGTAACGTGACTCAAGATAGTAATATAAACCTCCGGTAGCAAAGGACTGTTACTCATGAAGAAGCAGGAGCTCATCCATCTTCACGGCCTTCTCGCGGAGGTACGAAAACAGTGCGAGTTCTGGAACGAGGATATCGACCTCGAGGCCTACGAGGAACTCGGCGTCAAACCGACATCAATTCACAAGTCGAAAACAGACCACAAAGCGGCCGTTTTTAAGCTGACCGAGGGGATCACGGAGCCGATGGAGGAGTCCGAATCGGAGCCGCTGGCCCCGACCGCAGACTGAGACTTCGCTCTCGTTCCGACCGTTTGTCGACCGCCTAGCGACGGCTCCGTTCCTCCCGTCTCACCATCGGCGCCGCCGGCCCTCCCCGGCGCGCCGCGGTCCGCGGAGCTCCCGCGGGCCGTCGACGCGCTACGGCTCCTCGTCCGGGGCGTCCGATTCGTCCGCGTCCTCGCGCTCCTCGTCCGACTCGATCTCCTCGACGTCGAGGACCGTTAACGGGATGTTTCGGAGTCGCTGGCCGATCTCCTTTCGCGCGACCCGACTGGCGTGTTCGGCGCGTTCGACGTTGAACACGTCCATGCTGAGCTCGAGCGCGACGAGCGCCTCGTCGGCGGCCACGAACGCCGGCGGCAGCTCCTCTCCCGCGGGCGACGTGCGGGTCCCGGTGTCGATCTCCACGTAGCTGAGGTCCGGATTCAGCATCTCGCCGGTCTTCGAGATCGCGATCCGGACGGCTTCGTCGGCGGTCCCGACGTCGTACACGGGGACGGCGGCCTCGACGACGACTCGGCAGTCCATCACGGTGACACGTACCACACGAGCGAATATGAAACTTCGGCCGACAGGTCGAAACGTCGAAACGTCAGAGCGGGGATGCTGCGGAGCGACGGGGTCGCCGACCGCGTGCGCGACCCTCCGGATTCACTCGCCGCCCGCGCGGAGGTAGTAAAACACGTACGTCTGGGCGTACCCGGCGTACTCGCCGCCGAAGCGGTCACGGATCGCCCGCGACGTCTCGGCGTAGTTGCCGCGCTCGCAGTCGGGGTAGTACTCTTCGATGGTCGTCCGGATCCAGGTGTCGAGCGGGACCGCCTCGAGGAAGCCGAGCGAGAACAGTAGCACGCAGTCGGCGACTTTGTCCCCGACGCCGACGAACCGCGTCAGCGACTCGCGCGCCTCCTCGTACGGGAGGTCCGCGGCCGCCAGCGGATCCGCTTCGCCCGACGCGACCATCGCGGCCGTCCGCTGGACGTAGGGCGCGCGGTAGCCCAGCGAGAGATCGCGCAGTTCCTCCTCCGATCGGGCGGCGAGCTGCTCGGGCGTCGGGAACGCGCGGTACGCCTCTCCGTCAAGTTCGACGGCGTCGCCGTACGTCTCCCGGAGGCGGCGCTGCATCCCGTGGATCCGCGCGACGCGCATCTGCGCCGAGCAGATAAAGGAGATCAGACACGGGAACACGGGGTCCCGCGTGAGCCGCATCCCCTCGTACGCGTCGTACGCCCGTTCGAGGAGCGGGAGGTCCGGGGTCGCGTCGAGGATCGCGTCGAGGTCGTCGTCGAGCCGGAACAGGTGTTCGAGGAGCGGGACGGCGTCGGTCGTCGACTCCCAGCGGAGCGTCCCCTCGTGGACGCCGCCCTCTTGTCTGACCCGCAGGGGGACGCGCTCGTCGACGACGCCGGGGATCGGGGTGACGACGGTCTCGTACCACTCCTCGCCGCCGTGGGCGTGGAGGTCGGCGTAGGTGTCGCCGTCGGCGCGGTTCCACAGGTAGCTCTGCCCGCTCTCGACGGTCGCCTGGAGGTCGAACGCGCCGGACAGGTCCGCGACGTCGATTGCGCCTCGTTCCATTACGAACTGGGTTGGGTCGCGACCATATTCGCGTTTCGGTACCGGCGGCGCCGGGACCGCGAGCCTGCCGACGCCGACGGAACGCCGGCAACGCCGAGGGGCGAAGGGGGGTTTTTGCCCGGTCGCCACGTAGCGAGGGTATGCCGACGTACCGCCGGACGACCCGCGTTCCCGCACCCATCGACGAGGTGTGGGCGTTTCACTCCACGATCGACGGCCTCCGCGAGCTCACGCCGGACTGGATGAACCTCCGCATCGCCGGCGTCGAGGGGCCGGACGGGGAGCCGGATCCGGAGGTGCTCGCCGAAGGGTCGCGGATACGGATGTCGATGCGACCGTTCGACGTCGGCCCCAGACAGCGATGGGTCTCTCGGATAGTGGAGCGAGAGCCCGACGGCGACGCGCCGGTCGATGAGAGCGCACGCTTCGTCGACGAGATGGTCGGCGGTCCCTTCCGACGGTGGGAGCACACCCACGCCTTCTACGCCGACGGCGAGGAGACGCTCCTCGTCGACACCGTTTCGTACCGGCTGCCGCTCGGTCCCCTCGGCGACCTCGCCGGACCGTTCGCGAAGGTCGGATTCGAGGGGATGTTCCGCGACCGGCACCGACGAACGATCGCTCGGTTCGAGTCGTAACGGCCGGGAGAACAGGCGGTTCTCGATGTCAGGCGGGAGCGGTCGCCGCCTCCGTTCCGAAGGAGAGCTCGAACACCGCGCCGCCGTCGTTGTGGACGTCCAGCTCCCACCCGTGCGCGTCGGCGATCCGGTCGACGATCGCGAGTCCGAGCCCGGAGCTCCCGGCGGTCGAGAACCCCGAGTCGAACAGCGAGTCGCGCGCCTCGGGCGGGACCCCCGGCCCGTCGTCGGCGACGACCAGCCCGCGCGCGCCGGAGCGGTCCCCGTCAGTCCCGACCTCGATGGTGACGTCAGGGCCGCCGTGGTCGACGGCGTTCCGGAAGAGGTTCTCGAAGAGCTGTCGCAGGCGGCCGGGATCGGCCTCGATGTGACCGACGTCGTCCCCGACCGCCAGTGTCGCTCTCGGCGCTCTGACCGAGTTCCAAGCGTCCTCGGCGATCGACGCCACCGGGACGGACTCCGTCTCGTCGATCGCGTCGCCGCGCTTCGCGAGCATGAGCAGGTCGTCGATGAGCGTCTCCATCCGGAGCACCGCGCGCTCCATCGCCTCGTACTTCGGCCGGGCGACGTCGTCCTCGACGAGGTCGAGGTATCCGGAGAGGACGTTGAGCGGGTTCCGGAGGTCGTGCGAGACGACCGCGCTGAACTGCTCGAGCCGCTCCGTCTGGCGGCGGAGTTCGAGCCGGCGCTCGTTCCGCGCGATGGTGTGAGCGATCAGGTCGCCGAAGGTACGGTACGCGGCGACCTCCTCTTCGGTCCACGCGCGGGAGTCGTCGGCCTCGAACGCGAGGACGCCGATCAGCTCCCAGTCGCTGACGAGCGGGACGTGGACCGTCGCCGGCGAGGGCTCGGTATCCGCGCTCCTCTCGTCCGCGCCCTCGGCGGGGACCGGCGGGCGAACGACGTTCTCGAACGTGGAGAGCCCCTCCGGGTCGGGGAACGCCGCGAACGGTTTCGGGCCGGGATCGCACTCGCCGGACGACCAGTGATACGCCGGCTCGAACGCGTCGCCGTCCTCCAGATAACAGACGATTCGATCGACCCCGACCTGCCGACCGACGTTCTCCATCGTCCAGACGATCTTCGTCTCGACCTCGTCCGACCGGGTGCTCATCAGGGTCGTTCCCGCGTCCAGCAGCACTTCCCGGAGCCGCGCGACGTCGTCAGAGCCGAGCCGGGTCAGCGCGGGATCGATCCCCTCTCGAAGCCGCTCGACGAGGGGCTCGGTCGCGGCACCGTCCGGTTCGGTTCCAGATCGGCCGTCGCGTTCGACGGCGACGACGTCGTCGACGCCCGTGTCGAGGACCGCGCGGAGCGTTTCGATCCCCGGATCCTCGACGGCGACGACGACCGGGACGCTCTCTGGTGTCGCCGCGAGGCGATCCCCCACGACGCCCGTCTCGAGCGCGTCGCTCGTGGTGACGATCCCGCAGACGTCGGCCAGCGGCGAGGGAGCGTCCTCCGCGACAGCCGCCAACTCGGGGGGAGCGATCGGCCGATACCCCACCGACCCGGACCCGCTCCACGCGGCCTCCACCGCGTCGGCGACGCGGTCGCGTACGTCCGTGTCCTCGCCCACGTAGGCGACGACTGAACGACGGTGCATACGGGAACGCGTCGACGGCCGTATTTCAACGTTGACGCGCGAATATCGGCCGTGAGAACGTCAGCCGGTCGTCCCCGTCGACGTCAGCGCGATCCCGGCGAGGACGACGGCGCCGCCGACCAGCGTGACCGGCGTCGGCACTTCGGCCAGGACGAGGAACGCGAGCACCGTCGCGCCGACCGGTTCGCCCAGCAGCGACACGGACGCCACGCTCGACTCGACGTGCGCGAGCGCCCAGTTGAGGACAGTGTGCCCGAGCAGCCCCGGCCCGAGCGCGAGTCCGGCGAAGAGCGCCCACTCGCGAGACGGGTACCCCGTCAGCGGGTGGCCTTCCGCGAGGACGAGCAGAAAGAGCGAGACGGTACACACCCCGTAGACGACGACCACGTACGGAACGAGCGAGACGCGCTGCCGAAGCGCTCGCCCCGCGAGGACGTAGCCGGCCGCCGTCACCGCGCCGAACAGCGCCAGGCCGTTTCCGTAGAGCGGTCGGGGGCCGACGAGCACCCCGCCGAGGAGGTCGCCGAGGGACATCGCGACCATCCCCGCGATCGCGACCGCGATGCCGACGGCCATCCGGCGGGTCACTCGCTCCCTGAGGAGCACCCA
Source organism: Halorubrum sp. CBA1229 (assembly GCF_003721435.2). Taxonomy (NCBI): domain Archaea; kingdom Methanobacteriati; phylum Methanobacteriota; class Halobacteria; order Halobacteriales; family Haloferacaceae; genus Halorubrum; species Halorubrum sp. CBA1229. The sequence goes on along the minus strand of NZ_CP054585.1, from coordinate 2,808,400 downwards.
TGCGCCGAGCGCGACGAACACCGGCTGCGCCTGAACGAGCGTGACGCTCGCCGCGACGCTCGTCCACTCCAGGCTCTCGAACCACGCGGCGAAGTGGAGCGCGAGCGCGACACCGGACAGCGTCGCGAACGCGAGGTCGCGGCGCCCGATGCGGGCGAGGTCGGCTCGATACCGCCAGAGCGCGACCGGGAGAAGCGGCAGCGTCGTGAACAGCACCCGATAGAACGCGGCCACCGAACTCGGCGCCTCGCTGAGCCTGACGAGGATTGCCCCGGCGCTCACGGCGACGACCGCGGTCGCGAGAGCCGCGGCCGGTGAGACGCGCGGGTCGGTGGCCATCCCTCTGTCGAGGGGTTTTGGCGCCCGTGGCTTACCGGTTTCGGGACGGAGCGGCGTGCCCGGCGACGTCCCGACGGAGATTTGCGACTCCGGTCCGAACGTCGACGCATGTGCGCAGACACGTTCGGCGTGGGAGTCCATCTCACCGAGGAGGAGCTCCAGTTCGTCGTTCATGTCCCGTCGGACGTCGATTCCGGATGGACCGATCCCGAGGCGTTCCAGTCGCTCGTCGCCGAGACCGTCTGGGACCTGCTCGATCAGCAGACCGTTCTCGGCACCATCGCCGACCGATTCGAAGCGGGGGACACGGTCACGCTCGGCACGGTCACCCTCGATCCGGACGGTACCCTCGTCTCACACGACCTCGACGTTCCGAGCGGACTATCGAACGATCAGACGGAGTGACGCAGAGGAAACGACCGCGTCGGTGGTTCACCCGTCGTCGGTTTCGGCTCCACCGTCCGCGTCGGCTTCCGATCTACCGCCCGCATCGGTCTCGTCCGACGACGCGAGAGCGGCGCCGACAACCCACATCCGGTCGGGGTCGTACGCGGTGAGGTCGTACCGCGTCGGACCTACCGTCTCTCCCCACGTGTCGAGCACGCCGAGTCGCACGAGCCCAGATAATGCCGCGCCGAGCGTTCGCGGCGTCGTCTCCGGGTCGGAAAGAGCTGCGTGTACCTGTCGGGACTGCGGGTAGTTCCGCGTACAGCGCTCTACCCCCTCTCGCGCCTCCGCCCAGTGACGACGCACGTACCCGAACGTTGTCGGGTCGTCCCGCCGCAGTCGGTCCACGGTCTCCGCGACGGGGTGGTCGACGCGTTCCACGTCCTCAATCGGGTCGAACAGCGAACGGATTCCCGTAGCCACTTCGGGACCATACGAACACCCGACGACGATGTCGTCGACGCCGGACAGCTCTCGCAGTGACGCGATGAACGACCGGGTCGCAGAGACCCCTCGGTCTGTCACTACCGGGGTGATGTCGTCCACGATCATCGAAAGCGGTTCACCCGCCGCGTCGTCGACGTGCGTCGAGACGGCGTCCGTCACGCGATCAAGCGTTGCAGACGCGTCGAGCACCGTGTACGCGAGTCGCCCTCCCGGAACGACCTGCGTCGTCGCCGTCGCTCCGCGGGTGGTGTCGCCCGCGGAGACGATCGCCTCCCGAGCCGGTCCCGAGTTAGGCGAACTCCGCCACCCGCGTCGCCACTCCTCGATTCCGGTTCCGAACAGCACGGTGATTACGCGCCCCGACGATGCGCCGTCCCGGACCGGTGGCTGTCCCGTCGCGGACAGTCGCACAGAGACGTTGTGCATGGACTCCGTCGGAACAGCCATCTATACCATTAGGTTCAGCGACAAAATTGATAAACTTATGGGTGACCTTCTCAATATTGAAATTCGCTTCCGTCGCGCCGCGGTCGCTCAACGCGCTTACGGCTGACGAAAGAGTTGGGCTGTCGCTAGGTCGGCAATCGAATCCACCCGCAGTCCAACCGGACTGCAGGTGTGTGTGGAGCTATCGCTCCGAATGAATAATCAGTATGAGTGGGCAGGCGGCGAACCGCGGTTCCCAGAGGATCGCTCACTCCAGTACTTCCCGGTACGCTGGTGGGCTTAACTTCCGTGTTCGGAATGGGTACGGGTGTTCCCCCACCGCTCTGGCCGCCTTTACGCTGACGCTCGGACTCGAACCGAACCTCCCTACACGTCTGTGTAGCGAGACGCCTGTGTCAGTGGTCCCGATCTCCCGATCGGCCGACCGTGTATACGTGCGATCCAGTTACCGCCTGAACTCATGCGAGTGTGGTGTCAGTGCCGTATGATTGTGGCTTCGGTCTGTTAGTGCTCGTGGACTCAACACCTCGTTGCCTCGGTGCGTACATCCCGAGTCTATCGAACTCGTCTTCTACGAGTGACCTCAACGGTACTTCTTTTCCATGTGGGTTTCGAGCTTAGATGCGTTCAGCTCTTACCCCGTGTCGCGTGGCTACCCGGCAGTGCTCTCTCGAACAACCGGTACACCAGTGGCGACCAAACGTAGTTCCTCTCGTACTATACGTTCGTTCACGTCAAGTACCTTGACACCCCCAATAGATAGCAGCCGACCTGTCTCACGACGGTCTAAACCCAGCTCACGACCTCCTTTAATAGGCGAACAACCTCACCCTTGCCCGCTTCTGCACGGGCAGGATGGAGGGAACCGACATCGAGGTAGCAAGCCACCCGGTCGATATGTGCTCTTGCGGGTGACGACTCTGTTATCCCTAAGGTAGCTTTTCTGTCATCTACGGGCCCCATTCCGGAGCCTCGTAGGTTCGCTAGACCACGCTTTCGCGTCAGCGTCACTCGTTGGGAATGACACTGTCAGACCATCTTGTGCTCTTGCGCTCTTCGCCGGATTCCCGACCCGGCTGAGATGATCTTCGGGCGCGCTCGATATCTTTTCGAGCGCGTACCGCCCCAGTCAAACTGCCCGGCTACCGGTGTACTCCTCCCGGAGTGAGAGTCGCAGTCACCGACGGGTAGTATTTCAATGCTGACTCGGTGGCGTGCTGGCGCACGTACCTGTGTAATGTCTCCTACCTATGCTGCACATCGGCGACCACGTCTCAGCGACAGCCTGCAGTAAAGCTCTATAGGGTCTTCGCTTCCCCTTGGGGGTCTCCAGACTCCGCACTGGAACGTACAGTTCACCGGGTCCAACGTTGGGACAGTGGCGCTCTCGTTTATCCATTCATGCAAGCCGCTACTGAAGCGGCAAGGTACTACGCTACCTTAAGAGGGTCATAGTTACCCCCGCCGTTGACGGGTCCTTCGTCCTCTTGTACGAGGTGTTCAGATACCCGCACTGGGCAGGATTCAGTGACCGTACGAGTCCTTGCGGATTTGCGGTCACCTGTGTTGTTATTAGACAGTCGGAGCGCCCGAGTCACTGCGACCTGCTCCGTAGAGAGCAGGCATCCCTTCTTCCGAAGGTACGGGACTAACTTGCCGAATTCCCTAACGTCGGTTCTCCCGACAGGCCGTGGCTTTCGCTGCCAGAGCACCTGTGTCGGATCTCGGTACGGACATCGTGCTTGTCTTTTCACGGGCCCTATGTACGGCTGACTTGCGCTATCTCGCGCTTCGCTCGCTTCGTGCCGTGACGGCTTCCACGAGTTTCCACGATTCGACCGGGCGAAAGCCCGGCTCAGCGTTCCACACGGCGTCGACGTTTACTGCACGATGGCACTGGAATCTTAACCAGTTTCCCGTTGATGCAGTCGAGTTGCGGTGCATCTTAGGACCGGCTGACCCTCGGCTGAGTGGCAGTGCCGAGGAACCCTTGCTCATCAGGCCGTCGAGGTTCTCACCCGACTATCGCTGCTACTGTGACCAGGATTGTCGTTTCTGAACGGTCCACGCGAGCTCTCGCCCGAGCTTCCATCCGAACAGAACGCCAACCTACGCGGTCGCCCTGTCACGGGCGCGGCCAGGTCTCGGTGGTAGATTTGAGCCCCGATCATTTTGGGCGCCTCAAACCTCGGCCGGTAAGCTGTTACGCTTTTCTTAGAGGGTAGCTGCTTCTAAGCTCACCTCCCGGCTGTTTAGGGCTTGAGACCACCTTCGAATCGCACTTAATCTACACTTTGGGACCTTAACCCGGCTCTGGGTTGTTCCCCTCATGGTGCACAGGCTTACCCCGCACACCGGACTCCCTTCGTCTACAGCGCCTGCGGGTTTGGAGTTTGACAGGATGGCCGACTCCTCTCGGAGGCGGGTCATCCAATCGGTAGCTCTACCCCGCGGGCTACCTCGGAAGAGGTCATGCTTCGACATGTTTCGGTTGGAACCAGCTGTTGCCAGGCTCGATGGGCCTTTCACCCCTATGCGCAGATCACGAGAGGATATTGTAGAATACCACCTCTAACGGGCCTCCACGTGGCTTTCGCCACGCTTCACCCTGCCTGCGTATAGATCGCCTGGTTTCGGGTCGCACCCAATTGACTCCCCGCGCTTGAACACGGTGGCCCTCGCACGTATGTGCTGCGGCCGTATCGGTTTCCCTGCGCCTTCCTCGGTTCACGAGTTAGACTTGCCAATCAAGTGCACTCCCTGGGTCGTTTTTCAAAACGCACGACACGACGCCGGCTCGTCTCTCTTCCTACTAGAGAATCGCTTCTCGGTCGTTTTGAGAGACGCCTTGTACGCCCTGTCGCTCGATCGCCAGCTGATTTCAGGCCCTATTGCACCGCCCTTCTCGGGGTGCTTTTCAGCGTTCGCTCACGCTACTTGTTCGCTATCGGTCTCGAGGAGTGTTTAGCCTTCTCAGGGGATGCCTGAGTTGTTCACAGAGGATATCCGACCCCTGCTACTCTGGTATTGACGCCAACGGTACTGCACTCTCGTACGGGGTTGTCACCCTGTGTCACGCTCCGTTCCAGGAGACTTCTGAGAGTGGGTCGCGTTTTGGTTGTCAACCCGAACACCACATTGGTCCGAAGACCTTCGGTTTGGGCTGTGTCGCGGTCACTCGCGGTTACTAACGACATCGCTATTGCGTTCTTTTCCTTCCCTTACTGAGATGTTTCAATTCAGGGAGTTCCCTATTGCGCGTGGCAATTGTAAACGGATTCCGATTCGGAGATCTCATGTTCTTTCCCTCCATGCGGGTCCCATGAGCTTTTCGCAGCTTGGCACGTCCTTCGTCGGCTCTCGAGCCGAGCCATTCACCAGCTGGCACAGTAGCCAGTAGTGTGTTGGACGGTTCCGTAAGGAACCTCCAACGGTGTCAAGTGACGTAGTGTCACCCGACTGTATATGGTTCACTGACGTTCCACGAACTCGTATGAGTTCAGTGGACGTCTGGATCGCACGTATACACGGTCGTCATCGAATCGCCCTGGCGGGGCGTTCGTCGAACCCTTCCCATCCGCGGTTTCCCGGGATGGTGCATCGGTCGTCGTAACCCAACGGAATCGCGTCGCCCACTTAAGGGGACGGATTCGCGCTGGGGGACATGGACTCACTGGGATTCGAACCCAGGGCATCCTCCTTGCAAGGGAGGCACTCTACCGCTGAGCTATGAGCCCACCTTCCCGTGAGGGAAGGGGTGGTCTGCGCGTGTGTGTGTGTAGTGTGAGCCGTGGTAGTTCGTCGGTGTCCAGGGCGGTGGGTGATCGGACACGTGACCGTGCATGAATAGTGACCGTCTCGAGAGACGGTCGAAAGGTGAGCTCCCGCGGAGCGGGAGTCTCGGGTCTGTGGAGGTGATCCAGCCGCAGATTCCCCTACGGCTACCTTGTTACGACTTAAGCCCCCTTGCGAAGCCCAGATTCGACTCGTGTAACGAGCCTCATCCGGACCTCACTCGGGTGCTTTGACGGGCGGTGTGTGCAAGGAGCAGGGACGTATTCACCGCGCGCTTATGACACGCGATTACTACCGAATCCAGCTTCATGTGGGCGAGTTGCAGCCCACAATCCGAACTACGATCGAGTTTCTGAGATTACCGTCTCCTTTCGGAGTAGGAACCCTTTGTCTCGACCATTGTAGCCCGCGTGTTGCCCAGCACATTCGGGGCATACTGACCTACCGTTGCCCGTTCCTTCCTCCGTGTTGGCCACGGCGGTCTCCCTACTGTCCCCAGCCACTTCGCAGTGCTGCTGGCAAGTAAGGATGCGGGTCTCGCTCGTTGCCTGACTTAACAGGACGCCTCACGGTACGAGCTGACGGCGGCCATGCACCTCCTCTCTGAAACTCGGATAAGGTCATCAACCTGATCGTCATTATTACAGTCGATGCTGGTGAGATGTCCGGCGTTGAGTCCAATTAAACCGCAGGCTCCTCCGGTTGTAGTGCTCCCCCGCCAATTCCTTTAAGTTTCATCCTTGCGGACGTACTTCCCAGGCGGCCTGCTTAGCGGCTTCCCTACGGCACAGCACCCACTCGTAGTGGGAGCCACACCTAGCAGGCATTGTTTACGGCTAGGACTACCCGGGTATCTAATCCGGTTCGAGACCCTAGCTTTCGTCCCTCACTGTCGGATCCGTCTTCGCGACGTGCTTTCGCCATCGGCGGTCCGTCCAGGATTACGGGATTTCACTCCTACCCCGGACGTACCCGTCGCGCCTTCCGGTCCCAAGCCACACAGTTTCTACCGGACGCCCACCCGTTGAGCGGGTGGATTTTCCGATAGACTTGTGCGGCCAGCTACGGACGCTTTAGGCCCAATAAGATCGGCCATCACTCGGGCTGCCGGTATTACCGCGGCGGCTGGCACCGGTCTTGCCCAGCCCTTATTCGTCCACCTCCCTACGGTGGACAAAAGCGTAGGCTCTATGCCTACGCACTTGGGATTCCCTTATCGCACTGTCGTGCAGTGTAAAGGTTTCGCGCCTGCTGCGCCCCGTAGGGCCCGGAATCTTGTCTCAGATTCCGTCTCCGGGTTCTCACTCTCATGACCCGTACCGATTATTGGCACGGTGGGCCGTTACCCCACCGTCTACCTAATCGGCCGCAGCCACATCCTTCGGCGCCGGAGCGTTTGGCACAGTCCTCATTCCAGGTGGACTGTGGTATCTACTATTAGCCTCAGTTTCCCGAGGGTATTGTAGTCCGAAGGGTAGTTTGGCCACGTGTTACTGAGCTATTCGCCACGAGTCTGAACTCGTGCGACTAGCATGGCTAAATCGAATCCCAATAGCAATGGCCTCCGGCAGGATCAACCGGAATGTATAACCTCCGAACCTGGTTCCCGGCTCGGAGGGGGTGTTGGCGGGTTTTGACTCGCGGTGAGTCAAAACACCATTGCATGGTCTATATGGTGTCCGAGTCACCCAGCGACCTGGATGACACCGAACTACCATGGCTCACATCAGATTTCCTCTTACGCCGGAGCGCAGGGGGCGAAATCCTCATATCGGTGAGTCGGACGAGCCGACTCTGCGAAACCGGGCCGAATTGAACGGCCCGAATCCGCGGTGCGTTCTTCGCGTTTCAACCGAACGGGCTTATACACTTAAGCACGTCGGAACGCTTCGACCGGCCGCGGTGCGGCCGACCGTTGTCCCCCGCGCCGGGGGACCTTCGCATTCATCACGAACCCCGGCTTGTACTTAACCCCGTCGAACTATCGCCGCCACGTCATGCGGTTTCTTGGTGAACGGTTGCCACGGGGAGTCGCGAGCGAAGAGCGCTCGTGACGCCCTCGACGAAAGACCGTTCGGGCGAGTGGGCAACCCCGATCCGGGCAAAGACATACGAAAGTTGTCACTGAATGAGCCGAGAAAACGGCAACCGAATCACGAAGGAGATTCGGCCCCGCAAGTACCGAACGTCGGATATCATCGCGTGCGTACGAGAATACGAGATGAGCGGAGAGGATGAACTGAGTGAAGACGGATGCAGAGGAGAGCTGGGTGCGAGTAGAGACGGGGGCGGAGAAGCTGTGCTACGCGAGCGAAGAAAGATGCGAAACGCGCGTACCGAAACACGCCGCGAGCGAGTGGTCGTTTATACCACGGGCGTTTATAAGGGAGGGGGACACATATAAAAGCGAACGATGACGAACCCTGCTGATTCGATCGAGATCCAGAACGTCGTTGCATCAACCGGGATCGGCCAAGAGCTCGATTTGGAAGCACTCGCGGAGGACCTCCCGGGTGCCGATTTTAACCCGGACAACTTCCCCGGACTCGTCTACCGGACGCAGGAGCCCAAGGCCGCCGCACTGATCTTCCGGTCTGGGAAGATCGTCTGCACGGGCGCAAAAAGTATCGACGACGTCCACGAGGCCCTCGGGATCATCTTCGAGAAGCTCCGCGGACTCCAGATACCCGTCGAGGAGGACCCGGAAATAACGGTGCAGAACATCGTGTCGAGCGCCGACCTCGGTCACAACCTCAACCTCAACGCACTGGCGATCGGGCTCGGGTTGGAGGACGTCGAGTACGAGCCGGAGCAGTTCCCCGGACTCGTCTACCGGATGGACGAGCCGGAGGTCGTCATCCTGCTGTTCGGCAGCGGGAAGATCGTCATCACCGGCGGGAAACGCACAGACGACGCCGAGGAGGCCGTCGAGGAGATCGTCGAACGGATCGAGGGACTCGGGTTGCTCGGCTAGGCGGTCACTCGATCGGATCGGCTCGGCTCGATCGGTTGCGAGACGTCGCAACACCGACGTGCGGTACCGTCCGGTCGACGAACGTCGGAGCGACGAGTTCGCGTGCCAGTGACGGTTACGCGGCGCTGTCCTCAGTCAGTACGTCTTTAACGACGCTCGGGTCCTCCAGCAGTTGGTGTTTCGTGTAACTGCCTTCGGCGCTCCCGCCGCTGTGTTTCGACTGCTCGATGATATCGAGGAAGGCGTGCTCCTTGAGGAGGTCGCGGACGCGGCGAAGCGAGAGGCTGTCAGAGCCTTCCTGTCGACAGATGTTCTCGTAGATCTCGTACACGCGACTGGTTCTGAAGCCGTCTTGGCGTCCGTTCGAGAGCGACAGCAGCGCGAGCGCCTGGAGGACGTACCGAGAGTGGGGCGTCGAGCCGCGGATGAGCTCGCGGAAGCGGTCCGTCTCGGCGCGCTGACGCGCCTGCGTGACGAATCCCTCCCGGACGGTCGGTTCGTCGTTGCCCTGTGCGATCTCGCCGGCGTATCTGAGGATGTCGATCGCCTTCCGTGCGTCTCCGTGCTCTCGTGCCGCGAGCGCCGCGGCGCGCGGAATGGTAGACGGTTCGAGGACGTCGTCGTGGAACGCGTCCGCCCGCGCCTGCATGATCTCTCTGAGCTGGTTCGCGTCGTACGGCGGGAACACGAATTCGCGTTCACAGAGGCTGGATTTGACCCGCTCGTCCATGCGGTCTTTGTACTGGATCTTGTTGCTGATCCCGACGACGCCGAGCTTGCAGTCGGTGATCTTCCCGGCCTCGCCCGCCCGGGAGAGCTGCATCAGGATTGCGTCGTCGTCGAGCTTGTCGATTTCGTCGAGGATGATGAGCACGACGTCGTACCGCTGGTCGAGGATGCGCCAGAGCCGCTTGTAGTACGTCGACGTCGAGAGGCCCTTGTCAGGGACGTTGATCCCGGTCACGTCCGGATCATTCACGCCGTCGGCGATCGTCTGCACGGCTTGCGTTTCGGTCGTGTCCTGTGCGCAGTCGACGTACGCGAAGGTGGCGTTGACGCCCTCCTCGCCGGCGGTCGAGACGAGTCGTTTCGAGACGTACTTCGCACAGAGAGACTTTCCAGTCCCGGTCTTCCCGTAGATGAGCACGTTGCTCGGACTCTGTCCGAAGATCGCCGGGTTGACCGCGTTCGCGAGGTCGGAAATCTCGTCGTCCCGGCCGACGATCCGACCCTCTCCGGGGAGATGACTGATTTCGAGGAGCTCCTTGTTCGCGAATATCGGGTCCTCCCGAGTGAAGAGGTCGTCCGCTGCGTCCATGGGATCGACACCGGGTTTCCGGTGAAATGCGTTCCGTTTCGGACGCGTGGCGGAGGGGTTGATTGAGACACACACCGGGTTTCCGGTGAAATAGGTGTGGGTGGGGTGGGTGGTGGGTCGGCAGTAGGGTGGTGGGTCGGCAGTAGGGTGGGTGATAGGGTAGTCGGATGATGGAGTGATCGAGGGATTTAGCATCGGATTTCGGTTGCAGGGGATGGCTTGTCACCCCGAACTATGGAGGCGAGATCTGGAGGTAAGATAGAGAGGGAGATACCGATAACAGAGAATTACCGAAGGTCGAACGACGAAACGGACTCTCATCGGCTCTCAAATTCACCGGAAACCCGGTGTCCCGATGTGCAGCTACTAGTGTCCGACAGGGAACGGCTCAGTTGCTCCCATTTCCGATGAAAATCTCTCCACTATCGGGAGAGAAGTCTCTCCACGATACGAGCTAATGGAATATACTCAAAACTAGTTTATAATTCTTTATAGAATAGACTGGCCAGATCGTTGTTCGTTTGACACTCAATCCGGGCTCCCCGTCTCAACGACACCCACCACTCTCACCCATTTCACCGGAAACCCGGTGTGTCACCCTCTTCTTAACCTCTACCGAGAGCGTCTCCACCCGTCTCAGCCCGCCCCGAACTTGAGTCGGCTCACAGCGCTCACGGGTCGGGGGAATCCACGGCGTCCGACTCCGCCGATTCAGAAACTCTCGGATCGAGATCGCGGTGGAGTAGCGCGAGATCGCCATCGATCCCACCGAGCGTCGAGACCTCGTAGGCGATGCGGTACGAGCTCGTGACGACCCTGACGGGCAGGACAAGCGCGATCAGGGACGCGACGGCGACGATGACTACAACGGCAAGCGCCGCCGTACCGGCCGTGGTCCCGACCAGCGCGCCGAGACCCCCCAGCGCGGCAGCCACGGCGAGAAGTACGAGGCCGGCGACTGTGCCTACGAGAGCGAACGCAAGGACGGCCGCGATCCCCTCGACCACCGACAGCCCGACCGAGACGATCACGTGAACGACGAGATAGACCACGAACTCCGTCCATCTCGTCCGCAACGTCCTCCAGAACCGACGCCACCCGCCGAGTACCCCCGTCTCTTCGACGACTATTGTCGGGACGACGAACTCGTAGGTAAAACGGAGCGCGAGTGCGGCGATCGCGACGAACGCGGCCCCAACGAAGCCGAGAACGATGACCGGTCCGGTCGCCAGCGATCCGATCGATCCGGCGACCGAATCGATCGGACCAACGCCGATCGGCGCGTTCGCGGCGCTAGCGACGAGGACCGCGAGCGCGAGGGGGGCCATCGCCCCGGCGCTGAGAACCGCGGTGAATAGAAAGAGGCCGAGCGACTGGCGAAGTCGCGAGCGGAACGGCTGCCGTATCCGTACCTCGTTCGTCCGGAGAGCGTCGTAAAAGACCAGTCGTAGCGACAGCGAGACCACCGAAAATGCGGCAACCAAGAGAACGATCCCGACGGCGAGGACCGCGAGTACCCCGGGATCGATCGTCTCCACTAGTTGACCGGGAGTGACAGATCTCGGGTCGATCCCCGCAGAGCCCAGATCGGCTCCTGTAGAGACCGATCCGGTTTCCCCGGGGGAGATCACGCCCGCATCGGAGACGGCGGAGACGGACGCGTTCGCGCTCGCGGCGCCGCCACCACCCATCAGGAGCACGAGGAAGCCGAGCTTCGTCCAGCGGACGAGGCTGAACGGGAACAGGAACCGGCGCGTGGCGTCGACCGCGTCGTCCACGGCGTCGACGGCGTGCCAACTCATGTCCGGCGATTCTCGCGGATTATTTATAAAGCATTCTGCAGTCGGGGGCGCTCGTCGACTCCCGCTCGCCGGCTCTGCTCTCGACTCCGCTCGCCATCTCCGCTCGCCATCTCCGCTCGCAACGACCGCAGCCCTTTACGCCGGTCGGTGCGAGACACCGAACATGAAGGTCCGCGGCGAACGGGAGTGTCGAGAGTGCGAGACCCGATGGTCGTACTACGAGACGGGACGCGTCGAATGCCCGGGCTGCGGGAGCCTCCGGAGCGTCGGCGTCGACGACCGCACGGCCCACACCGACGCGCCCGCCTCGCTCGACCTCAGCGCCTACCGCACTCAGTTCGGGGAAGCGCGCGGGACGCTTCCCGTGGACGGCGTCGACGAACTCAAAACTGACCTCCGCGAGTACGTCCGCAAACGCGGGTTCATTCGCGGCGGGGAGCTGCTCCCGCTCGACGGCACGTACCTCGCGGCACGGGAGCTGCTGGAGGCGGTCGACTGCTACGACCGACTCCGAGATCCCGCGGATCCGGACCGCGAGTACCTCCTCAATCTGCTGGCCGGTGCCGACGATGGCGACCGTCCCGCGACCGGAGACGTCCCCGAACGCCTCCGCGAAGCGCGCGGAATGGCGGCGGCGCGCGCGGTCGACGAGTACCGGAGCGACCTCCTCGCCTTCCTCGACGAGCTCGCCGAGGGAATCGAGAACGACATCGAGGCTGACACGCCGGCAAGCGTCGACTTCGACACCCCAACGGTCGCCGACTCCGACATCCCAACGGTCGCCGACTCCGACACACCGACAGTCTCCGTCGACGGCGGAGATCCCGGCTCACGGATCGACCCGACCAAGGAGCTCCTGGAACGGCTTCGCGACCGAGCGAAACGAGTCGAGGCACTCAACGGCGATGTCCCCGCGGCCGACGCCGACGCGCTCGTCGACGTCGCAGACGCACTCGGCGAGTACGTACGAACCGGCAGCGATGCGGCGATCGAGCGAGCCCGGGCGCGACTGGCCGACCGAGACGCCTGAAGCGACTCGCGTGCGCGTGTCTGTCGAGCGTCGACCTGAGCCCGAATCGGAATCAGCCGTGATACTCGCGGGATCAGATTCAATTCCCGCGTCACCGACGTGCGCCCATGCCGCGATTCGACGTCCACGACCACCGTCACGCGTTGAAACAGCTCAAAGACACGGGCTCAACGGGTCTCTGGGAGAACCGGAAAGACATCTCGTGTCCGGTCTGTGACGCACCGTTCGACCGGCTGTTCACCACGCGGGAGTCGGGAACGACGTTCCCCGAGAGCGACGGCGCTCGTTTCTGTCTCCTCCGCGACGAGGACGCGATCCATCTCTTCCGGCACTGACCGCTCAGTCGCCAGCGACCGGATCGATGTCGGGTTCCGCCTCGTCGATGTACCGCTCGGTCCACGTTCCCCGAGCGAACCACGCGACGCCGATGATCGCACCGAGAATGTTGCCGAGCGCCATACCGACCCAGACCCCCGTCTCGCCCCAGCCGGCGATGAACACCAGATAGCCCACGCTGGCGACGCGACCGACCCAGAGAGTGAGTATCGAGATCACCATCGCCGTCTTCGTGTTGCCGGCCCCGCGGAACGCGCCGAGTATCACCTGCGAGACGCCGATAAAGGCGAACTCCACCGATCGAATCCGGACGTACTCGACCGCGTGACCGATCGTCGCGGGCGCGTCAGGCACGTCGCCGAGGAACGCGCCGACGATCGGCTCCGTGAACGTCACCGCGACGACGGCGACGAGGAACATCACGCCCGCCCCGGTCCCGGCCGCCAGCTTGACCGACCGCGCGGCGCGGTCCGCCCGGTCCGCACCGAGGTTCTGTCCCACCATCGTGTCGATCGCGCGCCCGAGTCCCATCGCGGGCAGGAAGACGAGCGAGATGAGCCGGTTCCCGAGCCCGTACGCCGCCACCACCGGCGGCGAGAACGTGACGACCATCGCCGTGAGCGTGATCATCGCGAGCGCGCTCGTCGTCTGCTCGACGCTGGACGGGAGTCCCAGGTGGAAGATGTCGCGGATGAACCCCACGTCGGGCTTGAGGTGACCCACCGTCACCGCCGGACCGAGACCGGTGCCGAACAGCAGCCAGAGGCCGATGGCGGTGGCGACCCCCCGAGAGAGGATCGTCGCCAGCGCGGCCCCCTCGATTCCGTACCCGGTGAAGCCGATGGCCGCGAACAGCGAGCTCTCCAGTGTCACCGGATCGAGAGCGCCGAGGACCGGGATCCCGGCGAGCCACTCGAACAGCGGGTTGTCCGCGAACCCGAAAATGAAGAACGGGTCGAGGAAGACGTTCAGAACAACGGAGACGAGCATCACCGCCATCGGCGTCCGGGTGTCGCCGTAGCCGCGCATCAGCGCGGAGAAGACGAAGAAGCCGAACATCAGCGGGATGCCGGCGAAGATGACTTCCATGTAGTCGGCCGCGAGGGGAATCACCGTCGCCGCCGTGGCGGGATCGCTCGGGAGGAGCTCCAGGGCCGGGCGGGTGTAGAAGTACCCCGCGACGCCGATGAGCACCGACAGCACGGAGACGGTGAAAATCGTCTGTCCCGCGACCATCCCCGCCGACCGGTCGCCGTCCGCGCCGGTGTACTGCGCCACGAGAATGGCGCCCGCGGTGGTGAACCCGCCCGCCACGGCGATAAGCAGGAAGATCAGCGGGAACGCGAGGCTGATCGCCCCTACCGCCTCCGCCGACAGTCGGCCGAGGTAGAGCGTGTCGACGACGTTGTACGTCACTTGCAGCAGCTGAATGACGACGATGGGCCACGCGAGTTGGAACAGCGGTCGCACCAGACTCCCCTCGGTGATCGACTCCTCGGGGACGCGGTCGTCTCCATCGCCACCATCGCCACTATTGCCACCGGATCCACCATCGCCACCGGTTCCACCATCGCCACCGGATCCATTATCGCCACCGGATCCATTATCGCCACCGGATCCATCATCGCTACCGGATCCATCGTCACTGAGGGCAGTATCACCCCCGTCACCGACGTCGTCATGCGAACCGTCACCGCCGTCATCCAGAGGAGTAGCTGTCCGATCTTCGGAGGGCTCGTCGCTCACTATCTTATAAATGGTACCTCCGTCAATCAGAGTTCCGGTTCCGGCGGGCTACGTGTCCCGGTCGTCTCAGCGCTCGTCGCGGCTGGTCGCGGTATCACCAGCCATATCGTCGCCAGTCGCGTCGTCGCCAGTCGCGTCATGATCAGATCCATCATTACCAGTCGCGTCGTCGCTCTTCGAACTCTCATCTGTCGACGATCTGTCGTCGGATTGTCGACCGGCTCGCGTTTCGTCGCCGGTGGGTTTGTCGCCCGCGCGCTCGCCCTCCGGGCGGCCGTCGTCCGGACCGCCGACCCGCGCGACGCCGGAGGTGTCGTCGAAGACGAGGTGGCGATGCGGGTAGGCCATCTCGACGTCGGCGTCCGTGAGCCGCTCGCGGATCCGCGTGTTCACGTCCGACTGGACCTTCGCGAGCTTGTACGGTTTCTTCACCCAGTAGCGGAGGCGGAGGAGCACGCCGTCGTCGCCGAACTCGTGGATGCGGCAGTCCGGGCTGGCGGTGTAGCGCGCGACGCCGACCCGGATGTCCGGGCCGCCGTTGATCACTGCGTCGCAGTCGCGGGCAGCGCGCTCGATCAGCTGTCGACCCTCGGAGATGTCACTCTCGTAGGTGACGAGCACGTCGATGGTCCGCCGCGTCCGCTCGTCTTCCGCCGAGAAGTTGGTCACGTCCCGCTCGCGCATGGCCCCGTTCGGAACGACGAGGAAGGTGTTATCGAGCGTGAAGATCTTGGTGTACCGGATCGTGATGTCCTCGACAAACCCGGTGGTCCCGTTCTCCAGTTCGATCATGTCGCCGATCTCGAACGGCTGGTCCGCGAGGATGAACACGCCGTTGATGAAGTTCCCGACGATCGGTGCGAGGATGATACCGATCACGGCGGAGAACACCGCCGTCCCGACGAGTAGGTCGGTGAACTGGAACCCGGCGGCGCTGAGCCCGAACAGTAGCGCGATGAGGATCGTCCCGACCCGGACCCCACGGACGATCGTCTGCGCGACGCTCTGCCTCGACACCCGCCGCGCCACCGGACGCCCGATGAGCCGGACGAGGAACTTCGAGACGAGCACTCCCAGCCCCACCGAGAGGAGCACCAACAGCAGTCGCGACCCGGGGAGCGACGCCAGCCGCGAGACGGCGTTCGCCACCGGATCGAGGACCTGCGCCAGCGCCGGATCGAGGACCTGCGCCAGCGCCGGATCGAAGAGCGTCCCCGAGATCGGCGCCGCGCCCGCGGGCTGTGCCATAGCCAACTCGCTATCGCCCACCCGAAAAAGGGTTTCTCCCCGAGGACGGGGGCAACGGGGAGGTCGGTGAACGCGCGAACGAGGCCTGAGTAACCACTATCACCCGTCCGAGCGAACTCGACAGTATGGCCCGCACACCGCCCACCGAACCGTCCTTCAGCGTCGCGCACGATTCCGCCCCGAGCGACGTCCTCGTCGCCGGATTCTCCTCGTTCGGCCTCGCCGGACTGACCGCCGTGGACTACGTGGTCGACGACCTCGGGCTCGAGGAGACCGGCCACATTCGGATCGAGGGGCTGCCCTCGATCACCCCGTTCGCGAAGGGACGACCGCGTCACCCGATCCGACTCTACTCCGCGGACGACGTCGACATCACCGTCCTCGTGGCCGAACAGTTCGTCCCGCCCGCGCTCGGGGAGCCGCTCTCGTCGTCGATCCTCGACTGGACGGAGGGCGCCGGCGTCTCCGAGATCGCGGTGCTGTCGGGGGTGCCGATCCCGCACGGCCCCGACGCTCACCGGACCTTCTACGTCGCGACGGACGACTACCGCGAGGCTCGGCTCGCGACAGAGAGGGACGGAGAGGAGGCAATCCCCCCGATGGAGGCCGGCTTCCTGGACGGAGCGAACGCGGCGCTGCTCGAACGGGGAATGGGCTCGCCGCTCGGTGTCGGGGTGTTCATCACGCCGGTCCACGCGCAGGCCCCGGACGTGGAGGCCGCGGTGCGGCTCGTGGATACGGTGAACGGGACCTACGACCTCGGGATCGACTCCGAGCCGCTGGCGTCGTTCGCCGCCGAGGTCCGCAAACACTACGAAGGGCTCGCCGAGCGGATAGAGGAGGACGAGCCGGACGGCGCCTACGATCGGATGTACATGTGACGGCCCACGCGAATCGACTTACGTACATGTACTATCGCTTCGAACCAAATACCTATCACAGCGACGCTGGTCGACGGATCGTCTCAGGGGATCTGACTCTGAAAACGCGTGCAACTCGACTCATAGTAAAAACCTATATCCGAGGGACGTATCGTCACCAGCATGACCGACGATCTCCGCGACACCCTCGATCACGTCGGGGACCGGTTCAACCTCGGCGAGTACGAGATCGACGCCTACCTCGCGGTGCTGGAACACGGCGAACTGACGGCGAGCGACATCGCCGACCGGACGGACATCCCGCAGCCGCGCGTGTACGACACGGTCCGAAGCCTCTCGGACCGCGGGCTCGTGGAGCTGCGCGAGTCGCGGCCGATGAAGATCGTCGCCGTCGACCCGGACGACGCGTTCGGCGACCTCCGGTCGTCGTTCGCCGAGATGGTCGACGAGCTGGAGGCGCGCTACACCGCGCCGACGCGGGAGACCGAGGCCGTGTCGCTAGTGAAGTCGCGCTCGACGATCCTCCGGTACCTGGAGGAGGTCATCGGCGGCGCCGAGTACGAGCTCGCCGTCTCGCTGACCCCCGGCCTGCTCCGTCGGTTCCGCGACGACCTCGCGGCGAAGGTGGCCGAGGGCGTCAGCGTCGAGCTCCTCGTCACGCCCGCGTCGAAGGCGCCGGACCCGGACGAGTTCGACTACCTCGAAGTCTCGACCATCGCCCGGGCACGCCGCGGAATCACCACGCCCATCCTCGCGGTCGCCGACGGGGAGTACTCCGTCTACGCCACGCAGGACGCCCTCCGTGACGACCGCGAGCGCTACGGGGTCATCTTCAACCGGTCCGCGCTCGGCTTCCTCGTCTCCGGCTTCTTCGGCACCGTGCTGTGGACGACCGCGGAGACGCTCGCCACTAACGGGGCGGATCGACCGTTCCCGCGCCGCTACGCGTCGATCCGCCGAGCCGTCAAGGACGTCAAGGAGTTCGGCGAGGACGACTTCTACGCCGCCGTCGAGGGACGGGACATCGAGACCGGCGAGGAGGTGACCGTCCGCGGCCGCGTCGTCGATCTCGCGTTCGAGGAGTCCGAGGAGGTCGCCTCGCTGATGGTCGAGACGGCGTCTGGGCGCGTCGAGATCGGCGGGCGGGTCGCCGCCCTCGAGGACGTCGAGGGACAAGAGATCGTCATCGGTCGCGACGAGCCGCCGGCGCTGTAGGCCGACCCACCGGTTCAATTTAAATATCCGATCGCGCAGCCGCCGCGATTTATTAGTCGGGGCGCTGCCCGTTCCGTATGGAATACACGACGCTGGGAGACACCGGGACGAGCGTCAGCGAGCTCGCGCTCGGCTGCATGAGCTTCGGGAGCGGGCACGAGTGGATGCTCGACGAGGACGAGGGCCGCGAGCTCATCGAGCGCGCCGTCGAGCTCGGGATCACGTTCTTCGACACCGCAAACGTCTACTCGAACGGAGAGAGCGAGGAGATCCTCGGCGACGTGCTCGCCGAGTACGACCGCGACCGGTTCGTCGTCGCCACCAAGGTGTACGGCGAGATGGACGAGTCGAACCCGAACTCGGGCGGGCTCTCGCGGAAGGCGATCGAACAGGAGCTGCAGCACAGCCTCGACCGGCTCGGCATGGACACAGTCGACCTGTACCAGATCCATCGCTGGGACGACGACACGCCGATCGAGGAGACGCTGGCGACGCTCGACGACGCCGTCCGCCGCGGTCAGGTCAGATACGTCGGCGCCTCCTCGATGTGGGCGCACCAGTTCGCGGAGGCGCTCCACGCGAGCGAGCGCGAGGGGTACGAGCGGTTCGTCACGATGCAGAACCTCTACAACCTCGCGTACCGCGAGGAGGAGCGCGAAATGGTTCCGCTGTGCGAGAAGAAGAACGTCGGGATGATCCCGTGGAGCCCGGTCGGCGCCGGCTACCTCGCGCGCCCCTACGAGCAGGACGACGCCACGTCCCGCGGGGAACACGAAACGGAACTCGGGCGCCCGTACCGCGAGGGCGGCGGCGAGGAGGTCAACCGCCGGATCGAGGAGCTGGCCGACGAGAAGGGCGTGCGGATGGCCCAGATCGCGCTCCGCTGGGTGGCCGGCAAAGACGTCGTCGACGCGCCGATCGTGGGCACGTCGAGCGTCGAGCACCTGGAGGACGCCGTTGAGGCGCTCGACGTGACGCTCACGGAGTCGGACGTGGAGTGGCTGGAGGAGCCGTACGAGCCGGTCCGTGTCTCCGGGCACGAGTAGCTCGCGCCCGGAGCGCAACCCGCGGCGAACGCCCGCCGATCGTCCGACGCCGATCCGCGGACCGCACCCCTGTGTCGCCGTAACACACTTAAGAGCACACTCTGTACGAACACTCAGTGGCATCCCGACAGGGCGGGCCGGGGGACGGCGAGTCGCCCCGTCCCGGATCGACGACGGAGCGTCGGACCGCGTCCACGACCGCGCCGGCGGGGTCTCGCCGGCGGGCGGCGAGGTCGGATTCCCTCCCCTTCGACCCGGAGACAGGCGACTCGCGGCGCCGGAACTCCGCTTCGGACCGACGGTCCTCGGTCGCGCGAACCGCGGAGGACCCGCCGATCCGCGACCCGGGGCTCTACGCGCTCACCGATCACTTCCGCGACCGGCTCGAACAGCCCGGTCGCTACGTCTCGACCCGCACCGTGAGCGACGCGATCCGGCGCGGACAGCTCCGGTGGAACCGGACCGACGGCTGGCGGTTCGCCCTCGTCGAGGGCGGGATCCGGTTCGTCGTCGTCGTCGGCGACACGGAGACGAACTCCCCCGTCGTCGTCACCGGCTGGACCGAGGTGGCCGACCGCGAGGCGGCCCTCGACGCCCGCCGATGGGACCCCGTCGACGTCGACACCATCGCCGTGCGAGCGGCGCTCAGCGAGTCGTCCTCGACGCCGATCCCGGACCGGATCCGCCCCCGGACCGTGACTCGCCCGTTCGTCGTCGGCGACCACCGCCTGAAGACCGAACCCGGCGAGCCGTACGTCCGCTGTGCCGACTGCGGCTGCCGGTTCCGGTCGAAGGACGCGATCACCTCCCGCGGCTGTCACGGGCGCTCCGGTCGCTGACAGCCGGGCCGTACCACCCCTCCCGCCCGCGGACGCTACCCCTTTCAGCGTCGCGCCCGAATCGGTTCTAATGACCGACGAGCCCGGCGCGTCCGGCGAAGCAGACGGCTCCGGCGCCGAGGACGACGCAACGGCCGACACCGACCTCTCGCTGGACCGTTTCCACGAGGCGCTCGAAGCCGAAGAGCGACCGATCGCGACGGCCAGCGAGGTCGCTCGCCGGCTCGGCACGACGCAGTCGGCCGCCCGCGACGCGCTGGCCGCGCTCGTCGACCGCGGCGACGTGGACCGGCTCGACGTCGAGAGCGACCCGGTCGTCTTCTACCCGACCGACTGGGGCCGACTGGCGACCCGCGAGCGCGTCGTCGCGTTCCCGAACCGCCGCGAGATCGTCGTCGACCGCCCGACGCAGTACACCCGGGCACGGCTCTCGCAGTTCGCGCACCTCGTCGACACCACCGGGACGGAGCCCGGCACCCGCGGGTACCTCTACCGGATCCGTCAGGAGGACGTGTGGGCCGCGCCGTTCGACGACGCCGACGCCCTCATCGCGAGCCTCCGGTCGGTGCTCCCGTGCCGGTACGAGCACCTCGAGGAGTGGATCCGAGACCAGTGGCGCCGCGCGCACCGCTTTCGCCTCTACACGCACGAGGACGACTACGTCGTCCTGGCGGCCGCCGCCGAGAGCCTGATGGGCAACGTCGCGGACCAGCACCTCGACGACGACCACCTCCGGGCGCCCATCTCGGAGACGGAGGCCTGGGTGAACGAGGAGGCCGTCGCCGAGGTCAAGCGCGCCCTCTACGACGCGGGCTACCCGGTCGAGGACGACCGCGACCTCGACGTGGGCGACCCGGTCGACGTCGACCTCACGACCGACCTCCGACCCTACCAGGAGACGTGGGTGGAGACGTTCCTCGAGCGCCGCTCCGGGGTGTACGTCGGTCCGCCGGGCTCCGGGAAGACCGTCGCCGCCATCGCGACCATCGCGGCGGTCGGCGGCGAGACCCTCATCCTGGTCCCCTCCCGCGAGCTCGCCGGGCAGTGGCGCGAGGAACTGCTCGAACACTCCACGATAGACCCCGCCGACGTCGGACTGTACCACGGCGGGCAGAAGGAGATCCGGCCGATCACGATCGCGACCTACCAGATCGCCGGGATGGACCGCCACCGCAGCCTGTTCGACTCGCGAAAGTGGGGACTGATCTGCTTCGACGAGGCCCATCACGTCAGTGCCCCGGTCTACTCCCGGACGGCCGAGCTCCAGAGCAAACACCGGCTCGGGCTCTCGGCCACGCCGGTCCGCGAGACCGGCAGCGAGGAGGAGATCTACACCCTGATCGGCCAGCCGATCGGCGCCGACTGGGACGAGCTGTTCGAGGCCGGCTTCGTCCAGGAGCCGGAGGTCGAGATCCGCTACGTCCCGTGGCGCGACGAGCTGGCGCAGAACGAGTACGCCAGCGCCGACGGCCGCGAGCGACGCCGGCTCGCCGCCGAGAACCCCGCGAAGATCGAGGAGATCCGGTACCTGCTGGCCGCTCACCGCGACAAGAAGGCGCTCGTCTTCATCGAGTTCCTCGACCAGGGCGAGGCGATCGCGGACGCGCTCGGCGTCCCGTTTATAAGCGGCGAGACGCCCCATCACGAGCGCGCGGAGCTGTTCCGGCGGTTCCGCGAGGACGGAGGGAGCGACGACGGCGAGGAAGCGGGACCCGGTTCGGACGTAGACGACCTCGACACCCTCGTCGTCTCCCGCGTCGGCGACGAGGGCATCGACCTCCCGAACGCCGAGGTCGCGGTCGTCGCCAGCGGGCTCGGCGGCTCCCGCCGGCAGGGCTCCCAGCGCGCGGGCCGGACGATGCGCCCCGCCGGCTCAGCGCTCGTCTACGTGCTCGCGACGCGCGGCTCCAGCGAAGAGGAGTTCGCGCAGCGGCAGATGCGACACCTCGCGCGCAAGGGCGTGCGAGTGCGGGAGACGAACGTCGCGGAGTAGCGGTCGCCGACGTCGCGGAATCGCGGTTGTCGACGTCGCAGAGTAGCGGTCGCCGACGTCGCGGAGTCGTCTACGGTCGGTCCGGTCCCGCGAGGAGGACCGACCGGAGTCACCCGGTCACAACGTCTCGGCCATGCGCTCGGCGGCCTCTTGGATATCGCCCTCGTTTTCGATGAACCGAACGGGCGCGTTCTGGTCGCGCGCGTACTGGAGCGCGGCGGACCGGTTGAGGTCCTGCTCGAAGGAGATCTTGCGCTCGGTGGCCGCCCGCGTTTCGCGGTCGCTTTCCCGTCGGCGTTCGAGAATCGTCTCCGGCTCCGCCTCCACGAGGACGAACGCGGTCGGCGAAACGTCGTGGAGCACTTCGACTGGCAGCCCCTGGATGTACCCGGCCGACGTTTCGACCGCCAGGTGCGTCGAGAGGAGAATGTCCGCGGTTTCCGCCTCTTCGGCGACGAACTCCCCCGCGCGACGCTGGAGGCGGCGCGTCTGCGTTTGAGAGAGCTCACCGAGTTCTTTCCGTTCGGTCGTGATCCCGCTCGTCGCGGCCTGTTCGAGCATCACGTCTCCGAAGTTAATCAGCCTGTACTCCTCTCCGAGTCCGCGCCGAACCGCCTGACAGACGCTGGAGAGCCCGACACCGGTGACTCCCGACACCAGCGTGACCGCCATCAGAAGCTCACCTCGCTCTCGTCGTCGGCCTGCTGCGGCATCCCGCCGCGGTCGTCGTAGTACCGGCGTCCGATGAACTGCGCTCCGACCCGCGTCATCAACGTGTCGTAGAGGTCGTCGGCCGACGCGAACTCCTCCACCTCGGACCGCTCGATGACCGTCCGGATCGTCGTGGCCTCCCCGTCCGGAGGTGAGAGCTCCGTGCTCCCCACCGTCTCTAGCACCGTATCCCGTGACGCCGGAAACTGGAGTTTCCGTGCGAACAGATCGCGTGTCTCTGGTAAACGCATACAAGACATATGACACTGAGTAGTAAAGTAGCTACGTGTGTGGTCCCGGCCAGCGGAAGACCCCTCGGGCGGTTCTCCCCCGTCTCTCACGCTTTCAGGTGCGAGGGCGGGCGGAGCGCGGTCTGACCCTGTCGAGCCCATCGATCCCGGGATCATCGCGCTCAGCGCAGCGCCCTTCGGAGCGCGTCAGCCCCCTGCTCGATCGACGCGATCGGGTCCGAGGGGTCGTCGTGCTCGTAGACGAGCCACTCCGCGTCGGCGTTCCGCGCGCTCGCGACGACCGCGTCGAGGTCCACGTCGCCGTCGCCGAGCCCGACCGATTCGCCGCGGGCGACGTCGACGTCCGCGGCGTGAACGTGCGTGATCCGGTCGGCGTGGTCGTCGATCAGCGCTGCGGGGTCCGCACCGCCGGCGAGTGCCCAGCCGACGTCGACCTCGAAGCCGACGGAACCGTGGGTTCGGTCGATCAGCCGTTCGAACGCGGGAGCGCCGTCGAGAGTCGCGAACTCCTGATCGTGGTTGTGGTACGCGAACCGGATCCCCTCGGCGTCGAGCGCGGACGCGAGGTCGTCTAGCCGCGCCGCGGCCGCGTCGATCGCGGCGGCGCTCTCGAAGTGCTCCGGGTCGAGCCAGGGGACGACGAGGGTGTCGACGCCGAGTCGATCGTACAGGTCGAGCGTCTCTTCGAACTCCCCTTCCAGCCACTCGGCCGGAACGTCCTCCAACGCCTCGATCGGGACGTGCGCGGACGCGGCGTCGAGCCCGTTCCGATCGAGGGCGGCGAGCACGTCCCCGACCGGCGACTCGCGCGCCCGATAGGCGAACTCGACCCCGTCGTAGCCGGCCTCCCCCACGCGGTCGAGAAGGTCCGGAAGCGGCGCGTCGAGCGATCGAAGCGAGTACAACTGAACCGCGATCTCGACCATGTCCCCACTCACTCGGCCAGCGACGTATCCGTTCGGATCACTCGCCGTCGCGTCGATACTGACCCCCACGCCGGCGCCCCGTATTCCGCCTCGCCGAAGGTTTCAACATCCGCTCCGTCGACCTCGAAGTATGGTCACCGACGAGTCCCCGTCCGGCGACGATCCATCGTCCGGCGACGAGCCCTCGACCGGTACGGAGCCGGGCGCGGGCGAGGCGCCGACCGTCGCCGAGGCGGTCGTCGACCGCATGCTCGCCCGCGGGATCGACGTCGCCTTCGGGATCCCCGGGAAGCAGACGCTCCCGCTCAACCAGGCGCTCGCGGACCGGGACGCGGGGTTCGTCGTCGCGCGTCACGAGACGGCGGTCACCCACCAGGCGTGGGGGTACGCCGAGACGAGCGAGCCCGGGGCGATGGCGGCCACGGTGGTCGTCCCCGGGCCGGGAGATATGAACGCGATGAACGGGCTGAAGAACGCCCTGAACGACTGCGTCCCCCTCCTCCACCTCGCCGTCGAGACCGAACGGGAGGTCCGCGGCGGCGACGGGATCCACGAGACGCCGCCAGAGACGTACGACACGGTCGTCAAGGAGAACGTCCTCGTCGACTCACCCGCGGGCGCGGTTCCCGCGGTCGCCGACGCGATCCGCGTCGCCCGCGAGCATCCGCAAGGCCCGGTCCGCGTCGGGATCCCGAAGGACGTCCTCGCGAGCCGGACGCCCCAGCCGTCGGTCGGCGAGCGCTCGCCGAGCGCGCCGCCGGCGCCCCCCGACGACGCCGTCGACCGCGCCGCGGAACGCCTCGTCGACGCCGACGTCCCGGTAATCATCGCGGGCGGAGGCGTGCGACGCGCCGGCGCGAGCGACGCGCTCCGATCGGTCGCGGCGGCGCTCGACGCCCCGGTCGTGACCACGTATAAAGGAAAGGGGGTGTTCCCGGAGACGCACCCGCTCTCCGCCGGGGTCCTCTGCGGGGGGTCGAGCACGGCGCTCCGGGAGCTGCTCGCCGCAGCCGACATCGGGCTCGTCGTCGGATCCGACCTCGACGCGGTCGCGACCGCCTCGTGGTCCGTGTCGATGCCGGACCGGCTCGTCCACGTCACCCTCGACGGCGACGACGTTGGATTCGGCTACGAGACCGAGCTCGGGATCGTCGCCGACGCGGACCGGTTCCTCCGGGCGCTCGATGACCGGCTCGACGGGGGAGATCCGGCATCACCGGCACTCCGAGGCGCCGACCGCGCCGAGGCGGTCAGATCCGCCGACGAGGAGCGGTTCGCGGCGCTCGCGAGCGACCGCGATTCCGCCGACCCACTCCGATCCGTCGAAGTCCTCCGCGAGGTTCGCGAGGCGCTTCCCGAGGAGACGGTCGTCACGGCCGACGCCGGCGGCTTCCGGCTCTGGACGCTCGTCTCCTTCGCGGCGGCGGGCCCCCGCTCGTACGTCAACCCCGGCTCGTGGGCGACGATGGGGACCGGCCTGCCGTCGGCGATCGGCGCGAAGCTCGCGAACCCCGGCCGCGACGTGGTCGCGCTCACCGGCGACGGCGGGCTCATGATGTGCGTCCACGAGCTGCACACGCTCGCCGCGGAGGGGATCGACGTCACGGTCGTCGCGCTCAACAACGACGACTACGCGATCATCAGCGAGGAGGCGTCGCGGTCGTACGGCTTCTCCGAGGGCGCGTACGGCTGGGCGGACGCGGGGCTCGACCTCGTGCGCGTCGCGTCCGGGATGGGCGTCCCCGCGGAGCGCGTGACCGACCGAGACGCGGTCGGCGACGCGGTGGACGCCGCCCGGCGCCGCGACGGGCCCGCGCTCGTCGAGGTCGTCACGGACCCAGGGGAACCGCAGGCGAGCGAGTGGATGACGCGGGATCGGTGACGAGGAGGCGCTTCGGGGCGATATCGCCTCTACGAATCGGAGCGTGAACCTTAACAACATTCGTTGTGAATCCCGTCCATGACTCACGCGAACGACGTCGCCGTCGGCATCGTCGGGCTCGGCGGCATCGGCACCCACCACGCGACGAAGCTGAGCGAACGCGGCGCGAACCTCGTCGGCGGCATGGACATCGACGCCGACGCTCGACGGCGGTTCCACGAGGAGTTCGGCGTCCACGCCTACGAGAGCGAGGCGGACCTCTACGAGGAGTGCGACGCGGTCCTGATCACGACGCCGAACCGGTTCCACGAGGAGTACGCGACCTCGGCGCTCGAGGCCGGCCTCGACGTGCTCCTGGAGAAGCCGCTCGCGCACACCGTCGAGAGCGCGGAGCGTATCGCCGCGGCCGCCCGCGAGGCCGAGGGGTTCTGTATGGTCGGGTTCAACAACCGGTTCGCGGAGCCGGTGCAGGTGATCAAGGGGTACCAGAACGAGGGGCGGTTCGGCGAGACGACCCACGTCGAGGCGAACTACGTCCGGCGCCGCGGGGTCCCCGGCCGCGGCTCGTGGTTCACCTCGAACGAGGTCGCCGGCGGCGGCGCGCTCATCGATATCGGCGTCCACGCCATCGACCTGGCGCTGTACTTCCTCGACCACCCGGAGGTCGTCGAGGTGTCGGGCCAGACCCGCTCCGAGTTCGGGAACCGCGACGACTACTCGTTCGTCCACATGTGGGGCGACGACAACGGCGCCGACGGGTTCGACGTGGAGGACTCCGCGTCGGCGTTCATTCGCGACGAAAACGGCAACACGGTGTCGCTGGAGGTCGCGTGGGCGACGAACCGCCCGACGAACGACGAGTTCGTGATCCGGGGGACCGAGGCGGGCGCGACGTTCGATCGCGGCAGCGACGAGCTCACGATCCACGAGGCGAGATCCTTCGACGACGACCAGCACCACTTCTCCGACGCCGAGGTCGAGACCCGCGAGGGCGACAGCCACGCCGCCGAGCAATCGACCTTCCTCGAAGCGGTCGCGGCGGGCGAGGCGCCCGCGATCAACACGGTCGACGAGGCGCTCTCCGTCCAGCGCGTCATCGACGCGATCTACCGGTCCTCGGAGCGCGGCGAGGCCGTCAGGCTGGACTGAGCGGGTCGTCGGCCGGTCCGTCACACGAGTCAGTTCGTCGCGTCGGCCGCTCCCGCTATCCGAACCTATTCGGTCCTGCAGTCCCTCCTCGGAGCCAACTCGTGACACGCGACGCCGGTCCGACGCCCCCCTCCGAACGCATCGTCAGCCTCGACGCGCTCAGAGGCTTCGCCCTCCTCGGAATCTTGCTCATCAACGTCTGGGTGTTCGCGATGCCGGAGGCGAGCCTGTTGAACCCCACCGTCTACGCGGACGCCGCCGCCTACGGCGACTTCACGGGCGCGAACTACTGGGCGTGGTTCGCCGGCCACGTGTTCGCGCAGTCGAAGCTCATCACGCTGTTCTCGGCGCTGTTCGGCGCCGGGGTCCTGCTGTTCGTCGACAGCAAAGAGGAGAAGGGCCAGGACGCGGTCCGGCTCCACTACCGGCGGACCGCGGCCCTCATCGCGATCGGGCTCATGCACGCGTACCTGCTGTGGTACGGCGACATCCTCGTCGCCTACGGGTTCACGGGGCTGTTCCTGATCTCGCTCCGCGACCTGGACGCGACGCGGCTCGCGGCGCTCGGCGGGATCTTCCTCCTGTTCGTCCCCGCCACGGAGCTGTTCGCCGCGGTCAGCATCGGCGGCGACGCGATCGCGTCCCAGTGGGCGCCGAGCGAGGCCGCGTTGCGTCAGGAGGTGGCGACCTATCGGAGCGGCTGGCTGGCGCAGATGGACCACCGCGTCTCCGCCTCGTTCCAGCGGCAGACGACCGGCTTCATCGGCTCCAGCTTCTGGCGGATCGGCGGCGTGATGCTCCTCGGGATGGCGCTGTACCGCTGGGGCGTGCTGACCGGCGAGCGCTCGGCGGGGTTTTATAAACGACTCGTCGCCGGCGGGGTCGTCGGCGTCGCGATCGTCGTCGCCGGCGTCGCCTACATCGAGGCCAACGACTGGAGCGCGGGCGCCGCGCTGTACTGGCGGCAGTTCAACTACGTCGGGAGCCTCCTCGTCGCCGGCGGCTACCTCGGGCTCGTCATGCTGTACGCGAAGCGGCGCCCGGAGGGGCCGGTGACGAGGACCTTCGCCGCCGTCGGTCGGACCGCCTTCACGAACTACCTGCTCCAGACCGTGCTCGCGACCTCGATCTTCTACGGCCACGGCCTCGGCCTGTTCGGCTCCGTGACCCGCGTCGAGCAGTACGGGATCGTCCTCGCGATCTGGGTCGTGCAGGTGGTGCTGTCGGTGGCGTGGCTCAAGCGCTATCGGTTCGGCCCCGTCGAGTGGGTCTGGCGGACCCTGACGTACGGCGAACGGCAGCCCATGAGAAATCCGGACTAATCAGATTCCCGGGCTGTACTCCAGCGGCTCACTTATAAATAATCGATACTGGATCGACAGCGAACACGTCCAAAGCCCCAGCCGTGAGGCGGGCGCACGTTCGCTGTCGTTCGAAAGGCGCTCTGCGCCTTTCGTGATGTCGTCAGAATCCATCGGATTCTGACTGCTAGCCGGAAATCAGAGATTTTCGGCGATGACGAAACGGCGAAGCCGTTTCGAACCACGCGCTTCGGTCGCTCACTTCGTTCGCTCCCTGCAGTGCTTACGTCGTCATCAGAACGCTCCGCGTTCTGATTGGCTCACGAGAGCAAAGCTCTCGTGAACGCCTGCGCCCGCCTCACGCCTGCTCCTTTGAGTCCCGCCCCGCACAGCACCTCACGCCTCCCCAGCCTCGTCGGACCGGCGCGGCTGCGCCGGTCCGACTCCCTCGTGCGGTCTGCTCGCGCCCTTCGGCGCGCGAGCAGGCGCACGCCAACCGCGTCTTTTTAAATGGGTTCCTCGAACTTCGCACCTACTCCCTGTCGACGACTCGGTTCGAGAGCGTCCCGACGCCCTCGTAGGTGATCTCGACGCGCTCGCCGGGCTCGACGAGCCCGGGGTTCGCCGGGC
This sequence comes from Halorubrum sp. CBA1229, assembly GCF_003721435.2. Lineage (NCBI taxonomy): Archaea > Methanobacteriati > Methanobacteriota > Halobacteria > Halobacteriales > Haloferacaceae > Halorubrum > Halorubrum sp. CBA1229. The sequence goes on along the minus strand of NZ_CP054585.1, from coordinate 2,779,647 downwards.
TGCCGAAGGCGACGCAGTCGCCGGGCTCGAACGTGAACCGCTCGGAGAGGTACGAGACGATCTCGTGGGGCCCGAACAGCATCAGCTCGGTGTTGGCGTCCTGGCGCTGTTCCCCGCCGACCGTCGTCGAGATGTCGAGGTTCGTCGGGTCGACGTCCGTCTCGATCCACGGCCCGAGGGGCGCGGAGCCGTCGAACGCCTTCCGCGCGGTCCGGCCCTGCTGGTCGAGTGCGTCGACGTCGTTCATGATCGTGTAGCCGCGGACGACCTCCAGGACGTCCTCGGGGTCGAGGTCGCGGCAGCGCTCGTCGATGACGGCGACGAGCTCGCCGGCGTACGTCAGCTCGTCGGTCCAGTCGGGGTACGCGATCGGCTCGCCGTGCGCGAGCAGGCTCGCCGGCGGCTTGATGAAGAAGTCCGGCTCCTCCGGGCGCTCGTACGCCATCTGGTCGAGCGTCTCGACGTAGTTCCGCCCGACGCAGTAGAGCGCGCTCGGGTCGCAGGGCGGGAGGAGCCGCCCGTCGCGGCCGACCTCGTAGCGGCCGTCGTCCGCGACGATTGTCCCGTCCTCGTAGCGTCCGAAGACCGGCCCGTCCGGCGTGAGCAGGCGTGCGAGTCGCATGGCGGCACGTCCACGCGGGGGCGTCGAAAAGGCGTCGGTCGCGGTCGATCGTTCTCAGTCGTCGCGGACGCGGTCGGTCGCAGTCAGTCCTCGGCGCGCTCGCCCGAAGTCCCGATCACGACGCCCGACCGGATCTCCAGCGCGGTCTCGAACTCCTCGCGCGACGTCCGGCCCGACCCCGCGCGTTCGACCGCCGTCTCGTGGGCGCGGGCGACCGCGTCGCGCTCCCGGTTCGAGAGCCCCAACCGCTCCGCGATCCCCTCCCAGTGGTCGGGCTCGACGAGGAACGTCTCGCGGTCCGGCTCGGCGGCGATGCGCTCGTACCGCCGGCGGTAGTCGTCGATCCGTGGCCCGAGATCCGCCTGCACGCGGGCGAGGAGGGCGGGGAGCCGCTCGGCGGGGACGCTCGCGAGTGCGGCGGTCTTCACGAGGGCGGGCCCGCCGATCGGGTAGTCGCCCGGCCCGTCGCCGTCGGGGGCGTCTCGACCCGCGCCGTCGGTCTCCTCGTCCCCGCCCATCAGCCGCCGGCCCGCATCGCCTTCTGCCGGTACTTCGGGAGGAGCTCCGCCAGCGCCTCCGGATCCCCGACGAACTCCGCGGTCACCTCGGTGAGCGTGATTGCGGCCGCGGCCGTGACCGTCTCGGCGCTGAGCGCGACGCGCCACCCGTCACCGTCCACGCGGGTCGCCTCCGCCGGGTCGTCCGTGCCGACGAGCTCGCCGCCGAGGTTGACGAGGTAGTGGGCCGCGAGCCGCCGCGAGATCCCGCGGTACGCGACCGTCTCGTGCTCCCAGCCCTCCTCCGCCGGAGGGAGGCCGTCGTCGGAGTCGGCGCCGTCGCTTCCGTCGCCGTCGTCCCCGTCGTTCGCCCCGCCGTCGACGGTCATGCGCCGCCGGCCACCGGCGGGAACACCGAGAGTCGGTCCCCGTCCTCCAGCGCCGTCTCCAGCCCGTCGAGGTGGAGCACTTCGCGGCCGTTCTTCAGCACGTTGATCTGGGGGGCGAGATCGCCGTCGACGATCAGGCGGCCGGCCATCTCCTCGTACTCGTCTTCCAGCTCCCGCAACACGTCGCCGACGCTCGATCCGTCGGCGAACTCCGCCTCGACGGTCTTCCCGCCGGCGGCCTCGCGAAACGTCGCGAAGAACCGCAGTTCCAGTTCCATACCCGGTTATCGGAGCCCCGCGGCTTAAAAACGGGCGGCTGCGGGGATCCCTGCGAGGCGATCGACCGAGTCGGCCGCAACACGAAGCGGCGGACCCCTACAGGTCGGAGAGCCGGATGCCGTCCTCGACGAGCCGGAAGTTGCGCTCGCGGCCCAGCTCGTCGCCGAGCCACTCGTGTTCGTACAGCTGTCCGATCAGCTCCACGTAGAGGTTCCGCCACGCGATGGCGTAGATCGGCGACTGGCCCCACGCGCGCAGCTCGGGGACGTACTCGTGGTACGTGCTCGCCTGCGCCTCCATGCGCTCGACCGCGTCGGCGACGACCTCGGCCGCCTCCGCTGGTTCGGCCCCTTCGATCTCCTCGTTGATCCGCGACTGGATCCCGGCGATGGCGCGCCGCATGTCCTGCTCCGCGGTGCCGTCCTCCTCGGGCAGCGACTCGACGACCCCTCGCGGCACGCCGAGTTCGATCTCTGGCATGCCGAAGGCTCCGGCGGCGACGCTCAAAAAACCCGCTCACCCGGCGATCCGCTCGGTGTCGGAGGGTCGGCGCTGCCGCTCCCTCGATCGCGTTTTTCCGCCGTCGGCGCTCACGGCGTCGGCGCCGCCTTCTGAAGGGCCGTCTCGGCGATGTTGCCGCCGTAGTCGGCCGACCGGAGCACGGAGTCGACGACGAGCCCGAGCAGCTGTGCTCGCGCGGGGTCCAGGTCCCGGAGCAACTCGTCGATCGCGCGGACGCGCTCGTCTATCGCCCTGACGCCGGTGCGGGCCTCGTTCGCGAGACGGGTAGCCTCGTCGCTGTCGTCGGCGAACAGGGCGTCCATCGCGGTGTCGATCACCTCGACGGCGTCGCCGTGGAGCTCGCTGACCGCGTCGACGACCTCGTCGGGGAGCGGCTCCTCGATGTTGAGCGTCAGGTGGCCGATCTTCGTCGCGTGGTCGCCGATCCGCTCCAGCTGGCGGGCGCTGGAGTGGTAGTCGAAGCACTCCTCGCGCGGGAGCCCGAGCTCCTCGGCCGCCTTCGGCGTGCGCAGCGTCGCCCGGAAGATTCGGGAGACGACGAGCCACAGCCGGTCGAGGTCGTCGTCGCGACCGATCACGTCGCGCGCGAGGTCGTGGTCGCGCTCGGAGAGCGCGGCGATCGCGTCCTCCAGCATCGACAGCGAGATCAGCCGCATCCGGGTGACGGCGTTGTGGATCGACAGCTCCGAGGAGTCGAGCAGGTCCCGGATGACGACCCGGTCGCGGGTCTCCTCTAACACCTCCAGCCCGACGAGGCTCTGGACGGCCTCGCGGACCGCGGAGCGCTGCTCCGTGGTGATCTCGGTGCCCGCCAGTTCGATCACGTCGAACCCGCTGACGTACATCGTCGTCACCGCGCGCGTGAGCGCCTGCCCGGCGAGGTCGCTGATGTCGAGCGTCCCGCGCGTGCGCTCCTCCTCCGACCGCGGCGTGAGGAACAGCGAGTCGCCGTCGGGGAAGAACTCGATTTCGGTGCCGGCCTCCACGTCGTTGTCGGTCGCCCACGTCTTCGGGATCGAGACCGTATACGTCGAACCGCCGGTGACCTGCACCTTCCTCGTTTCCATGCATCGGGATAACACACGTTATCCCTTAAATCTATCCAAAATATATACTCCTCTTTTGCCCGGTATAGGCCACATTAAACGGTGTTTATGTGGCGTACACGATGCGTAACGGAGGGGAACAAAGAGATACCTGGTATCCAAAACCCAATTTATATAGTAATATATATCTCTCGTGACGTCGGTCGCGCGTCCTCGGACGTTCGAGGGTGAACCCCGGGATTGAGGCGTCCGGACGCGGATCGAAAACGTATGCCAGTCGCGAGCGTCGGCGAGACGGCGTCCCACGAGGTACAGGTCACGGCGGAAGCGATCGACGCGTTCGCCGAGCTCTCCGGCGACGAGAACCCGATCCACCTCGACGACGCGTACGCCGCGGAGACGATGTTCGGCGGACGCGTCGCGCACGGAATGCTGTCGGCCGCCGCGGTCTCGGCGGCGCTCGCGTCGCTCCCGGGCGATATCATCTACCTCGAACAGGAGCTCACCTTCGACGCCCCCGTCCGCCCGGGCGAGGCGGTCCGGGCCGCGGTCGAGGTGGTCGAGGACCTCGGCGGCGACCGGCTCCGAGTGCGGACGGAGGCGTTCGTCGACGCGCGCGACGAGCGCGTCCTCGACGGCGAGGCGACCGTCCTCTCGCTGGCGCACGAGGAATAGCGGCGAAAGGAGTGACCGCGAAGGGAGTGACGCGGCTACCGCGTCGCTCACTTATAAATCAGCTCACCCGTGCCAGCGAAGCACCGTCGCCGCCCACGTGTACCCGGTGCCCGCGGCGAGGAAGCAGACGAGGTCGCCGGCGGCGAGCCGACCGTCGGCGATCCCCTCCTCGACGGCGAGCGCCTGATCGACGCTCTGGACGTGACCGTACTCGTCGAGGTAGTACCCGTGCCGCTCGGGGTCGAGCCCGAGCTCCGCCAACACGCGGTCGTGGAACGACCGCTTCATGTGCGTGAGCGCGACGAAGTCGAGGTCGCCGCGGTCGAATCCCGAGCGCGACAGCGCCTCATCGGCGACCGACAGGAACGCCGGCAGCGAGACCGGGCCGAGCCGTTCTTTCATTCCGTCCGGGTCGGGGACCTGAAGCGTGTGGAGCCCCTCACGCACCGTCGCCTCGCTCGGGGGGCGCTTCGACCCGCCCGCCGGCATCACCACGTCGTCGGCGAAGGAGCCGTCGGTCTCGGCCGCGCTCTCGTGGACCGTCGCGCGGGCCCGGTCGCCGGGGTCGGACTCGACGACGAACGCGCTCGCGCCGCTCCCGAAGTTGAACATGAACGACGCGTCCTCGTCCCTGTAGTCGACGAGGTCCTCCTCGCGGCTCGCCGAAACGAGCAGCGCGGTGTCGGCCTCCTCGACCGCGAGCTGGGCCCTCGCCTGTCGGAGCGCGATCGGCGCGCCCGCACAGAGCGTGTAGCTTTCGGTGGCGTAGGCGTTCTCGGCGCCGAGCGCCTCGCAGATCGCGGCCGCGGCCGACCACACGACGTGGTCTTTGAACTCCGAGCCGTGATATAAGAGGAGGTCGACGTCACCCGGGTCGACGTCGGCGTCCGCGAGCGCCTCGCGGGCCGCCGTCTCGGCCATGTCCGTCGCGTGGTCGCCGTCGGGCGGGCAGACGTGTTTCTCCGTCACGCCCATCTTCTCGACGACCACTTCTTCGGGAATCCCGCTGATTTCGGCGATCTCCGCGCCGGCGATCGTATCGGGCGGGACGTACGTCCCGAGCCCGGTGACTCCGACCGTCATCGGCGGTACCTCCGCAGTCGCTCCGGCAGCCGCTTACCGACGGTCCCGCCGAGGCGGTCGCGCACGGTCCCGAGGATCCCGTTCGGGACGAACAGCACGAACAGCACGAAGACGATCCCGAGGTACAGCGGCGCTCGTCCCGCGAGCGCTGTGTTGACGAACAGCTCGACGCTGAGCCCGGCGATCTCGGTCTCGAGGACGGCCGCCGGGACGCCCTCGCGGATGTACGTGGCGAGCCCGCCGCTCTCCGTGGAGAGCACGTCCTCCAGCCACTGGTGGAACGCCGTCCCGTACAGCGGTCCGGCCAGCGTGCCGAACCCGCCGATGATGGTTGTGATCAGCGCGTCGGCCGTGACGAGGAAGAAGTACGAGTTGTCCGGCGACACCGACCGGGAGTACGCGGCGAAGATCCCGCCGGCGACGGCGCCGAAGAAGCCGCTGATCGCGAACGCGGCCAGCTTGAACCGGTAGGTCGGGTAGCCGACCGCGCGGGCGCGCTCCTCGTTCTCGCGGATCGCGACCATCACCCGCCCGAACGGGGAGTGGAGGATCCGCTGCATCGCGAAGTACGAGACCAGGACGACGGCGCCGAGCGCGTAGTAGGAGACGACCGTCGCGGAGACGTCGATCCCCAGCCCGAGCAGATTCTCGATGCTCTCGCCGGTGAGTCGACCGACCCGGAGGCTCAGCGCGTCCACGTACGGTACCCCGATCGCGAGCCCGTCGCCGCTTATCGTCGCTCCCTCCTGGGGGTTCGAGGAGACGTACCCCCACGACCGGATCAGCTCGTAGATCACCTGCGCGAACCCGAGCGTGATCATCGCGAAGTAGACGCCGGTGAGCCGGAACGAGACGGAGCCGATGACCACCGCCAACAGCGCGGCGAGCAGCGCGCCGAGCAGCAGCGTGATCATGAACGGCGTCCCGCCCGGGATCCCGGGGATCTGCCCGTTGGCCGCGAGCACGACGAAGTACGCCCCGGTGCCGTAGAACGCGGCGTGGCCGAAGGAGAGGTAGCCGGTGTAGCCGCTGACGAAGTCGAAGCTCATCGCGAACAGCCCCATGTACAACACGGCGATCATGAACGTGATCCCGGGGAGGAACGCCGCCGTCTCGGCCGCCAGCGGCGACGATTCCAGCGCTCCGTTGACCGGCGGATACAGGAAGAAGACGAGGACGACGGCGGCGTGGACCGCGTGGTCCCGGAGGTAGTCGGCGAGCGTCACGGCGCGGTCGTCGCCGCTGATTTCCGCGTCGTCGCGCCCGGCGTCGGTCCCTTCATCGTCTCGCCCGGCGTCGGTCCCCGCATCGTCTCGCCCGGCGTCGTTCCCCGCGTCGTCGGCGGGGGAGGCGGGGTCGCTAATGGCCCCCCACCTCCTCGACGCCGTAGAGCCCCTGTGGCCGGACGATCAGCATGCCGACCAGAAGCAGGAAGATGGTCACCTCGGAGAGGCCCGAGAAGGTGACGGCGCCGGTCGTGAACAGCCACGTCGTCACCGAGTCCGCGATCCCGACGATCCCGGCGGCGACGACGGTCCCGCGGAAGCTCCCGAGCCCGCCGATGATCACGACGACGAACGCGTACAGCAGCACGTCGACGCTCAACAGGACGCTCGGGCCCCAGATCGGGTCCCACATCAGCAGGACCCCGCCGACCGCGGCGAGCCCCGTCCCGACGCCGAAGACGACGGTGAACGCCCGGCGGACGTCGATCCCGAGCGCCTGCACCATCTCCGTGTCCTCGCTGCCGGCCCGGATGTACAGCCCGTACAGCGTGCGAGTGAGGAACAGCCAGACGGCGACCAGGACGACGCCGCCGATCAGGACCTCGAACAGGTAGAGCCGCCGCACCGCGATCCCGAGGAAGTCGGTGCGCCCCAACAGCACGTCCGGAGTGGTTCCCATCGGCGCCTGCCACTGCGGGTCCGGCTGGATCCCCCGCAGCGTCAACACGATCCGGGCGATCTCCTCGATGATCAGGGAGACGCCGAACGTGAGCAGGATCTGGTAGGTCGGCGTCCGGTCGTAGATCGGACGGATCAGCTTCAGCTCGATGACGCTGCCCGCCGCGGTGGTGACGGCGAAGACGATCGCCATCGCGGCGAAGAAGACGCCGATCGTCGCGAGCGTCCCCGTCCCGGAGCCGACGACCAGAACGAGCACGAGTCCACCGAGGTACGCGCCGACCATCGTGACGGCGCCGTGCGCGAAGTTGAGCACGCCCATCAGTCCGAAGACGAGGGTGAGCCCCACCGCGATGGTGAAGTAGACGGCCGCCTTGCCGAGCCCCTCGACGAGGACGCCGATCGCCGTCCGGAGCCCGTCGACGGCGCCGCCCGTCGCGAGCAGCGGGGCCGGGTCCGCGACGCCGAGGGAGAGCGCGGTCGCGCTCATGCGGTGAGGTACCTCCGGACCCGCTCGTCGTCGCTGGTGACGCCCTCGGTATCTCCTTCCTCGACGACGACGCCGTGGTCGACGAGGTAGAACCGGTCTGCGAGGTCCATCGCGAGCCGGAAGTTCTGCTCGACGAGCACCATGGTCGTGTCCGCGGAGGCCGCCCGGAGCGCCTCGACCACGTCGCTCACGATCTGCGGGGCGAGCCCCTCGCTGGGCTCGTCGACGAGCAGCAGGTCGTTGTCGCCCAACATCCCCCGGGCGATCGCGAGCATCTGCTGTTGGCCGCCGCTGAGGTCGCCGGCCTCCTTGTCGGCGAACCGCTCCAAGGCCGGGAACAGGTCGTACGCCTCCCCCAGTCGAGCGTCCGGGTCGGCGGCCGCGTGGGCGGCGACGCGGAGGTTCTCGGCGACCGTCAGGTGTGCGAACACCCGCCGGTCTTCCGGCACCCACCCCATCCCCCGTGCGGCGATCTCGTGGGGCTCGAGATCGGTGACGTCCTCGCCCTTGAACCGAACCGTCCCGCGCCGCGGCGGGGTCAGCCCGAGCGCGGTCCGCAGCGTCGTCGTCTTTCCGACCCCGTTACGGCCGACGAGCGCGACGATCTCGTCGTCCTCGACGGACAGATCGAGTCCCTGCAGGATGTGGCTCTCGCCGTAGTACGTGTGGACGCCGTCGAGTTCCAACATGCTCACCGGGCGTCACCCCCGCGGTTCGGAGTCGGCGACGACGCGAGCCTCCGAGCGGCCGACGGACCGATCCGTCGTCCCCCGTCCGTCGCCGCCGTGGAGCCGTCGCCGTCGGGCGAGGCGTCCGTGCCCGTCTCCGTCGCGTCGCCCTCGCGGCCGTAGCCGCCGAGGTACGCCTCGCGGACCGCCGGGTCGTTGCGGACCGACTCCGGGGGACCGTCAGCGATGAGCTCGCCGCGGTGTAACACCGCGACACGGTCCGAGATGCCCATCACCACGTCCATATTGTGTTCGATCAGCATCACCGAGTGATCGGCGGCGACGTCCTCGATCAGCGCGACCACGTCGTCGACGCCCTCGCTGGAGACGCCGGCCGTGGGCTCGTCCAGCAGCAGGAGATCGGGGTCGCCAGCGAGCGCGACGCCCACCTCCAAGCTTCGCTTCTCGCCGTGGCTGAGGTTCTTCGCGACGGTCTCGCCCTCGCCCGCGAGCCCGATCCGATCGAGGATCCGGCGAGCCTCCGCGTAGTGCTCGTCGAACCCCTTGACGTTGCGCCAGAGCTTCCACGCGTCGGCGCCTCGCGCCGCCTGCGCCGCGATCCGGACGTTCTCCAGCACCGTGAGCGTCGGGAAGAGGTTCGTGATCTGGTACGACCGGTGGATGCCGGCGAGCGCCGTCTCGTGGGGCGGGGCGTCCGTGATGTCCCGGACGCCGCTTTCGTCGGCCCCGCCGTCTCCTCCCTCGCTCGACGCGAACCGGATCGCGCCGTCGGACGGCTCCAACACCCCGGTGAGGAGGTTAAAGAACGTCGTCTTCCCGGCGCCGTTCGGCCCGATGAGCGAGCAGAGCTCGCCGGCCTCCAGCGCGAAATCGACCTCGTTGACGGCCGTGATCCCGCCGAACCGCTTCGTCAGCCCGTCGGTTTCGAGCAGCATCACAGCGAGCAGCCGGCGTCCTCCTCGGGGACCATCACGTCCTCGGCGTCGAGGCGTTCGAGGGGCTCGCCGGGCATGATCGGCGCGTCCCACGTGTCGGCGTACTCGTCGCTGGTGGGCACCGGCCAGGCGACGGTCATCTGGGAGGCGGCCTGGTTGTTGTGTTCCTGGAACGTGTAGCCGTCGGCGCCCTTCGGCGTGTCGGCGACCGTCATGCCGCGCAGCGCCTCCGCGATGTCGGCGCCGTCGGTGGACCCGGACTCCGTGACGGCCTGCGAGAGCGCCGAGGCGGCCGTGAACGTCCCGGAGCTGAACAGGTCGGGGACGATGTCGTACGCGTCGACGTGCATCTCCCGGAACTCCTCGTTGATCGGGTTCTCGTACTGGTTCCAGTGGTACCGGCTGGTGAACGGCCCCAGTCCCGCGTCCCGGATGTCCTGCTCGGTGAAGTCCTCGCCGAGCGCCGACTCGATGGTGCCGCCGATGAGCTTGGTCGTGAGCAGCGCGGCGAAGCCGCCGAACACCTGCACGTCGAAGGAGATCGCAGAGGTGAGGAACTGCGGCAGCGTCGACGCGGTGAACCCGCCGACGACGCCCGTCGCGCCGTCGGAGACGGCATCCTCGAAGAGCCCGTCGAACTCGGAGTAGCCGACCTCGACGAACCGCGGTTCCAGCACCTCGACCCCTTGGCTCTCCAAGACCGCGGCGTAGTTTTCCGCGACGCTCTGCCCGAACGCGTTGTCGGACGCGAAGACCGCGACCGTGTCGATGTCGAAGTTCTCCGCGACGTACGTCCCGCCCGCCCGGGCGTCCATCGCCGTGTGCTCGCTCGCGCGGAACGCCAGCGGGTGACAGAATTCGTCGCTCACCGTGATCCCCGCGTCGGCCGCGGGGCCGATCAGATACGGCACATCGGTCTCGTCGACGACGGTGTCGATGAGCCGCCGCGCGCTGTCCGAAGACGTCCCCCCGAAGAGGATGTCGACGTCCTCGTCGAGTACGAGGTTCGTCGCGACGTTCTGGGCGGTGTCGGGACTGAACCCGGTGTCCTCGACGATGATCTCGTACGTCGGACCCCCGTCGGCCTCCACGGTGTAGGTGCCGGGCGTGAGCTCCGAGACCGGGTCCACGTCGTGTTTGTACGCCAGCCCGGAGTAGAACCCCATGAGGCTGATCTGCCCGTAGTACTGGAGGTCGCCGGAGGTGGGCTGGAGCGCCCCGATCCGGACCGTCTCCCCGGAGAGGTTGCCGCCGTCGCTCCCGCCGGAGCCGTCGCTCCCGTCATCGCCGGAACTCCCGTCGGAGCCGTCACTCCCGTCGGACCCGTCGCCGCCGTTTCCGCTACAGCCGGCGAGGCCGGCGAGGCCGACCCCTCCGACCGCCGCGCCAGTTCGTCGAAGATACGATCGCCGTGTGGTCACGTCTCGCATACCTATATCGGTGTGACCACACCCGCAAAAGGGGACGAGTTAAGATGTTAACAAGCGGCGCGAAAACGCGGAAAATCCCCCGAAACACGGGGTTCGGACGACGAACATCCGATTCGCCGATCGCTCCTCGTGGACCGCGATTCCCGGGTCAGTTCATCCGGTCGAGCGCCTGCACGACGCTGCGGAGCAGCTTCTTCTCCCCGCGCCGCATGTTCTTCGAGACCGCCGCCGTCGACACGTCGAACTCGTCGGCGAGCGTCGAGAGGGTCGCCTCGCGGGGCGACTCGAAGTAGCCGGCGTCCGCGGCCGTCTCGATGGTGTCGCGCTCGACGTCGGTGAGGTCGCGACAGGCGTCGAGCATCGTGGAGGCGGCGTTCGCGTTGCGCATGGTGTCGAACAGCGACTCCATCGCCAGCTTCGACCGGTCCTCGACGACGAACTCGTTGCCCTTCTCTAAGTCGTGGAGCGCCGCCTCCGTGGTCGCCTCGTCGTCGAAGCCGACCTGCCACTGTTCGGAGCCGTTCGCGATCCGGAACGGGCCCGTGATGTAGCCGCCGTGGTCGGTGATCGTCGACATCGCGTTCGTCTCCTCGATGACGGTCCGGATGATCGCTGTCCCGTCCCGCTTCGAGAACAGCTTGTACTCCGCCATGTTCTCGTGGTCGCGGAGCGTCGAGAGCCCCTCTCCAAGCTCGTAGCGGTCGGGGGACTCCACGAGCAGCCGGGTCTCCAGCTGTTCGGCCGCCGTGTCGAGCTGCCAGTGCATCGCGGAGAACCCGACGTCGTGGTCCGCGGAGGTGTCGATGAACGGGCAGTCGAACTGCTCCATGTCCATCGTGACGTCGATCATGGCCCCTCCTTATCTTCTACATATATAACGGTTGTTCCTTAGAAAAACGCTCGCGGCGCAAAGCGACCGAAAACACCGATCTCGGGGCCGAGCGTCCGATCTTGGAGCGAGCGTCCAATCTTGGGGCGAGTGTCCGATCTCGGCGACCGCAGGTCACTTCCCGAACCGGTCTTTGATCGCGGTCCGGTCGATCTTCGACGGACCCGAGGTCGGCATCTCGTCGACGAACGCGAGCTCCTTCGGCACCGCGTACCGGGCGACGCGGGAGGCGAGGTGCGAGCGCAGGTCGTCGAGCGTGAGCGACTCGTCGCCGACGAGAACCGCCTTCCCGACCGTTCCCCACTCGTCGCTCGGGACGCCGATCACGACGGCCTCCTCGATCCCCGGGTGGTCGGTGAGCGCGTCCTCCACGCGGGGCGGGTAGACGTTCTCGCCGCCGGAGACGAACATGTTCTTCTTCCGGCCCTCGATGTGGTAGTAGCCGTCCGCGTCGACGCGGGCGAGGTCGCCCGTCGACACCCAGTCGCCGAACGTCTCCGCCGTCTCCTCGGCGTTGTTCCAGTACCGGTCCGCCGCCGCGGGCCCGGCCAGCTCCAGCTCGCCGACCGTCCCGGACGGGACCGGACCGTCTTCGTCGACGACGCGCGCGTCGACCGCGAGCGCGGGGACGCCGACGCTGGCGGTCTTCTCCGGCGGGAAGCCGTCGGGCATCGCGAAGTTGTTCGGGCCGCACTCGGTGAGTCCGTACCCCTGCGAGATCTCGACGCCGCGGTCGCGCCACGCGTCGATCACGCTCTCGCGGCACGGGCCGCCCCCGCTCTTGACGAACCGCAGCGAGGAGAGGTCGGTCTCCGCCCACTCGTCGTGGCGGGCCATCATCCGGAGCACCGCCGGAACCGCGACGAGGGTCGTCGCGTCCTCCCGCTCGACGTCGGCGAGGACGCGGCCGGGATCGACCTCGGGGCTCAACAGGATCCGCGCGCCCATCTGGAGGAAGGGGACGGTGAGCACGTTCCACCCGCCGGTGTGGAACATCGGGAACACCATCGGCGTCACGTCGTCCTCGCGGAGCCCCCACGCCGTGATCGTGTTGAACGCGTTCCAGCGGATCGCGCCGTGGCTGATCACCGTCTCCTTCGGCGTCCCCGTCGAGCCGCCGGTGTGGAGGAAGAGGTGCGGGTCGGCGAGCGAGACCGCGGCGGTCTCGACCGGCGAGCCGTCGTCGGGGAGGTCGTCGCCGAGCGTGCGCCACGCGCTGTCCCCGTCGGTCGCGATCGCCCGGACCGGCGGCTCGACGTCGGCGCGCTCTAAGGCGTCGACGGCGTCGCCCTCGAACGGCGTCTCGACCGCGAGCAGCGCGGGGTCGACGTCGCCGAGGACCGCCGCGAGCTCGCGCTCCGCGAGGCGGTGGGAGAGGGGGGCCAACACCGCCCCGACCTTCGCCGTCGCGAAGAAGAGGTCGAGCAGCTCCACGCGGTTCCGCGAGACCACCGCGACGCGGTCCCCGCTCCCGACGTCGACGTCGCGAAGGAACCGTGCGGTGCGGTTGGCGCGCTCGTCGAGCTCGGCGTACGTGTACTCCTCGCCCGCGGCCGTGTCCGTGACGGCGACCCGGTCGGGCGAGAGCCGCGCTCGGCGCGCCGACAGCGACCCGACCCACTCGTAGGCGCGGTCGCCGTGCGGGTGTGGTCGGGGATCGACCGCACCGCCGGCGTCGTCGCCGTCGGGCGCGTCGCCTCGGCCGCGAGCGCCGTCGGCCCCGGGCGTGTCGTCCGACATCTCAGGCGACCCCGTCGAGGAACGACCGGATCCTGCCGTCGACGCTCTCTCGCTCCTCGATGAAGAAGAGGTGCGGGCCGCCGTCGACTCGTTCGACCGTCGCGTGCGGCAGGAGCTCGGCCAGCAGGTCCGCGTTCCCGACCGGGAGCACCCGGTCGGCGGTGCCGTGGAGCACCAGCGTCGGGACCGAGAGCTCGCCGAGTCGGTCCGTCGCGTCGAACGCGGCGACCGCGGCGGCCTGCGCCTCCCGGCCCGCCGGCGTCGCGTCGCCCGCCAGCCGCCACTCGACGATCCGGTCGACGAGCTCGGACTCGCGCTCGTAGAAGTCGTCGCTCACCGCGGGCTCCATCAGGTATCGGACCCGCTCTTTCGGGCCCGCGTCCTCGGGCGCCGAGAAGATGTGCTCCCGCACGTCGGGGGGCATCTCGGGGGCGTCGTCGCCGCCGGGCGACGTACACAGCAGGGTCAGCGAGGCGACCCGGTCGTCGGTCAGCGCGAGCTCTTGGGCGATCATCCCGCCCATCGAAGCCCCGCAGACGTGGACACGGTCGACGCCGTGGTCGTCGAGGACGGCCTGCGCGTCGGCGGCCATCTCGTCGATCGAGTACGGCCCCTCGGGCACGTCCGAGTCGCCGGTCCCCCGGTTGTCGGGCCGAAGGACCTCGTACCCGTCCGCGAGGTCCTCGGTCAGCCACCGCCACATCCAGCGACCGTACCCCAATCCCTCCAGCAGGAGCACCGTCGGCCCGTCGCTCGTCCCGTCGACGGCGTAGTCGATCCCAACGCCGTCGCGTGTCGCTCTCGGCATGCCCATACCGAAGACGCCACGGCGCATCAACCCGCACGTTAACGTTTCAACCACCCCACCGGTATCCGGCGAACGCCGCACTTCGGGCTCGGCGTCGACACGGGAGAACCCGGAGACTGGACCCCTGTCGAGCCGTCCCACGGTGCGGGGAGTTGAGAAGAGTTAAATCGGATGCGGCACAAGCGGGAATCGCGCTCGGTTGGTGTAGTCCGGCCAATCATGTTGGCCTTTCGACGGATTCGGCGCGACGCCGCGCCGGTTCGGAAGTCAGCCGACGACCAGGGTTCAAATCCCTGACCGAGCACTTCTCACACACCTACGCCGCCAGCGGCGGCGTCGTCCTCGCGACCGCCGCGTCGAAGGGGAAGAATCACCACGCTCGCCGACGAGGCTCCGGTATGAGCGACGACCCCGAAGGCGACGACCACCGCCGCTTCGAGACCCGCGCGATCCACGCGGGACAGGAGCCCGACCCCGAGACCGGCGCGCTGATGACGCCGATCCACGCGAACTCCACGTACAAACAGGACGCGCCGGGCGACCATCGCGGCTACGAGTACAGCCGGACCGGGAACCCGACCCGGACCGACTTAGAGGCGAACCTCGCGTCGCTGGAGTCGGGGAGTCACGCGCGCTGCTTCTCCTCGGGGATGGCCGCGATAAACACCGTGCTGAACCTGCTGTCGGCGGGCGACCACGTCGTCGCCGGCGACGACGTGTACGGCGGCACCCACCGCATCCTCACGCAGGTGTACGACGAGTACGATATCGACACCAGCTTCGTCGACACGACCGACCACGACGCGGTCCGGGCGGCGTTGCGCGAGGAGACGGAGCTCGTGTGGGTGGAGACGCCGACGAACCCGCTGATGAACGTCAACGACATCGGCGCGCTCGCGGACATCGCGCACGAGCACGACGCGCTCTGCGCGGTCGACAACACGTTCGCGACGCCGTACCTCCAGCGCCCGCTCGAACACGGCGCCGACATCGTCTCGCAGTCGCTGACGAAGTACCTCGGGGGCCACTCCGACACGATCGGCGGCGCGCTGATCGTTGACGACGAGGAGCTCGACGAGCGGCTCGGCTTCTACCAGAACTCGGTGGGCGCGACGCCCGGGCCGTTCGACTCGTTCCTCGTGCTCCGCGGGACGAAGACGCTCCCGGTGCGGATGGACCGCCACTGCGAGAACGCGATGGAGCTCGCGGAGTGGCTGGAGGACCACGACGACGTGAGCCGGGTCTACTACCCCGGGCTGGAGAGCCACCCGGACCACGAGCTCGCGGCCGAGCAGATGAACGCCTTCGGCGGGATGCTGTCGTTCGAGTTCGACGGGAGCCTCGACCAGGCGTCGACGGTCGTGAGCGAGACCGAGGTGTTCACGCTCGCGGAGTCGCTCGGCGGCGTCGAGAGCCTCATCGAGCAGCCGGCCGCGATGACCCACGCCGCGATCCCGCGCGAGGAGCGCCTCGCGGCCGGGCTCACGGACGGGCTCATCCGCGTCTCCGTCGGCCTCGAACACGTCGACGACATGAAGGCCGACCTGCAGGCCGCGTTCGACGCCGCCTCGGAGTAACGGGAGCGAGCCGCCGACTCGTCCCGTCTCGAAGCCGGCACCCTTCGCCGCACGGGCACCCTTTATAACGGTTGCGCCGAGTGGCGTCGCCATGAGCGATCCAGACGTACTCGTGTTGCGACAGACGATCCACGGCTCGGACGCGTCGGACCTCGTCGCGTCGCTCCGCGAGCGGCTCCCCGACCAAGAGATCGGGCTGGCGCGGACGCCGGCGGAGGAGCGCGAGCTGATCGCGACCGCTCGCGTCGCCGTCGGGCTTCACATCGACGAGGAGCTGCTGGCCGCCGCCGAGGAGCTCGAGCTGTTCGCCTGCGTCTTCGCCGGGACCGGCCACCTCCCGAGCGACGCCCTCGCGGACCGCGGCGTCGCCGTGACGAACGCCTCGGGCGTCCACGGGCCGAACATCGCCGAGTACGTCGTCGGATCGATGATCACTCACGCCCGCCAGTGGCCGCGCGCGCACCGGCAGAAGGCGGAGCGCGAGTGGCGCACCTACGAGACGACCGAGGTGTACGGCTCGACGGTCGCGGTCGTCGGCCTCGGCGCAATCGGGCGGACGGTCCTCGACCGCCTGAAATCCTTCGACGTCGACACGGTCGGGGTTCGGTACTCTCCGGAAAAAGGCGGCCCGGCCGACGCGGTGTACGGCTTCGACGAGTTCCACGAGGCGATCGCCGACGCGGAGTACGTGGTGATCGCCTGCCCGCTCACGGAGACGACGCGGGGAATGGTCGACGCGGAGGCGCTCAAGACGATGCGCGCCGACGCCGTCCTGATAAACATCGCGCGCGGGCCCATCGTCGATACCGACGCGCTCGTCTCCTCGCTCCGGAACAGCCGGATTCGCGGGGCCGCGCTCGACGTGACTGACCCCGAACCGCTGCCCGAGGACCACCCGCTGTGGGGGCTCGGCAACGTCACGATCACCCCGCACAACGCGGGCCACACCCCGCACTACTACGACCGCGTCGCCGACATCCTCGCCGGCAACCTCGACCGGCTCGAAAGCGGCGAGGAGCTCGAGAACCGGGTGGTGTGAGCAGGTGACATAGACGGTCACGTATCCCAGACGGTCACGTAGCAACGCGTCCCTCGCGCTCGACCGATCCCGTCGACCGCGCCTCCCTCGCGCTCGGACGCGGGCGACGCGGTTCGACTTGCGCGCCTCGGCGGCCACGGAGCGCGAAGCGGTCGCTCGCTGACTGGCGCGAACTTACCACGACGGGGTTACCAACTCCGCCGAACACGATCATTAGCAAGCATTATACGTCAGTTGCGTCCAAACTATCGGTCGATGCACGGTGAGTCCCTCCAGCGGCTCGCGATTCTGTTGGGCGTGATCGCTTGCTTCGGAGCGATCCGGATCTACGGACAGGGGTTCGGCTACGTCTGGCCGTATACGGCCCTCATATGGATCTCGGGGATCGTCGGAGTGTACGGATTACACCGGTCCCGCGAAGAGCGTCTCGCTCGGGAAGACGCCTGACCGCGAATTCGCTCGATGACAGGCGTGAGCGAAGCCGGGCGTCTCGAACGAATCCGAGCCGAAGTGTCCGTCTACTGAGAGCGTCGACGGCCCTCTTTATTTATAAAAAAACTCCGCGAACGCGCTTTACTCGTCGACCGTGACGCCTTCGATCTCGACCGCGTCGCGGGGCTCGTCGCGGCGGTCGGTCGGTACCGAGCCGATCTCCTCGACGACGTCCATCCCGTCGATGACCTGTCCGAAGACGGCGTGCTTGCCGTCGAGGTGCGGGGTCGCGTCGAGCGTGATGAAGAACTGCGAGCCGTTCGTGTCTGGGCCGGAGTTCGCCATCGAGAGGATGCCGGGACCGTCGTGGGTGAGGTCGTCGTGGAACTCGTCGTCGAACTGGTAGCCGGGGCCGCCGCGGCCGTTCTCCTGCGGGTCGCCGCCCTGGATCATGAAGTCCTCGATGACGCGGTGGAAGACGTTCCCCTCGTACAGCGAGTCGCCCCGGACCTCGCCGCTCTCGGGGTCCTCCCACGTGTTCGTGTCGCGCGCGGGGTCGGCGTCCGCGGCGGGGTCGTGCCGCGCCAGCCCGAGGAAGTTCTCCACCGTCTTCGGGGCGCGGTCGGCGAACAGCTCGACGACGACGTCGCCGTGATTCGTCCGGAGCGTCACCTGCGGGTTGTCGGGGTTGGAAACCGCTCGTGCCATGTCACCGTGGACGGACGCGCGCCGGAAAACCCTACCCATCCGCGTCGTACCCGTCTGCGTCTACCGTCCGTGTCGGCGTGGGCGACGCCGACCGCTCTCGCGCGCCGGTATCGTTTTGCACCCGGGCCGAGCAGTGTTACGTATGTACGATGATATCCTCCTGCCCGTCGCGCCCGGAAGCGAAGCGAACGACGCGGTGCCGCACGCGGCCAGCCTCGCCGAGCGCTACGACGCGACCGTTCACGTCGTGAGCGCGGTCGACACGCTGGCGGAGACGCTCCGCGGGCCGCAGGCCGGCGCGTTCGCCGAGCGCATCGAGACCGCGGCGCAGAACCGCGTCGAGACGGTGACCGCGGAGCTGGAGGCCGCCGGCGTCGACGTCGTCGGTTACGTCCGTCAGGGCGAGCCCGCCGACGTCATCGAAGACGCCATCACCGACCTCGGGGTCGACATCGTCGTGATGCCGAGCCACACCCGCAGCGGCCTCCGCCGGGTCCTCCTCGGCAGCGTCACCGAGAAGGTGGTCCGCCTCTCCCCCGTTCCCGTGGTCACCGTGCCGATAGCCGACGAGACGCCCGAGGAGGCGGCGGAAGCGGAGCCCGAGACAAGCGAAGACTCCGACGAGGGCGACGGGTCGACCGAAGACGAGGCGTGACCGCGACCCGCGCGTTCCGGGTCGCGTACGACGGCCGCGAGTTCGCCGGCTTCCAGCGCCAGCCCCACGCGACGACCATCGAGGGGACCCTGCTGCGGGCGCTCGCGAACCACGGGATCCTCGACCGCGGCGACGGGCCGACGCACGCGACGCCGCCCGGCTACGCGGCCGCGGGCCGGACCGACGCCGGGGTTTCGGCCGTCGCCCAGACGGTCTCGTTCGAGGCACCGGAATGGCTCACGCCGCGGGCGTTCAACGGGCACCTCCCCGGCTCGGTGCGGGTCTGGGCGGCCGCGGACGTCCGCGACGGATTCCACGCGACCCACGACGCCGACCGGCGAACCTACAGGTATCACCTCTATGCGCCGGAGGCGGGAGCCCCCTCGGCGGACCCGGCCCACGCCGTGGACGACGTGCGCGTCCGCGACGCCCTCGATCGGCTCTCGGGGCGCCACGACTTCCACAACCTGACGAGCGACGACGCGGGAACCGTTCGGGACCTGACCGCGACCGCGACCCGGGACGACGACCTGCTCGTGCTCGAGGTCGCCGCCGACGGCTTCCCGCGCGCGCTCGTCCGTCGCCTCGTCGCCGCGGTCCGGGCAGTCGGCCGCGGACAGACTGATTTGTCGCGAATCGACCGCCTGCTCGACTCGGATCCGGTGCCGGGCGAGATCGGCGTCGGGCCCGCGCCGCCCGAGCCGCTGGTGCTGTGGGACGTCGCGTACGAGGGAGTCTCGTTCGATGTCGATCGGGAGGCCGCCGAGAGCGCCCGCGTCGCCTTCGGAGAGCGGTATCGGACCGCCCGCGACGTCGCCGCCGCGACGGGAGCGATCCGCGATCGGGTCGCGACCGGCTATCGGAGAGAGCCCGGCGAGCGGGGCGACGGCGATGACGGGAGGCCCGTCGACGACGGCAACGATGGTGCCGACGGCGACGCCGCTTTTTAAATTCCCGCGGTCACGTGGCGGCGTCCGCGGGGGTCTCCATGCCCTGGATGCGCAACAGGAGGGTGTTGCCGTCGACGTTCGTGGCGTCGACGACGCCCGAGAGTCGCAGGCCGGCCGCCGGGGTCGGACCCACGGTGACGTGATCGCCCGCTTCGAACGGGCTGACCGGACCGCGGATCACGAGCTCGGCGCGGCAGAGCTCGGGGTTCGCGACGCTCGAGAGGTCGATCTCCTCGACGTTGACCCCCTCTACCGGGTCGCCCTCGACCGCGACCGGCGTGGACTCCGCGTCGTCCATCCGCTCGACGCCGAGGGTGTCGTAGGCGCCGTCGGTGGGCACGTAGCCGCCGTCGGGACCGGGAACGCCCTCGACTAACCGGAGGTCCCGGAGGCTCTGCATCCGGTTCCGAACCGTGCCGGGGTTCCGGTTTATCGACTCGGCGATCTCCCGCCCGGACACCGGCCGGTCGGCGTTCTCCGCGAGGTTCACGAGCGCGGTGAGCACGCGCTTCTGGCTCGACGTGAGCTGTATCGCTGACATGGACAAACGGTGACTATTGTACTGGATAAACGTTTGGCTATACCGGACTTATATTCTTAATATAGGCATCTTAGGGAGTTCTAATTGAGAACCTATGTCTTTTTCCCAAAAAACACTACATTCGGATTCTAGACGTGCCTTTTCGAACGCTCAGTTTATATATCGGACACTTATCCCCGTTTTAGTTGCGTCTCGTCAAACGATATTCGAGAAAATAGTAAATACATCGTGGAATACGCATTATTCCTTATACACTTGGCACCGTGAGTATTTATCCGTGCGCTCGGAAGCGACGGGTAACTCATGAACCGTCGAACCGGCGGTCGACCGCGGCCGCATCGCCGCCGAGCCGCGGTGACGGATCGCGTCACGCGGTGGAGTCGGAGACCGACGATCGGAGCCAACGGGGGACCGACCGATGGATGAGCGCGGGTCCCCGGCGTTCGACGGCGACTCGCTGACCGAACGCGAAGCGGTCGGGGTCGCCGCGGGCGCCCGCGACGGAGCCGAAGCGACCGACGGCTCGGTCGCCGACGGCGCGGCCGACGCCGCGATCGTCGACGAGATCCTCACCGAGGGGCCGACCGGCGACGACGGCCCCGTCGATCGGGGGCTCGCCCCGGGCGACCCCGTCGTCGAGCGCGAGCGCGTCCGGACGTTCATCGAGTCCTCGATCGGGGCCGCAGACGCCGACGGGGTCGTGGTCAACATGAGCGGCGGCCTCGACTCCACGGTGACGGCGGCGCTCGCCGTCGAGGCTCTCGGCGCCGACCGCGTGTACGGGCTGATACTCCCGTGTAACAAGGTCGGAGCGCACCACGCGCGCGACGCGGAAGCGCTCGCGGACGCGCTCGGGATCGAGCACGACACGGTGCACCTCCACTCGCTGTTCGCGCAGTTCGGCGCGGTCGCCCCGGACCGCTTCGACCTCCACGACGAGCCGATCCTGTCCGGCAACGCAGTCGCGCGGCTCCGGATGACGCTCGCGTACCTCGCCGCCAACGCGACGAACCGCCTCGTCTGCGGGACGTCGAACCGGAGCGAGCTGCTGCTCGGCTACTTCACGAAACACGGCGACGGCGGCGCGGACGTGCATCCGATCGGGCACCTGTACAAGACCGAGGTCCGCGCGCTCGCGTCCGAGCTCGACGTGCCGGAGTTCGTCGTCGAGAAGCCGCCGACCGCGGGGTTCCTCCCGGGACAGCGCGACGCCGACGACCTCGGCGCCCCGTACGACGTGATCGACCGCGTGCTCCGGCTCGGCGTCGACCGCGGGCTCGACGCCGCGACGATCGCGGAGCGCCTGTCGGGGGAGGACGCCGACACCGAGATCGACGAGGAGACCGTCGACGATCTGCTCGCGCGACACCGCGCCACGGACCACAAGCGCTCGACGCCGGCCGTCCCGACCGGCCGCGGGCGATAGCGGCCGGACCCCCGCGGTCGACTCGCGCTACTCCCAGTTCTCGGGCCAGAGGTCGGCCGCGCGCATCCCCGTCTCGAAGTCGGCGTCGCGGAACTCGCCGACGAGACGGTCCCGGCCGAGCCGGGGCACGTCGCGCTCGCCGGCCGCGAACTCGCGGACGAGCAGCGCCGTCAGCATCGCGTGCTCCCGGATGTTGCGGTCGTCGACCTTGTCCCGGGTGTCGGCGTGCGTGTGCCCCCAGCCCCGGCCGCGATCGCCGGAGTCGCTGTGGAGCTGGAGCGCCGGCACCCCGCGCCGGACGAACGGCCACTGGTCGGAGAACGGGTGGGGCTCGGCGTCCACCGCGATCGGGTGGCGGGTCGCCGCCGACACCGACTTCGCGATCGAGGCGGCGGCGTCGGAGGCGTGCGCGAGCGCGACGAGGTTCCGGTGGCGCCCCGCGCCGTCGACGTTGATCACGCCTCGAACCCGGTCGAGGTCGACCGTCTCGGCCAGGTGCTCCGCGCCGAGCAGACCGACCTCCTCGGCCCCGACAGCGACGACATCGACGCCGATCGGGAGCTCCGCCTCCGTCAGGATCCCCGCCGCGGTCGCGACGGTGGCGATCCCGCAGCCGTTGTCGAGCGCCCCCTCCGCGACGTCGTGGCCGTCGTAGTGGGCGATCAGCAGGAGCCGCTCGTCAGTGTCCGGCCCGACGCGCCCGACGACGTTCCGGCTCTCGCCGGGGGCGGTCGTCGCTTCGACCGCGAGCTCGGCCTCGGCGGTCGCGTCGGTCGCGCCGCGCGCCTCGGCCGCGTCGCGCCCGCTCCCCGCGACGCCCCCGCTCCCCGCAACGCCCCCGCCGACCGCGTACTCGCGGAGCCACGCGCCGGTCTCCTTCGAGACGCCGACGGCGACCGCGTCGGCCTCCCCGCCGAACGTCAGCGAGCCGGTCGGCGGGAGCTGGCCGTCGAGGTGGTTGACGAAAATAAACCCGACCGCGCCCGCGTCGATCGCATACCCGAACTTCTCCATGCGGTGGACGAACCGCCCGCCCGACGGCGTCGTCGTCGAGGCGACGACGATCCGATCCTCGACGTCGCGCTCGTCGACCTCGGCGGGGGTGCCGTACCCGACGTCGACGAGCTCGCCCGCGACCGCGCCCGCCGGCGAGTACGGGAGCGCGATCGACTCGAACTCGCGGGCGGTCTCCCCGCCGGCCCGGTCCGGGACTCGGACCCGGAGCTCCGCGCTCCCGCGCTCCCACGCGTCGAGTCCGAAGGCGTCGGTGTCGACGTCGGCGACGCCCGCGCGCTCGAACGCCTCCGCGACGACCGCCGCCGCGCGGCGCTCTCCGTCGCTCCCGGCCATGCGGCTCCCGATCGCGGTGAGATCGGTGAGGAGGCGCCACGGCTCGTCGTCGGTCCACGCCCGTCCGAGCGCCGGGGCGAGCGCGGCGCGTCGCTCGCGGACGCGCTCGACGGCCTCGGGATCGGCGGCCACGTCGGTTCCGGTCGGCTGTGAGTGCATGGAAACGTGTCCGTCGGCGGGCGGTTAAGCGTGTGCCTCCCGGCACCCGAAATACGCCATGAGAACGGCGACAGATCCGCCGGACCAAGCACCGTTGGCCTGGTTAATGCAGGGTACTGTCCCGCGCACGGCGACCGCAATCGCTCGGCCGGAGGTCAGCGTCGGACTGACGCGTCACTCGCCCCCCACCTTCGACGTCACGCGGAACGTCTCCGGCGGGTTGAGGATCCCCGCGACCGTCCCCATGGAGTGGATGACGGTGATCACCGGTGCCAGCGGGAGCGCGAGCGCCCACTGACGGTGGTCATCGCCGTAGTAGACGACGCCCAGGAGGAACCAACCGAGGGTACACAGCGCCAGCCCCATGGACGCCGCGAAGAACAGCCCGCTGTACGCGATCGTCACGCTCAGGAGCGACAGCGGCACGACGAGCAGCGTGACGATCGGCGAGAGCGCCCAGGCGTAGTTCCGCAGACGGGTCAGCAGCTCGTACCGCAGCGGGAGCATCGTCGACGCCTGCACGTTGCCGGCCGCCCAGCGGCGGCGCTGCTGCAGGATCTCGTACAGCGAGGGCGGCGCCTCGTTCCGGCAGACGGCGTCCGCCAGCGCGAACGTCACGTCGAACTCCTGGAAGGCCGCCCAGACGAAGGCGGTGTCCTCGACGAGCGTCTCGCGGTCCCACGTCGTCCTCTCTTCGACCTCCGTCCGAACCGCGATACCGCCGCCCCACGCGAACAGCGGGATCGAGAGGCGCGCGAACGCGCGTTGCTCGTACTGCACGCCCATCCGGTAGACGTCGGCCAGATAGCTCAGATTCGACCCCGTACGGCGCGGCTTCTCGCGGAGCTGGACGATATCCGCGTCCGGAAGCCCGTTGAGCGACTCGATAATGCTGTCCTCGTCGAGGTACAGCACGAACTCCTTCTGACACGTCAGGGCCTGCCGTGCCCACTCCTGTGCGCGGCCCTTCCGGACCGCCCGACTCGTGAACTCGTCCGGGACGACGTGGACCGTCGCCCCCGTCACGTCGATGGCCGATTCCGCGACGACGTGGACGTCGTCGAGCCCCTCGGGCAGGGAGTCGACGGTCTCCTGAACCACGTCGGCGGCGTCGACGGTCATGATCCGGACCTGCATCTCCTCGAGCCCGTACTCGTTCGGGGGCGTCTCGTAGCCCGCGCCGACGACCGTCGTGAGAACGAACCACACGAGCGCGGTGGCCCCGAAGAGCAGCGTCACGCCCCACAGGGTGACGCCGAACAGCGACGCGAGGCCGCCGTCGAGGACGATGGTGGTCGTCGCCTGCGCCTGAGCCGGAGCGCTCCCCGGGCCAGACAGTACCGTCGGCGCGAACAGCGTCGCCGCACCGCCCACGAGGAGCGCTAGCGTAACCGCGACCAGTCCGATACGTTCCGTGTTCATCGTGTCTCCCCCTGGCTCCTCTACCCCTATGAACCGTCCAAACGCTGGCCCGGAGTTCAGCCGTTTTTCGGTCGAGTTGGCGGTTTTAATCCGGTGTAATCCAACTTAATCGGGTGACTGCGGTACGATGGTGACTGATCGCACGTGAACTGCTAGCACCCTCCGTCTATCGCGGAAATATCGTCTCACGGCCCGGTCGCAGTCCCGCGCGCACCGTCCCGCGGGCCGGTACCGAAGACCGGACCTCTCTCACTGATGCGGAAGCGGGCGCGTGATCCGCGGACGCGAACGGTCCTGACCACCGTCCAAAACGCTATGTTAAAGTGCAGCCAAACGGACGTTCCGATAGGGCACCGTTGGTCCAGTGGTAGGACATTAGCTTCCCAAGCTAATAGCCCGGGTTCAATTCCCGGACGGTGCATTTCTCGAACGTAGTGAGAGAAATCACCGGACGGAATTGAACCCTGGAAGTCGCAGCCCGGAACGGTCGAGCGAAGCGAGACCGCAGCCCCGGAACGTCTTCCTCTGGTTCAATTCCCGGACGGTGCACTCCCTTCGATCGTGCACCGTCCGTTGTCACGCTCGCTCCGCTCGCGTGACTCCCGGACGGTGCAGTTCTCGAACGCAGTTAGGATCACGGACGAGGTATTCGGCCGTGTCGCCATCGGTCAGCGATCGGTGTCGGACCGGACGACGGCGTCGCAGAACCGCGAGATGCCGGCGTCGCAGTCGGGCGTGTCGATAGCGTCGCGTTGAACTCGGAGCGTGGCGCGGACGTCCGCACCGGCTTCCCGGAGCGTCGAGACGATCCGTCGCAGATACCGCTCCTCGTCGAACCCGCCGTACGTCAGAAAGACGCCCGTCGGGCAGCCCTCGAGGGAGGCCCGCCGGAGAAACTCCGTGAACGGCGGACACGAGAGCGTCCACTTCGGCGTGCCGAGGAAGACCGCGTCGTACTCGCGGAGGTCCGTTTGGATCGGTTCGATGGGAACGCTCGATCCGGGGACGGCCGAGCGGAGGAGCCAGTCGGCGTATCTGCGTTCTTCCGCCGGTCGAATCCGGTTGACCGTTGCCTCGGAGAATCGCTCGGCGACCGTCTCGGCGATGCTCCGCGTGGTACCGGTCCGAGAGTAGTACGCGATACAGACGTTTGGTGGCAACAGGTGTCTCTCGGCGTCGCCGCAGTTAAACGGATCGTAGCCGATCAGTCGCGTTGTCCGGCTAACACCCGCCGGAGGCCGTACTCCACGCCGCCCGCGGCCAGCGCCGCGCCGAGCACGACGACCCACGCGATCAGGTACCAGCCGAACGGCGTGGGATCGACCGGGGTGGGAGTCACGTCCGGAGCGACGTACACGGACCACGTCCCGTACGCCGACGCGGCGAGCGCGGCGGCGACGGCGACCGACGGGGCCACGAGTCGGGTCTCGACCAGAATCGCGACCGGGACCGCTCCGAGCAACAGACCGCCGACGGCGACGTACCCCGAGAAGGGAGAGAGGCCGACTGAGAATCCGAACCAGTCGGCGAGCGCGCAGGCGACGGTCAGGTGAGCAAGGCCGGCGAGCAGACCGCTTCCGAGTGCTCGACGGGAGGGATGCAGTGCCGCGATCGCGGGGGACATGCCGATCCGTTGCGCGATGCGGTTTATAAAGCCATTCCGCTGTACGCGAACGCGTCCGTCAGAAGATGTTCGCCTGCCCGTACACGGAGATCCCGCTTTCGGTGATCTCGTACGGCTTCGTCTCCCGGGAGTGGTTCGCGTCGCGGATCTTCTGGATCTCGACCGCGAGCCGCGTCTCGCGGAAGTCCGAGCCGCGGATGTACTGGAGCACGAACACCGCGTCGGTGAGGTACTCGACGATCCCGTGTCTGGAGGCGTAGGGGTTCTCCTCGCTGGCCTCGGAGGTGAGCAGCGTCGTCACGCCGGCGTTTTTCAGCGACCGGGTGAAGCCGAACACCTCCGAGCGCCGCTTCGCCGGGTGGTCGTACATCATCTCCAGGAGCGAGACGGAGTCCAGCACCAGCCGGTCGGCGTCGAACTCGGCGATCAGCCGGACGAGGTCGTTCCGGATCGACGCGAGCGAGTTCGCCATCTCGATGGGGTCGATGGCGACCACGGCGAGTCGGTCCTCGTCGGCGTGCTCGCGGAACGACCAGCCCTTCTCCGTCGCGGTCGAGAGGATCGATTCGCGCGTCTGCTCCAGCGTGATGTAGATCCCCTTTCGGTCGGATTCGAGCGCCTCGTTGAGGAACTGGAGCGCGAACGTCGTCTTCCCGGTCCCCGCCCCGCCGATGACGGAGAGCAGGGAGCGACGCGGGACCCCGCCGAGGATCATGTCGTCGAGCCCCTCGATCCCGACGTCGGTGCGCTCGATCGTCGACTCGAACTCGTCCGGGTCGACGTCGAACTCCGGCTCGCCGCCGCCCGCGTCGCCCACGTCGCCCGGTCCGCCGCCCCCACCGAACTCGCCGAAGCCGAAGTCGTCCGACGATCCCCCCGCGGAGTTCCGGTAGCCGCCGAACGGGTCGTCCTCGCCGAACGAGCCGCCGCCGAAGGGGTCTCCCCCGCCTCCCGACCCGCCGAAGGGGTCGTCCTCGCCGCCTTCTGACCCGCCGAACGGGTCCTCACCGCCATCGCCCGTTTCGGACGAGCCGGCGCCGTCGAAATCGAGACCGCCGGAGTCGCCCTCGCCGAAGTCTGGGCCCCCGGAGTCGCCCTCGCCGAAGTCTGGGCCCCCGGAGTCGCCCTCGCCGAGGTCAGTGCCGCCGAACGACCCGCCAGCGTCGTCGCCGAACCCGTTTCCGAGGTCCTCCTCGGCCGGCGCTTCGGTGGAACTCTCACCGCCGGGCGAACCACCGCCGAACGGGTCGTCATCGCCGAACGAACCGCCGCCGAAGCGATCGCCCTCGGTGCCTTCGTCGCTGTCGTCTCCGTCGGCCGTGCCGTCGTGTTGCCGGCTTTCGCCGTCGTCCGTCTCCGCTTCGCGGTCGGCCTCTCCGGTCTTCGGATCGCCGCCCTCGGCGTCGTCCGTCTCACCGTCGGCCGAGCGGTCGGACTCCCCGTCGAGGTCGCGCAGCGCGCGCTCGAACCAGTCGTCCTCCTCGCTCATCGTCCCAGTCGGCCGTTGGCGGTCGACATGTATCCGGCAACGCGGGCGGTGGGCTTGAAACTTTCCGGAAGCCGTGGTCGAAGTCCGCATCCTTTTGTCCGGCGGCGAGAACGCGAGACACATGGAGATCGGCATCGTTGCGCGGAAGGGGAGCGAGCGCGCGGAGAGCCTCGCGGCGGAGCTGCGCGACGCGGTCGTCGCCGCCGGGGAGTCGGTCTGGCTCGACGCGGAAACCGCCGACGCGCTCGGCGAGGGCGACCGCGGGCGGTCGGTCGACGCGCTCGCCGACGCGGACCTCGCCGTGGTGGTCGGCGGGGACGGGACGTTCCTCTTCGCCGCGCGCAACGCCGGCGACACTCCCATCGTCGGCGTCAACCTCGGCGAGGTCGGCTTCCTCAACGCCGTCCCCCCGGCGGACGCCGAGGAGGCCGTGCTCGCCGAGGTCTCGGCGTTCGGTCGCGGCGAGCTGGACGTCCGGGAGGCGCCGCGGCTCGCGGCGCGGGCGGGCGACTGGACGTCGGTGCCGGCGGCGAACGAGGTCGTGATCCAGAGCGACCGCCGCGGCCCCGGCGCGGGCGTCGACTACGAGGTGCGCGTCGACGGGAGCCGCTACTCCGGCGGCCACGCCGACGGCGTGCTCGTCGCGACGCCGACCGGCTCGACCGCCTACAACCTCTCCGAGCGGGGCCCCCTCGTCGGCCCGGGAGTGAGTGGGCTCGTCGTGAACGAGATGGCCGCCGACGAAGGGATGCCCCCGCTCGTCGTCGACGTCGACGCCGCGGTCACGGTGGCGGTCGAGGGCGTCGACGAGGCGGTCGTCGTCAGCGACGGGCGCAACGAGACGACGCTGGAGGCGCCCGTCGAGGTAACCGTCGAGCGGACGACGCCGCCGATGCGGATCGCCGGCCCGCCGTCCGACTTCTTCGAGGCGCTTGGAAAGCTCTCCTGAGAGCGACGAGGCCGGCAGCGACGCCCGCGGCGACGCCGGCCCACAAAGCGTTTATTCCCCGGAGCGAACCGTCGGCTGTGAACCGCCGGTTCGTCCTGCTCGGATACGTCGCCGCGGGCGTCGCCGTCACGGTCGCGGCGGCCGTCGCGTGGCTCGCCTCGCCCGAGGCCGTCCTCGGGCGGCTCTCGCTGCTCGCCGATAACCCGATCCGATACGGCGTCGCGCTGCTGGCGCTGACGGCCGTCAGGCCCCTCCTAGCGTGGCCGACGACGCTGCTCGCGGTGGCCGTCGGGTTCGGGTACGGCTGGGCCGGCGTCCCGCTCGGCGTCGCTCTTTTGGTCGCGACGGCGATCCTCCCCTACCGGCTCGCGCGGGCCGGTCGGGTCCGCGCCCGCGGCGCCTTCCGGGTCGCGGACCGCCTCTGCGACGCCGGCGAGCGACTGGCGACGGCGGCCGGCGGCGTCCGGGCCGTGGCTGCCACTCGGCTGCTTCCGATCCCCTCCGACGCGGTCTCGGTCGGGGCGGGGGCCGTGGGAATCCGCCGGCGACCGTTCCTCCTCGGGACCGCGGCGGGCGAGCTCCCGTGGGTAGTCGTCGGCGTCGCGGTCGGCGTCTCGCTCGACCGGCTCGCGGCCGGCGACCTCTCGGTCGTCGACCCGACGGTCCTCGTCGCGATGGCCGGCGTCGGGGCGCTGCTGCTCGCCGGGCCGCTGTATCGGACCTTCGTCGGAGAAGGGCCCGCGTCGACGGCGTGACCGTCTCGGCGGGCGAGAGATCGCAGCCGTCGGTGGATCGCGGCAGGGGAGTCGATCGCGGCTGCGCTGTCGGGGGAATCACAACGGCGCGGTCAGTGGATGGTTCGCAACCGCGCGGTTGGATAGTTCGCGGCTACGCTCTCGGCGGGTGGTTCGCAGCGACGCGGTCGGCAGAGGGATCGCGACTGCAGGCGGGACGTACCGACCGCCCGGACGCCAGGGGCCTCCGAACGGTCGAAACGAACCGTGTGCCTCCTGTGGGACCGATGCCGGCGTGCATTCCCCCGGTCCCCGATTCCCGGGACCGTCCCAGCCCTAACCCCGAAGCCGCGGCGGCGCCCTGAGGGGGCACCGCCCGGACACGGCTTCAACGGGGGACCGGGGTCGTCGCATCGGCGGTTTCGGCGCGAATCGATACGGACTCGCGCGGAGTTCCGTTCGCGATTACGCGTCGCCGTCGCTCTCGTTCGCGTCGTCCCCGTCGGACGCCCCGTACGTGACCTCGATCCCGCGCGGGACCGGGCGCAGGAGGTACGTGCCGTTCCCGCGCCGCACCGGCGCGAAGTCGGCGGTGAAGCTGGTCCGGGTGTTCTCACGGACCTCGAACTCCTCGTTGAACGTGAGCGGGGCGTTCCCGGGGAGGTCGATCTCGGCCTCGTCGCCGCCCTCCAAGGTACCGTCGACGTTCGAGACGTCGAGCTGGAGGAACTGGTACGTGCCGACCTCGAGCTCGCGCTCGTCGATCAGCTGCGTCTCGCCGTCCTGCAGCTGCACGAGGTCCGCCTCCTGCGACTCGTCGAACTCGAAGTACTCGCGACCCGCGGGCTCGTCCGCGTCGTCGTCTCCGTCGTCGGTCTCGTTACCGTCGGCGTCGTCGCCGTCGGTCGTGTTCCCGTCGTCCGTCTCGTTCCCCGCCGCGCCGCTCTCGGCGCCCTCGGGGCCGAGCCAGATCCCCTCGATGGTGACCACGAGCGACTCGAAGTCGCCGATGTCGGCCGGCTGGTCGGTCACGCGGGTCGCGAGCGTCCCGGTCGCCTTGCCGACGCAGCCGGCGAGACCGGCGGCCCCGAGCGCGGCGGCGCCGGTCGCCTGCAGGTAGGTTCGCCGGGAGACCGCGTCGGGGTCGGGCGCGCGGTCCGTCACGTTACGCACCCCCCTCGTCGGTCTCGCCGTCGTCGGTCTCAGCGTCGTCGCCCTCGGCGCCGTCACCGTTGCCGGCGACGTCGCTCACGGTCTCGCCGAGATCGTCAACGCCGCCCGACAGGAACTCGTTCACGTTGTTCAGGATGTCGCCGACGAAGTCGGGCACCTGGTCGGGCAGGTCGCTCGGCGGGCCGGCGTCGCCCGAGCCGTTGTCCGGACCGGGCGTCGCCGCAACGGCGCCGGCGGCCGCGCCGGTGCCGACTAATACCACCGTGGCGAGCGCCACGATCAGTGTCGTTCGGATCGCGTTCATGACGATTCGGACTCGGAGCGCTATCCCCTTTAATGGCGTACGCCGTTCAGCCCAGTTTGGTCCGAATTAACTCGGTTTAATCGCGGGGAAGCGGTTTGTCGGGGCTGATTTCTCTCCCGAAGTCGGAGACGGGTAGCAACTTATAAAGGAACGGTGGAACGACCGAGGTCGGTAGCGCGGCCGCAGGCCGGGCGACCCGCTCAGGGCTCCAGCCGGTTCGGATCGCGCGGGAACATGATCGCCTCTTTGATGTTGTCGAGATCGGCGACCTTCTGCACGAGGCGGTCGATGCCGAGCCCGTAGCCGCCGTGGGGCGGGGTGCCGAAGCTGAGCGCCTCGATGTAGAACTCGAAGTTGGCCGTCTCGACGCCCTCCTCCTCCATGACCTCGACCATGCGCCCGACGTCGTGCTCGCGCTGGCCGCCCGAGGAGAGCTCCTGTCCCTTATAAATGAGGTCGAACTTCCGGGAGGCGATCTCGTCGCCCTCGACGTCCTGCATGTAGTAGAACTTCTCGTCGGGGTAGCCGACGACGAAGAACGCGGGGTGGCCCTGCTCCTCGAAGTGCTCGCCGAGCAGCTTCTCCCCCTTCGTGTCGAGGTCGGTCGGGTCGTCCGGGAAGTGGCCGTACTCGGTCTCTAAGATGTCGAGCGCCTCGTCGAAGGTGATCCGCGGGAAGTCGTCCTCGGGCACGTCGAGGTCGACGTCGAGGAGGTCGAGCTCGCGCTCGGCGTTCTCGGCGGCCTCGCGGAGCGCGTACCGCAGCGACTCCTCCTGGACGTCCATCACGTCGTCGTGGTCCTCGATGTACGCGAGCTCGACGTCGAACATCGCGATCTCGGAGACGTGTCGGGAGGTCGCGAAGTCCTCGGCGCGGAACGCGGTCCCGGTCTCGTAGACGGCCTCGTAGCCCGAGGCCATCAGCATCTGCTTGTACAGCTGGGGGCTCTGCGAGAGGAAGGCGTCCTTGTTGTAGTAGAGGATCGGGAACAGCTCGGCGCCGCCCTCGGCGCCGCCCTTCGAGATGAGCGGCGTCTTGATGTCGACGAACCCCTCGTCGTCGAACCACTCCTCCATCGCCGTCATCAGCTTCGAGCGCAGGCTGAACACGGCGAGCGTCTCCGGCTTCCGGAGGTCGAGCGCACGGTTGTCGAGCCGGGTCGAGAGGTCGACCTCGATGTCCTTCGATATCTCGAGCGGGAGCGGGGAGTCGGCCTCGTCGATGACCTCGTACTCGGTCGGCGCGATCTCGACGCCGCCGGGGGCCTGGTCGCTCTCCAGCGGCTCGCCGACCACGCGGACCACGTATTCGGCGCCGACGTCCTGGACGGCCTCGAACAGCTCCGGCTCGCGCTCCTCCTTGAAGACGACCTGAATGAGCCCCTCGCGGTCGCGCACGATGAGGAACACGAGGCCCCCCAAATCGCGGATCTCGTGGACGTGGCCGGCGATGGCGACCTCGTCCGCGTCCGGTTCGACGTCCGACGTGTGGATTCGCTCGATCATGACGGTGGCTGCGTTACGTGTGTCTGGTCGGGCGTTCGGCATAGGCCTGTCGTCTCGCCGTCGACGGAACCCGTCGCGCGCGGCGGTCTCACCCCGCCTCCGCGCCGGTCCCTTCGACCGGACCGACCGCCGAATAAGTCGCGTGCTACCAACCCGCAACCCCGCCATAGATTTAATAACCATCCGACATATCAACCTGTCAACGGCGCACTCGCGCCGCCGGAGTCCACGCGTGACCCACTTCCGTTCCACCGCCTCGGCGTTCGCCGCCCTCGCCAGCGGCGCGCCCCTCGGCTGGAACGGCTACGGGACTCCGGGTACACGGTCCGTCCGGCCGACCGCGTAACGCGCGTCGGCTGGGGAGAGTCCCCCGCGGGACGGACCGCACCTGTCCTCTCCAGCCGCCGCCGTATCGACAGCGGAATCGCGCCGACCGCGACCGTGCCCCCTCGCGAGCGCCGACGCCGCTTCCGCCCGCGCTCCCGCGGGCGTCGAGAGCGACGCCGGCGGTCGAGGTCGCACCGCGTTCGACTCGCGGCGAGGGGCTCATGGCAGCAGCCATCCGCACGCAGACGGTGGAGGCGACGGTGACCGTCCGAGTCTCGCAGGCGGCCGGCGGCGACCTCGTCGCCGGGGCCCGTCAACAGTTAGAGCGGGTCGACGGCGTCGCCGTCGACGACCTGACGATCGCCGGCATCCAGCCGGGGCTCAACGACACCACGGTGGAGGCGGTCGCGACCCTCTCCGTCGACGGCGAGCGCCCGGTCGCGGACCCAGACAGGCGCCCGGAGACGGACGCGCCCGGCGGCGTCGCCGACCGGGTCGCGGAGCGACTGACGGACGGGTTCGGCGTGGATCCCCAGCGTGTCGAGCGCGTAGAGGGCGGATGAGCGGGACGGGGACCCGGGGACCGGACCCCCGGGCCAGCCCGAAACGGTGAGCCGGGCGACAACGGGTGGCTACTCGCCGATCTCCTCGCGAACCCGCGCCTCCGCGCGCCGGAGCACGTCCCGGATCGGCAGTCCGGCGGCCTCGGCGACCGCGGCCGCGTCGTCGTACTCGGCGCTCACGTCGTAGACGTCGCCGCCGGCGGTCGAGGCCACCTTCACCGTCACCTCGTGGTCGTCGCCGTCGATCGAGAGGGTCGCCGTCTCGAAGGCGCGCCCCGCGATCCACCGGTGGCTCGCGCTCGACTGTCGAACGCCGAGGGTGCCCGTCTCGCGGGCGAGCCGCGCCGCGACCGCCTCGGCGTCCGCGGGCTTGCAGATCACCTTCACGAGGTGCCCCGGCCGCGACTTCTTCATCGTCGTCGGAACGACGGTCACGTCGCGGGCACCGGCGCTCGCGAGGGTCTCCTGCAGCCCGCCGAGCACCTCGGGAGCGGCGTCGTCGAGGTTCGTCTCCAACACCGCGATCTCGTCGCGAACGAGCCCGTCGCCGGCCGGCTCGGTCGCGGCGTCCTCGCCGCGCTCGTCGCTCTCGCCGACGAGCGCGCGGAGCACGTTCGGGTGATCGGGAAAGGTGGCCTTCCCCGCGCCGTAGCCCGCGGCGTCGACGTCGAGGGCGGGCAGGCGGCCGACGCCCTCGGCAATCGCGGCGAGGATCGCGGCCCCGGTCGGCGTAAGCAGCTCGCGATCGACCGGGCCGCCGACCAGCGAGAAGTCGGCGCCGGCCGCGATCTCTGTCGTCGCCGGCGCGGGGACCGGGTAGACGCCGTGGCTCATCTCGACCTCGCCGCCGCCCGCGGCGACGGGAGTCGTCACGACTCGCTGGGGGTCGAGATCAGTTATCAGGAGCGCCGCTCCCACCACGTCGGCGATCGCGTCGTCCGCGCCCACCTCGTGGAAGTGCGTCTCGTCGAGGTCGGTGCCGTGGACCGACGCCTCGGCGCGGCCGAGCCGCTCGAAGGCGTCGAGCGCGAGCGACTCGACGACGTCGGGGAGCTCCATCGACTCCACGAGCGCGACAACCTCGGGGTAGCTGCGGTGGACGCCGGCGCCCTCGGCGCGCTCCGATTCGTGGTCGTGGCTGTGGTCGTGGTCGTGGCTGTGGTCGTGACCGTCGTTGTGGCTGTGGCCGTGCTCGTGGCTGTGACCCCGGTCGTGCTCCTGATCGTGGCTGTGACCGTGGTCGTCCGCGTCCTCGTTCCCAGTCGCCCCTCCGCCGTCCGCTCCGTCGAGGAGCACGTCCACGGTCGTCGCCCGGATCCCGTTCTTCGTCGTCTCTCCGACCTCGTATCGGACGGGGAGCGCGTCTTCCACGACCGAGAGGACATCGGGGTCGGCGCCGGCCGCGATCAGCGCGGCGCAGACCATGTCGCCGGCGGCGCCGGTCCGGCCGTCGAAGGCGAGCGTTCGCATGCCCGACCGGAGGCGAGCGCGGGACAAATACCTCCGGATCCGTCGACGAAGGCCGCCTCGATCTCCGGGCGCGACCGCCGCCGGATCGACGGCGAAAACGCACGCTTACGACGGCGTTTTAAGTGAGGGATTCGTATCGTGACATATGATAACACAGTTCTCTGTGCCCGCCGGTTCTCCCGGACTGGCCGGCGGCACCGCCAGGGGCAACAGGCTTATTCCCGAACCGGATGGAGATACGGACAACCCCCGCGAGGAATCATGAACGAAGTCCAACTCGAAGTGGCGAAGGCGTACCCGAACGACTCGGGACGCGGCATCGCCCGACTCGACCCCGACACGCTGTTGCACCTCAAGCTCTCGCCCGGCGACATCATCGAGATCGAGGGCGCGGAGACGACCGCCGCGAAGGTCTGGCGCGCCGACCGCCAGGACTGGAACACCGACACGGTCCGCGTCGACGGGTTCACCCGGCAGAACGCCGACGTCGGCATCGGCGAGCGCGTGACCATCCGCAAGGCCGAGGCCGAGAAGGCCGACAAGCTCGTGCTGGCCCCGCCGGAGGAGGCGTCCGTGCAGTTCGGGTCCGACGCCGCCGGCATGGTGAAACGACAGATCCTCAAGCGCCCGGTCGTCGAGCGCGACATCGTCCCCGTGATGTCATCGACGAACCACCCGTTCATGCGGTCGCCCGGGCAGGCGATCCCGCTGATCGCGGTGGAGACCGAACCCGACGGCGTCTGCCTGATCACCGAGGACACCGAGGTCGAGCTCCGCGAGGAGCCGATCTCCGGGTTCGAGAAGACCGGCGGCGGGATCACCTACGAGGACATCGGCGGCCTTCAAAACGAGATCCAGCGCGTCCGAGAGATGGTCGAGCTGCCGATGAAACACCCGCAGATCTTCTCGAAGCTCGGGATCGAGCCGCCGCAGGGGGTCCTCCTGCACGGCCCGCCGGGGACCGGGAAGACCCTGCTCGCGAAGGCCGTCGCCAACGAGACGTCGGCGTCGTTCTTCTCGATCGCCGGCCCGGAGATCATCTCGAAGTACTACGGCGAGTCCGAACAGCAGCTCCGGGAGATCTTCGAGGACGCGAAAGAGGAGAGCCCGAGCATCATCTTTATCGACGAGCTCGACTCGATCGCGCCCAAGCGCGAGGACGTCACCGGCGAGGTCGAGCGTCGGGTCGTCGCCCAGCTCCTGACGATGATGGACGGCCTCGAGACGCGCGGGCAGGTGGTCGTCATCGGCGCGACCAACCGCGTCGACAGCGTCGACCCCGCGCTCCGCCGCCCGGGGCGGTTCGACCGCGAGATCGAGATCGGCGTCCCCGACGAGACGGGCCGCAAGGAGATCCTCCAGATCCACACCCGCGGGATGCCGCTCTCGGACGACGTCTCCCTCGACCACCTCGCCGACGAGACGCACGGGTTCGTCGGCGCCGACATCGAGAGCCTGACGAAGGAGGCCGCGATGAAGGCGCTCCGGCGCTACCTCCCGGAGATCGACCTCGACGACGAGGAGGTCCCGCCGAGTCTCATCGACCGGATGATCGTCAAGCGCGACGACTTCGGCGGCGCGCTGAGCGAGGTGGAGCCGTCGGCGATGCGGGAGGTGCTCGTCGAGCTCCCGAAGATCTCGTGGGACGACGTGGGCGGGCTCAGCGACGCCCAACAGCAGGTGCAGGAGTCGGTGGAGTGGCCGCTCACCTCGCCGGAGAAGTTCGACCGGATGGGCGTCAACGCTCCCAAGGGCGTCCTGCTGTACGGGCCGCCCGGCACCGGGAAGACGCTGATGGCGAAGGCGGTCGCCAACGAGACGAACGCGAACTTCATCTCGGTCCGGGGGCCGCAGCTGCTCTCGAAGTGGGTCGGCGAGTCGGAGAAGGCGATCCGGCAGACCTTCCGGAAGGCCCGGCAGGTGAGCCCGACGATCATCTTCTTCGACGAGCTCGACAGCCTCGCGCCCTCGCGCGGGCAGGAAATGGGGAACAACGTCTCCGAGCGCGTCGTCAACCAGCTGCTCACCGAGCTCGACGGGCTCGAGGACATGGGCGACGTGATGGTGATCGGCGCCACCAACCGCCCCGACATGATCGACCCCGCGCTGCTGCGTTCGGGCCGGTTCGACCGGCTCGTGATGATCGGCCAGCCGGACCAGGAGGGCCGCGAGCAGATCCTCGACATCCACACCCGGGACACGCCGCTCGCGCCCGACGTGAGCCTCCGCGAGGTCGCGGAGATCACTGACGGCTACGTCGGCTCCGACCTCGAGGGGATCGCCCGCGAGGCCGCCATCGAGGCGCTGCGCGACGACGACGACGCGGAGGAGGTCGAGATGAAACACTTCCGGCGCGCCATGGAGTCCGTGCGCCCCACCATCAACGACGACATCCTCGCGTACTACGAGGAGATCGAACAGCAGTTCAAGGGCGGCAGCGGCAGCGCGATCCGCGACACCGGCGGCCGTATCGGGTTCCAGTAGGCGGCGGACCCGTCTCCGGGCCCGACCGTCCGCGCCGACCGTTTTTGCGTGCGTAGTCCGTAGCGAGAGCCGACTATGTCCGAGGACGTCACCGTCGACGTCGAGGTCGACGTAGAGGTCGACAGCGACGAGCTCGAGATCGAGCGCGACGACGCCGAACTCGTCGAGGCCAGCTACGAGGCCGGGGGCATCGAGATCGAGGTGGAGGCCGAGGTGGAGACGCACGGGGGCGGTCACGAAGGCGACGACTCCGACCACGACTCCGACCACTCAGACCACGAAGGCGACCACTCAGACCACGAAGGCGACGATTCCGACCACTCAGACCACGGAGACGACGACTCCGACCACTCAGACCACGAAGGCGACCACGAGTAGCCGCCCGTTTCGCCCCGGGATTTCAATCCG
Source organism: Halorubrum sp. CBA1229 (assembly GCF_003721435.2). NCBI lineage: Archaea > Methanobacteriati > Methanobacteriota > Halobacteria > Halobacteriales > Haloferacaceae > Halorubrum > Halorubrum sp. CBA1229. The sequence continues at coordinate 2,742,360 of NZ_CP054585.1, read as the reverse complement.
CCGAGCGTCTCGTTCCGCTTCTTTTAACCTCGACAGCGACCAAGCGGGGCCATGTCCCAGCCGCGCGTCCCGGGCGATGACGAGAACACGCTGGAGCTGCCCTGCGGGCAGACGATGGCGGCCGGCGAGCTGGACCTCGGCATGCGCGAGTTCGAGTGCGACTGCGGCGAGTCGCACGCGGTCGTGATGGACGTTCATCCGCCCGAGCGGTTCCTCCCCGACTTCCTCGTCGAGGTGCTCCGCGAGGCGATCGAGACGACCAGCGAGGAGATGCCGGAGTTCGACACGCCGCACCTCCTCGGCGTCGTGTTGGAGGAGTTCCCGGAGGCCGTCGTCGCCTACGACGCGAGCGAGAACGCGGACGTCGGCTACGCGATGGCGTGGGTGACCGACTTCGACTCCCGCCGCCTCCACGAGATCGTCGTCGAGCTCGTCGTCGAGCTGATGGAACACGCCGTGAGCCACGCCGACGACGACGAGGCGCTCTCGGCGTTCGAGGCGGAGATGGTCGAGTTCGACGTGAGCGAGTTCGTCGAGCAGTACCGCGCCGAGCGGGACCTCGAGGCCGAGGACCCGTACGCCTGACGCCCAGCGGCGGGGTGGCCGGGGCTCGAAATCGGCCGAATCCCCCGCGAACGCCGGTCTCACGCCTCTTGTCAGACAGTTGTCCGACTCCTGTCTCACTGAACCCTATATGTGCGGGTACCGTACGTAAGACGTATGAGCACCCGCGAATACGACCGATACGACCGGATTCGCAGCGTGCTCGCCGACGCCGACGAGCCGCTGACGGCGCGGGAGATCCTCGCGCTCGCGGAGGAATGCGAGGAGATCGACAGCCCGCACCGCGTCGCGACCGTGCTCGGTCGGTGGGCCGAGCGCGGCGAGGTCGAGGTCATCGCGGACCGGCCCTACCGGTACCGACTGGAGACCTGATCGCGGCGCCCCGACCGAAGCGACTCCCACGGACGGAGCGGTCAGTCCGGGTCGAACCGGAGCGCACCGTCCGCCGGATCGAGCGTCGCGACCGCGCCGAGCGGGAGCGGGAAGGAGGGGTCGGTGTGGCCGAAGTCGTAGCCGAGGCCGGCGACGGTGCCGGGCGCGTATCGCTCGAGTTCGCGAGTGACCACGCGCTCCAGCTCGGTCGGGTACTCCTCGGGGTCGGGGTCCCACTCCAGCGTCGGGGCGTTCGTCCGCGGGCGACCGACGAGCACGCCGTCGAATCGCTCCAACAGCCCGCGCTCGCCCATCGCGCGCAGCGCGTAGCCGACCTCGCGCGGCGGCGGCACGTCCTCGGACGTCTCCAGCGCGAGGACGGCGCCGTCGAGGCGCTCCGGGGCCGGCAGATACCGGTCCGCCTGGAGGTGCCACTTCACGATCCCGAAGGAGCCGCCCCAGACTCGGCCCCCGACCGGTTCGTCGGGATCCGCGTCCGGGCCGACCCACACCGTCGGGCCCGGGTTGTCGCGCCACGCGCGCGGTTCGCCCGTCTCGAAGTCGAACCACTCGTCGGTCCACTCGTCGGCGGGCTCGACGGCGCCGAGCGAGTCCTCGAACAGCGCGCGCCGGAGGTACCGCTCGGTGTACGGGTGGAGCTCGGCGTCGCAGACGAGGTCCGGATGGACGCCGATCCCGTAGCTGACGATCCCGAGGTCCCAGAGGAACAGCCGGAGGTTGTCGTTGTCGCTGTACCCGAAGAACCGCGTCGGATTCGCCGCGAGCGCGTCGCCGTCCAAGTGTCGCAGGACCCGTATCTGGTCGTCGCCGCCGGTGTACGCCATCACGGCGCCGACTTCCGGGTCGGCGAAGGCCGCCTCGACATCGGCGGCGCGCTCGGCGGGCGACGCCGGGTCGTCGCGGTCGGGCTCCGCCGTCGGCAGCACTCTCGTCTCGACGCCGAGCGCGTCGAGTCGCTCGCGGCCGATCCGAAGCCGTGTGGCGTCGGCCGGCCGCGAGGGCGCCGCGATCGCGAGCACCTGCCCGTCGGCGAGCGGCGGGGGCGTCGTGAACGCCATGCTGGCGGGCTGTGTCCGGCGGTCTTATAAATTGTCGGGAAGCGTGGCACCGTATCTCGTGCGCTATGGCTCGACATACCTTGCGAAAATCGCAAACTAGCTGCGAGATTCGTACTTTATCGTCGACCTTATTACGATGAGCGTACTTCGTCGCGATAATGAGCGAGGACCGGACCATTCTACTCATCGGTAGCGGGCCGATCCAGATCGGACAGGCGGCCGAGTTCGACTACTCCGGCGCACAGGCGTGCCGCGCCCTCCAGGAGGAGGGGGCCCGCGTCGTGCTGGTGAACTCGAACCCGGCGACGATCATGACCGACCCGGAGACCGCGGACCGGGTGTACATCGAGCCGATCACGCCGGAGGCCATCGCGGAGGTCATCCGGATCGAGGAGCCCGACGGCGTCATCGCCGGGCTCGGCGGCCAGACCGGGCTCAACGTCACCGCCGAACTCGCCGAGGAGGGCATCTTAGAGGAGCACGACGTCGAGGTGATGGGGACGCCGCTCGACACCATCTACGCGACGGAGGACCGCGACCTCTTCCGCCAGCGGATGGAGGGCCTCGGGCAGCCGGTACCCAAGTCGACCACCATCTCGCTCGACGAGGACGAGTCGGTCACCGACTTCGACGAGGAGTACTTCCGCGAGCGCGTCCAGGACGCCGTCGACGCGGTCGGCGGGCTCCCCGTCATCGCCCGGACGACGTACACCCTCGGCGGCTCCGGCTCGGGCGTCGTCGACGACTTCGAGAAGCTTGTCGAGCGCGTCCGCAAGGGGCTCCGCCTCTCGCGGAACAGCGAAGTGCTGATCACGGAGTCCATCGCGGGCTGGGTCGAACTGGAGTACGAGGTGATGCGGGACGCCGACGACTCCTGTATCATCATCTGCAACATGGAGAACATCGACCCGATGGGGATCCACACCGGCGAGTCGACGGTCGTCACCCCGTCGCAGGTGATCCCCGACGACGGGCACCAGGAGATGCGCGACGCCGCGCTCGAAGTGATCCGCGACCTCGGCATCCAGGGCGGCTGTAACATCCAGTTCGCGTGGCACGACGACGGGACGCCGGGCGGCGAGTACCGCGTGGTGGAAGTGAACCCGCGCGTCTCCCGCTCCTCGGCGCTCGCGTCGAAGGCGACCGGTTACCCGATCGCCCGCGTCACCGCGAAGGTCGCGCTCGGCAAGCGCCTCCACGAGATCGACAACGAGATCACCGGCGAGACGACCGCCGCCTTCGAGCCCGCCATCGACTACGTGGTGACGAAGGTACCGCGCTGGCCCATCGACAAGTTCGACGACGTCGACTTCGAGCTGGGCACGGCGATGAAGTCGACCGGCGAGGCGATGTCCATCGGCCGGAACTTCGAGGAGAGCCTGCTGAAGTCGCTGCGCTCCTCCGAGTACGACCCGGCGGTCGACTGGGAAACCGTCGACGACGACACCTTAGAGACCGAGTACCTCGAACGCCCCTCGCCCGACCGCCCGTACGCGATGTTCGAGGCGTTCGACCGCGGCTACACCGTCGCGGACGTCGAGGAGCTGACCGGGATCAAACCGTGGTACCTCGAGCGGTTCAAGCGCGTCAGCGACTCGGCGCAGGCCGCCCAGAACGGCGAGTTCGCGCAGGCGGCCACCGCGGGCCACACCAACGCCGAGATCGCCGCGCTGGCCGGCGGCGTCGACGTCGACGCCGTGGAGGCGGACGTTCCCGGCCGGACGTACAAGCAGGTCGACACCTGCGCCGGCGAGTTCGCCGCCGAGACCCCGTACTACTACTCCGCCCGCCAGTCGGAGTTCGAGCGGGGACCGCTGAAGGGCGACGCCGCGGCGGGCGAGCTCGTCGTCGACAAGAGCGTCGACAGCGTGGTCGTCGTCGGCGGCGGCCCGATCCGCATCGGGCAGGGCGTCGAGTTCGACTACTGCTCGGTCCACGCCATCCAGGCGCTCCGAGAGCTCGGCATCGAGGCGCACGTCGTCAACAACAACCCCGAGACGGTGTCGACGGACTACGACACCTCAGACGGGCTGTTCTTCGACCCGATCACGGCCGAGGAGGTCGCCGACGTGGCCGAGGCGACCGGCGCCGACGGCGTGATGGTCCAGTTCGGCGGGCAGACGTCGGTGAACATCGGCGAACCGCTGGAGGCGGAGCTCGAGCGCCGCGGGCTCGACTGCGAGATACTGGGGACGAGCGTCGAGGCGATGGACCTCGCCGAGGACCGCGACCGGTTCAACGTCCTGATGGACGAGATGGGGATCGCCCAGCCCGAGGGCGGCACCGCGACGAGCGAGGAGGAGGCGCTGGCGCTGGCCCACGACATCGGCTACCCGGTCCTCGTCCGCCCCTCCTACGTGCTCGGCGGGCGCGCGATGCGGGTCGTCGAGGGCGACGCGGAGCTGGAGGAGTACATCGAGGAGGCGGTCCGGGTCTCCCCGGACAAGCCGATCTTAGTCGACCAGTTCCTCGACGACGCGGTCGAACTGGACGTCGACGCCGTCGCTGACGGGGACGACGTGCTGCTCGGCGGCGTGATGGAGCACGTCGAGAGCGCGGGCGTCCACTCGGGCGACTCCGCCTGCATGATCCCGCCGCGCTCGCTCGACGACGAGACGATGTCGCGGGTCCGCGAGGTCACCGAGGACATCGCCCGCGCGCTCGACACCGTCGGCCTGCTCAACGTCCAGCTCGCGGTGACCGGCGTCGGCGACGACGACGCCGACAGCGAGGTGTACGTGCTTGAGGCGAACCCGCGCTCCTCGCGCACGGTCCCGTTCGTCTCGAAGGCGACGGGCGTCCCCATCGCGAAGCTCGCGGCGAAGGTGATGACCGACGACCTGACGCTCGCCGACCTCGACGCCGACGAGCAGGTCCCGGAGCACCGCAGCGTGAAGGAGGTCGTGCTCCCGTTCGACCGTCTCCCGGGCTCCGACCCGCGGCTCGGCCCGGAGATGAAGTCGACCGGCGAAGTGATGGGTACCGCCCGCTCGTTCGGCAAGGCGTACGACAAGGCGCAGGACTCCACCGGCAAGCCGATCCCGGAGTCCGGCACGGCGGTCGTCGACCTCTCCGCCGAGGAGTTCCCCGACCCCGACACCGAGGCCGGCGAGGCGCTGGTCGACGGGTACGCGGCGCACTTCGAGCTCTCGACAGCGACGGACCTGATCGAGGCCGCGAAGCGCGGCGAGATCGACCTTATCGTCTCGCGTCAGCGCGAGCTGTTAGAGGTCGCCGTCGAGGAGGAGATCACCTACTTCTCGACGCACGCCTCCGCGAAGGCGGCTCTGGAGGCGCTCGACCACGCCGGCGACGACCTCGACGTGATGGCCGTCTCCGACCGGCCGAAGCGCGTCGAGCGGTGGGGCGCGAGCGAGTAACCGGCGGGAACGCCGTCGTCCACTCGCACACCGTTTATAAGAGACCCGCGCTCGCGACGACCTGTTTATAACGAATACGCCGTCGACCACGATGTCGACGGACTCGATGTCGACAGCCTCGACTATTTATAAGGCTTCGAGCGTCGACCGTTCCACGTCAGTCGCCGCCATCGGTTCGCCCCCGTACTCCTCGACGAAGGAGTCGACGTCGTCCGCCTCGCTGAACGGGATCAGTTCGGGGCCCATGGCGCCGACGACCTCGCTGCGCGCGACGACCGTGAGCTCCGTCGTCCGCGAGAACGCCTCGCTCTCGACGTGTGAGGAGAACATCGTGTCGGAGCCCTCCTCGAACACCTCCTGGTCGACGAGCGAGTAGTCGGTGAGGAACGTCGCCAGCGGGGTCCGGCCCGCGTCCTCGGCGTCGAACAGGTAGGTGTACGTGCAGACGCTGCTGCAGAACTGTCCCGGTCGGCCGCCCTCGGGCTCGTCGTCCTCGAAGTGGATCTGCCCGACCGGACCGGGGTGGTCCTCGACTATCATGCCGCACTCGTCGCAGGCGCGCTCCCCGTCGAGCGAGATCGGCGTGATCGACGCGCTCTCCTCGCCCAGACAGCCGGCGGCCGCGAGCGAGAGGCCCGCGCCGACCCCGGCGAGAAGACTCCGACGCGACACCGACTGACGCTGGTGTTCGGTCATACGTAACCGTTGGAAGACGACCGTCTTAGCCCCTCGGAACCGATTCAAGCCGTCGTTCGAGGAACGAACCAGATCGGCTAAACCCCGGGGCTTCGAAGCCGCACCGTGACGCGTTTCGATCCCTACGGCGAACCGTCGCTCCCGGTTCGGCTCGCTGTCGCGGCGCTCGTCCTCGCCGCCGCGGCCGCGACGGCGGGGGCGTTCGTCGCCGACCCGGAGTCGGCCGCGCCGTCGCCGGTCGCCTACGACGACGTCGTCGAGCTCGGCCTCTCCTCCGAGACGGACGCGCTGATGGCGGGGTCGGCGACGATCCCCCGGACCCAGGTCTTCTACTCGCAGCTCCAGTACGTCGTCGGCTACAACGGCGTCGAGTCGTTCGCGGCGGCGCTCGACGACGGCCGGACGGAACGGCAGTTCGGCTACCCGGTCGTCGCCTACGTCGAGACGTTCGACGACGCGCGGCCGGGGACGACCGAGAGCGGCCTGTTCGACGCCGAGCTGGCCGGCGAGTGGACCCCGGCGCCGGAGGCGATGTACGTCGTCGGGAGCGACGCCCGGAGCCCGGCCGGGGAGACGGTCGTTCCGTTCCGGGAGCGGGGCGCCGCCGAAGCGTTCACCGCCGACCACGGCGGACGGGTGGTGGACTGGGAGGCGGTCCGGAGCCGGTCGTTCGACGTGGACTCCGCGGCGGCGGTGCGCGGGATGGCTCCCGACCGGTGGAACGCGGCCGACGAGCGGATCGCGGCCGCCGAGCGCCGCGCCGACCGGCCGGTCTCCGTCGTCGTCGGCGAGGACGCGCCGACGATCGAGGCGGCGCTCGCGGCCGCGCCGCCGAACACGACCGTCGTCGTCCCGCCGGGGACCTACGAGGAGACGCTGACGGTGACCGAGTCGGTCACGATCGCCGGCGACGACGCGCGGATCAGCGGTGACGGGAACGGGTCGGTGATCACGGTGCGAGCGCCGGACGTGGCGATCACCGGAATCGCGGTGGACGGGAGCGGGGGCGAGACGCGCGACCCGGAGGCGGCGCGCGAGGACCGCGACCCCGAGGACGGGGCGTGGGACACTAACATCCAGCTCGGGTACGGCCACGGCGACGCGGGGATCCGCGCGATCGGCGCGCCGGGGCTCTTCGTCGACGACGTGACCGTCGAGGCGAACGCGAGCGGTCTGCTCCTGCGGGAGGGCTCGCGCGCCGCGGTCCGGGACCTCCGCGTCGACGGGGCGGACGAGTGGCAGGACGGGTTCATGGGGGTCACCGGCATGGGGTCGCGGGTGACCGTGACCGACAGCGCGTTCGCTGGCGGCCGCGACGGGATCTACCTCCACCGCGCCGACGGCTCGGTCGTCCGGAACTCGTCGTTCGCGGACAACCGCTACGGCGTCCACCTCATGTACACGAGCGACGCGCTGATCGCCGACAACGCCTTCCGGGACGAGCTGTTCGGCGGGATCACGGTGATGACGCGACCCTCGGGCAACGCGATCGTCGGCAACGACGTGCGGAACTCCAGCGCGGGGATCCAGGCGTCGGGGACCCGGGCGTACCTCGGCTACAACACCCTCGTCGGCAACGAGCTCGGCTTCTCGACCAGCTCGCGCGGGTCGCTGTACGAGCGCAACGTCGCCGCGAACAACGAGCTCGGGGCCCGCGCGACCACGGTCGTCCCGTCGAGCCGAGTCGTCGCGAACGACTTCGTCGGCAACGCGGACCACGCGGCCGCCGGGGCGGGCGCGCTCCGGGTCTGGGCCGACGGCGACCGCGGGAACTACTGGGAGGGGGCGAACGTCGGGATCCACGAGCCCGGCGAGCGCGCGTACCGCCCGACCTCGCCAGTCGACGGCGCGCTCCACCGCGAGGTCGCCGTGGTCGGCGTGCGCGAGTCGCCCGCGGTCGCCCTCCTCGACCGCCTCCGCGGGACGGTCCCCGGCGCGCGCTCGGGGAGCATCATCGACCCGGCGCCGGCGACCGAGCCGTACTCGCCCGACAGAGTCGACGCCGCCCTCGATCCGGGCGCGGGGCCGGTCCACGCCGACTGGCGCGCCCGATTCGACGAGCGAGCGGGGAGCGGAGCCGCTGGATCCCCGACCGAAACCGCTCGGAGCGCGACGAGCGGGGCGGCGACGAACCGGACCGTGACGAGCGGGGTGGCGGATGCCTGACGACCTCGTCGCGAGCCTCTCCGAGGTGGCTCGGACGTACGGCGGCGTCCGAGTGCTCGACGACGTGTCGATCGACTTCGAGCCGGGCGTTACCGCCGTCGTCGGCCCGAACGGTTCCGGGAAATCGACGTTACAGCGGATCCTGGTCGGCGCGACGGAGCCGACCGCGGGCGAGGTCCGGTACCCCGGTGCGACCGGCCCGAAGCCGATCGGCTACCTCCCGCAGCGGGTCCCGTTTCGGGACGGGTTCACCGCCCGCGAGACGCTCGCGTTCTACGCGCGGCTCGTCGACGACGACCCCGACGCGGCGCTGGAGCGGGTCGGGCTCGTCGACGCGGGCGGTAGGCGCGTCGAGGCGCTCTCGGGCGGGATGCGTCGCCTGCTTGGCATCGCACAGGCGGTCTTAGGTGACCCATCGCTCGTGGTCCTCGACGAGCCGGCGAGCGGGCTCGACCCCGGGATGCGCGAGCGCGCCTTCCGCGCGGCCGCCCGGCGCGCCGACGGCGACACCGCGGTCGTCGTCTCCTCGCACGCGCTCGACCTCGTCGACGCACACGCCGACCGCGTCGTGATCCTGGGACAGGGGCGTGTCGCCGCCGCGGGGGCGCTGGACCGACTCCTCGAGGAGCGCGACGTGGCCGACGCGAGCGAGCTCTACCGCGCCGTGATTGAGAGTACCGGAGCGCGGGCGAGCGACGAGGGAGACGCGGGCGACGGGGGCGGCGGTGACGGCGATCCAACGGAGGGAGACGGCGAGCGCGAGGAGAGCGACGACGCGGAGCGGGACGTCCACGTCACGGGGGTGTCCGACCGATGAGCGGCCGCCTCTCGGCTGTCGCGACCGTGTTCCGCCGCGAGCTCGCGACGGTGATCCGAACCCCCGGCTACGGCGTGTTGGCGGTCGGACTGTTCGTCGCCCTCGGCGGACTCCTCGCCGCGGGCGGGGGCGGCGCGACCGGCTTCGTGCCGGCGGTCGTCGACCTGCTCCTCCCGACCGAGGCCTTAGTCCCGCTCGTCGCGGTGGTGTTGGGCTACCGCGCGCTGCTCACCGACGCCGCGAGCGGCGAGCTCGCGGTGATCCGGACCTACCCGGTCCGCGTCGGCGAGTACGTCGCGGGGGTGTTGCTGGCGCGGACGGTCGCGCTCGTCGCCGTCGTCGGCGTCCCGTACGCGGTCATCGGGGGGGTCGTCTGGCTGACCGCCGCGCCGGACACGGGGATCTTCGCGACGCATTCGGGGGTCGACTCGCCGCTGTTGTACCTGCGGTTCCTCGCGTTCGTCCTCCTCTTAGGCGCGGCGTACGTGTCGCTCGCGGCGGCCGTCTCGGCGCTCGCCGCGAGCCGCCGCAGCGCGATCGCGCTCGGCGTTCTCGCCTTGGTGGGGGGCGTGCTCGGCGGCGACCTCGTCCTGCTCCGGTCGCTCGCGGCCGGGGCGTCGCCGACGACGGTCCCCGCCTCCATCGCGCTCGCGCCGAACGGAGCGTTCCGCGGGCTCGTGTTCGAGCACGTGATCGGGGTCGCCTTCGCCCCGGAGGGCGGGTTCGTCGCCACCGGACTGGCGGTCGGGTCGCTGGTCGGCTGGACGCTCCTCGGCGTCGCCGTCGCGGGCGCGACGCTCGCGTTCGGTCGCCGCGTCGACGCCGCGATCGAACGCGTTCGCAGGGGGATCGGGGACTGAGCGCGCGGCGAGGGACCCCTTCCCGGTCAATCCGAGCGCGCGTCGTCCCCCACCGACCCGGGGGCGTGAGCGTACACCGCGTAGAGGACGAGCGCGGCGATCGTGAAGTCCAGCCCGTGTTCGAGGAAGTGGTGGACCGGCATCGGCACGACGCCGAGGATGGTGCCCGCGCCCACGACCGAGCGGGCGAGGAGGGCGCCGACGGCGACGCTTATCAAGGCGTACTGCGCGCTCCGGCGACGGCGATACGCGGCGAGGCTCACGAGGAAGAGGGCCCCCGTTCCGACGCCGGCGACGAGCACGACGGCGAGCAGCGGCAGCGACCCCTCGACGCCCCAGCCGCCGGCGGTCGCTGTCGGGGGCACCGTAGTCGTCGCCGTGGCGGTCGCGGTCGCGACCGCGGTCGCGGAGGTCGGGCTCACGCTCTCGACTCCTACTGCGGCGGGCGATAACAATACTCTCCCGGTCGCTCCCGCGCGGATAGAACGCGCGGGCCCGTTTTAAACACCGACCCGGTAGCTCGAGATAAGCACCCATGTCGGACACCAGAGCCCGGGTCCGTCGACACGTCCGCGACACGCCCGGCGTCCACTTCAACCGGGTGAGCCGCGACCTCGACATCGCCACCGGACAGGCGCAGTACCATCTCCGCCGCCTCGTGAGCGACGACGAGGTCGCCGTCGAGCGGATCGGCGGCCGCGCCCACTACTTCGACCCGGCGTTCGACCCGTGGGAGCGACGGGCCGTCGCCTTCCTCCGTCGCGAGACCGCCCGCGGGATCCTCGTCCGGCTCCACGCCGAGGGGCCGACCCGCCCCGCGACGCTCGCCGACGAGCTGGACCTCGCGCGGAGCACCGTCTCGTGGCACGTCTCTAACCTGGCCGAAAGCGGGATCGTCGAGCGGTCCGACGACAGCCCGATGCGCGTCTCGCTCGCGCGCCCCGAGCAGACCGCGGCGCTCCTCGACGAGGTGTCGGGGTCGCTCCCGGACCGGATCGTCGATCGGTTCGTTCGGACCGTCGACAGCCTCCTCGAGTGAGCGGCGTCGCCGTCAGTTCGTCCCGTCGCCGCCGTCGCGTTCGTCGATCGCACCAGATCCGTTAGGGCCGCCGCGCGCGACCGATCGATCATGAGCGGGTTCGGGGATGGTATGCGTGGACTCGGAGACGGCATGCGTGAACTTGGAGACGGCATGCGTGAACTCGAGGGCGGCGTCGACTCGCTCGACGTGACGTCGCACGTCCCCGCGACGGCGACGTGTGAGCCCGCGGGGACGATCCACTCGGCGGAGCCGCTGAGCCTCGGCGTGTTCCTGCTCGTGGGGCTCCTCGGCGGCGCACACTGTATCGGCATGTGCGGCCCGCTCGTCTCGACGTACGCGGACCGACTGCGGGACGGCGCCGCCGGCGACGGCGCCGACCGCGGCGCGAGCGGCTCCGGCGGCCGCGGTCGCGCCGGCGGCCGCGGTGATCTCACCGTGCGACAGGTGCGCCAGCACGCGCTGTTCAACCTCGGGCGGACCGCGAGCTACGCCGCGATCGGGGGCCTGTTCGGCCTCGCCGGGAGCCTCGCGTTCGTCACGGGTCGCACCGTGACGACGGTCGCCGACGACGTGCACGCGCTCACCGGCCTCGTGGTCGGGGCGGTCGTCGTCGCGATCGGCGTGCGGTACGCCCTCCGACTGGAACTGCAGCGGATCCCGGTCCCCGGGATCGAGGCCGCCTCCGGGGTCGTCACGGATCGGATCGTCCCCCGGGTCGACGCGTGGGTCGGTAACTGGCGGATCGTCGGGCTCGGCGCCGCGCACGGGCTCCTGCCGTGTCCCCTGTTGTACCCGGCGTTCCTGTACGCGTTCGTGCAGGGGAGCGCGCTCGGCGGCGCGGCCGCGCTCGCCGCGTTGGGCCTCGGAACCGTGCCAGCGATGTTCCTCTTCGGCACCGCGTTCGGGTCGGTGAGCGTCGAGACCCGCATGCGGCTCCACCGGGCGCTGGGCGTCGCCTTCGTCGCCCTCGGCTACATCCCGCTCCAGCACGGGCTCGCGACGCTCGGCGTCCCGCTGCCGCACCTGCCGATCCCGTACTACTCGCCTTTATAAAGGGACGAGCCGAGTGCGGCGTTCGACGCCCGCACCAGACCGGTTATGCGACCGGCGTCCGTCGGATCGGGTATGCAACGGCGAGCGGTACTCGGCGGAATCGCCGCGGCGACGATCGGCGCGACCGCCGGATGCACGTCGGTGCTCGGCGGCGAGCCAGAAGGTGTCGTGCTCGGGCCGCAGGAAGACCAGCTCGCGGACAGCGAGGACCTCGCGTACCCCGCGTACGGCGAGCCGCTCCCCGCGTTCGAGCTGCGCGACCCGATCGCCGGGATCACCATCGACAGCGAGGCGCTTAACCGCACCGCGATCGTGACCGGGGTGTTCACCTACTGCCCCGTGGAGTGCGGGATCCTCCTGCGGCGACTGGTCGGCGTCCAGCGACGCGTCGCCGACGCTGGACTGACCGACGAGACGGTGTTCCTCCCGATCACGTTCGACCCCGAACGCGACGACGCGGCGGCGCTCCGCGAGAACGCCGAGACGATCGGCGTCGACCTCGACGCGGGCAACTGGCACTACCTCCGCCCGGAGAGCCCGGAGCGGGCGAAGGCGATCGTCGAAGACCGGCTCGGGATCGGCTTCGAGAAGACGACCGAGAGCGAGCGGCTCCCCGGCTACGACTTCACGCACGCCGTCGTCACCCTGCTCGTCAACCCCGACGGGATCGTGGAGCGCGCGTACCGCGGCGAGCAGATCGACCGCGACCGCGTCGCCGGCGACATCGAGACGGTCGTCGAGGCGTTCGACGAGGAGTGAGCCGTCGGGGGAACGCACAAGCCCTCCGCCCCCCTCCGGGTCGGTATGGACGTCGACGTGCTGCTGTACGACGGCTTCGACGAGTTGGACGGGATCGGCCCGTACGAGGTGTTCGACTACGCGCTGGGCTACGCCGCCGAGGGCGGGGACCGCGCCGGGCGCGTCCGGTACGTGACCCTCGACGAGCGCGAGTCGGTGACCGCGAGCCACGGGACGCGCGTCGGCGTGGACGCGACTATGCCCGGACCGGACGCCGGCGAGGCCCCCGACCTGCTGGTCGTCCCCGGCGGCGGGTGGAACGCCCGCGACGAGGAGGCGAGCGCGTGGGCGGAGGCGCAGAAGGGGGACGTGCCCCGCGCGCTCGCCGCCCACCACGCGGCCGGCACGCGCATCGCCTCGGTGTGTACCGGGTCGATGCTGCTCGCGGAGGCCGGCGTCACCGACGGGCGGCGCGCGGTCACCCACGCCGGCGCGATCGACGAACTGCGCGAGTCCGGCGCCGAGGTCGTTGACGCGCGCGTCGTCGACGACGGCGACCTGCTCACCGCGGGCGGCGTAACCTCCGGTATCGATCTGGCCTTATATATCGTCGAGCGGGAGTTCGGCCGGGAGATCGCCGACCGCGTCGCCACCGTCATCGAGTACGAGCGTCGGTACGCGGTCGCCGGTCCGGACGGGGAGAGCGCCGAGCGGTCGGAGTAGGGAGTCGAGCGCACACGGAGAGCGTTTCCGCCGCGACCGCGGTCTCAGTCGTCGCCGTCGTTGGGCAGCGGGGCGCCGGACCCGTCGTCCTCGGCCTCGTTGCTCGTGGTCTCGCCGTCGGCCGCGACCGTGATGACGGTGCAGTCGAGCTCGCTGCGGAGGAACGCGTCGATGTCGGGATCGGAGAGGAGCTTCTGGACCATCCGCCGCCAGCGACCCGCCTGCTTCGAGCCGATGACGACGACGTCGGCCTTCTCGGCGACGATCTCCTCCAAGATGGTCTCCTCGACGAGGAACCCACGCCGGACGACGTACCGAGCCCGGTCCACCTTGCCGATCCGGTTCTCGACGGCGCGCTTGAGGTCGCTGCGGGAGACGCCGCCGGAGTTCTGATAGAGGTCCACGTGGAGGACCGTGAGGTCGGCGCCGCGCTCCTCCGCGACCCGGACCGCCTCCCGCAGCGTCGCCTCGGAATGCGACGACGGCGGGAACCGGACCGGGACCACGACAAGAGTCATGTCCGTAAGGTTGCATGCGGGGGATAAATACGCTGTCGGTGCGAGTGACCGCACTGATAATTGAGTCCCCGCCGTTCAGACGACGGGAGCGCCGGCGAACGCCGCGAACCGCTCCGGATCGAACCGAACTCCGCCGACGGCGTCGATCCACGGGAGCCGCCCAAGCTGTCTCGCGCGCCCGTGCGGCAGGCGAACGACCGCGAATCCCGACTGGTGGTGGAGCACGAGCCGACCGGAGGTCCCCACCAGTCCGAGCAGGCCGGTGACGAACGCCTCGTGGTCGACCGCGTCCCGCCGCTTCACGAAAAAGAACCCCTCCGCTTCGGGATCGGGCCCGTCGACCTCGATCGACGCGCCGAACCGCTCCGCGACGCTCATCGGGCCCCCGCCAGTTCCGTCGCCTCCTCGATCCAGCCGGCGGCCCTGCTCGTCGACGCCCGGGTGATCTCGGCGACGGTCTCCGGGTCGAGCGCCGCCAGCTGCGAGACGTTCCGGACGCCCTTCTCACGAAGTCGGCCCGCGTACGTCGGGCCGATCCCGGAGACCGCTTCGAGCGCGATCGGATCGCCGCCGCCCAGCCGCCGCTGGAGTGCGACGATCTGCTCGACGGGGATCGACAGCTCCGCGGCGAGCTCTTCGGGATCTAACGCGATCAGCGACTCGAGGTCCGTGACGCCGGCTCGCTGAAGCCGTTCGACGACAGCGTCCCCGTTCTCGGGGGCCACGTCGACGATAGCCCGTCTGAACGCCTCCATGCGGGCTCGCTCGTCGTCGGCCTCGGGACTCTCCGACCGGTCGGCGTCGTCGGACGGCGACGAGCCCGCGTCGTCGCCCTCGCTTCCCGCGTCGGCGTCGGGCTCGGGTGTCGGTTCCGCGTTCGGCTCGGTCGCCGAACTCGACTCGCTCGCCGCCCCCGACTCGCTCTCCGGCGCCTCGGCGAGGACGAGGTCGACCGGCGACCCTGGTTCGGCGACGGCGTACGGCTCGGGGAACTGTTCGACGACGGTCCCCGGTGGAGCGTCCGGATCGACGGCGCGCTCGACCGCGCCGACAGTCAGGTCCGCCGCGGCGAGCCGGCGTGCCGCGACTTCGTGCGGCTGCCCCCGCAGGTCCGGTACGTCGGTGTACGTCGGACCGGCGGCCTCCGGCTCGCCGCGAGGCGCCCGCAGCCGGAACGAGACCTCGCTGAGGTTCGCCGACACCGACGACTCGTCCAGCGACGGCAGGTGCATCCGGATTCCGTCGTCGGTCTGGATCACGTTCGTCTTGAGCGTGAAGTCGACGTCGTCGACGCGATAGCGCTCGCTCGCCAAGTCGTCGTCGACCTCTTCGAGCGCCGCGCCGAGGTTCGAGAAGACCTGTTTCGGCTCCACCGCCGGTCGCTGGGCCTCCAGCTCTCCGACCCGCTCCCGCAGCTCCTCGCGCTGGGCCTCGACCTTCGAGAGCTGGCGTTCGAGGGCGGTCCGCTCGCTGCGAACGTCCAGCACGTCCGCCTGCAGGCGAACGAGCGACTCCTGCTGTTCGGTGACGAGCCGTTCGACCGCCGCCCGCTCGACCGTCTCGAACTTGTCGACGTCGAGTTGCGGGATCTCCTCCAGCTGGAACGTCTCGGCGAAGCGAGTCGCGCCGGCGTCGAACGTGAACCGATCGCGTTCGCTCATAGGCTTCGGGACTCCGGCGGAACGGGAGCGATGCGGAGTCGCACTTCGCTGGCGATCTCGGCGTCGAGGTCGTACTCGTCCGCGGTCCGGTGGTTCAACGGAACGGCGCTCACGACCGGCTTGTAGGCGCGGACCTCGTCGGTCTCCGGATCGCGGATCTCCCGTCCCTCGATCGACAGCGTCATCTCCAGGTCCGCCTCGACGTCGGCGAACCTGAGCCACGACGCGTCGAGGTCGTACGCGAGGCTCCCGTCCTCGATGTCGCGTTCGATCGACCGCTGGACCGCCATCGACCGCCGGTCCAGCTCCTCTTGGCCCTCGGCGACCGAGAACGCGACCGTCCGGATGAACTCCTTGAGCGGTCGCGCGAGCCACTGGTCAGTCGGCACGCTCGCCTCCGTCGACGGCGTCCAGCGCCTCACCCGTCGCGTCCGGTCCGACCGCGGCCGGGGTGGGAGTCGGTTCGAGCCGCGCCGCGAGCCGAGCGTTCGCGCCGGCCTCGCGGTCGAACGTCCGGCGGTCGATCACGGACTGCGTGCCGGCGCGGAGCTCGTGCGCCCGATCCGCGCGCTCGGATTCCACACGCTCGGTGTCCGAGCGGCCGTTCTCCGAGCGGTCGCGTTCGGCGACGCTGACATCCATCTCGACTTCGATCGTCGCGTCGCTGAATCGGTAGTGGGCGGGGGTGACCCCGAGCTCGAGCAGGGACCGCCGCTCCGTCGCCGCCGTATCGGTCGTGACCGTTCCGTCCGGCTCGATGGTGCGAGTCAGCGACGGGACGACCTCGATCTCGGTCTCCGCGAGCGACGCCGCCGTCTCCGCGGTCTGCCTGTCGAGCGCGGTCTGGGCGTCGGCGACGCCCGTGGCGAGCAGGGAGACGAGGTCGTCGAACGGGATGTCCGAGACCGTTTGGGTCGATCGATCGGGAGCGGTACTGCGCGGTGGTCGGTGATGTGCTCGTAGCGGCATGGATATGGGTGTCTCGGCGTGGTTCAGGCGTCGCCCGCGAGAGCCGCGCTCACGCCGGCGGCGACCGGAGACCGAGTCGGTCGCGGTTATTCGGTCGTCTCTGCGTCGGCCTCGGGGCGGTTGTCGACCGTCTCGACCTCGGGGAAGAGGTACGGCGGCTCCGGCACCGGGACCATCGTGGTCTTCAGCTTGCTCGTCCCGTGGACCTCCTTGCCGAACTTCCGGTTGTGGCTCACGTCTGTCTGGATGCTGCCGCCCCACAGCCCGAATCCCGCGTGCGCCTCGGCGCTGACGTCGATGTTCGTCTCCCGCTCGGTGGTCGTCTTGATGTCCATCTCGACCTCGATGACGGCCTCGGAGAACTGGTAGAACGTCGGGAACAGCCCGGCCTGCAGCAGCGAGGTCTCGATCGGGGACGCCTCGGAATAGGTGACGTCGCCGTCCGAGTCGATCGTCCGCGTGATAGCCGGGACGACGTCGATCTTCGTGTCGGCGAGGACCTTCGCGACCTCGACCGAGTTCATGTCAAGCTGGTTCTGCGCGTCTGCGATGCCCTGGCCCATGCTGGCCACCATCTCAGGGAACGGTACGTCGAGGAGTTCTTGTCCTACGGACATTCTTAAGTATTATTCATAATAGATATTAAACTAGTATGTAATAAATTAGAGGAGTTGTTCTTGGTTTTTGCGGGATTAACCGTGCTCGCGCTGTATGTCGGCGGCCTTCAGGTGTCACAGATTCCGACTTGGCAGCGCGCTCCGGTCCTAGCGTCTGCCTGAAAGCCACCATTTCCTTCGCGCTTTGCTCCACATTCGTCTGCTGTGTCCTACCTAGCGGTACACCTCACTCTATCGGGTGTTTAAATAAAGACATAAGACATATGGGGTGAGTAAATCTGAAACATGTCTCTGCTGGAGGCCTATCGCGCGGATCTGCGAGAGTTGGTCGCTGCCCTCAACGATCATGGTATCTTCCGACCCGGTGAACGTGAAGCGTGGAACGAGGGGATCGAAGAGGCCGACGAGATGGCCGAGCTGCAGCGGACCGGCGAGGCGCTACACGAGGCGATGCTGGATCGGGAGGCCGTCGAGGATGTCGTTAGCGAGTACACCGAAGAGCGGACGCAGGCGTTCGTCTAAATTCTGCTATCTATCCTCGCTGTTTTCAAGTTGTACTTCCCTAATGTGGTAGGTTGAGACATAGTGCTGACGAATGTCTCTCAGAACGCGCTCAACCTCTGATCTCTTTTCGACCAATTCAGATCGTTTGTTCTGTAGTTCAGTTAGTTCGTCAATATAATTACTGCGGATGGATCGAAAGTACTCTTTATTCTCTTTCACTTCCCAATTCCGATCCCAGTTTTGCTCAATCACACAATTAGCATACATCTCATACCTAGATTCGATCGTCCATTTATTTTTGTCAAATGATCCATCGATGCTTTCAATCCACTCCCTTTTATCATTTATAAAATTATCTTGAATGTGTTTTCTTATTTTATTCTTAATCTCAGATCGGTTATCCGAATATTCACCGTAGAGATCAGCGTATTCCTTACACAGTTCGACAACTTCCGTACTATCTCGCTCTATATCTTTTCGAACAGGCTCATCCATTGGAATGGACGCATTACTAAAGCTCAAATAGAGTGATTCAGTATTTTCAGATGAATTATTTTCCCAAGTATACTCTGGGAGAGTGGTTCTATCGTCCGTTCCCTCTCGGGAATCTGTGGACTGGTGCCTCTCTACAATTGAAAGCATCGGATCAATCCCATCTCTAATGATTTCAACGATTGCTCCTCTCTCCCTGCCTTTTCGTGTCTCCTCAACTGTTTCACGAAGTTGGTAGGAGTACCACGCTGTGATCGCGACCAATACCACAGTTGAAATTGCTTGTAGATTTTCGGGACTCTGATAGCGATATGTGTATCCAATCAGAGCTAAACCAGCAACAAGGAGGGCATAGAAAAGATGAGTGGACTTGAGATAGTTACCCAACATAAGATTAATTCGGAATAACTTCCGCGATGTCACCGCCCCAATAGTGCATCAATTGTCTGGATCGATTGACGATTGTTATTAATCCGTATACTGCGATTAGAAGCGTGATTCCTAGAACGAGCCAGAAGTCAAGTCCCGTTAATCCATGTTCCCACTCGTTTAGTGTGATCCCCTCTAGCAAAAGTCGAGAGATCCGTAGTGAAATGAATATCTGAACGTATTCTGCTGCTAGACTGAATAGTGGCCCCCCGAGGTCACCAAGGAAAGATGAGAATTCTTGCTGAGAGTCAAATGTTCTAATCAGATCGTTATCTTGGCTGAATCGATAGACAATAAGGCCATAGATGACGAGAGAATAGATCTGAATGGCTCTGACAGCATCTTGGAGATACCGTTCTGCGAAGGTGCTGAAGTATGACTCGTAGGACAGAAAGAACACCACAGCTGCCAAGCTGACTGCTACAATAAGGGGAAGTTTACTCGAAGAAGATGTCTTTTCCATAGAATTCCTCTACCCGCTGTTGGTCCTCATTATCCGACACACTTCCCAGCACACCACCTACCCCTGCTCCGATAGCAGCTCCGACTGGACCTGCGAGGGCACCTGTTGCCCCACCGAGAAGAGTTCCAATTGCGGCAGAGTTTCCATCTGGCTCTGCCTCTAATTGATTCCTATTGTAGAATTTTTCCTGGTCACAATGTCCACATTTGAGTCTGAATGATGCAGGATAATCTGTTCGTTTGTCCCGCACATCATCAAGATAAATTTTCTCACCGCACTGGCTACACTCCACGTAAACTTTCATTTACGCCGGAGTGAGGGTGCCAGAGGCGGACAAGTGGTTTCTAACGGTGTCTTCAACTTGTTTCACGTTCTGTTTCGATTTGCCCCAGTCGATAATCTGTGAGGGTGACCGACTTGCAACTTCCACCTTTCCAGGCGTGATCTGTATGTAGATCTCCTCACCCCAAGACAAAAGACTCGGTTGTGATTTTGCTTCAATCAGTTCGTATCCAGGATCGCTTTCTCTCTCAATAATCTCGACCTGATTATTTTTGAGAGATTCTGCTACTGCTTCTGCAACCTCCCCAGGTGAAACCGTCTCGGGCAGTTCTATTTCCGCTTGTGCGTTGGTCATTTTGGGGTCTCAAACGCGATTTCGGTTGTGGCCCTATCGATTTACGTCGAGTGCACGACTCGTGTGTATGCACACATTCTATTCCAAGGATGTTATAGCTTTTCTCGTTGCAAGTGGGTCTGAGTTCTCTCCCTACCGGATACAACTCGGGATTAGCATACTAAGAAAGGTTTGAGCAATCTCAAACCCGATCACCCATCAGCAGATAATCAGCGATCCCCCTCAAATCTACTCACAAGTGGATAAATGAGACGCTTCCATAACCTGATCCAGCGGCGTCGGATACGGCGTCATGTGCTCAATCACGCCATCAAGCGCGACCAGCAGGCCAATAACGCGAAGCCGGCGCCGGTCGCCGGGTAGTACGGCCAGATCGACGCGAACCCGAACAGCGCCAGCGCCACGCCGACGTAGAAGTGGTGCGGCGCGAGGGCGTCCCCGTCCGGCTCCTCCTCGGGGTCGAAGACCTCACTTATCGCTGGCTTCCTCCATCGCGGTCTCCTCGTCAATACCCGGCGGGGGACGATACGGGAGCTTCCCCAGCACGAGCCACCCGAACCCGCGGAACCGCTCCTGCGCGAAGCAGATCAGAGCATATGGCCCTCGCTAGAAAGGTCACGAGAGCAACATCGGTGTGCAATACGACCCGACTGGAAAGGAAGTCCGCCCTCCCCGAATTGAACTCGCCGAGACAGTCCGGGCGTGCGGCTCGCTCCGCTCGCCGTTCCGGGCTGTGACTCGTCTGCTCAATTCAGGTCGGTCGTCCCTCACGGACAGCAACCGTTCGCTGTCGCTCACGGTTGCTGAGGTTCAGTCCGCCCTCCCCGAATTGAACGGGGGACAAGTCGATCTACAGTCGACTGCTCTACCAGGCTGAGCTAAGGGCGGTTACCGTATTCTAGCCGCCGGATTCAACTTAAGGGTTCCCTTTCAGCGGAGGTGTGATCCGCCGTACCGCGGGCGCCTCCGGCTCCGGCGTCGTCGCTCCCTCCCGCCCGCCGCGCGCGGTTTTTAAGTCGCTCGCGGCGGGAGCGGGCGTATGGCCGACGGCGACGACAGACAGGCGACGTTCGGGTCCGACGGGAGCTTGGAGACCGACACGACGCCCGACGCGACCGGCGAGAACGACTTCGACGAGCCCAAGGAGCCGAACGAGACCGACGGCGGCTACAACCGCTACGCCGTCTCCAGCCTGCTCCAGAAGGCCGTGCGCCGCTCCGACGAGGAGGTCGCCGCGTGGGCCGCCTGGGAGCTGGCCCGCTCCGGCTACGCGTGGAACCTCTGGGACCGCCTGACGCTGTACGTCGTCGAGGACCTCCGCGCCGGCAGCGACGTCGCCCTCACCATCGAGCGCTACGAGGAGCTCGCCACCGAGCGCTGGGAGCCCGCCGAGTGGAAGGGCCGCCTCTGCGCGATCCACGCCGCGCTGGCGGCGGCCCGCGCGCAGTCGACCCGCGAGGGCCCCAACGCCGACGAGTACTTCCGGGCCGTCGCCGACGTCCGCGCCGAGGCCCGCGAGCGCGGCGAGGAGCCCGCCCACGACTTCCCCGTCGGCGACCTCGACCCCGGCGGCGAGTTCGACGCGATCTTCGACGGGCACACCGGCGAGGGGTCGAAGCTGGGACGCGGCACGCGCTTCTTCAAGACCCGCGGCGCGCGGGTCGGCCCGGAGGGCGAGGGCGAGCACAGCGCCCGCTGGCAGCGCCTCGCGATGATCCTCGACGCCGAGCGCGACTACGACGCCGCCGAGCTCGACCGCGCGGTCGAGCCCGTCGACCCCGACGACCCGTGGCACGAGCCCGAGGAGATCGGCGGCGAGGCCGAGCGAAACGACGCCGACGAGGAGAGAGACGACGCCGACGAGGAGAGAGCCGACGCCGACGCCGGTGACCGAGCCGACACCGACGATACGCGCGGGTCGCTCTCCGACTTCTCGTCGTAGCTCTCGGCGGTCTCCGTCCGGCGCGCTCCGCCGCCGGCGACGCCGCGCGCGTGAGTACCGCACCCGCGTCACCGGTTCCGCCAACGCTTATCACGCCGCGACCGGAATGACGGCCATGGCAGACGTAGCTATCGTCGGCGGCGGACCGGCCGGACTCAGCGCGGGACTGTTCGCCGGGAAGAACGGGCTCGACGCGGTCCTGTTCGACACCGACAAGACGTGGATGCACAAGGCGCACCTGTTCAACTACCCCGGGATCGGCTCGGTCGGCGGCAGCGAGTTCCTCGCGACCGCCCGCCAGCAGGCGGACGACTTCGGCGTCGACCGCCATCAGGGCGAGGAGGTCACCGACGTCGCCGAGTCGGGTGACGGGTTCGCGGTGACTACCGAGTCCGACGAGTACGAGGCCGACTACCTCGTGCTGGCGACGGGCGCGAGCCGCGACCTCGCCGAGTCGCTCGGCTGCGCGCTCGGCGACGACGACACGGTCGAGGTCGACGTCTCCATGGAGACGACCGTCGACGGGGCCTACGCGACCGGCGGGATGGTCCGCGCCGAGGAGTGGCAGGCGGTCATCTCGGCCGGCGACGGCGCCGCCGCCGCCCTCAACATCCTCTCGAAGGAGAAGGGCGAGCACTACCACGACTTCGACGTGCCGGACACTGCGACCTCGGTGTTCGGCGGCCTGATCGACGACGGCGAGTAGTCGGCACGGTCTCGCCGCCCCCGAATCTCCTCTTTTCAATCGTCGGCAGCGGCGTCGACGACGCCGGCGTCGGTCGGGTTCGCCCCGCCGTACCGCGCGACGAGATCGTCGAGCCGGTCGGGGTCGTCGGCGCCGGGGAGCCGCTCCGTCGCGGTTTCGCAGTCGGCGTCGACGCCGAGCCGCTCGCAGACGAGGTCGCTCGTCGCCTCGGCCATCTCCCTGTAGGTCGTCAGCTTCCCGCCGACGACGGTGTGGAGGTTCGCGACGCCCTCGTCTGCGTGGTCGATCACGCTGAACCCGCGAGAGATCCCCCGTCGGTCCGAGCCGGCCTCGTCGGGCGCGTAGAGCGGACGAACGCCCCACCACGTCCGGACCGTCGGCGCGTCGGCGACCGCGGGGAGCATCGCCGCGCACTCCTCGACCGACCGCTCCACCTCCCAGTCGGCGCGCTCGTACTCGTCGGGGTCGTCGACCGGGACGCTCGTCGTGCCGAGCACGGCCTCCCCCTCGTGGGGGACGACGATGTCGCCGTCGTCGGGGTCGCGACACCGGTTCAACACCGGGTCGAGACCGTCGTACTCGACGGAGATCATCACGCCGCGGCTCGGCGCCATCCCCACCTCGACGCCGGCCATCTCGGCGATCCGGTCGGCCCACGCCCCCGTGGCGTTGACGACGTGGTCCGGTTCGAGGGTCGCGTCGACGTCGCCGCCGAGGCGCACGCCGGAGACCGCGCCGTCGTCCGTTTCGATGGCCTCGACGGGCGCGTCGATGCGGACGGCGGCGCCGTGTCGCTCGGCGTCGGCCGCGTTCGCGGCGACGAGTCTGGACGGGTAGATCACCCCGTCCGGCACGCGGAACGCCTCGGCGACGTCCTCGGAGAGGCCGGGAACGACCGCCCGCGCCGCGTCGCCGTCGAGCCGCTCGGTCTCGATGCCGACCTCCTCGCAGGCGTCGATCTTCTCCTCGAAGTAGTCCGGGTCGTCGCCCGAGAGGCGGACGAACAGCCCGCCGGTCTCGCGAACGCACGCGCCGGCGATCTCGCGGAGCGTCCGGTTCTCGCGGAGGCACTCCTCGGCGCCGGGCGCGTCGGCCTCGGCGTACCGGGCCCCGCTGTGGAGCAGGCCGTGCGAGCGCCCGGAGGTGCCGCTCCCGAGCCCACCGCGGTCGACGAGGGTCACGTCGACGCCGCGGAGCGCGAGGTCGCGGGCGACCCCGGCCCCGGTCGCGCCGCCGCCGATCACGAGGACGGTCGGGTCGCCGCTCACGGGCGGTCACCTCGGTCGCCGAAGCGGTTCGACGCGCGCACCCACGCGGGGGTCGTCAGTCTGTCTCGCAGACTCATGTCACACGTTACGACTACCCACACTTGAGGGTGCCGTCGCCGCCGGTCCGAAAGTCGCCGAGAAGTACCGTTTCAACGCTGCTGTCCGGACGCGACCGGACCAGCCGAGCGCTCTATCGCGAGCCGCTCGCCGACGCCGGACACGTGTCGACGCCGAGCAGCGAGTAGAGCAGACAGGTGCCGCTCGCGGCAGTCCCGAGCATGAGCAGCGACGCGACGCCGAGGACGGGCGCGGCGAGCGCCGGCAGCGGAACCGCCCCGGCGAGGGTCGCGAGCGAGGCGACACCGAGCACCGCACCGAGGGCCGTTCTAACGCGCTTATCCGTCGCACCAACGTTCTGGTTCATACTTCACAATACGACACACAAGCGTAAATACGTTCGCACGCGTCGCCGGGTCAGTCGTCCTCGTCGAACGCGGACAGGTCGGTCTGACGGCCGCGGTCGTCACCGGAGGCCGGCGCTCCGTCGCCGGTCGATCCGGACGGGGCCGTCCCGTGTTCCTCGGCGATGGCCCTCGCGGCGTCGGCGCGTCGCCCGGACCGCCCGCGGCCTCCGCCTCGTCTTCCGCGACCATGATCGATCGCCGGTTCGGGCTCTCGGCGCAAGGGCCTGTCGGCGGCTTCCCCGCTTGGCGACGTATTTACGTAGCGTCACGAGTCGACGGCGGTGACCGCCGCCTACTCGCCCGTCTCGATCGGCGCGCCCACGAGGTTCCCCCACTCGGTCCACGAGCCGTCGTAGTTGCGGACGTCGTCGTAGCCGAGCAGCTCGTGCAGGAGGAACCACTCGATCGACGAGCGCTCGCCGACGCGGCAGTAGGTGATCGTCGACTCGTCGCCGTCGACGCCGGCCTCCGAGTACAGCTCGCGGAGCTCGTCGGCGCTCTTGAACGTGCCGTCCTCGTTCAGCGTGGTCCCGATCGGGACGCTGCTGGCGCCGGGGATGTGGCCGCCGCGCTGGGCCGTCTCGTTGAGCCCCTCGGGCGCGATGACCTCGCCGGAGAACTCCTCGGGGGAGCGGACGTCGACCATCGGGATCCCCTCCTCGATCGCCTTGTCGATGTCGTCCTTGTACGCGCGGACGCTCTCGAAGGGGCCGCGGGCCTCGTAGTCGCGCGGCGTGAAGTCGGGCTCCTCGGTCGTGAGCGGGTAGTCGTTGTCGACCCAGTATCCCTTCCCGCCGTCGATCACGCGGACGTCCTCGTGACCGTAGTACTTGTAGATCCAGTAGCCGAACAGCGCGAACCAGTTGGGGACGCGGCCGCCGCCGTAGACGACGACCGTCGTGTCGGCGTCGATGCCGGCCTCGCCGTTGCGGGCCGCGAAGTCCGCCTTCGAGACGATGTCGCGCTCCGTCTCGTCGGTGAACACCTCGTCCCACTCGAAGTTCAGCGCGCCGGGGATGTGCCCCTCTTCGTACGGCGTGTACTCCGACTCGTCGGTGACGGTCGGATTGTTGATCTCGACGAGCCGCAGATCGGCGTCGTCGTCTTGGAACGCGTCGAGGTTCGATTCCACCCAGTCCGCCGTGACGAGTACGTCCTCGGACATCACTTCGTGTTACGCGGGCAACGGTTTTGAACTCCCGGTAATGGTGGTCCTTGCCGTGGTCTCTGACGCTCTACCGGATCACCGTCACCGGCACGTCGGCCTTGTCGACGACGCTCTTCGCGACGCTGCCGACCACCTGTTCGCGCTCCTCGCTCAACCCCCGGTGCCCGACGTAGATCGCGTTCACGTCCGCTTCGCTCGCGTACTCCGAAATCGCGTCTGCCGGGCGACCGGTGAGCAGCTGCGTCTCCACGTCGATCGGCTCGTCGCCGACCGCCTCCTCCGCGATCGTTCTGGCGTTGGCGAGAACCCCCTCGCCGGCCTCGACCGCGGCCTCCTCGCCGGGGAGGACGATCGTCCCGTCGATGAGCTCCGAGTCCGGGGTCAACACGTGGACGATCTCGAGGGTCTCGTAGAACGCGACCGCCTGTCGCGCGGCGTATCGGACGGCCTCGTCGCTTTCGTTCGATCCGTCTGTGGCCACGAGATAGCTCATACCCGGAGATGGCGCCGGCTCGCATTTAACTCCTGTCCGGCGTTCTCGGCTCCTGAATGCGCAGGCGCACCGTCTCCGGCGCCGTCGACGCTACGACTCCGAACCCGGACCGCTCGGGCCGTCGCCGTCACCCTCGATCCGTGAATACGCCACGTACGAGTACGCCGCGGTGACCACCGCGGCCGCCACCACCGAGGCGACGAGGAGAGGGACCGCGTACTCCCCGAACCCCAGCCCCGCGACGCCGACGGCTGCGGCGAGCTTGAACAGCCGTCCGCCGAGCCGATGGGTCCGGTCCCAGACCGCGTCGCTGCTGAGCGTCCACGGCGTGCGGATCCCCATGAACCAGTTGCGCTCGGTCCGCGGGAGCACCGCGCCGACGTAGTACACGAGGAGCGAGACGGCGGCCACGAGGAGCGACGTGAACGGGAACTCGTAGCCGAGGTTGAACGCGAGGATCCCCGCGTGGACGACGAGGAGGAACGCGGTCAGCGCGACGACGAACCAGTCGTAGGTCGGGCGGAACGCGGCGACGTTCTCGCGGAGCGGGTCGATCCGCGGCAGGGCGGCCAGAAGCAGGACGAGACCGGCCATGATCGCCGGGGAGAGCCAGACGGCCGTCGCCCGTGGGAGGGTCCCGGCCGGTCGCCCCGCGGCGTCCCAGTTCGTGACCACGCGCTCGGGGAGGGAGGGCGCCGCGACGGCGCTCAACGCGGCCGCGATCAGCACGAGCCACGCCGCCGCGGCGAGCCGATGAACGGTTCTCATACCGTCGCCCGACGCGCGCTGCGCCTATGAACGTGTCCACGGATACGGGCATGGGCGCGTCCACGGATACGGGAATGAGCGGGTCCACGGATACTGGGATGAGCGCGTCCACGGATACGAGTCAGCGGAACCGCGGCGGCTCGGACGGGGACGAGTGAGAAGAGACGACTCAGCCGTCGAGCGGCCGAGCCACCATCTCCCCCCACGACTCGAAGCCGTGGCGGTCGTAGAACCCCTTCGCGCGCTCGTTCGCGGGGTCGACGTCGAGCACGAGGCGGTCGAGCGGGAGCGACTGGTCGGCCGCGAGGTCGACGGCGGCGGCCATGAGGTCGTCGGCGACGTCCGCGCCCCGGTGCGCCGGAGCGACGTAGAGCTCGTTGAGCACGGCCGCGTCCCAGATCATCGCGAGCCGCTCGGGGAGGACAAAGACGTAGCCGACGACCTCGCCGGCGGTCCCGTCGCCGCCGCGGTCCCGGCCGGCGGTCCCGTCGTCGCCCCCCGCCACCGCCACCGTCACGCACCACTCGTCGTCCGCGACGCACCGCCCGACCCACGCGAGCCAGCGCTCGCGGTAGCCGTCGGTGAGCTTCCCCTCGTAGGCGGCCGCCTTGTCGTCGCCGCCCGTGTTCTCGCCGAGCCCGCGCTCGAAGGCGAGCTTGCAGTCGTAGAGCCCATCGGCGTCGGTTGCGGGGTCGTACGGTCGGAGCGCGACCGTCATCGGTCGCCTCCACCGGCCGGGGCGGTCGCGTCGCCGCCCTCCCCCAGCACGAACTCGGCGAGCTTGGGGACGAAGGTCCCGATGTCGGTGACCATCCCGACGGCCTGCGCCGAACCGCGGTCGAGCAGCTGGGTGACGGTCGCGGGATCGATGTCGACGCAGACGGTCTTCGTCGTCGACGGAAGGCAGTTCCCGACGGCGACCGAGTGGAGCAGCGTCGCGAGCATGATCACGATGTCGGCCTCGTGGGCCTGCTCGCGGATCGCGTCCTGCGCCTCGACGGCGTCCGTGATCGTGTCCGGGAGGGGGCCGTCGTCGCGGATCGAGCCCGCGAGCACGACGTCGACGTCGCGCTCGACGCACTGGTACATCACGCCCTCCGTCACGACGCCGTCCTCGACCGCGGCCTCGATCCCGCCCGCCCGGATGATCTCCGAGATCGTCCAGATGTGGTGTTTGTGCCCCTTCCGCGGGTGTTCGAGCGTCTCGACGTTCATCCCGAGCGACGTGCCGTAGATGGAGCGCTCGAGGTCGTGGGTCGCGAACCCGTTCCCGGCCGAGAGCGCGTCGACGTAGTCGGCCTCGACGAGGTCCGCGAGCGCGTCGCCCGCGCCGGAGTGGATCACCGCCGGCCCCGCGACGACCATGACGTTTCCGCCCGCGCGCTTCACCTCGCGGAGCTCCGCCGCGACCTCGCGGATGGTGGACTCCGACGGGCGCTCCGAGGAGACGCCGCCCTGCATGAAGCCGAACGCGCCGCCACCGCTGCGGGGTCGCTCAGGGGGGCGCACCCGGATCCCCGACTGGTCGGTCGCGATCAGGTCGCCCTCGTCGACCGCGTTGAGCACCTTGGTGTACGCTCGCGGCTCTCCGTCAGGCCCGCCGTCGGGGTCCACAACCAGCGCGCAGTCCATCTCGATCCGCTCGACCTCGATCCACTCGCCGTCGTACAGCACCTCGGTCGGGTGGTTCGTCGTCGAGTAGAAGTCGGGCGGGACGACCTTGTCCGCGGGGGCCGCGACGAGGTCGACCTCGGAAGGGCTCTCCAGCACCGCGCCGTTCTGGTGGAGCTCGTGGAGGATGGCCTGGAGCGTTTCCGAGTCGTCGGCCGAGACCGTCAGCCGGCAGTACGACTCCTCGTCCTCGTGTTTCCCGACGTCGAACCGCTCGACGTCGAATGAGCCGCCCAGATCCATCACCGCGCCGAAACAGCGCTGCATCGTCCCGCTGTCGATGATGTGTCCCTCGATCTCGACGGTGCGTTCTTGGCTCATACCGCACCGTTTCGGCCCGCGGAGAAACCCGTTTCCCTCTCGCGGAACCGGTCCGCGAGCAGACGCCGCCGGCGAGGCGGAGCGCGCCCGCCGGCCGTCAGATCAGCCCGAGCGCCGCGAGGATCTGGTTGCCGAACACCATCGCGATCAGCCCGGCGAGCATGACGAGCCCGGACGAGACCGTGATCGTGCGGACGGCGGCGTGCCGGTCGGAGAGCGGGATCCGGCTGACCACCGCCTCGGCGACCATCCGGAGGATCCGCCCCCCGTCGAGCGGGAACGCTGGCAGGCAGTTGAACAGCGCGAGCTGGATGTTGATCCAGCCGGTCCAGAAGAGGAGGTTCGCGAGCAGGAAGACCCCGCCGCCGAGCGCGCCGAGCGCCCCCTCGACGACGAAGAAGTTGGTCACCTCGCCGGTGAACCCCGCGAAGTTGAACGGGAGCCCGAACAGGCTGCCGAGCGGGAGGATCAGCGAGACGAACACGAGCCCGAGCGGCGAATCGGTCAGGCCGCCGAGCGCCATCCCGTCTCCCGCGGCCTCGCCGCCGTCGCCGCCGAGCAGTTCGAGGTACGCGCCGGCGGGGTACTCGGAGACGCCGAAGTCGTCGAGCGCGAGCCCGCTGGAGCCGGGGAACACCGAGACGCCCACGAACCCGCCGTCGCGGTTCGGGTGCGGGGCCAGCTCGACGTCGTATGCCTGCCGCTCGTCGTCGCCGTCGTACGCGATCACCTCGACGGTCGCGCCCGGCTCGCGCTCGCCGAGGACGCCCGAGAGCGCGTCCGCGTCGTGGATCCGCTCGCCGTCGATCGAGACGATCGTCAGCGGCGCGCCGGGCGCCGCGCCGGCGTCGTCGAGCGGCCCGTCTTCCTGCACGCCGAGCGCGTACGCGCCGACCGGGATCTCCGCGGTCGTGGCGTTGGCGTCGCTGGCGTTGCCGCCGCTTCCATCGGCGGCCGCCACCGACACCGTGGCGCGCTCCGCGTCGCCGACGGCGTCGTAGAACTCGCCCTCGGTCGCCACCGGCTCGCCGTTCACCGACTCGATCGTCAGCGGTGCGTCGGTGATCGTCACGCCGAGGGGGTTGCCGCCGGCGGAACCGACCGCGTGCAGCTGCCGGCTCACCTCGACGGTCCGCTCCCCGTCGCCGTCGTCGGCCGTGACCGTCACCGTGTCACCGGCATCGGCAAGCGCTGCCTCGAACTCGGCCGCCGTGTCGACCGGGGCGCCGTCGACCTCGACGAGTCGGTCGCCCGCCGCGAGACCGGCCGCGTCGGCCGGCGACCCGGGGGTCACCTCGCCGACGGCGTATCCCGGAGCCGGCGATATCGCGCCGACCACGGGGCCGAACAGCAGCGCGAACACGACAACCGTGAGCAGCGTGTTGGCGGTGACGCCGGCCGCGAACATCCGGGCGCGGCCGCCGCGAGACGCCTCCTGCGTCGCCTCCTCGTTCGGCTCGACGAAGGCGCCCACGGGCAGGACGGTGAAGAAGACGAGCCCCATCGACTCGATGTCGATCCCCTCGACGCGGCACAGCAGGCCGTGCGCGCCCTCGTGGATCACCATCGCGACCGCGAGGCCGGCGACGATCTCCGGCGCGACCGACAGCGGGAGGAAGTCGTTGACGCCGGGGATGATGAGGAAGTTCTGCGGCTGCTGGATGGCGGAGGGCTGAGCGGTGTTCAGCGCCGAGGCCGCCGACGAGAGGATCAGGAAGAAGGACCCGACCATCGCCACTAAGGCCCCGCCGAGCCCGAGGTTCGCGAGCCCGCGCCAGAACCGTTTCGGGGCCGCGAGCCGGTCGAGGAACTCGCGGCCGCGGAGCGTCCGGAGGGTCAGTACCGGGCCGGAGACGCCGACCGACTCCGGGAGTATCCCGCGGTTCCGGAGCCACAGCGCGGCCGCGGAGTAAGCGAGGACACCGGTGAGGACCCACAGGAGCGTGTTCTCGGCGAACAGGTCCGTCAACGCGTTCATTACCGACTGATCCGTGTCCGTCGGGTGTAAGACGTTCGGTTACCGGAACCGGGTCGGGAGGGACCGCTATCGCGACGGCGCTCCCCGGAGCCGCGGCGCGGTCACCGCCGAACGAGGAACGGCCGGGAACTCAACACCCAAGTACCCCGCGGAGAAACGTTGGATCATGTTCGCGCTCATCGACTTCTTCGCACGGCTGGTCGGCGACGTCGGCCGCTTCGTCGACGTCTTCCTGAACGACCTCATCCTCGGCGCCGGAGACCCCCTCTCAGCGCTGCTCGTCCTCGTCGGACAGGTCCTGATCGTCGCCTCCGTGGCCGCGCTCGGCTACACCGCTGTCGGGGCGCTCCTCCAAGAGATCGGCGTGACGCTTCCCTCGCTGGGCGGCCGCGGGCGGTCGGAGCAGTAAGTCGCGATCGATTCGGTAAGCCGCCGTCGATTCGGTAGGTCGCCGTCGCCCGGAGTCGCGACCGGTATCAGTCGTCGGTCGGAGTCGGCCGCGTCTGTGCGCCCGATCCGGACTCCGACTGCGCGCCCGCTCCGGTCGAACTCGACGCCCCCGTAGCGCGCTCGGCCGGCACCTCGAACCGGTCGAGCCGCGCGAGCAGCTCGTCGGACCGATCGGAGAGCGCGTGTGCCCTGTCGGTCACCTCCGAGACGCTCGCGGTCTGCTCCTCCGCCGCCGCGGCGACGGTCTCGGCCTCGGTCGCGGTCTGGCCGCTCACCGACGCGACGTCCTCGACCATGTCGACGACCTCCTGCGTCGTCCGGGCCTGGTCGTCGGTCGCCTCGCTGATCTCCTGGACCGTCTCGTCGACGACGGTCACGTCCTCGACGACCTCCTCGAACTCCCGGAGCGTGGACTCGACGGCGCCGACGCTCTCGGACACCTGCGACTCCATCGCGTCGACGTCGTCGGCCGTGTCGGCCGAGGCGGTCTGCACCTCGTCGATGCGGTCCGAGATCGCCGCGGCCTCCTCCCGGGTCTCCTCGGCGAGCGCCTTCACCTCGTCCGCGACCACCGCGAACCCCTGGCCGGAACCGTCGGCCCGGGCGGCCTCGATCGAGGCGTTCAGCGCGAGCAGGTTCGTCTCCTCCGCGATTCCGTCGATCACGGCAGCGATCTCGTCGATCTCGCCGATCCGGTCGACGAGGTCCTCGACCGCGGTCGCCGTCTCCCCGATCCGGGATTCGAGCGCTTCAAGCTCCGCGATCGCCTCGGCGGCCTCCTCTCGTCCGTCCCGCCCCCGGTCCGCGGCGCTCCGGGCGGTCGTCGCCGCGTCGTCGGCGGAGGCCGCGATCTCTTCGACGGTCGCCGAGAGCGTGCTCATCTCGGCCGAGACCGCCTCCAGGTCGCTCGTCTGTTCGCTCGCGCCGTCCGAGATCTCCTGTACCGACCGCGCCACCTCCTCGCTCGCGTCGTCGACCTCGTCCATGCTCGCCCGCACGTCGTCGCTCGCCGCCGCGACGTCGTCGGTGAACGAACGGACCTCGCCGATCGTCCCGCCGAGCGTGGCGACGAGCCGGTTGTAGTTCTCGACGAGGTCGTCGTATCTGTCGTCGTCGGTGGCGAGCGATTCCGCGTCGATCGTCGCGGTGAGGTCGCCGTCCTGCGCGCGCTGAGCCGCGTCGTCGAACGCGTCGACCACCGACTCCAGCTCGGCCGTGTACGCCGTCATGTTCGCGGCCATCTCGTCGAGGGCGTCGCCGAAGCCGCCCGGCACCTCCTCGTCGAGGACCGGATCGTCGAACTCCCGCGCCGCGAGCGCCTCGGCCTGCGCCGAGACGGTGCCGAGGTAGCGCTCGACCTCGGCGAACGAGTTCACGAGACTCCCGATCTCGTCCGGCTGGTCTGCGCCGACCGCCCCCGCGGGGCCGCGGCTCTCCGCCGCTCGGACGTCGCCGGCCGCGATCGCGTCCGCCCCGGCCTCCAACCGCTTGAGTGGCGCGACGAAGTCCCGCCGCACGATGAGGAGGGTGTTGTAGATCGCAGCGATCGCTCCGAGGAACAGCGCTCCGGAGACGGCGGACGCGAGCGTCCCGGAGAAGAGGATCGGCGTGAGAAAGATCCCGACGGTGACGAGAAACTGGATCCCGACGGCCGTCACGATCTTCCGCTCTATCGATTCGGAGACGCCGAGACGGTCCATCGTCCCCCAGAGGAGCGACTCGTACCGGTCCCGAACCCCCGAGCGTTGCTCTCGGTCTGTCGACATGCCTCGAACTGTGTGGAACCGGCTTAAGAACCTCACCCCCGAGTTCTCACGAGCGATTCTCTGTTCCCCGGTCGTGAGATCGTCCGGTGTTTTTAAAAGAGACCGTCGACGGCGTCGGCCGCGAGGTCGACCGCCGACTCCAAGTCCGGGCCGAGCGGCGACCCGACGACGAGTCCGTCGGCGTGCTCCGCGACGGCGGCCGCGCGCTCGCGGACGGTCTCGGGCGAGCCGGCCATACAGAAGGCGTCGACCATCTCGGGGGTGACGAGGTCGAACGCCGCGGAGAAGTCGCCGGTCGAGACGCGATCGCCGATCTCGCTCGCCGCGTCGGCATCGATCCCGTGCCGCTGCAGGACCGGCGGCGCCGCGCCCGCGGTGATAAAGGCGACCGGCGGACGGGCCGCCTCGCGGGCCGCGTCCTCGTCCTCGTCGATCGAGACCGCGGCGTACGCGATCAGGTCGAAGTCGCCGCGATGGTCCGGTCGGTCTCCGAGCCCGTCGTCGACCTGCTCGCGGGCCCAGGCGAGGTCCTTCGGGTGGGAACCGTTGTACAGCAGGCCGTCGGCGTGCTTCGCGGCCATCCGGCACATGTGCGGGCCCTCGCCGCCGACGTGGACCGGAATCGCGGCGCCCTGCGGCGGCTCGTAGTTGAGCCCCGCCTCGCTGGCGTCGAAGGTGCCGTCGTGGTCGACGCGCTCGCCGGCCCAGAGCTTCTGAGCGGTCTTGAACGCCTCCAGGACGGGGCGGAGCCCGCGCTCGTCGGCGAGCTCGAGGTTCGCGAGCGTGGAGGGGTCGCCGGGGCCGACCCCGAAGACGGCACGCCCCTCGGAGAGCTCGTCAAGGGTGGCGACCTTCGAGGCGAGCGTCACGGGATGTGTCTCGTACGGGTTCGCGACGCCCGGGCCGACTCGGACCGACTCCGTGGCGGTCGCGAGCTGCGAGAGGAACGCCCACGGGTCGCGGTTGTTGTAGTGGCACGTCGAGTAGACGGCGTCGTAGCCGGCCTCCTCGGCGCGGACGCCGAGGTCGACGAGGCGGTGCAGGTCGTGTTCGGGAGTGAGTTCGATGCCGAGCATGTCAGGTGTCCTCGTAGCTCCGTATCAGCGGTCCTCGTAGCTCCGTGTCAGCGGTCCTCGTAGCGCCAGTCGCGCAGCGCCTGGCGGACGAAGTCGCCCTCGACCTCGCGGAAGTGGCTGTCCGAGCCCTCGTGGTCGCCGAACGACCAGTCGCGGGCGACGACGACGGGCGTCCCGCCCGCGCCCTCGCCGGCGACGAGGTTTGCCGCCGACGCGAGCTCGTCGATCACGTTCTGGACGGTGACGCCCATCTCCCGGCCGTCGCGGTCGCGCTCGCCGCGCCAGTCGCGGCTCGCCGGCAGGCCGGCCCAGCCGATCGCGACCCCGCGTTGGCCGTGTCGGAACGGGCGCCCGCAGGTGTCGCTGACGACCACGCGGTCGGCCGCGACGCCCTCGCGGATCCGCTCCGCGCTCTCGGTGGGGCGCTCCGGGAGCAGCAGCAGGTCGCCGTCGGGGACGTTCGACCGGTCGATACCGGCGTTGACGCCGATGTGGCCGAAGCGCGTCGCCGTCAGGAGGAACGGGGCCTCCATGATCAGCTCCGTCGACTCCTCGATGACGGCCTGGGCGAAGCGCGGGTCCTTCTCCTCGCCCGAGATCTCCGCGAGCCGACCGGCGACTTCGTTCGCCCGCGGCCCGGCCGGGAACTCGTCGAGGTCGAACGTCCGCCCCTCGGCCTTGGAGACGACGGTGCTGGCGACGACGACGACGTCGTCCTCGCGGAGGTCGACCCGCTCACCGATCATGGCCGCGAGGTCGTCTCCCTCCCGGATCTCCGGGAGGTCCGGGACGGCGAACAGCTCCATACGATCCACTGGGGTGCGACGAGGAAAAACCCCGCCGGTACCGGGCCGGTTTGACGGTATCGGGCCCGTCGAAACGCCCAGCGGCTGCCAGAATCAGCGCGCCGAATTACGGACGACGCGTGCGGGTGAGCCACCTCATGTCAAACAAATAATTATTTCTCCGTTCCGTGCGAACGTGCAGTCGATGAGCCAAACTGCCTCTCTCCGGTCCCGGCTCGGACTCTCGGAACGGTCGATAGCGGGCTTCGGTCTCGCCGTGTCGGGAGTCATCGGATTCATGGGGATCATCACGGCGGAGGTCCTCTATCCGAGCTATTCGACCCGACAGGATATCAGCGATCTGGGGTCGACACGCCCGCCCGACCCGGTGATACACGAACCCTCGGCGACGATCTTCAATTCCACGATGCTCCTGACGGGAGCGGTAGTAGTCCTCTCGGCGTACCTGCTGTACCGGGTACTGGACCGTCGCGGGTTCCCATTCGCGCTGGCCGTCTTCGGATTCGGCGCGTTCGGCGTCGGGGTCTTCCCCGGTAACGTGACCCCGTGGCACGGACTGTTCGCGCTCCTCACGTTTTTTGCGGGAGGGATCACGGTCCTCCTCTCCGCCCGGGTAGTCCCCCGACCGTTCTCGTTCCTCTGCGGGTTGCTCGGCGGAGTCTCTTTCCTCGTTCTCGTCAGCGTCTTCGTTTTCGGATTGGTCGTCGGTGGCCCCCATCCGCTCGAATTCCTCGGGAGCGGCGGAATCGAGCGGTGGGTCGTCTATCCGCTCATTCTCTGGTTGCTCGCGTTTGGTGGCTACCTCTCGGCCAAACCGGAGGACACGACGGGGGATGTGCCGGAGTAGCCGGCCCGCGCTGATACCTCACCGGACCTCGAACCGGGTGTTCGCGAGACGTCGCGACCGACACGCCCGCCGCATGCGGCACGGCCGTCGACACCGATCACGTCCTGAGGAGTCCGACGGGGGCCGCCGCACGACATCGATACCGTCCGCCCGGTGCCGGTGTCGTTCAGGCTCGGTTCCCGTGTCGTAAACGCGGTCGCTCGTCTGCATACTCGCGTGGTGGAGTCCCGCTACCGAAGCAACTTCCGCCGAGTGTTCGCCGCGACCAGACCGCCGCCGGCGATGACCGCGACCGCCGCTGACAGCGGGTTGAAGAACCCGACGGCCAACGCCAAGAGCGCGATCCCGTTGTAGGAGAACGCGAGGAAGTTGTTCTGTTTCACGCGGCGACGAGCCGCAGCCGCGAGGTCGAAGGCCGTCTCGACGGAGCGGATGTCGTTGTCGACGATCGCGACGTCGGCGGCGTCGGCGGCCAACGCCGTGCCGCCGCCCAACGAAATGCCGAGGTCGGCGGCGGCGAGCGCCGGGGCGTCGTTGGTGCCGTCGCCGACCATCGCGACTTGGCCGTCCGATTTGAGCCGTCGGATCGTCGCCGTCTTCCCTTCCGGCGGGACCGTCGCGAAGACGTGCGTCACGTCCTCGTGCCGCGTGAAGAAATCCGTCGCTTCTTCGTCGTCGCCGGTCAGGACGACGATATCCGTGTCCCGCGCACCGAGTCGAGATATCGTGTCGTCCCAGCCGTCTCGAGGCTCATCGCCCACGACGATCAGTCCCTCTGCCGTCCCGTCGCGACCGACGACGACCGGAAGCTGACCGAACCCCCGAGCGTCGGCGACGCGGGACCGAATGTCGTCGTCCACGGTCCATCCCCGTTCCGCGAAGAGCCCGAGGTTTCCGACGAGATACGTCGTTCCGTCGATCACCCCCTCGATACCGGACCGGTGGTTCGTGAACTCGCTTATCCGGCCGGCGTCGAGGCTTCCCTGGACCGCGCTCTCGTCGGCGAAGGCCGTGGTGATGGCGTTTGCAGCGGGGTGTGACGCCCGCTGCTCGAGCGCTGCGACGGCGTCGAGTAGCTCCGCGGGGGCGTTCGCCTCGATCACCTCCATCTCGCCGGTCGTGAGGGTCCCCGTCTTGTCGAAGACGACGATGTCGACATCTCGAAGCCGTTCGAAGACCGTCTCGTCGAAGATGATGATCCCGTGACGGAGCGCGCTCGCGAGGCTCTTGGCAACCGAGAGCGGCGTCGCGAGTCCGAGGGCCCACGGCGACCCGGCGAGGAGGACCAGTAGTGCGAGGAGGACCGCGTCTGAGACGGTCACACCGAACGCGAGCGCGCCAGCGCCGCCGATCGCAACGGCGGCTCCGACGACGAGGAGCACCGCGCGCGACGCGAGTCGGTCAGCGTGGCGTTGCACGCCGTGAGTCGCGCTCTGGAGGTCCCAGACGGCGGTCGTTATCCGATCGATGCTGCTCGTCAGGTCCGGGCCGACGCGGATCAGGGCGGCTCCGTCCGTGACGATCGATCCCCCGATGACCTCGTCTCCGGCGCGTTTCGGCACCGGTAGCGACTCACCGGTGACGATCGATTCGTCGACGGTGCAGCCGTCGTCGACCAGTTCGCCGTCTACGGGGACTCGTTCGCCCTGTCGAACGAGGACGGTATCGTCCGCATCGAGGTCCTCGACGCGAACTTCCCGCGTTCCCCCCTCGGCGTCGGACGTCCGTGCGCGCTCGACTTGCGATATCGTGAGCTCGGTCAGGCGGTCGAGCGCGCGTTGCTTGATCGACGACTCGTAGAACGCCGCCGCGGTGACCGCGGCCGTGACGACGATCGCGAGGTCGTAGAAGATGTCGTTCCGACCGAGGATGACGGCGACCGTGCTGTACGCGTACGCGCTGGTCGCGGTGATCGCGACTAGCAGGTCCGTGTTCGGGCGCCGCATCTTGAGACTGATGTACGCGCCACGCAGCACCGGGAGACCGGTAAAGACCAGAATGAGTCCGGTCATCACGAAATACAGCCGGAGGAAGACGAACGCTCCCTGACTGTCGAGCCGGAACGCGCCCTGGAAGACGGCGAGCGCTTGCCAGTCGAATATCGACGCGAGGTGCGCCGGGTAGAGGATCGCGACGTACGGGACCAGCAGAAACGCACCGAAGAGGAACCCGACGGAGTATCGCATTCCCAGGAGCTGATCGTCGCGGCGCTTCCGAATGCCGCCCATCTCTCGCGCTCGGCGCGTCGTTCCGCCGGTATCGCTCGTGTCTGTCGAGGCGGCTTCGCGGAGGTACGCCGTGTATCCGAGGGTACTCAGCGCGTCACGCAGCGACGCCTTCGACACGGTGTCGGGGTCGTGTTCGACTCGGATGGTCTCCGTGACGTAACTCGCCTCGGCAT
Organism: Halorubrum sp. CBA1229; assembly: GCF_003721435.2. NCBI lineage: Archaea > Methanobacteriati > Methanobacteriota > Halobacteria > Halobacteriales > Haloferacaceae > Halorubrum > Halorubrum sp. CBA1229. The sequence continues at coordinate 2,704,455 of NZ_CP054585.1, read as the reverse complement.
CGGTCACGCCCTCCCGGCTCTCGGCGAGCGATTCGAGATACGCCTCGCACGTCGCGGAGTGCATCCCGTCAATCCGGAAGAACGTTCGAAAACCGCTCCGATCGGGAGCATCAGCGTCGTCGCTCCGCGCACTCTCGGTCTCAGTCGAGGTTCGGGCGGCCTCGGAGCCGTCGGAAGCGCCGAGCGTCGCGTACACGTCTCGGCATCCGCTCGAACAGAACGACCGTCCGTCGACGGTCTCGAACGCGGAAGACCGGACCTCTCGACCACATAGGTGGCAGTTATCGGTCATATTCTCGTGGCGGCGCGTCCGCTTCGCGTCCGATATCACACCGGCCCGAACGGAGACGGTGGTGCAGCCTCAGTTCGTTTCCCGACGCGACCTGATGATGGAGTGTCAATCGCTTACGGCTCGGTACGGAGGTCGCGTTTATGGTGTTGTTGCTCTCTCGCACCGAGTCGCTCTCCGTGACGGACGCCGTATCGATCGATGAGAGTCGGCCCTGTCGAAGTCCCTGTCAGCTGGTCGAACACTCGTGCTGGACAGAGGGCGCGGGTTCGGCACGCAGCTATTGCTCAGGGGATGTTCGTTTCGGCCGAAAAGCCGCCGTATGGCCAGCCCGGGACCCCGGCGGCGACTGAGCGCGGTCGTCGTCGAACGACCTCCCTCGTATCCGTGTCAGAGCGGGAATCTGTCTCTGAGCGACTGGAACGCGAGTCGGCCGAGCAACCGACTGGGGCCGCGCTTCGGCAGGTCGCGGACGACGGCCGTCGTGCTCGGCGGCTCTGCCTCACCGATACCGAGTTCCCACTCCGTTTCCGACTCGAACCGGTCGACTGCGGCCTCGACGCGGTCTCGCACCGCATCGGCATCCATCGTCTTCACGTCGCCGGTCTCCATGAGCACGTCGCCGTCCACGATCACGGTCTCCACGTCAGCCGGCGCCGCGTTATTCGCCACCTGCGCCGGAACGTTAGTCAGCGGCGTGAATTTCGGCTTGTCGACGTCCAGCAGAATGACGTCGGCGCGCTTACCGGGTTCGAGACTTCCGATCTCGTCGCCGACCCCGAGCGCCTCTGCCCCGTCGATGGTGAGCATGCGTACGAGTTCCATCGAGTCGTACTGGCCGGCCGAGCGCTTGAGATTCGCCGCGAGCCGGGCCTGCCGCGCCTCGCCGAACAGGCTGTAGGAGTCGTGCCAGTAGTGGTCGTCGATGCCCAGGCCGACGTCGACGCCCGCGTCGCGCAGCTCCGGCACCGGCGTCCACTGCACGTCGCCGTCCGTGTTCCAGTAACAGAAGATCGACGGGCAGTGCGCCACCGACGCGTTCGCCTCGGCGGTGCGCCGGATGTCCTCGTCGTCGGCGAGCCGGAAGTGCGCGGCCACCAGCCGGTCGTCGAGGAGCCCGACCTCATCGAGGAGCCCGAGCGAGTCCGCGGCGCCGTTCGACCGCGCCATCGCGTTGCTCGCCTCCAGTTCGAGCAGGTGGGTGTGGACGAGCAGATCTGGGTGTTCGGCGGCGAGGTCGGCGGTCCGTTCCCACAGTTCACGGGTACACGACCAGTCGTCGTGGGGGTCGATCGTCGCCCGGATCCGGCCGTTGTACGCGCCGTGGTACTCGTCGATGAACTCGCGGGCCCGGTCGAACTGCTCTCCGACGGGGACGTCCCAGAAGAGGTCGGAGAGCGCCATCCCGAAGAACCCGCGCAGGCCCGCTTCGCCGAACGTCTCCGCGCCCGCGCTCGGACGGACGTCCATCGAGTTGACGGTCGTGACCCCGCCGGTGAGGAAGTTCAGCGCAGCGAGTTCGTACCCCGCCTCGGTGACGTAGCCGTACTCGCCCTCGGCGATGTGTCCGAAAATGGCGGTCATCCCGCTCATCATCTCCGCGAGGTCGAGGTCGCTGAACGCGCCGAGCAGCGGCGTCAGTTCGAGGTGGGTGTGCGCGTTGACGAGCCCCGGCATCACGAGCGTGCCCTCGCCGTCGACGACGCGGTCGGCCGCGATGTCTGCGTCATCGTCCCGGGACGAACGCACGTCGGTGATTCGGCCGTCCTCGATGAGCACCGTTCCTCGCTCGTAGAGCCGATTTCGCTCGTCCACCGTGAGAACGACCGCGTCGTGAATTACAGTGTCAGCCGTCATTTTCGCCCACCTGTCAGAGCCGTGGCTAGTCGCTATTATTACTGCCCGTGTTCGCTCGCCCGCGAGCGCGGGACCCCCGCGAGTTCGCTCTTCGTGAGCGTCGGCGTCGCGACGCCTACGATCGCGTCCGTCGGAGCCTCAACGCACTAACACCCCTTCAACGGCGGCGGGCGTCGACTACCCGCGGCGCGTAGCGTCACGCTCGTTTCGTCAGTTCAGTTATAAACGAACACTCAGGACCGCAGGGCGGGTTCCGACCGCTCCGCACGTCTTATAACTGACTCAGCCGATTTCGTACGTGTGGACCTCCACGTCCGGTACGAGGGCGACGACGACCCCGAGAAGTGCACGGCCCGGAAGCTCGCGCGGTTCGACCTCGCGGAGCTGCACCGCTCCGACCGCGCCACGCCCTACGGAGTCGTGCTCAACCCCCACGCCGAGCGGGCGCTCTCGCCCGCGGACGCCGACCTCGCCCGCGACAACGCGCTCGTCGCGCTGGACTGCTCGTGGGAATCGGCCGGCGAAAAGACCTTCTCGCTACCCGGCGAGCACCGAGCGCTCCCGTACCTCGTCGCCGGCAACCCCGTGAACTTCGGCCGGCCGATGCAGCTCACGACGGTGGAGGCGTTCGCCGCCGCCCTCCACATCCTCGGCGAGCCCGACCACGCGGAACGGATCATGGCGAAGTTCACGTGGGGCGAGACGTTCCTCGACCTCAACGAGGAGCCGCTCCGGCGGTACGCCGACTGCGAGGACTCGGCCGAGGTCGTCGCGATTCAACAGGAGTACCTCGACCGGGAGTAGCCGGCGGAGCCCGCCGGGCCCGCCGAGCGCCCCACGCCCGACGGCGCCGATACCGGCACCGAACGTGGTCGCGACAAGCCTTTTGCGTGAATCGCCCCTATTCGGTAGCGATGGTATCCACTGGCGACACCGCACCCGACATCTCCGCGAAGATCGGCACGAGCGACCACGAACCGTTCGAGCTCGACGACCACCTCGGCGACGGGCCGGTGGTGCTGGCGTTCTTCCCCGGGGCGTTCACCCCGCCGTGCACGAACGAGATGGTCGCGTTCCAGGAGCACGCCGACGCCTTCGACGCGGCCGGCGCGACCGTCTTCGGGATCAGCGCGGACTCCCCGTTCTCTCAGGGGGCGTTCCGCGAGGAACACGGGATCGAGTTCGACCTCGTGAGCGACATGGGCGGCGACGCGATCCGGGCGTACGACCTCGAGATGGACATCGCCGAGCTCGGCCTCTACGGCATCGCCAACCGCGCCGTCTTCGTCCTCGACGCGGAGGGCGAGGTCGTCTACGACTGGGTCGCCGACGACCCGACCAACGAGCCCGACTACGAGGCCGTCCTCGACGCGGCCGAGAGCGCGTAGAGCGTCCCCGGTCGACGAGTAGCGGTTTCGGTCGCTTCTTCGGCCGTCCTTTCATAAACAGATGGTGGCGGTTCGGCGGCAAAACACCGGTAACGCCCCGGCCCTCGCTTATAAATAACCGCCTCGGGATCGACGACGAACAACTTCAAAGCCCCAGTCGCGAGGCGGGCGCACGCTCGCTGCGGTCCTCGCTCACTCGCTCCGCTCGTTCTCTGCGGTCCTTTGGTCGTCATCAGAACGCGAAGCGTTCTGATTGGCTCACGAGAGCTTTGCTCTCGTGAACGCCTGCGCCCGCCTCGCGACTGCCCCTTTGAGTCCCGCCCCGCACAGCACCGCACCTCGTCCCTCCCCAGCCTCGTCGCTCACTTCGTCGCCGGCGCTTCGCGCCGGCTGCTCGTGGCGCTACGCGCCACGCCGTTCGCGACTCCCTCGCGCGCGCTCCTCGGCCGCAAGGCGGCCTCGGAGGCGCGCGCCAACCGGTAAAACACACCCACCGACACCACCAATCTGAACCGAATCAAAAAAGCCGACTCAGTCCCCGAGCACGCCGCCGATCGCGCCCGCGAGCGCCGAGTCGACCGCGAACAGGAACGTCACGAACAGCCCGACGACCAGCACGCCGGCGCCACCGAGCAGGCTCCCGATCGGGCCGCCCGCGAGCCCGACGAGCCCGCCGAACGCGGCCAGCAGCAGCGTGACGACGACGCCGCTCACGGAGCCGGCCAGGAGTCCGTGCCACGTCCCGGAGAGGAGGCCGCCGCCGGCGACGTAGCCGGCGACGAAGCCGCCGATCAGCCCGGCGCCGACGTGGCCGACCACCGGCGCGAACGTCGCGAGCAGTCCGGCGATCAGCATCACCGCGAACCCGTAGCCGACGGCGCGCCAGTCTGTCATGCGTCGCGATAGCGGGTGAGGGGGTAAGTAATCGCCGGGACGGCGCTGGTGTCGGGGTTTAAGCCGCTCACCCCGCTACAGCCACGGCGTGCCCTCCGATTCGCCCCGCTCGGTCGAGGAGACGGTCTCGGCAGTCGACGCGGATGCCGACACCGCGGGCGACTCGACCGAGCCCTCGAAATCACCGGACGCCGTCGAGTGGGGTCCGGTCCGCTTCGATCGACTGCGTTCAGCGGCGTTCGGCGGAATCATCGTCGCGGGCGGACTCCTCCTCGCGGCACTCGCGGTCCTCGCGATCGGGGTGGGTGCCTCGCTGGTCGAGGGCGACTGGCCCCCGCCGTCGATGTGGGCGGTGGGCGTCATCCTCCTCGTCGGCGGGCCGGTGTCGCTGCTCTACTGGATCATCGCGTACGACCGGACCTCCCCGGAACGACGCCGAGAGCTCCGGTCGCAGTTCGGCGACTACTCGTTCGATCCCGCTCGGTTCCGTCTCGGCTGGACCCTCGCCGGAGCGGGAGCCGTCCTCGCCGTCGTCGTCGCGGCGACCGGGGGCGGCCCGCTCCCGGGCGCTCCGTCGCTGTTCCAGGGGGTCGTGCCGCTGCTCCTCGCGCTGCTCGCGTTCGCGCCGGCGCTCGCGGGCTCGCGGGGAACCGACGTGCGACTCGATCCGGCCGCGCTGAGCGTGGAGCGAACGTACCGGAGCCACGGTCGAACGCGCACCGACGACCTCGGGGCCGCGGTCCGGACGCGCCGGATCGACCTCCCGTGGACGACCGTCTTCCTGGTCGCCTACCGCGGCAACGCGTGGTATCGTTCGACCCCGTGGCTGGTCGTCCCGACCGAACTGGCGGACGACGTCGAGCGGGGGCTCGCCGAGGCGCTCGCGCGGAGCGACGGGCCCGACCGCGCCAGCGTCGCGGAACGCGTTATCCTCGCGGCGCTGGGGTCCGCCTCGCTCGTCGCGGGCTTCGCGATGGCCGTCGCGGCGGGCGAGACCGCGGCCGGCGTGCTGTTGGCGCTCCTGACGGCGCCGTTCAGCCTCCTCTTCGTGGCGCTCGCGGCGCGGTTGTGATCCCTCCCGAGGCGCCGGTGGGGCCCCTCGTCGACACCGGATATGTCACCCCCCACCACGCGACTCATATAGCCGGGCCTCCTAACGTCGCACATGGACAGAAAGCGTCTTGAGAGCGCGCTGGCGGAGGCGTTCGACGGGACCGCGGCCGAACGGCGGGCCGTTTCCCGGGCGGCCTGCGACCTCGCCGACTCCGGTCGACCCTCCGAGGACCGGGGACACGCGCTCACCGTCTCGGGCGTGGTCGACCACCTCGACGACGCGCCCGACGGCTCCTCGCTCGTCGAGCGCTGGAACTGGTGGCTCGGCGCGCTCGACGCCGCCTACGGCGGGTACGACTACTTCACCGTGCGGTTCGTCGAGGGCGACGAGGAGGCGGGGCTTCGACGGTAGCTCGGCGAGAGCCCGGCGGGGAACTCCGCGGGGGGGGTCGCGAGCCGAAACCCGAACGCGAACGCGGGATCGGCGGGTTCCGCCGTCGAGCCCTTCACTTTCACTTTCACTCCGGGCATGGCTCGCTTATAGGGGCGTTCCGCTCGACATCCGAAGTATGAGCGCGAGTACCCAGACCCGACCGCGGTACGCGACGCCGACGCGGAAAGACGTCACCGACTGTCGAACGGATCGGATCGCCGACCTCGTCCGGACGAACCGCGTGCGCGGGAGCGAGGTGGCGCTGGAACGGCGCGGCGGGCGGACGTACCTCGTGACGCGACCGGCGGAATAAGAGCGGTCGTCGACCGAGCGGGGCGAGTCAGTCGTCGGCCGTGAGCGGGCTCCGGACGCCGCCGCCGTCGGAGAGCAGGCTGTCGAGGCCCACCCCGAGCGATTCGTCGGTCCGCGCGACCGACTCCGCGCGCGGCGTGTCGGTCATCAGCGCCCGGATCGCGTCGACGTTCTCGGGGACCACGTCGGCCTCCTGGTGGACGTTCTGAAACAGGTACAGGTCCCGGCCCTCGACGCTTATCGACTCCGCCCAGACGCAGTTCTCCCAGAGGTCGCCGCGCGGACGCCCGATATCGGCGGCGTAGTCCTTCAGCGCTCCGGCGCCGTCGATCCCGGCGCGTTCGGGGATCATGAACACGCGGCTCTCGTCGGCGAGGAGGTCCCTGACCGCGGCCGCGCTCGGCTCCTCCTCGAGAGTGACGTTCACGCTGTGGGTGTGCATCGCCGTGACGGGGGCCTTCAGCGCGGCCGTGTCGACGTCGACGTCCGGGAGGATCGTGTTCACGTCGGGACCGTGGTGGGAGGGGACTGTCTTCGGATCCGGCACGACGTCGTTGATGGGCCCCCGGTCGGTCTCGCTCGGGTCGCCGCCGCGGCGGACGAGCGTCACGCGCGCCTTCTCGATGCCGTACGTCTCGTCGAGGGGGGCGAGGATCCGGGAGAGCCCGGTGGAGTTACAGGAGACGACGCGGAGCGAGTCGGCGTCGCGGGCGGCCCCGTAGCTCCCCCGCGCGTTGAACGAGGCGTCGGCGACGGCGGCGTCCTCGCCGCCCTGGTAGATCGCCGGCACGTCGTGGGCCGCGTACGTCGCTCGGTTGCGCTCGCCGATTCCGGAGGGACAGCAGTCGACGACGACGTCGACGGCGCCGAGCAGGTCGGTGAGCGTTCCCGCCACGCCGAGCCCCGCGGCCTCGAACTCGTCGGCGCGGTCGGCGATCGCCGCGTAGAGGTCGTACCCGCGTCGGATCGCGGCCTCGGCGCCGTAGTTGGGGCTCGCCTTCGCCACGCCGACGACCTCCATGTCGGGCTGGGCCGCGACCGCGTCCGCGACCCGCTTCCCGATCGTGCCGTACCCGTTGACGCCCACGCGTATCATACCGAACCCTCGCTCACACACCGGCATAATCTTTTCGAGTAAATTAATAAGAAATTAACTACGGCGTGAGTAATCGGTCGGTAAATTCGACCGACGTGAGAGTGTAACAGAGTTTCGAAAAGGAGTAAAAATAAACAAATGAGAAGGACTAACGCCCGCGAACACCGAGTACCGATCATGACGTCCGACCTCTCCGAGGCGGCCGCGACCGCCGTGAACCAGTGTCTGAACGTCGCGCCCGACGAGTCGGTCGTCGTCGTGACCGACGACGAGCGCGAACCGATCGGCGAGGCCCTGTACGAGGCCGCGACCGCCGTCACCGACGAGACGACGATCCTCCGGTACCCGCCGGCCGAGCAGCACGGCACCGAGCCGCCCGCGCCCGTGGCGGCCGCGATGGTCGAGAGCGACGTCTTCCTCGCGCCGACGACGAAGAGTCTCAGTCACACCCGCGCCCGCGGAGCCGCCTGCGACGCCGGCGCCCGCGGCGCAACGCTGCCGGGGATCACGCCAGACGTGTTCGCCACGGGGCTCGACGCGGACTACGCCGCCATCGAGGCCGCGTGCGACGACGTGCTCGCGCAGGTCGCCGGCGCCGACGAGGTCCGCGTCACCTCGCCCGAGGGCACCGACATCACCTTCGGGATCGGCGACCGCGAGTGGCTCTCGGACACCGGGATGGTCCGCGATCCCGGCGACTTCTCGAACCTGCCGGCCGGCGAGGTGTTCGTCGCGCCGGAGACCGCGACGGGCACCTTCGTCGTCGACGGGACGATGATGCCCCACGGCCTGCTCGACGAGGACCAAGAGCTCACCTTCGAGGTCGAGGACGGACTGGTCACGGGCATCGACGACGACGCGGTCCGCGCCGACGTCGAGGCGGCCGCGGAGTCGGTCGGTGACGCCGCGTACAACCTGGCCGAACTCGGCATCGGGACCAACGTCGGCGTCGACGAGCTGGTCGGCTCGGTCCTCCTCGACGAGAAGGCCGGCGGCACCGTGCACATCGCGATCGGCGACAACGCCGGGATCGGTGGGGAGACGGACGCCCCGATCCACCTCGACGGGATCCTCCGGAACCCGACCGTCTACGCCGACGGCGCCGAGATCGAACTGCCGACCGCGTAGGGGGAGCCGGGTCAGAGACGGTCGCTCATTTATAAACGAACGTTGCGGTCGGCGCGTGCCTCCGAGCGCCCAGCGGGCGCGAGGAGCACGCGCGAGGGACGCGGCGACCGAAGGGAGCCGCGAGGCTGGGGAGGCGTGAGGCCGCGGTGCCGTGCGGGGCGGGACTCAAAGGGGCAGCCGTGAGGCGGTCACAGGCGACGTAAGCACTGGAAGGAGCGAGTGAAACGAGCGACTGAAGCGCGTGGTTCGAAACGGCTTCGCCGTTTCGTCATCACGAGACGCCTTTGGCGTCTCGAACGACAGCGAGCGTGTGACCGCCTCACGGCTGGGGCTTTGCAGGCATACACCATCGATCCGCCACCAGCAGTTATTTATAAACGAACGGTCGGATCGTTTTAGGTACTCACCGCGGCAGCAACCGTTTATAATCGATCGACACCCTATTCAACGACCGCGAGCGCGACGCCCGCCACGTCCCGCACGCCGACCACCTGGTGTCGCCAGCCGTCGCCGGCGTCGACGCACAGCGTGCCGGCCGCGGTGACGGCGACGGAGATTCCGGGACCGTAGCCGAGCGCGACCGGGTCCTCGTCCACGGGGAGCTCGGTCTCGCCCCACGTCTCGGCGTCCCACGCGACGGCCTCCGTCCCTGACGCGTCGCCGGCGTGGACCAGAAGATCGCCGTCGAGGACCGCCATCGCGTGGCCGTCGCCGTCGGCCGCGACCGCCTCCGCCGCCCCCTCCCGCGCCGTCATCCAGCCGTTGCCGAGCCAGTAGAGCCCGGACCCGGTCGCCGCGAGGGGCATCCCCGCGCCGGCGACGTCACGGGCGTCGTCGAGGCCGACCGCGGTGAGCGCGCGCGCCGCACTCGCGTCGGTCGCGGCGGCCGCGCCGTCGCCCTCGGTGACCCGATACACCCCGTCCGCGGCCGCGACGAGGGGGCCGTCGATCGCGCGCGGCTCCGACACGGACCCGACCCGGGTGACCGCCGCCGCGGTCGGCGCGCCGTCGCCCCCCTCGACCGCGACGCGGTCGATCTCGCCCTCCTCACCGGCGACGAGGAACGCGCCGTCGTGGACGCTCGCGGCGACAGCGGCGACCGCGGCGCCTGTGTCGGCATCGATCGGCTCGAACTCGGGGTCGTCGCCGACGAGGGCGACGCGCAGGCCGTCCGCGGTCGCGATCCCGACGAGGTCCGACTCGTCGTCCCGGGGGAGGACCGCGACGTCGCGGGCCGGCTCGCGGGCGACCATGTCGAACGCGCCGACCTTGTCGGCCGACAGCGCCACTCGGACGACCCCGTTCCCGGTGGCGACGTACGCGTCGGTGCGGCCCGCCGTCCCGGCGTACACGCGCTTCTCCTCGATCGAGATGTCGTCCTCCGCGGGTGCCATCGGCCGGGGATTCGGGCGGGGGTCTCATAAGCCCCGCGCGCCGGGGGCGCGGGAGCCGGGCGGCCGGCGGTCCGCGTGGCGCGGGCGCGGTCGCCCCGAGGCTTGACGACCGCCCGCCCGTTTCGACGCGCATTAGGTCGGCGACCGCGTACCGCCGGCCGTGCAACCGGTCGCCGCCGAGATCGTCGCGCTGCTCGCCGAGGTCGCCCCGCGGCTCGCGCGGATCGCGGCGTTCATCGCGGTCGGCGTCTTCGCCGCCAACGTCGCGGTCGCGTTCGGGCTGATCCGGTACGTCGCGGGGCTGGCCGGGTGGCTCACCCGCCCCGCGAACCTCCCCGACGAGGTCGGCACCGCGATCCTCACGACGGCGGCGTCGACGACCGCGGGGTACGCCACGCTCGCCGAGTACCGCGAGTCGGGCCTGCTCGACGACCGGGCGACGCTCGTCGCCGTGACCATCAACACGTTCTTCGGCTTCGTCCAGCACGTGTTCACCTACTACATCCCGGTGTTGATCCCGATTCTGGGCGTCGAGACCGGGACCGTTTACGTCTCCGCGCGCGCCGGCATCGCCCTCACTATCACCGTCACGGGCGTCCTCGCCGGGGGCGTCCTCCTCTCCGAGCGCAACGTCGACCGCGCCGCGCTCGCCGATGTCGACGCGACCGGACCCGAGGCCGACGACCGCACGAGCCGCGAGCGCGTCCGGGCGGCCGCCGAGAAGTCGTGGTCGACCCTCCGACGCATCGTCCCCCGGCTCGCGGTCGTGTACACGCTCGTGATCTGGCTCGTCACCTCCTACGATGTCGAGGCGCTGACGAGCGTCGCCGAGCCGATCACCGGGGTCCTCGGGCTGCCGGGGGCCGCGGTCCCCGTGATCGCCGTGTACACCCTCGACACGACGGCCGGGGCCGTCACGCTCGCCGGCACCGACGCCGGCGTGTTCACCACCCGAACCGCGGTCGCGAGCCTGCTCATCGGCGGCATCCTCTCGTTTGCCGTCTCCACCTTCCGGCGCTCGATCCCCTTCCAGTACGGGATCTGGGGCGCCGAGTTCGGGACGAAAGTGATCGCCGTCAACACCGCCCTGAAGCTCGTCTTCATCTCGGCGACGGTCGCGCTGCTGCTCGCGCCGGTGTGGTGATGCGAGCCGAACGCTTCCCGTGACGCCCGCGCGGTCACGTGATCATCTGCCCGAACTGGAGGATCAGCGGAATCACCGACGAGACCAGGAGCGACACCACGCCCGGCAGGTCGTACGCCCACGTTCGGATCTCCGTCACGTTCCGCCGTCGGGCCTCGAGGACATCCAACCGTGTGGAGACGTCCTCGGGCGAGTGTGCCGAATCCCCCGCACTGGAGAGGGCTTCGTACATGCGCTCGTACTTCGCGTCTATCTCGCCCAAGAGCGTCCGTTTCTCCGACTGAAGGGCGGTGTGGATCGAAAACTGCGGGACCGCGAACAGGACGACGCCGAACAGGAACACGAGGAGGAACGTCGATAGGAACAGCGGATCCGTCCAGGGATCGTACTCGGTGGCGATCAAGAGCACCATCCCGAAGGTCAGGGAGGCGAACCACCCCACCGAGATGACGATGTTGAACCGCGCGAGCGGCGTGAGTTCGACCGCGGCCGTTCGAACCTCTCGTATTCGCAGACGCGTTACGTCGCTGACCAAGCGGACGTGGATCACCGCGACGTGAACGGCTATCAGGAGCCCAACCAGACTCACGATGCCGAACGCGTAGTTGATAACGCCCAGCCAGTCGGCGTACACGCCGAGGGGTAGACGCACCGTCGGAGCGGCGACGGAAACCCGGGGATCCGCGCTCCGTACGTAGATCACGTACGGGGCCCCGACCAACACCAAATCGTAGATCACGCCCGACAGCAGGACGACGGGAAACCACAGCAGGACGCGCCCGAGATCGTACATCTCGGCGATCCGAGACCGAACGACGGCTCGATACTCGGTCTCGGATACGTCGAAGACGGGTCTGAGCCTCACCCACAGCTCCGGGTATCGCTTGGCCCACCACCCGAACGTGAGTCCCCCGACGAACAGGCCGACGGTCCAAACGTAGACCGACCCGGTCCGCAGGAACCGGAGTCCGAACCCGCCTCGGAATGCGATGACCGCGCTCGCCGCAAACGGAACTCCCCCAACGAGCAGTGAGACGGCGAACAGGCTGCGACGGTCGAGCGACCGGAACGCGGCGATCAGCCGCGACGCCACCGGAGATCGGACGTCACTCAGCGCTAATTCGGCGTCTGGCTCGGAATCATCGCCGGAGGAGGGATCTCCCCCCGGCTCCCCGTCAGGGGGCGCCATTCTACAGCGATCGACGGTAATTGATAAAATTCTTCGGACGGTCGAGGCACCGCCGGCGCTCCCGGTCCGTCGGTCCCGGGGCGGTTCTCGACGCCGCCGGGGGATTCATCGCGGAGTGCGAAACCGCCGACCGACGGATTCGGGTCGCTCACTGACCGACCGATCGCGCGGATAAAAACGGCGTCCGCGACGAGCGCGGCGTCGCGACCTATTCGAGGTCGAAGCGGTCGAGCCGCATCACCTTCGTCCACGCGTCGACGAAGTCGCGGACGAGCTTCTCCTCGGCGTCCTGGCTCCCGTACACATCCGCGATGGCGCGGAGCCGGGAGTTCGAGCCGAAGACGAGGTCAAGCCGCGTGGCCTCCCACTCGACCTCGCCGGTCTCGCGGTCGATCCCCTCGTACACGTCCGCCTCCTCCGCGGCCGCCTCGACGGGCTGCCACTCGGTCCCCATGTCGAGCAGGTTCACGAAGAAGTCGTTCGTCAGCGACCCGGGGCTGTCGGTGAGGACGCCGCGGTCCGTGTCCTCGTAGGTGGCGCCGAGCGCGCGCATCCCGCCGACGAGCACGGTCATCTCGGTGGCGGTCAGGTCGAGGAGGTCAGCCTTGTCGACCATGAGCTCCTCGGGGGGGTGCTCGACGCCGTCCCCGAGGTAGTTCCGGAACCCGTCGACCCGCGGCTCGAGCGCCTCGAACGAGTCGGGGTCGGTCTGCTCCTGCGAGGCGTCGGTCCGTCCCGGCTCGAACGGGACCGTCACGTCGTACCCGGCGTCCGCGGCCGCCTGTTCGACGGCGGCGGCGCCGCCGAGGACGATCAGGTCGGCGAGCGAGACGCGCACGTCGTCGTCGCGCGAGGCGTTGAACTCCGCCTGAATTCCTTCGAGCGTCTCCAGCACCGCGTCGAGCTGCTCCGGCTCGTTCACGTCCCAGTCGCGCTGGGGGTCGAGCCGGACGCGCGCGCCGTTCGCGCCGCCCCGCTTGTCGCTGTCGCGGTACGTGGACGCCGAGGCCCACGCCGCCTTGACGAGCTGTCGCGTCGTCAGGTCGGTGTCGAGGATGTCGGCCTTGAGCTCCTCGGCCTCCGCGTCCCCGATCAGGTCGTGGTCGACCTCGGGGATCGGGTCCTGCCAGATCATCTCCTCGTCCGGGACTTCCGGGCCGAGGAACCGCGACGGCGGGCCCATGTCGCGGTGGGTGAGCTTGTACCAGGCCTTCGCGAAGTTCATGCCGAACGCCATCGGATTCTCCTGGAACTCCTCCATGATCTCCCGGTAATCGGGGTCGCGCTTCAGCGCGATGTCGGTCGTGAGCATCATGGGGGTGACGTCCTCGTCGGGGTCGTGGGCGTCCGGGGCGCTCCCGCGGAGCTCCCCGTCTTTGGGGAGCCACTGCCAGGCACCGCCGGGCCCTTTCTCCGCGACCCACTCGTACTCCAGCAGGTTGTCGATGTAGCCCATGTCCCACTCGGTCGGGGAGCCGGTCCAGGGGCCCTCGATCCCGCTCGTGATCGTGTCGCCGCCCTTCCCGGTCCCGTAGTCGTTCTCCCAGCCGAGGCCCTGCGCCTCGATGGGCGCCGCCTCGGGCTCCGGACCGAGGTGCTCGTCGGGGTCGTCGGCGCCGTGGACCTTCCCGAACGTGTGGCCGCCGGCGATGAGCGCCGCCGTCTCCTTGTCGTTCATCGCCATGCGGTCGAACGTCTGTCGGATGTTCTTCGCCGACAGCTCTGGGTCGGGGTTGCCGTCCGGCCCCTCGGGGTTGACGTAGATGAGCCCCATCACGGACGCGCCGAGTCCCGGCTCGATCTCGCCGGGCTCGTCGAAGCGCTCCTGGGTGTCCATCTCGGACTCCGGACCCCAGTAGGCGGAGTCGTCGGGCTCGAAGGCGTCCTCGCGGCCGCCGGCGTAGCCGAACGTCTTGAACCCCATCGACTCGATGGCGACGTTCCCGGCGAGGATCATCAGGTCGGCCCACGAGATCTTGCGGCCGTACTTCTGTTTGATCGGGAGGAGCAGCCGGCGAGCCTTGTCCAGGTTCGCGTTGTCCGGCCAGCTGTTGAGCGGCGCGAGCCGCTGCCGGCCGCCGGCCGCGCCGCCGCGGCCGTCCGCCGTTCGATACGTCCCGGCGCTGTGCCACGCCATCCGGATGAACAGCGGCCCGTAGTGGCCGTAGTCGGCCGGCCACCAGTCCTGTGAACTCGTCATCAGCTCCTCGAGGTCCGCCTTCACTTCGTCGAGGTCGAGCGACTGGAACGCCTCGGCGTAGTCGAAGTCCTCCTCGTAGGGACCGACGTCGCGGGCGTTCTGGTCGAGTATCTCCAAGTTCAGTTGGTTGGGCCACCACTCTTGAGTTGTCTTCTGAGACATTCGGATACGACCTCACGTTCCGTCACCTCGGATAAAAAGATGTTCACTTTGGAGGGATAATAGCAGCAAAAACAACCTGTGTTTCTACTTAATGAATATTTGTTTCTATACTGCGAATTTCATGAGTATTTGTTACGTGTGCTCTCCTCGCATGGACGCTACGTCGCCGTCGATCTGTCGTCCCCTGCGGGGCCACCGCCGACGAGGACCCGCTTGACGGCTCGCCCCGTCCCGACGAGCGTCACCGCCCAGACGAGCAGCGCGAACCACCCCCAGTAGGTCGGCACGACCGAGAGCGCTCCGAACGCGCCGATGCCGGCGAGATTGAGGGTGCCGGCGGTGTACATTCCCATCGGGAACACGCGGCCCCACGCCGTCGGGGCGTAGGCGTGGAGGCGGTCGCCGAACCCCAGCCGCGACCACGGGAACAGCAGCACCCAGACGGGAGGCCGACCCTCGACCCCGTCGGTGAGGAAGGCCCAGACGTCGAGGACGACAAGCAGGGGGATCCACCACGAGGCGATCGCCCACGCGAAGAACGTGGCGCCGACGACGACGGGAGCGTACGGCTCCCACCCGGGCACCGTCCCCAGCAGCGGGCCGACCGTCGCCCCGGCCAGCGTCGTGATGGCCGCCGCGCCCATCGCGATCCAGTACGGTCCCGTCCAGTCGTCGGGGCGAACCGCGCCGTCGAGGAGCCGGTAGGTGACGACGGTGACGACGACGACGTAGAGGACGTACCCCGAGCCGAAGTAGCTCATGCTCAACAGCACGACCGCGTTCCCGTACCCCGCCAGCGGTTCAGCGAGCAGCCCGCCGAGGACCGCGAGCGACTGCATACAGACGATCACGAGCAGAAAGGCCCCGTCGATCCGCTCGCTCACGTCGGCCTTGCCCGCGCCGATAACCTCGGTCGCGAACAGGTAGTACAGCAGCAGCGGCGTAGCGACGACGGTCGCGGCCCACAGCGCGGCCGCCACCGAAACGGCGTCGAAGAAGAGCAGGAACTGGACCCCGACCGTGTCCGTGGCGACGATGAAGGTCAGCGTCCCCCAGTGTCGGTCGCGGTCCCGTAGATCGGCGAGCGTCCGTCGGGGAAACGCCGCGGTCCGAACGGCGAACAGCGCGAGCAACAACGCGTAACAGGCGACGTTGAAGGCCGCCAGCGGCAGCGCGACGACCGGGACGGCCAGCTCGAAGAAGGCAATCGAGACGATCCCCGTCGACATGACGAATCCGAAGTACGCGGGGTCGAGCGCCTCGAGAGCGCTACCGAGCGTCGCCCCGTCAGCGGAGGTGATCCGGCCGTCCGTCTCGGGTGAACTAGTCGTGTCCGTCTCGGGTGAACTAGTCGTGTCCGTCTCGGGTGAACCAGTCATTACAGTTCCTCAACGTGTTGGCCGGCCCCACCGTACCGTCCGCTGCTGGTCGTTCCGACCGTAAGTGGCTACCGTTACGGGGCGGCGCCTCACGAACTCCTTCGATGAATGGAGTGCTCTCGCTCGTGACCTCTCTCGTCGTTCGGGGACGAGCCGAACGACCGGTGGCTCGTCCCGGGCGCCTGTCGTCTCAGGGCAGTCCACCCTGAGGCGACCGATTTAATTTACATCACCGGTAGACGCGTACCGGACCCCCGACTGCGACCGACCCGGACGAACGAACCCCGGCGTCGTCACTGCTGGACCCGATACACGTACCCGCCGCAACCGCACTGATCGACGACGCCGGTCTCCGCGTCCGGGTAGCGCTCGCGGATCGGCGCCTCGAGGTACTCGTCGGGGGTCCCGTGGTTCGGATGCGTGACGAGGTTGACGTGGTAGTCGGCGCCCGTCCGATCGACGGCAGCGAGTGCGTGCTCGATCAACGTCTCGCGGTCGTCGGCGTACCGCTCCCCTTCGAGGTTCGCGGACCACGACGCGTCGTGGCGCTCCGTGAGAAACGACGGTAGCGACTCGTCGGATTCGGCGGCGGGGGTGCGTTCGTCGTCGGACTGCCGGTCTCGTGTGGACATACGAGACGTATGAGACGGACGCACCTCCGCATCAGTACGAACATGTTCGTCACCTCTCGGTTCTCGGCGAGTCAGCGCAGTCCGCACCGCGGCAGTCACACATGACTCAGGTCGTCACAGATCGGTGATCCTGGCGTCTTATCCGTCGTCCTCCGCGTCGGGATCGAACTCGATCGGAGTTCGGGGGAGGTCGTCGACGAACTCCCGGACGATCGTGCGTTCGACGCGTTGGAGGGTCTCGCTGCACGTGGATTTCGCGATCCCGGCGTGTTCGGCGACCTCGGTCAGCGTACAGGTGCGCGGCACGTCGTAGTAGCCGCGTTCGACCGCCTCGAACAACACCTCTCGCTGCCGTTCGGTGAGCGATTCGCCCGGGTTCAACCGCTGTTGCACGTACTCGACGTCGAACTCCGCGCCGACGCCGCGGAGCATCTCCCCGAAGTCGGCGACGCGCTCGTGCGGCCCGGTGACGTCGATCCGGGCCACCCCGTTCTCGATCTCGACGGGCATCTCGATCGGGATGCCGGCCTGCCGCGCGGCCGCCATCAACAGCGGCGCGTGCGCCTCGACCTGGACGGTGGCGACCCCGTCGCTCAACGCCATCACCGAGACCTCCTCGATCGTGTCGTGGGCCGCTATCGCGTCCAGTATCCCGTCGACGTCGTCGACGGTGATCTTCACGAGCGCGAATCCCGCGCCGTCGCCGGGGGTCGCGGTGAGTACCTGGATCCGCGCCTCCGGAAACTCCCGAGAGACCTCACCGACCCACGGTCCGTCCGGGAGGTCAACGTTGAGTCGAGCCTTCGCCATACCGTCCGTTCGCCGTCAGGGGGGAAATGAATTCGTCTTCGCACCCGATCACGACGTCAGTCGCTCCCGCTCTCCTCGTCGGCCGGCCGGACCCTGAACGGTCGCATCATGTCGTGGTCCTCGTGCTCGATCATGTGACAGTGCCACATGTAGTCGCCCGTCTGATCGGAGAACAACCCATCGTACTCCCCGAAGTGCGCGATCACGTGGACCACGTCGCCCGGATCGACGCTGACCACGTCGTTCCACCCGAGCTCGTACGACTCCGGGCCGTCGAGCGCGTCCGGATCGACCTCGTCTTCGGACGGATCGTAGTCGGCGGCCGACTGCCGGCCCAACACCTGGAAGTGAACGAGATGGAGATGTATCGGGTGGGACATCCCCGTGAAGTTGGCGAGACTCCAGATCTCGGTGTCTCCGAGCCTCGGGGCCTCGGTGACCGGGTCCGTGAGCTCGAAGCCGGTCTTCTCGTCGCCGGTCCCGAGCGCGTAGCGCGGGCGACCGTACTCGTCCGACTGCCGGGCGAGCGTGAGGTAGCGTTCGGTGTCGACGGACTCCGCCGAAATCTCGGGGACTCGCGTCAGTGTGTCCGGGAGCTGCGCGGGCTCCCGTTCGCCTTCCGCGGCCGCCACGTCGACGAGCATGATCTCCGGCAGGGGTTCAGCGCCGTCCGCCTCGATCCCGCTCGTCCCGCGATACGTCGCCGGCGCGTCGTTGTGCAGGAGCAGGGTCTCGCCCGCGTGCTCGCCGAAGTCGACGACGACGTCTGCCCGCTGACTCGATCCGAGCTCGAGGCGGTCGGTAGTCTCGACCGGCTCCGAGAGGAGCCCGCCGTCGTTCCCGATTTGGACGAACGGCGGCCCCGCGTCGCCCGTGGTACCCGACTCCTCGTCGTATTCGAGGAGTTTGAGGTCGTAGTATCGGCTGTTGGCTCCGTTGAGCAGGCGGAATCGGTACTGTTCGGGGTCGACGGACAGCCGGGGCCACGCCTTCCCGTTCACCGTCGACACGTCGCCGTAGAACTGCGGAACGACGCTCGGATCGGGGCGC
This sequence comes from Halorubrum sp. CBA1229, assembly GCF_003721435.2. NCBI lineage: Archaea > Methanobacteriati > Methanobacteriota > Halobacteria > Halobacteriales > Haloferacaceae > Halorubrum > Halorubrum sp. CBA1229. Next base: position 2,686,045 of record NZ_CP054585.1, on the reverse strand, counting down.
GAATCGTCTCCGTCTCCTTCACCCTGCGTCCTCGCGACGCCCGTGGGGTAGTGCAACGACCCGTCCGCGTTGAAGCTCCGGTCCTGTAACACGAGCGGGACCTCGTTGTCTCCCGTCGGGAGGTCGAGCGCTCGCTCGTGGTCGTTCCGGAGGAGGTAGAACCCCGCGAGGCCGGCGTAAACGTTCAGTCGCGTGATACCGAGCGAGTGATCGTGGTACCACAGTGTTGCGGGCGGTTGGTCGTTCGCGTAGTAGTAGTCCTTCTTTTCGAAGTCGGGGCCCGTCCGTTCGAAGTCGCGGGTGAACCACGCCTGCGGTTTCCCGTCACTTTCATGTTCGACGTTGCCGCCGTGGAGGTGCGGCACGACGCGGGCGCCCGGCTCGTCATACGGAATGATGTCGCCGTGGATGGTCGGATCCTCGGGGAGCAGGTGTTCGTCCGGCAGGTGATTCTGCCACCGGACGTAGATCGGTTCCCCCTGCTCGGCCTCGATCGTCGGCCCGGGAAACTGGCCGCCGTAGCCCCACAGCGTCGTCGGCGGGAGGTCGCGGTGGAGTTTCTGTTCGACCTCGGCCATCTCTACCTCGTAGCGAGGCTGCCCGTCCTTCGTTCCGTTCGGCTCGATGACCCCCGGGCGAGGTACTTCGTCGACCCACCGTTCGAGCTCCGGTGACGTATGGGTCGCATCGGGTGTTTCTCCCCCGTCTTCCGGCTCGTCCGCGGCTACCGGGGCACCAATACTCTTCCCGGAACAGCCCGCGAGCGCCGCGGCGCCGGTGATACCTACGGCCGCGAGAAACTTCCGCCGAGCGACGTCGCCTCGAGCTCGTCCGACCCTGTCATCCATTACATACACGCTAGCGGGGTCGTCCGGATAGGGGACCGGACGAACCCCACTCTATGAGGCGGGTTCCGAATATGTTCGCCGCCAGAGAGAGGTGCGGGGGACGACTGCCGTTGTTCCGCCACCCATCGGGTGTCTTCGATCTGCGGTCCGTCCCGGAGCGAGGCGTCAAAAGCTGTGTCAATACCCGGAAAGCCGTGGTCACTCGTGTTGGATTTCGATATACCACACGTCGGACCCGCCGGAGGTCGTCTCGTGCCGGAACCCGCGTTCTTCGAGGACCTGATACAACGGCTCCGGTTCGAAGCTGTTGACCAACAGCAGCGTCTCGCCGCGCGGAAGCGCCTCGAGCTCGGCCATGATATCGCCGAACGGTTCGCCGTCGATCTCGCGTGCGTCCAGGCGTCGATCGGCCTCGGGTCGCTCAGTGGCCATATCCCTTCAAGCGTCGACGAGGGGGTGGGCGTTCCCCCGAACGTATTCGGGGACGCGACCCTGCGCGGCGGTCAACACTCGGTTCCCGCGAACGGGCATCGGTCGGCTCCGTTCGGCGGGGTCGCGGAACACGCGCTTACCGTCCCGTCGACGAGCGTTCGCAGGCGTTCGATCGCCTCGTCCGGAAGGACGTATCCGAGACGGTAGCCCGCTCCGATGGGGCGGGTCGACCTGACGTTCGTTTCACTCCGATTAAAAGGCCGTTCCACGGCCGGCGGAGGGTAACATCTTCGGTGGTACTGTCAGGTGTGCGGAGACCGTACCTACGTCCATGGGCGCGATCCCAGGCAACATCGAGACGGACCAACAGCCCCCGATGACGGTCCCGTTACGACATTTCGTCGTCGGGCTCGCCTTCCTCGTCGCGGGGATCGGGGTCGGGATCGGCTTACAGCTGAACGCCGTTCCGGGACTGGGGCGGCTCGCTCACCTCCATCTCCTGTTAGCCGGATGGATCTGTATCACGATCATGGGAGCGATGACGCAGTTCGTGCCCGTCTGGTCGGGAGCGACGCTCCACTCCCGGCGTCTCGCGAACGTGCAGTTGGGGCTGGTCGTCGCCGGTCTCTCCGGGTTCGTCGTCGCGTTTCTCCGGGTCGAGACGGCGTGGCTCGTCCCGTTCGCGACGCTCATGCTCGTCGGCTTCTGGGTCTTCGCGTACAACATCGTCCGGACGCTCGGCACGGTCGAGGAGTACGACGTCACCGAGCGACACTTCCTCGGTGCGCTCGGCTTCTTCCTCGTGGTGACCGTTCTCGGCGTCCTCCTCGCGATCGATTTCACGGTTCCGACGTTTTGGCGGGTCGGCGTCGGCCGGTCCGGGGTCGTTGGAGCCCACGCGACCCTCGCCGTCTTCGGTGCCGTTCTCACGACGGTGTACGGGGCGCTGTACCAGCTCGGAACGATGTTCACGCAGACGGAGCTCCACGGGATCGACTATCGCCTTCGATCGATCGAGGAGATCGCGCATCCCACCGGCGTTGTCGTGCTCGCGGTCGGTCGGCTCGCGGCTCACGCTCCCGTCGCACGGGTCGGCGGCCTGTTGATCCTGTTCGCCGCGTCGGCGTTCTGTCTCATCCTGGCACGCAAGCTGTACGAGATGCGGGTCGAACGGACTCCGATGCACACGCGGTACATCGCGGCGGTGGGCGCGCTCGCGCTGTGGGTCGCCGTCTCGGCGCCCGCGTGGATCGCTGACCCGTTGACGCGTGCACAGCTGCTCGGCGCGGCGAACGCCGGCCACCTGCTGTTGTTGGGGGCGATCGGATTCGTCGTCGTCGGGACGCTCTACCACATCATTCCCTTCGTGATCTGGGTCAACCGGTACAGCGATCTGCTGGGGTTGGAAGACGTTCCGATGATCGACGACCTCTACGACGACCGACTCGCCGCGGTCGATGGAATACTCCTCGGGAGCGGAAGCGCGGTGATCGTCGGCGCGAACCTGTTGGAGGTCACCGGAACGCCGGCGCTCCTCGGCGGGCTGTTAGTGGGCGTCGGCGTCGCGGCGTTCGTGTCCAACATGGTCCTCGTGTTGGTCCGCCACAGCCCTCACTCAGTCGACCGGATCCTCTTTGGCTCGTTCTCGCCGCGCCGGACGGGCGCCCCCGACGAGGCGGCCGAGGAGTGACGACCGGCTCGAACATGTACGGGGGTAGGAGTACCCCTCGCGATCTCGAATGGGCGCACATGCCCAGCTTTCCGTCGCCGTTCGGGTCCGATGACAGCGATCTGTTCGACGGGTACGACGAGTTCGTTTCGGATCACGTCCCGAGGCCGGGCGAGTTCCTCGAGGCTCACGACCTGCTCACCGGGGCGGACCACGTCGCGTTTCACCGCCTCACGCGCGACTGCTTCGAGGAGCGAAAGGTGTACGACATGACGTTTAATTACAATCTCGCCCGGCTGAACCTCGACACGCGCCACACGGGCGCCGGCTACCGCTACGCCGTCGAACGCGAAGACGCCGACGACGCCGTCGAATGCGCCGACACCGACGACGCCGTCGACTCGGAAGAGATCGACCGCGTGCTCCGTGCGGAGTTCACGCCGACGACGCCGTTCTGTCCGCAGACCCACACGCTGACGATCGGGTCGTTCCGCGCGTGGAACGGGCTTACGGAGAGGCACGAGTACGACCTCGTCCGCGTCCGTGCGGCACCGATGCATCACCAGAGCGAGGCGATCAACGAGCAGCTCGCCGACCTCGAAGAGACGTACCTCGAGACGGGGGACGTGACGGCCGACCCTGAGGGCGGTTCCGAAATCGGGTCGAACCCGATGGAGCGGTCGATGGAGAACGAGGGGCCGAGCCGCGGATCGACGGACGCCCCGTTCTGAAAAGAGTTATTCCGTCGGGGCATGGCCGTTGCGCAGTTGATTACGTTGACCCCGTCGAGATCGGCAACGGCGTCAGAGAACGCGATTGGCCGGTTCGTCGCCGGCGCGGAGTCGGCGGACGTTCTCGCGGACGATCGCCGCGACGTGGTCGACGTATTCGCGGGTGAACGCGCCGCAGTGCGGCGAGACGATCACGTCGTCCAGCTCCCAGAGCGGCGAGGAGTCGGGGAGGGGTTCGGTCTCGAACACGTCCAGGGCCGCCCCGGCGACGTCGTCGTCTTCGAGCGCCGCCACGAGCGCCGCCTGGTCGACGACGCCGCCGCGCGCCACGTTCACGAGGTACGCGTCCTCGCGCATGGCCGCGAGCACGTCGCCGTCCACTAACCCTCGCGTCTCGTCGGTGAGCGGGACCGCCAGCACGACGAAGCGGGCGTCCGCCACCGCCGTTTCCAGTTCGGACGGCGTGTAGACGCGATCGACCCCCGGTTCCGGGACGGGCGTCCGCCGGACGCCGTCGACGTCGAGACCGAGCCCGGTCAACCGATCGACGATCCCCCGTCCGAGACCCCCGAGACCGACCACGCAGGCCCGTTCCCCGGCGACCGTCCAGGCCTCGTCCCACTCCGGTTGCGACCAGTCCCCTCGTTGCTGGTTCGCCGCGTGTTCGTGCAGGCGACGGGCGAACGCGAGCAGGTATCCGGCGACGGTCTCGCCGATCGCGTCGCCGTGGATCCCGGTGCTGTTCGTGAGCGTGACGTCCGCTTCGCGGAACGACTCGCGCGGGAAGCGGTCGACGCCGGCCTGCACGGAGTGGACCCATTCGACCTCATGGAACCGCTCGCGATGGGCGAACGTGACGACGCCGTCGCAGGCGTCCGGCACGGGCCCCTGTTCGTCGAGGACCGTCGTCTCGACCGACAGGTCAGACAGTCGATCGATCAGTACCTCCGGCGGGAAGAGGGTCGAAACCGACGGATCCGCTCCGAGCGTGTCCAGGTCCATACCGGTATCAGCAGCGGTCATCAGTTAATACGTTTTGCGAACGGCTTCGGCGACTGTTGGGACGTTCGACCGGTCGAGAGTACGCATCGTCGTCATTTATTAGTGGGATCGAACTCGTCGCGTCGGATCCCCTCCCGGACCGGGTCGTGTTCCGCGTCGGTCGGGGGCGGCGCGGTGACGAGCACGGCTTCGAGACGCGCGTCGTCGTCGGCCTTCACCCCGCGCTCGGTCCCGGCATCCGCAACGACGACGTCGCCGGGAGCGACGGCGTGCTCGGTGTCGCCCTCTCGGACCGTTCCCGTCCCGGACTGGACCGTGATCGTCACGTCGCTTTCGGGGGCGTGAACGGGGATGAACTGCCCCGGTTCGAAGTAGCCGCAGACGACCTTCGCCCGGTCGCTCCGGAAGACCTCGCTCGTCGAGAACCGCGCCTCGTCGTACGTCCGCTCCGCGTCGAGGCTCGTCGCCGGCACGTCACTCACCCCCGCGGAACGAGCCGCGTCGGCCGGGCGAGCGGCGGGGGCTGTTCGCGTCCTGTTCGGTCGGTGGCGTCGGTGAACCCGTCACGTTCGGATCCACGGGTCTCGGCGGGGTGTGACTGTGCCCGAACGTGTTCGTCTCAATACGGATGCGGGGGCGTCGCAAACGCTCGGGCGCATGCCACGACTAGACGTTCGCGACATTCCGCCGGTGAACAGACACGACCGGATTCACGAGGAGTTCGACGGGATGGATCCCGGCGAGACGCTTACCATCGTCAACGACCACGAACCGAAGCCGCTGTACTACGAGATGGCCGCGGAGGTGCCCGCGTTCGACGAGGAGGGGTACGAGGTCCGGCGGGACGCCCCCGACGAGTTCGTCGCCAAGTTCCCGAAAGTAGAGGCCTGAGGCGCCGGTCACTCGTCCGGTGAGACAGCCGCCTCACCGTCCGCGTCGAACAACCGAGCGAGGGACCGAACGGTCGCGTCGCCCGGACCCGACCGCTCCAGCGCCGCCTCGGGGCGCGCCGTTATCCGACGACGGAGGGCGGCCCCGAGGTGCCGGACCGTCTCCCGCTGTTCGTCGGTGAGGTCGCCGCGCGCCTCGAGCTTGGAGACCGCCTCCTCGACCTCGCGGCGCTGTATCCGCTCGGTTTGGCACCGGAGCTGCCGCCGGATCCTCTCCGGATCGACTCGCGCGCCGGTCGACGAGTCGGGGCGCGCATCGGTCGGCGGGTCGGGGCGCGCGTCGGTGCGTTCGAATGCCACACCGGTACCTCGACCCCGGCACCGGTGAGGGTTCCCTCGAACGTGTTCGGGGTCCCCGCGGCAGCGGGCACACACTCAAGTTCTCACCGGGAGAGACCGACGTATGGACTCCGCCCGCTTCCTGTTCGTCTCCGCCGACGCCGCGCTGATCACCGACCTCGCGTGGCAGGTCCACCGCGAAGGCCACGACGTGAAATACTATATCGAAGCCGAAGGCGATCGAGAGATTGGCAACGGTTTCGTCCCGAAGACGGATGACTGGCGCGCAGAAGTCGATTGGGCAGATGTTATCATTTTCGACGATATCTGGGTTGGTTCCGACATCGGCACGGGTGAACTCGCAGAGGAACTCCGTGAGGAGGGGAAAGCGGTCGTCGGCGGGACGCCGAACACCGATCACCTCGAAGAGGACCGCGGGTACGCGATGGAGGTCCTCGAAGAACACGGTGTGAACACCGTCGAACACCATATCTTCGACAGTTTCGACGCGGGGATACAACACGTCCAAGAGAACCCTGCCCCGTATGTGATCAAACCACTCGGCGAAGTCCAGAACGTCAAGCGCTTACTGTACGTTGGGAACGAGGATGACGGGAGCGACGTCGTCGACGTGTTGAAAGCGTACAAGAAAGCGTGGGGTCACCGGATGAAGGGCTTCCAGCTACAACGCAAAGTAGAGGGTGTTGAAGTCGCTATCTGCGGGTTCTTCAACGGGACCGAGTTCATTGACCAAGTCAATTTTAATTTTGAGCATAAGAAATTATTCCCGGGGAACATCGGCCCTTCAACCGGGGAGATGGGGACCTCGATGTTCTGGGCGGGCCAGAACAAACTGTTCAAAGAAACCTTCGGGAAAATCGAAGACTGGCTCGCCAACGAAGGCTACGTCGGCAGTATCGATATCAACTGTATCGTCAACGAGAACGGGATCTACCCGCTGGAATTCACGCCGCGGTTCGGCTACCCGACAATCGCGTTACAGGAAGAGTCGATCGAGTCGTCTACTGGGGAATTCTTCTACGACCTCGCGCACGGCAACGAGCCAGAGGTCGAGGTTCACAACGGGTACCAAATCGCCGTGCGCGTCGTCTTACCGCCGTTCCCGTTCGACGACGAGCAGACGTACGACGAGAACTCCCGGAACGCAGCCGTGGTGTTCGAAACGGAACGCTGCGACGGGAGTCACGCGAGCGGAGCGAGCGTGACGTCGTCGGGGGGTGCCCCCGACGGCATCCACATCGAGGACGCGAAGAAGGTCGACGGACAGTGGCGCGTCGCCGGCGACAGCGGAATGCCGATCGTCGTGACCGGCAAAGGGGAGACGATGCAGGCTGCTCGCGAGCAGGCGTACGGTCGGATCGATGAGATCGTCATGCCGAACATGTACTACCGCGACGACATCGGCGAGCGGTGGATCAACGGCGACGGCGACCGACTGCAGGCCTGGGGGTACCTCGGACCAGGCGGGGAGTGAAGTTGGGGCTATGCGGCCCACGGCTCACACTGACGTCCGGCCCTCCACGACTTTTTAACCGTCCGGGTCCACCACTCGCGGTATGGCGAAGTACTCGACGGGCGGTGGCGGCGGCGGCGACGACGGCGACGCCTGTGAGCTCTGCGGGCGAGAGACCTCGAAGCTTCAGCGGGCCACGGTCGCCGGCGCGAAGCTGCTGGTGTGCCCGGACTGCCGCCCGCACGACGACGCGGGCAACGCGCCGGAGAGCCGGGGCGGCCCGGGAGACGGAGGCAGCCGCGGCGGGAGCTCCGGCGGGAGCCCCGGCGGCGCCAGCGCCGAATCGAGCGGCCCGGAGAGCCGGAAGAAGGAGCTCGCGCGGAAGCAGGCGAAGATGTACGACTCCGCGACCGGCGACTCCAAGCACTGGGAGGAGGGCGGCACGAGCTACGAGTCCGACCGGCTCCCGTACCTCGTCTCCGGCTACGGCGACGACGTGGCGGCGGCCCGCCGGGATGCCGGCCTCACCGTCGAGGAGCTCGCCGAGGAGCTCGACGTCGACGAGGACGACGTGTTTGCGGTGGAGGACGGCCGGGCCGCGACAGCCGGCGTCGGCGGCTCCGTCGTCCGCGCTTTGGAGGAGCGGCTCGGCGTCGAGATCGTGGACGAGTGAGCTACCCCCCGTCGAGTTCAGTCGCGCCGCGTTACTCTTTCGGCGGCGCCGGCACCGCGAGCACCGGACGGTCGCTCCCGAGGATGACGTCCTGGGTCACGCTGCCGAAGACGGCCTTCCCCGACGGCCGGCGCTTGCGGCCGGAGACGCAGATCGCGTTCGGGTCGACATCGGCGGCGGCCGCGAGCAGCTCGTCGGCCGGGTCGCCGCTCGCCTCGTAGTGGACGCAGGTGACCCCCGCCTCTTCGAGCGTCTCCCGGGCGCGGCGCACGGCCGACAGCTGGTGGACCGAGGCGCCCTCGGGGTTGTCTCGGAACACGTGACACAGGGTCGCCTTCGTCTCGTCGGCCGCGTGCGGGAGGTCGGCGACCGCCTCCGCCTGCGCGACCGCGCGTCGATCCGCTCCGTTGTCGATCCCGATGAGCACCTCGTACATACCCCAACGTTCGCAGACGACTCTTATAAACGGTGGCAGGGGTTCCCGTCCGCCGCCACTGACCCTCCCACGCCTTTTACTCGATGCCGACGAACGCTCTCGCATGATCACGGTCAAAGACACCGTCCACGACCACATCGAGATCGACGGTGTCGCCGCCGAGCTGATCGACACGCCCGCCGTCCAGCGCCTCCGCCACGTGAAACAGCTCGGCACGGTCCAACTCGTCTACCCCTCCGCGAACCACACTCGCTTCGAACACAGCCTCGGCGTCTACCACCTCGCCAGCCGCGCGCTCGATCACCTCGGAATCGCCGGAAAGCGGGCCGAGCGGATCGAGGCGGCGGCGATGCTCCACGACGTGGGGCACGGCCCGTTCAGCCACAACCTGGAGTCGCTCACCCACCGCCGAACGGGGAAATACCACGACGACGTCGAGGAACTGCTCGCGACCGGCGCGGTCGGCGAAGTGCTCCGCGACCGCGACCTCGACCCGGACCGGATCGCCCGGATCGTCGCCGGCGAGGGCCCCTACGCCGGGCTCGTCTCGGGCGAGCTCGACGTCGACCGGATGGACTACCTCGTGCGCGACGCCTATCACACCGGCGTCCCCTACGGCACCATCGACACCGAGCGGTTCGTCCGCGAGCTGACGTTCGTCGATCGGGGCGGTGACGCGGACGACGGGTCGGACCGGGACGGCCCGGAGCTGGTCCTCGACGAGGGGAACGTCCAGACCGCGGAGAGCCTCCTGCTGGCTCGCGCGCTGATGAACCCGGTCGTCTACACCCACCACGTCGCGCGCATCTCGAAGGCGATGCTCCGGCGGGCCGCGAGCGAGCTCCTCGACGCGACCGAGACGACGGCCCCCGAACTCCGGCGCATGGACGACCACGACTTCCTCGCCGCGATCCGCGACTGCCGGGCGACCGCAGAGCTCTCCCGGCGCTACGACGAGCGCGACCTCTACAAGCTGGCGGTGTGGGCCGAGCACGACGACGTGCCCGAGCGCGTCCACGAGGCGGACCACGCGACCGAGGTCGCCTTGGAGCGCGAGATCGCCGAGGTGGCCGGCGTCGCTCGCGAACACGTGATCCTCGACGTGCCGCCGGAGCCGTCGATGCGCGAGTCGACGGCGCGCGTGACGGTCAACGGAGAGATCCGGCGGCTCGAACGGCAGTCGCCGCTCGTCTCCGCGCTCCGGACCGCGCAGCGCAACCAGTGGCGCCTCGGCGTGTACGCCCCGAAGCCGGCCACCGACCGCGTCGGTCGCGCGGCCGCGGACGTGCTCGGGCTCGACCCGGACGGGCTCGTGACCGAAGTGCGCGGGGCGATGCCGACGACGCTCGACGAGTTCGAGTAAGCGGCGACCCAGACTCGCCGCCGATCCGTTCCCGTGGCGTTTTAACCTCGGGCTGGCGACCGTGAGGTATGCATCTGGAGGGGACGATACTCCTCGGCGAGGCGTTCGACCCCGTCGAGGGGCGGGTGGTCGTCGACGACGGGGAGATCGTCCGGATCGAGGAGGCGTCGGTCGAGAGCGACGACGTGGTCCTCCCCGCGTTCGTCAACGCGCACACCCACATCGGCGACTCCATCGCGAAGGAGGCCGGCGAGGGGCTCTCGCTCGACGAGCTGGTCGCCCCGCCGGACGGGCTCAAACACCGGCTCCTCCGCTCGGCGAGCCACGAGGAACTGGTGGCGGCCATGGCGCGGACGCTCCGGTACATGGAGTCGACCGGCACCGGCACCTTCCTCGAGTTCCGCGAGGGCGGCGTCGACGGCGTCGCCGCGCTGCGTGACGCGGTCGCCGGCGCCGGCGTCGAGTACGGGGAACGGGCGATCGACCCGGTCGTGCTCGGACGCGACGACCCCGACGTGCTCTCGGTCGCCGACGGCTACGGCGCCTCCGGCGCCCGCGACGCCGACTTCGACGCGGTGCGGCGGGAGACCCGCGAAGCGGGGAAGCTGTTCGGGATCCACGCCGGGGAGCGCGACGCCGACGACGTCAACCCCGCGATGGACCTCGATCCGGACTTCCTCGTCCACATGGTCCACGCCGAGCCGCTCCACCTCGAACGGCTCGACGACCGCGGCACGCCGGTCGTCGTCTGCCCGCGGTCGAACCTCGTGACGAACGTCGGCGTCCCGCCGATCCGCGAGCTCGCCGAGCGGACGACCGTCGCGCTCGGCACCGACAACGTGATGCTCGACTCGCCGTCGATGTTCCGCGAGATGGAGTTCGCCGCGAAGCTGGCGGACCTCCCCGCCCGCGACGTGCTCCGGATGGCGACCGTCAACGGCGCCGAGATCGCGGGGCTGAACCGCGGGGTCGTCGAGCCGGGCGCCGACGCCGACCTGCTCGTCCTCGACGGCGACTCCGACAACCTCGCCGGCGCGCGCGACATCGTCCGAGCGGTCGTCCGACGGGCGGGCGCTGCCGACGTCTCGCGGGTCGTCATCGGCGGCGACGAGGTCGCGTCGTCGGGAGACTGAAGCCGATCGCGGCCGTACTGTTTTTCGATGGCCACGTTCTCGCTTTTGACGGGCCTCGCGCTCGGACCGGTCGTCGGACTGCTCGCGACGCTCGCGATGGACCGCGTGATGCCCCGGCTCCCGGAAGGGACGACAGCCCCCAAGGTCGCCGCGAGCGTGCTCACCGACACGCCGGTCGACGCCGCCCCGGAGCGGCTGGCGACGTGGGTCCACTACGTCGCCGGCGGCGGCTCCGGGCTCCTCTTCGTCGGGCTCGTCGCCGCGGTCCAGATCGCCCTCGGCGTCGGCGGGGGCGTCGCGCTCGTCGTCGCCTCGCCGGTCATGCTCGCGCTGATGGTCGGCTTCTTCGCGCTCGTCCCGCTCCCCCGGGCGAAGGGGCTCCCCCGCCAGCGGCTCTCGACGATCCGGCGCGACTGGGCGCTCTCGGCCGCGACGTACGTCGTCGTCGCCGCGGTCCTCGTCGCCGTCGCGGGCGGCGTCTAACATTCGTACCGGTCCTCGGACGGACCCGGAGAGAAACGGTTTAGTCGCTGGCACCTGCCGGATCGCTCATGCACGCCATCACTCGATCCGGCTGGATCGAGGTCATCTCCGGGTCGATGTTTTCGGGGAAAACCGAGGAGCTGTTGCGCCGCCTCCGGCGGTCCGAGATCGCCGGGCAGTCCGTCGCGGTGTACAAGCCGGCCGTCGACGACCGCTACGGCGAGACGACGATCGGGAGCCACACGGGCCGCCAGTGGAACGCGACCGTCGTCGACAACGAGGGTGACGGGCCTCTGGACATCCTCGACGACGAGCCGTTCCCGGAGGTCGTCGCGATCGACGAGGCGAACTTCTTCTCGGACGCGCTCGTCGAGGCCTGTAACGCGCTCGCCGACGCCGGGACCCGCGTGATCGTCTCGGGCACCGACCAGACATTCCGGGGCGAGCCGTTCGACCCGCTCCCGCAGCTCATGGCGACCGCCGAGTACGTCGACAAGCTCCAGGCGATCTGCTCGCAGTGCGGCGAGCCCGCCTCGCGGAACCAGCGGCTCATCGAGGGCGAGCCAGCGCACGCGGAGGATCCAACGATCCTCGTCGGCGCGGAGGAGTCGTACGAGGCCCGGTGTCGCGACTGCCACGTCCTGCGGACCGGCGAGCGCCCGGACGGGGACCGGTCGTACCTGACGGACGAGGCGATGGAGGAGGAGCCGACCGACACCGCCGAGGAGCCGGTGGACGCGAGCGACGACTGAGGAGATTTTAAAAGGGAACGAGCGCCGCGGTCCGCCGAGCTACTCGCCGGTTCGACTGTCGGTTCCCGTCGCGCCGTCGTCGAGGGCGGTGTCGGGCTCAGGGTCGGACTCGGCCGTCGCGAGGCGGAACAGCCCGACCAGCGAGACGAGCGTGAGGACCGCCCCCTCGGCTCGCGCGGCGACATACGCCCACTCTCGGGGCTCCGCGTCGCCCGCGTCCCGGTACACGACGCGGGTCCACGCCCGCACGACCGGGCGCGGTGCGAGCGTCTGAACGAGCCCCACGAGACCGACGACCAACAGCAGCGCTGCTCTCATACCGACCGCTTCGCCGGGCGCATTTAAAAGCGATGCGCCGCGGACGCCGGCGTCGATGCGGGCGTTCCGACGCCCGTCACGCCGGTTCGGCGGCCGCGAGGAACCGGCGACAGGTCGTGGCGGCCCACTCCCTGACCGGCGGCGCGTCCGACCAGCACACCGCCGCGAGCCCCCGCTCGTCGAACAGCCCGACGACGGCGCGCTCGCCGACGAGGAGCACGCCGACCGGCGAGTCGCCCTCGTGGCGGTACGCCTCGACGCCGTGCGCGTCGAGCGCCGACCGGACCGCGGCGCCCGCGGGACCGTCGAGCCGGTCGCCCGCACTGCCGGTGAACACCAGCCGCGTTTCCCCCTCGATATCGCCGCCGACGCGGCGGGCGAGCGACGGGTCGGCGCGCGGCACCACGCCGACGACGGAGCCGGTACCGTCGACGGAGCCGCCCTCGCCGAGGAGCGCGGCGAGTCGCGCCGCGGGCCCGGGGTCGTCGCCGCGCTCGACGACGGTGATCGCGGTCCCCGGTTCTCCGACGTCGAGGTCGACGGCCGCGTCCACGAGCGCGCGGAGCGCGGGTCCGGGGGAGACGTCACTCACCGCCGGGGTCCTCCGGCGGCCGCGGGGGATACGACTGCCGCCCGCCGGTCGACCGCCGGGCGAGCAGCCGGGCCGTCGCGCGGCGCCGGTCGTCCGGGCGCTCCTCGGTCGTCTCGTCGTAGTACAGCACCGTCAGGCCGAGCCCCGCCCGCAGGAGCTCGTTGGCCGCGAACCGGTACCGGTCGTCGCTCGGGCCCGACGGCGTCGCCGACGCGGACCGGAGGTGGCCCTCGACGAACAGGTAGCCGCCGGGAACGAGCGCCTCGGCGAGGTCCGCGAAGCGGTCGAGCGTGTGGAAGAAGCTCATCGTGATCAGCTCGTACGCCTCGCTCGGAAAGCCGTAGGTCGCGACGTCGCCGCGGATCGGTTCGATCCGCTCTTCTATCCCCTCCTCCGTGGCGCGCTCGCCGATGATCCGCAGCCCCTCGCGGGAGGCGTCGAGGGCGTCGACCGCGTAACCGGCCTCGGCCAGAAACACCGCGTTCCGTCCGGTGCCCGCGGCGACGTCGAGTGCGCGCCCGTCGGGGATCGACGGCTCGTACGAGCGCAACACGGGCGACGGCTCCGGCTCTCGCGGGTAGTCGCCGGCCGCGAACCGCTCGTCCCAGTCGGTCATGCCCGACGCTTGCGACCGGCCGAGCGTAAACCCCACGGGCGTGGGGGCCGCAGTGCGACCATGGACGAGACGGAGTCGACCGCGGCGGTCCTCGGAGACCTGCTGACCGACAGGGACGAGTCGCTCGCGGTCGCGGAGTCGCTGACCGGCGGCTTGGTCGGGTCGCGCGTGACGGACGTGCCCGGCGCGAGCGCCTACTTCGATCGGGGGTTCGTCACCTACGCGTACGACGCGAAGCGCGAGCTGCTCGGCGTCTCCCGCGAGTCGCTCGACGCCGAGGGAGCGGTGAGCGCGGCGGTCGCGGAGGAGATGGCGGCCGGAGCTCGCGATCACGCGAACACGACGTGGGGGGTCGCCACCACCGGCGTCGCCGGGCCGGGCGGCGGCACGGCCGAGAAGCCCGTCGGCCTCGTCTACGTCGGCGTCGCGTACGCCGCCCCGTGGGGGACCGAGGCGTCCTTCGTCCGGAGCGAACGCGTCGTCCTCGACGGGGACCGCGACGCCGTGAAACGCGGCGCAGTCGACGCCGCGCTCGACGCGCTCGTTCGAGCGATCCGCGAGGTCGACGCCGGGGAGTAGAGAGCGGGTCGACGCCGGAGCGTAGAGTTCGGTCAGACACGGACCGAGCCGTGCGAACGCGCGAGCGTTTATCCCTGCCGCCCGTGTACACTCCCCATGGTAGAGCGCGTACTGGTGGCCATGGACGACTCAGAGCTCTCCGAGCGAGCGCTCCGGTACGCGCTCGACGTGCATCAGGACGCCGACGTGACGGTGTTACACGTCGTCGGGGAGCCCTCCGGAATGATGGGAGCGGCGACGGGGATCGCGCTCGCCGACGACAGCGAGGAGCGGGTCCGAGAGCTCTCCGAGGACGTGTTCGAACGGGCCGGAGAGATCGCCACGGAGGTCGGGGTCGAGGTCGCGGTGGAGTCGGAGGTCGGGTCGCCGGCGAGCCGGATCGTCGAGCGCGCCGACGACTTCGACGCGGTCGTGATCGGGACGCACAGCGGGTCGCTCGCCGACCGGCTCCTCGTCGGGAACACGGCGAAGTCGGTGTTCCAGAACGCGCCGGTCCCCGTGACGGTCGTTCGCTGACGCGGGAGCGACGGCCCGGCCCCCCTCCGCCCGCGCCGTCAGCCGTCGATGTACGCGTGCCCGACGACCGCGACGATCAGCGCAGCGACGACGATCCACGCGAACGGCTCGACGGCGAGCAGGCGGAGCGGCCGGACCACGGACTCCTCGAGGCCGAACAACACGCCGGCGGCGAAGACGATCGCGAGGACGAGGGCGGCGACGACGCCGGCGACGCCCAGCAGCGCGGTGTCGGTCCGGTCCATACGGCGGATCGGTGCGGGGTATATATAAACGGATCCCGGGGAATCCGCTGGGGTCCAGCGGGGAGTGCGAAGCCAGGGCAGGGATTTGAACCCCGGAAGTCTCGATTACAAGTCGAGTGCATGAACCACCCATGCTCCCCTGGCGCAGGCTGGCGTACTCGGGCCTCGTATGAGTGCGTGTCGCTTTCGGCGAGCCTGACGCCCGCCCGCGATCAGTCGGTTCCGTTCGCGGTCTCGTTCTCGGCGGAGTCGTCGTCCTCGTCGACGCTCCCGCCCGTCAACGCCGACAGCGACTTCGTCAGCTCGACGCGGTGGAGGTCATACCCCCGGTCCGTATAAAACGTCCGGGCGCGGTCGTTGTCGGCGAGCGCCTCCAGCGCGACCGCTTCGGCGCCCGACGCCGCGAGGGCCCGCTCGGCGGCGTCCAGCAGGTCGGCGCCGATCCCTTCGCCGCGTCGCTCGGGGACGACGAACAGGTTGCTCACGGTCCCGCGAACGCGCTCGCGCTCGTACCCCTCGCGGTCGAGCGAGAACCCGACGAATCCGATGGCCCTGTCGTCGCCGTCGCGGGCGACGAGCAGCTCCCCGGTGACGACCGAGCGCGCGACCCACTCGCGGACCGCCGCTCGGTTCGACTCGGCGAGCAGCGTCGAGCCGTGGCGCCGCTGGTCCTCCGCCAGCGCGACCCACAGGTCGGTGACGTCGTCCACGTCGTCGACCGTCGCCGGCGCGACCGTCGACCCCTCGGCGTCGGGCATTCGGTTTCCGATTCGGCGCGGCGTGGCATGAGGCTACCGGCGAGCGCGACCGGGAGCGCGGTGAGAAGATCAACGAGAGCCGCGACGTGAGCCGCGACGTGAGCCACGACGTGAGCCACGACGTGAGCCACGACGTGAGCCACGACGTGAGCCACGACGAGAGCCGCGACGATGGCCGTGAGAGGTCCGTAACCGGGTGCGACTCACACCTCGCGGCACTCCGGGCAGACCGCTTGGCCGTTCGCGGTCACCAGGTCGGGGACGAGCGCCCCGCAGCTCTCGCAGACGCCCTGTGTCGCCGACTCGGACACGTCAGTCGTGGCGGCCTCGCTCGCCGGGTCGACGCCGCCGTCGGAGCCGAGCATCGCCTCGTCCCCGTGCCGCGTTCCGCGGACCGACTCGCCGCCGACGACGTCCTCGCGGGCGCCGTCGCCCGTCCGCGGCGCCCCCGCGGCGAGCGCGTCGCCGGCGGTGACGACGCCGACGGCCTCGCCGGACTCGACCGCCACGACGCGGTCGGCCCCCTCGGAGACGAGCCGCTCCTCGACGGCCGCGAGCGAGTCGTTCGGCGCCACCGTCGGGAGGGGCGGCCCCATCACCGATCCGACCGTGGGGCCGTCGCCGTCGGCGTCTCCGGGGGTCCAGCCGTCGGCGCCGAGCAGTGCGTCCAGCGCGCTCCGGCAGTCGAGCCGCCCGACGGGTTCGCCGCCCCGGACGACGACGAGGCAGTCGGTGCCCTCGTCCACGAGCAGGCCGGCCGCGTCGGCCAGCCGGTCCGACTCGCTCACGCCGAGGAACTCGCGATGCATCACGTCGCGAACCGTGGTGTCTGTTCGCATGAAACGTGGATCCGCAGCGATCGGCTAAAAGCTGCCCCCGGTATCGTTATACCGACTCCGTACGTAGAGGCCTGATCGGTGCCGAAAGGCCGGTTTCGCGGAGGCCGCGAGCTCGCGCTCGCGCCGTCAGCGAGCGCCACCTTGCGCCGTCAGCGAGCGTCCTCTCACGACGACGCGGGTCGAAGAGGAGGGTTGAAACCCTCCGGCGTTCGAGCGGGACCATGACCATTCCCTCGTTCGTGATCGGGATCGCGGGAGGGACCGGCGCGGGCAAGACGACGGTCTCTCGACTCGTCACGCGCGATCTCGACGACAGCGTCACCCGGATCCCGCTGGACAACTACTACGAGGACCTCTCCCACTTGGACTTCGAGGAGCGCCAGTCGGTCAACTACGACCACCCGTCGGCGTTCGAGTGGGACCTCCTCCGCGAGCACCTCGAGGCGCTGCTCGAGGGACAGACCGTCCAGATGCCGCAGTACGACTTCGAGATCCACAACCGAAAAGAGGAGCGCGTCGAGGTCGAGCCCACCGACGTCATCGTGCTCGAGGGGATCCTCGCGCTGTACGACGAGGAGGTAAACGACATGATGGACCTCCGGCTGTTCGTCGAGACCGACGCCGACGTCCGCATCCTGCGCCGAATCCGCCGGGACGTGATCGAGCGCGGCCGCGACCTGGAGGGCGTCATCGACCAGTACCTCTCGACGGTGAAGCCGATGCACGAGCAGTTCATCGAGCCGTCGAAGAAACACGCCGACGTGATCATCCCGGAAGGCGCCAACAGCGTCGCCGTGAACCTCCTCGAGGAGAAGCTCCGCGCCGAGGTCGAGGGCGACGCCGTCCGGAGCTGGGAGCGCGGGAGCTTAGAGGAGGAGCTCGGCGAGGAACGCTCGCTCGACATCGACGACGACTGAACGAATTCGACGTTGATCTCGGGTGAGGGATGAACGCCGGCTAATTCTCAGCCGCTCGTTTATAGATAGATAATGCTGAATCGACGGTGACCATCTCCAAAGCCCCCGGCGCTCGGCTATACGTCGTCGCTGACTCTGCGACGAACACCTCCAAAGCCCCAGCCGCGAGGCGGCCTCGGAGGCACGCGCCACCGCACCAATTTATAAGTAATCGCTGCGGTTGCTCGCGTTATTTAAATATTGAATCTCGACCGATTCCGCTTATCGCCGTCGGCTCGACACCCGCTCCTCGGCCGTCTCGGCGCTGACGACCTCGTAGAGTATCGCCCGGCCGTCGTCCTCCTTGGGCCTGAGCACCCGGCCGAGCCGCTGAGTGAACTCCCGCTCGCTGCCGGAGCCGGAGAGGACGACCGCGACGTTCGCGTCCGGCACGTCGACCCCCTCGTCGAGGACGTTCGCGGCGACCACCCGGCCGTAGGTTCCCTCCCGGAAGCGCTCTAAGATCTCGCGGCGTTCCTTCGCACCCGTCTCGGCGGTGATCGCCGGCAGGAGGAACCGCTCCGAGAGCCGGTAGACGAGGTCGGTGTGGGCGGTAAACACGATCACCCGGTCGTCTCGGTGGCGGTCGAGGATGGACTCGAGGCGGTCGACCTTCCGATCCGCGTTCATCATGATCTCGCGGGCCTCCTGCTTCGCTAAGAGGGCCTCGCGGGCGGCCGGGTCGTTGCCGGAGCGCTTCACGAGTTCTTGATAGTCGCTCCCGCTGGAGAACGTGATCCCGGCCTCCCGGACGTACTCGACGAAGGTGCCCTGTTTCTCGTCGTACCGCTCCCGCTCCTCGGGCGTCAGCTCGACTTCGATCCGGCGGATGTCGTACGGCGCGAGGTGGTCGCCGGCGAGGTCGTCGACGTCGAGCGCGTAGGCGCGGTCGCCGATGAGCTCCGCGACCGTCTCGTGGGCGCCGTCGGGGCGCTCGAACGTCGCCGTCAGGCCGAGCCGCGCGGGCGCCGCGAGCAGCCGCGCGACGTCCCGGTACCCCTCGCCGCCGAGGTGGTGGACCTCGTCGAAGACGACGAACTCGAAGGCGTCGCCGACGCCGTCGGCCTTGAGGTACGCCGAGTCGTACGTCGACACCGTGATCGCCTCCCGGCGCTGCTCGCCGCCGCCGAACCGGCCGATCGGGACGTCGAACTCCCGCTCTAACTCCCGCTGCCACTGGTCGAGTAAGTCGACCGTGGGGACGACGACGAGCGTCGGGACGCCGAGCTCGACCATCGCGCGGATCGCGATCACGGTCTTGCCGGCCCCGGTGGGGAGCTCGAGCACGCCGCGGTCGCCGGCGTCGCGCCACGCGTCGAGCGCCTCGCGCTGGTACTCCCGGAGGTCGTAGTCGGTCGCGAGCGCGTCCGGGAGCCCCGCCTCGCTCGCGGCGCGGTCGCTCGCGTCCAACACGTGGTCCTCGACGCTCGCGCCGGCGACCTCCAGCGCCCGTCGGATCGCGGCGTAGCGGTAGGCGGGCGCCCGTCCGGTCCCCGAGCGCGGGTCGGTCTCGACGCCCGGGAGCGGCGGGAGCGACGCGAGGGGGCTACCCTCCTCGGTCGAGCCGTCCCCGCCGCCGGCGTCGACCCGGATGGTCCCGTCCTCGTAAGTCAGCCGGACGTTCATCGCCGGACGTTGCCGCCCGATTTATAAATGGGCTCCGCCTCTCGCCGACATGCGCGCGGACGAACTCGACCCCGAACTCGCCCCCGTCGTCGACGAGATCGAGGCGCTCGGACTCCCCGAGTGGCACGCGCTCTCGGTCGACGCCGCGAGACGCGTCGAGGACGAGGTGTTCTCCGGCGACCCGGAACCCGCGGTCGCCGACGTCCGGGACCTCGCGTTCGACGGTCCCCACGGCGAGGTGCCGATGCGGGTGTACCGCCCGGAGGAAGCCCTCAATCGGTCGACTCCGCCCACCCGCACCCTCGTCCACTTCCACGGCGGCGGCTGGACGCTCGGCACCCTCGACTCGATCGACGGCCCCTGTCGCGAACTGGCGACCCGCGCCGACGCCGTGGTCGTCTCCGTCGACTACCGGCTCGCGCCCGAACACCCGTTCCCCGTCGCGGTCGACGAGGCGGCCGCGGCCGTCGAGTGGACCGCTGACAACGCGACCGCCTTCGGCGGCGACCCGGACCGGCTGGGCGTCTCCGGCACCAGCGCCGGGGCGACGCTCGCGCTCGCGGCGTGTCTGTACGGCCGAGACGTGGGGGGCGACCCCGCCGACGTCGCCGGCCAGTTCCTCCTCTACCCGATCGCGGGCGACGACTTCGAGACCGACTCGTACCGCGAGAACGCCGACGGCCCGCTGCTCACCCGCGCCGACATGCGGTGGTTCTTCGAGCAGTACCTCCGGAGCCCGGTGGACGCGCGCAACCCGTTCGCGGTGCCGCTCCGCGCGGACGACCTCGGCGACCTCCCGCCCGCCACGGTGGTCACCGGCGGCTTCGACCCACTCCGGGACGACGGCGTCGCGCTCGCGGAGCGGTTCGAGGCGGAGGGGACGCCGGTCGAGCACCGCCACTACCCGGCGATGGCTCACGGGTTCTGTAGCCTCGCCGACCGCGTCGACGTCGCGGAGGCGGCGCTGTCGGCGGTCGCGGGCGACGTTCGCGAGCGATTGTAGCGGGGCCGGTCTCGCGGATCGGGGCGACGCCCCCAAGTGGCTCGCCGAGAGAGGTGAGCCATGACGCTCATCGGCTCCGCCGTCACCTTCGTCGTCGGACTCCTCGTCGGCGGCCTGGCGATCTTCGTCGGCGCCGCGGTCGTCACCGGCACGCGCGACTACGGCCACGCCGTCTTCACGGCGCTGTTCGGCGCGATCGTCTGGGGGCTCGCCGCCTTCTTCCTCTCGTGGATCCCGCTGATCGGCGAGTTCATGCCGCTGATCGCGTGGGTGTGGCTGATCCGGCGGCGCTACGGCGTCTCGTGGGTCCACGCGGGGATCATCGGCTTCGTCGCGTGGGCCTCGGCCGTGCTCGTGCTCGCGGTGCTCTCCTCCGTCGGCGTCACCGACGTCGTGGGGGTTCCCCTCGTCCGCTCGCTGGCCGCGGTCTAATGCGGCCACCCCCGCGGTCGACGCCCGCGCTTACTCCGAAACCGTCGTCTTCACGATGCTGACCGGCGCGGTCGACCGACGCGAGACGCGTTCCGTGACGGAGCCCAGCATCCGCCGGTAGTCGCCGGACCGCGTCTTCGATCCCATCACCGTCAGGTCGATGTCCTCCTCGTCGACGTAGCGGAGGATCTGCTCGTGGGGGACGCCGTACACCAGGTCGGTGACGACGTCGACGCCCGCGTCGGTGGCATGGGACGCCACCGCCTCGAGCGCCTCGCGGCCGCGCTCCTCTAACGTCTCCTCGGCGCCCTCCGCGCCGTCGACGAACTCGTCGCCGGAGTACGCGTTGATCACGTCGCTGTCGACGACGTACAGCACGTGGAGGGTCGCGTCGTATCGGTCCGCGGCGTCGACGGCGTGGTCGATCGCGCGGTCCACGCCTTCGCTGCCGTCCGTGGGGAGCAGTATCCGGTCGTACATACGCGGCGATTCGCGCGCTCGGCGAATAAATCGGTCGCCGTTTCCCGAACGGTTAACACGCTGTAACGCGCCGGACCCTCCATGACAGCGGCCGCGGATCGACTGTTCGTGAACGGGGAGGTCCACACCCTCGCGGCGCCCGACGAGACGCGCGAGGCGATTGCGGTCCGGGACGGGGCGATCGTCCGGCTCGGGCCCACCCGCGACGTCGAGTTCCTGGAAGGGGTCGACACCGACGTCGTCGACCTCGGCGGGCGCGTCCTCCTCCCGGGCTTCGTCGACGCCCACACCCACCTGACGACGGTCGGGCGATACCTCGTCCACGCCGACCTCTCGACCGCCGACTCCCCGGCCGAGGCGGTCGACCTGCTCAAAGAACGAGCGGCGGAGGTGGAGGAGGCCGACGAGGCGGGTACCGACTCCGGTCCGGCCGCCGACCCCGTCCTCGGCTACGGCTACGACGAGTCGACGTGGGACGAGGACCGCTACCTGACGCGGGGGGACCTCGACCGCGTCTCGACCGAGCGACCCGTGGCCGCCTTCCGTGAGGACATGCACGTCGCCGCGGTCAACGGGGTCGCCCTCGATCGGTTCGCGGACGCGCTCGCCGCGGCGCCCGACGAGACGGTGCCGACCGACGGGGACAGCGAACCGACCGGCGTCCTCCTCGAGAGCGCGATCGACCCGATCTACGAGGCGTTCGAATCCGGACCGGCCGAGACGAAGGAGATCGTCGAGGCCGCGCTGGCCGACTGCGCCGCGAAGGGGATCACCGGGTTCCACGACATGGTGCGGAACTCTCACGCGCCGCGGGCGTACCGCGAGCTGGACGCGGCCGGCGAGCTGACCGCGCGCGTCCGGATCAACTACTGGAGCGACCACCTGGACGCGCTCCGCGAGGTCGGCCTCGGGACGAACGACGGGAGCGACACCGTCGAGACCGGCGCGATCAAGTCGTACACGGACGGGAGCTTCGGGGGACGGACGGCGAAGCTCTCCGAGCCGTACGCGGACGCCCCCGACGAGACCGGTCAGTGGGTCGTCGACCCCGACGAACTGGCGGAAACGGTCGCCGCGGCGACCGAGGCCGGCTACCAGTTCACCGCACACGCCATCGGCGACGAAGCGGTCGACGCCGTGCTCGACGCCTACGAAGACGCCTCCCATACGGATCCCGGCGAGGCCCGTCATCGGATCGAGCACGTCGAGCTCGCCGACGACGCCGCGATCGACCGGCTCGCCGAGTCGGGCGTCGTCGCCAGCGTCCAGCCGAACTTCCTCAAGTGGGCCGGCGAGAACGGGCTCTACGAGTCCCGGCTCGGGCCGGACCGCACCGCCGCGACGAACCGCTACCGCGATATGCTCGACGCGGGCGTTCGCCTGGCGTTCGGCTCCGACGGGATGCCGATGGACCCCCTGCTCGGCGTCCACCACGCGGTCAACGCCCCCGCGGAGGCGCAGCGGCTGACGGTGACCGAGGCGCTGCGAGCGTACACCCGCGGCGCGGCGTACGCGGGCTTCGACGAGCACCGGCTGGGCACGGTCGCCGTCGGAAAGCGCGCGGACCTCGTCGCCCTCGACGCGTCACCGTGGGAGCGGGCCGACGAGATCCGCGACGTCGACGTCGCGATGACGGTCGTCGACGGCGAGGTCGTGTACGACGACCGGTGAGCCGGCCACGCCGTCTCGGGGAGAGACGGCGACGGACCCCCCGTCGGAAAACTCCGCAAGCACTGCCAGAAAACAGTAGTTATTAATCATGTAGTTCCTACGACCGACCATGGCAGAGATAGCCATCGAATACGCGGCCGGCAGTCGCCTCCAGCCGGAGGCGGAGACGGCCCGACGCCTGATCGACTCGTACCTCGGCGACCGGTCCGACGTCGACGGGGTAACCCTCTCGCCCTCCACCGACTCCGTGTTCTGCGTCAGCGTGGAGGGCGACCGCATCTGGTGTACGGACCCGCGCGAGTGGATCGACGCGATGGAGGCCGTCACCGCGGCCCGGCGGCGGCTCTCCGAGCTGTCGTAGGCGGTCGGTGAGACGGTCCCCGGTTACGAATTTTTTATTTGACCGTTCGTCGTTGCCACCGCCATGACCGAGACCGAGGACCGGTGCGGGTACGTTCACGAGGACGCCGACGCGGCACCGGCCGGCTGGGAGTGTCCTCACCCGGCCGACGGCGACGAGCGGTGCGTGTTCCACCGACCAGCGGGCGACGGAGGCGCGGACCGCGTCGCCGCGGCGTTCGAGGCGGCGGTCGCGGCCGGCGAGTCGGACCCGCGTCGCCGCCGCTTCTACGGCGCCACGATCGAGCGACTCGCGCTCCCGCCGGGGACGCTGCTCGCGGGCGACCGCTCCCACGCCGTCGACCTCGCGGACGCGACGGTCGGCGAGATCGCGGTCGACGGCGCGACCGTCGGCAGCGACCTCCGCCTCGACGGCGCGACGGTCGCCGGCGACTTCGACGCGAAGGGACTGACCTGTTTCGGCGATCTCCGCTGTCAGGGCCTCAGTGCGGCGAGCGTCGACCTCAGGAAGGCGACGGTCGACGGCGCCGCGGACTTCGCGTTCGCGACGGTCGACGGCTCGTTCAGCGTCACCCGCGCGGAACTCGGTCGGCTGGCCCTCAGCGACGCCGAGGTCGGCGGCACAGTGAACGCGAACCTCGTCCGCGTCGACGAGCGGACGGAAGTGAACAGCGCGGCGGTCGAGGGCTCCGTCCTTGCGGCCGACGCGACCTTCGACGGTGAGGTCCGCGCGATGGGCACGTCGGTCGGCGGCGCACTCGCGTTCACTGACAGCGCCTTCGGCGACGGGTTCAACGGGAACGACGCGAGCGCCGACCACGGGATGCGCGTCGGCGGCCCGACGGTGTTCAAGGGGGTCGCGGTCGACGGCGCGACCGACTTCCGGTACGCGACGTTCGAGGGGCCGGTCCAGTTCCACCCGGAACAGCACAGCACCGAGACGCGGTTCGACGGCGCGGTCGACTTCGAGCAGGCGACGTTCGAGGCCGGGTTCGACCTCCGAGAGGTCGTGTTCGACGGCCGACTGTACCTCGCGGACGCGACGGTGTCGGGTACGGGGCGGCTCGACGGCGCCGAACTGGACCGCGGAGCGACCCTCGACCGGACGGAGACGAGCGCGGCCGTCTCCGCGGCCTCGGCGCGGATCGGCGGCCAGCTCTCGATGGCGGACTGCGAGTTCGGCGGCGCGGTCGCGTTCGACGGGGCGGTCGTCGCCGGCGAAATCGACTGTAACGGCGGGACGCGCGACGGGGCCACCCGGTTCGGGTCGGGACTGTCGCTCGCCGACGCGGAGTGCCGGTCCGGCGTCGACCTCCGGTGGGTCGAGTCCGAGGAGCGGATCTCATTCCACGACCCGGAGACGGCCGGCCGGACCACGTTCGGCGACACGGTCGATGCGACCGGCGCGCGCCTCGACGACGGCCTCGACGCGAGGGCGGCCCGGTTCGACCACCTCGCCGGATTCGAGGCTGTCCGCGCCGGCGGCGACGTCCGCCTCGACGGGTGCGAGATCGGTCGGCTCCGGAGCGACGTCTCTCCGGCTGACGACGGAGACCGGCCGACCGTGACGGCACACGGGGCGTCCGTGAGCGAGGGCCGGATCGCCCACCCCGGCGACGGGACGGTCACGTACGACTTCGCGGACGCCCGGATCGGAAGGGTTCGGATCGAGGCCGGCGACGGACCGATCGCGCCCCTCGCCGCGGTCAGGTTCCTCGGGACCTCGTTCGACGGCTTCCGGTTCGGTCCCCACCACGGGGCGCTCGAAGCGATCAGCTGGCGGCTCCACGACACGGAGACGGACGCCGACCTCCCGGAGCCGGATCCCGGCCCCCGACGCCTGGAGACCACGTATCAGCAGGCGAAGACCGGAGCCAACGGCGTCGGGGACGCGACCGCGGCGGCGGAGTTCTTCAGGCGCGAGATGCGCCACCGCCGCGCCGGTCACGCCGCGGATGTCAGGTCGGAGCGCGGGGCCGACCGCGCGGTCGCCGCGTACGACTGGCTCGCGAACGCCGTCCTCGACGCGACGGCGGGATACGGCGAGCGGCCGAGCTGGACCATGCTGTCGTCGGTCGTCGTCGTCCTCGCCTTCGCCGGCGGGTACGCCGCGCTTGGCGTCCCGGCCGACTCCGCGGGCGAACTGCTGCTGTTCAGCTTCCAGAGCTTCATCACCTTCGTGATCGGGCCGGCGCCCGCCGAGTCGTTCTCCGTCCGTCTGCTCAGCTCGGCGCAGGGGTTCCTCGGGGCGTTCCTCGTGGCGCTTTTCGTCTTCGCGTTGACCCGTTCGGTCGACCGGTAAGCGCTCGCGGCGGGCGGGCGAACACGGCGCGTCGCTCCCGGCTGCGGGGCTACCGCCCGTCCTCGTGCGCCCGCACGAACTCCCGCAGCAGTTTCCCGGCGGCCGCCGCGGCCTGCCCGTCGTCGCGGTCGTTCACCTCGACGACGTCGAAGCCCTCGGCCCGGGGCGCGACAGCCCGCACCAAGTCACGGGCCTCGCGGGGATCGAGCCCGAACGGCTCCATCGTCCCGGTCCCCGGCGCGAAGCCGGGGTCGAGCCCGTCGATATCGATCGAGCAGTAGACGGACTCGCCCGCGAAGGGGTCGTCACCCTCGTCGCTCGCGAGTCCGTCGATCCACTCGCGGGCGTGTTCGGGCGCGACGACCTCGACGTCGGCGTCGGACGCGCGGTCCCACTCCGCCTCGGAGCCGGTTCGCGCGCCGACGATCACGGCCCGGTCGACGCCGAGGTCGTCGAGGCACCGGCGCGTGACGCAGGCGTGGTTCCACGGATTCCCGTCGTACGCGTCCCTGAGGTCGAGGTGGGCGTCGCAGACGACGAGCGCGTCGGGGTCGACCGCCTCGACGCCCGCGTACGTGACCGTGTGTTCGCCGCCGACAAGCAGGGGGACGGCGTCGTCGTAGCCGACGCTCCGCAGTTCGGCGGCGAGGTGATCGAGGTACGCCTCGACGTCGTCCCAGGGGGAGACGTCGCCCGCGTCGTGAACGCCCAGCGCGGAGAAGCGACTGTCGGTGCGGCGGTCGTAGTCGTCGTAGGTCTCGGAGAAGCGCCGGATCCGGTCCGGTCCGAACCGGGTGCCCGGCTGAAACGTGGTCGTGGCGTCGAGCGGAGCGCCGACGACCACGTAAGAAGCAGCTTCGCGGTCGGTCGTCGCCCCGGGAAACATCGCCGATTACCCGATGATCTTCCGTTGGCCCTCGTAATCGAGGTACTCGATGTTGTCGTCCGAGGTGAAGTCCTCGCCCTCGGGGATGCGCATCGTGAACGTGTCGTAGGTGTCTAAGTCCATCACCTGGACCTCGTCGTCGTTGACGTTGACGACCTGGCCCTGCTTCCGCTGGATGATCGGGACCCAGACCTTCGCGTCGACCGGCTGGGAGAGCGAGCGCTTCTTGTCGTCGAAGACGCCCTTGCCCTCGACGCGCGCCTTGGCGCTCCCGTGTTTTCCGGGCTTTGCAGTGCTGTAGTGGTTGATCTTGCAGGGGGAACCGTCCATCATCACGTAGCTGCCCTCCTGGAGTTCGCGAACCTGCTTCTGCTCTCGCGGCATACGCGCTACTTTTTCCGGGGCGGGTATAAACGGTTTGGAACGGCGTCGACGCCGGCGTTCGGGCGTTCGGCCGCGCCGCGGAACGGGCTGTCGTCGACGCCGACCTGGGGCCCCCGATTCAGGGGTCGAGCTCGTCGACGTACTCCTCGGGCTCCCCCTCGTCGTCCGCGTCGCCGTCCGGCGGGACGAACTGCCCGGTGATCAGGTAGCTGGCGATGAAGAGGCCGATGAAGCCGACCCCGACCGCCGCGGTCGTCCGTACGACGAACGGGAAGTCGACCCACCAGAGGGCGCGGTCGGCGATCATCATCGCGACGAAGGCGACGAGCAGCGCCTTCTGCTCGTCGGTCGGGTCGCGGACGAAGCCGACGACGTCCTCCTTGAGCTCGCCGAAAAAGCCCATCTCAGGCACCCCTCTCCGCGTCGGCCTCCCGGCGGTCGGCGCTCGCCGCCTCCATGGCGCGGCTCACCCGCCGCAGGCCCTCCTCCAGCTCGTCGGTCGGCAGCCCGAACCCGATCCGGAAGCGGTTCGGAAAGCCGAACAGCCCGCCGGGCGCGAGTACGACGCTCTCCGTCTCGACGACGGTGCGGCAGAACGCCTCGGCGTCGTCGAAGCCGTCGGGCACCGTCACGAACCCGTTGACGCCGACCGGGTCGTGCCAGTCGAGGTCGTGGCGCTCGATCCAGTCCGCGACGATCGCGCGGTTCGTCGCCGCCAACTCGCGGTTCTCCTCGAGGATCCGCGGCTCGCGTCGGCCGAGCGCCTGCTTCGCGACGTGCTGGCCGAACAGCGACGGGGAGATAGTGGTGTAATCCTTCCACCGCCACGCGCGCTCGACGACCGCCTCGGGGCCGGCGATCCAGCCGAACCGGAGCCCGGCGAGCCCGTACGCCTTCGTGAGGCTCGTCGTCGAGATCCCGTGGCGGCCGAAGCTCGCGACCGGCGGCTGCGGATCGTCGGCGAGCAGCCGGTACACCTCGTCACAGAGGAGGTACGCGTCGCGATCGACGGCGATGTCGTAGGCCGCCCGCATCGCCGTCTCGTCGTGATACTGACCCGTGGGGTTGTTCGGGTTGTTGACGACGATCACGGCGGTGTCGTCGCGGGCCGCGTCGGCGATCGCTTCAGCGTCGAGCTCCCACTCGGGCGGTTCCAGTTCGACGCGGGTCACGTCGCCGAACGCGTCCGGCACGGCGTGGAGCGCCTGGTACGTCGGCGTGACGACGACCGCGTGGCTGCCGGAGCCGACCGTCGAGTCGGGGTCGGGGCTCTCGGCGTCGCCCAGCAGCGAGAGGAACGCGAGGAAGTTCGCCTCCTGCGTCCCGCAGGTGAACAGCACCTCGTCGGCGCTCCGGCCGTAGCGGTCGCCGACCGACGCACGGAACTCGGGGTCGCCGTTCGTCGGGATGACGTAGTCGAGCCGGCCCGGATCCAAGTCGAACCGGCTCGCGTCCAGCGAGCGGATCCCGCTCTCGGCCAACATGATGTCGGCCTCGTGCTCGTACTCCGCGAACCAGCGTTCGAGGCCGAACGGGTCGATGCGCATACCGGACGTGGGAGTGGCGCGAGGTTAGGTGCTACGGTCCCACGCGGCGATCGCGAGCGAGACGCGCTCCCGAGGGGGACGGCGCCGGCGGCCGGGTCCCGCGGTTCGTCACCGCAACGGCTTTTGGCCCTGCTTGCGACCGGATACCATGTTACTCAACCGGAGGCGACTGCTAGGCACGCTGCTCGTCGCGGTGGCCGCGCTCGCGGCGATCGTGCTGGCGGAGGTGCTCCGAACCGTCGTCTTCGCGGTCACGGTCGCGTACGTCCTGTATCCGATCCGGCAGCGATTCGTCGAACGCGGGCTGTCCCGGCGGATCGCGTGCGTCGCGACCACCGCCGTCGCCTTCGTTGCCGCCGTGCTCCTCGTGGTCCCGCTGCTCTACGTGCTGTATCGGCGGCGGGCGGAGCTGATCGAGATCATCGGCCAGATCCCCGACGCCGTCCCGATCACCGTTGGCGGGTTCGAGCTGGTCATCGAGATGGTGCCGTACGTGGCGGCCGCCGAGGCGTGGGTCCGAGGGGCCGCGCTCGCGGTCGCGGCCGCGGCGCCCCGGCTCGTCTTGGAGCTCGTCGTGTTCACCTTCCTCGTGTACGGGATCCTCTACCGACCCGGGGCGGTCGGAACCGCCGTCTTCGGCGTGGTCCCGACCGAGTACCACGATATCCCGACGCGGCTCCACGAGCGGACGCGGGAGACGCTGTACTCGATCTACGTCCTGCAGGCGGCGACGGCGTCGGCGACGTTCGTGCTCGCGGTCGCGGTGTTCTGGGGCCTCGGGTACGGCTCTCCGGTCCTGCTGGCCGTCATCGCGGCCGTCCTCCAGTTCGTTCCGGTCATCGGCCCGAGCGTGCTCGTCGTCGCGCTGGCCGCTGGAGACGTCCTCGTCGGGGAGACCGGGCGGGCGGTCGCCGTGTTGGCGCTCGGCCTCGTCGTCGTCTCGTTCGTCCCCGACGCGGTGATCCGGACGCAGCTCGCCGACTGGACCGGTCGGATCTCTCCCGGGCTGTACTTCGTCGGATTCGTCGGCGGTATCCTCACGCTCGGTGCCGTCGGGCTCATCGTCGGCCCGCTCGTCGTGTCGCTGCTGCTCGAAGTGATCGACATGCTCTCCGAGCACGACGCGCCGGCCGACCGCATCGGAGAATCCGTCGATTCGAGGAAGTGACCGGGGGAGCGGTCGCCTTCGCACTCGTACTTACCCCTTTTATAATCCTCACCGGTTCGCCTTCCGTCCGGGCCACCGGCACGGCTTTCCCCCGCCCGACCGTGTGTTTTCGTATCCGATGTCCTCGACGAATCCTCCCACCGCGCTCGCGGACGCCCCGCACCTCTCGACGCGACGACTCGACGACCTCACCGAGCGCGTGCGCCGCGCGAGTTCCACTACGTCGAGGGACGCGCCGGGCGAGAGCGACGCCCTCGACGTGTTCGCGCCGGCGACGACCGAGCGGATCGGCTCGGTGCCGGCCTGCGACGGCGACGACGTCGACGCCGCGGTCGAGCGCGCCCGGGCGGCGCAGGCCGAGTGGGCCGAGACCCCCGCGACCGAGCGCGCGGCCGTCATCGATCGGTTCGGCGACCTCGTCACGGACCACCGCGAGGAGCTGCTCGACGTCCTCCAACTGGAGACGGGGAAATCCCGGCGAACCGCGGTCGAGGAGCTGTTCGACGTGCCGACCGGCTGCACGTACCTCGCGGACGAGGCGCCCGACGCCCTCGCCGAGGACCGCCGACAGGGGGCCTTCCCCGGGCTCGCGACCGCGACGGTCACCTACGACCCGGTCGGCGTCGTCGGCGTCATCTCGCCGTGGAACTACCCGCTGACGCTGTCGATGGCCGACGCGCTCCCGGCGCTCGCCGCGGGCAACGCCGTCGTCTGCAAGCCGGACGAGAAGACGCCGTACGGGGCACTGCTGCTCTCGGAGCTCTTGGAGGTCGCCGGCCTCCCGGACGACCTCTTCCAGATGGTCACCGGCGAGGGGGCGACGGTCGGGCCCGCGCTGATCGACGCGGTCGACTACGTGGCGTTCACCGGGAGCACCGAGACGGGCCGGACCGTCGCCGAGCGCGCGGGCCGGAACCTGATCGACTGCTCGCTGGAGCTCGGCGGCAACAACCCTCTCGTCGTGCTCAGCGACGCCGACGTCGACGAGGCGGCCCGCGGCGCGGTCGACGCCTGCTTCTCGAACGCCGGGCAGCTCTGTCTCTCCGCCGAGCGGATGTACGTCGAGGAGTCGGCCTACGAGCCGTTCCTCGCCGCGTTCGTCCGGGAGACGGAGGACCTCACGCTGGGGACTGGCTACGACTACGACGCCGACCTCGGCTCGCTGATCGACGCCGACCAGCTCGCCCGCGTCCGGAGCCACGTCGACGAGGCCCGGGAGGACGGCGCGACCGTGGAGACGGGGGGTCGCCACAGGCCGGACGTTGCCCCCTACTGCTACGAGCCGACCGTCCTGACGGGCGTCGAGCCCGACGCGACGGTCGCCTGCGAGGAGACGTTCGGGCCGGTCGTCGTCGTGACGCCCGTCCCGGACGCGGCCGCCGCCGTGGAGGCCGCGAACGACTCGCCGTACGGCCTCAACGCGAGCGTGTGGACCGCGGACCGTGAGCGCGGCGCGGCGGTCGCCCGCGAGATCGACTGCGGCACCGTCAACGTCAACGACGGCTTCATCGCGACGTGGGGCGCGGTCGACGCCCCCATGGGCGGGTTCGGCGACTCGGGGCTCGGACGCCGCCACGGCCCGGAGGGGATCCGGCGGTACACCGAATCGCGGACGGTCGGCGTCTCCCGCGTCGGCCCGCTCGGCTTTCCCGATCGGATCCCGACCGACTGGTTCGTCCGCGGCGCGTTCGCGGCGACGTCGCTCGGCCGGAAGGCAAGTCGGAGCGTCCGGCGGCTGAAAGATCGGATCGGGTTGTGATGACTATTAAATAATTCTTAAACAGTATAAATACAGCAAACTATATATACGATAAATTAAACCATTTCGAGTCGGGTGCTACCAGTATGCACAGACGGAGGTTCCTTCAGAGCGGTGTCGCAGCGGTCGCCCTCGCCGGATTCGGGTCGACGGTAAGCGCGCAGTCGGGCAGCGACTACCGGCCCGGCGGCCCGTGGGCACCGAACGAGCGCGCAGTCAACTACGAGGCGTACCTCGACAACGAGCAGCTCGGCGAACGCCTGAAACAGGTCGACCGGCGGAGCGACCGCGTCGAACTGGAACAGATCGGCGAATCGGCCGGCCGCGGAGACCCGGTCTGGGAGGTCACTATCGGCGACGGCGACGAGAGTCTCCACCTCATCAACCAGATCCATGGTGACGAGCCCTCGGGGGCCGAAGCCGTCGTGAAAATCCTCAATCGACTGGCGAGCGGCGGATCCCGGCGGGTCGAGAAGATTCTCGACAACCTCACGATCACCATCGTTCCCCGGGTTAACCCCGACGGCGCGAACTTCGTCGGCGACGATGGGCTCGGTACCGAGGGCGAACTCCGGCAGCGCCGGTACAACACGAGCACGTGGGAGGAGGGCGACTCTCGGTACATCAACGCGAACTCGTACTACTCCGGCGACGTGCCGGGGTACGACATGAACCGCGGGTTCAGCGTCTTCCCCAACTTCGAGCCGTTCGACGAGGACGAGGACTGGTGGACCGTCCTCAAGGACGATCCACAGTTCGGCTACCTCGATATCCCCGTCGAAGAGGTCCCGTTCGACCTCCGCGACCCCACGGTCGACGGCGACAATCCGTACAAGGTGCTACGCTCGGTCGGACTCAACCTCAACCCCGAGAACCGGGCGGTGACCGAGTCGTTCCTCGACGCCGACCCGGACTGGGCGATCACGCACCACCACCAGGGTCCGACCGTGGATCCGGAGTCCCCGGACCAAGGCAACGGCCCGCAGTGGCAGTCGATCATGAGCGTGATGGCGCCGTTCGGTCCCCGGTACATCGGTCTCGACGGCGTCGACTACGCGAGCTACGTCGGCAGCGGGAACCCGTACATGTCGGAGGACGCCCAGACCCGGTCGCTGCGGCTCAACCAGCTCGTCAACGAGCAGGCCCAGCAGTTCGGGAAGGGGAAGTTCAACACGCTCACCCGGTACGGCTACGGCCCGCTGTGGGGATCGTATCTCGACGCGCTGTGTCCACAGACCGACGCCGCCGGGATGTTGTACGAGGTGTCTCACCAGAGCGACCAGCGCGGCCACAAGGCCATCGGCACGACGGTCAAAATCACCGTCGCGGGGTTCATGGCGACGTTCGAGCGGATCGCCGACGGCTCGATCAGCGAGGTCGACGAGCTGGACTACTTCGACATGCCGTTGGCCCAGGGGATCGAGAACCCGTTCGGTCGGTAAGCGGGCCTCGGGGCCGGCACCGTCGCCGGAGTCGCCGAGCGCGTCCTCGGCAACATGCGTATTCAAGGCCGTCGCCCGCCACGTGACACCATGGCAGGACCGGACCCCGCCGAACTCCGGCGGGTCGTCGACGCGTTCCCCGCGGCGGCCGACTCCGAACCGATCGATCCCGGCGCGGCCGACCGGATCGACGACCTCCTCGACGGGACGTACGGCAGGCTGACGCGCGAGTGGTACCCCGAGCTCACGGAGCTGACGGACTCGTACGCTGCGGGCGACGTCCTCCGCGAGGACGTGCTCGAACACGTCGAGGCGGTGCCGTCGTTCCGGCTCTCGGACGGCGCCGCGCCGCTCCCGGAGAAGCGGCGGGCGCTCGTGGCGGCCGACGAGGCGGCCGCGGCGGTGACGGAGATCGCGGGGTGGTACGCGACGCTGCGGTCGCTGCTGGACGACGACCCCGACGACCTGACGCGCCTCGAGCGGCTGCTTCACGGCTTCGGCTACGTCCTCGCGCACGGCCTCTTCCTCGGCGCGTCGTCCCCCGAGCGCGTCGTCCGGCGGCTCCGGCTCGCGTACCGGTCGGTCGGCGTCGACATCGACGAGACGGACAGCGAGGCCGGCGCGGAGCGGACGGAATTCACCTGTCCGTACCGGAACGTCGGCGCCGGGGTCTACGGGGAGAAGTGGGTGTGTCACGAGAAGCTCGACCGCGTCGACGACGGCTACGTGACCTACCTCGCGGAGCGGGGGATCGACTACCAGCGCCCGCGGGACTGCGACGGGAGCGATCGGTGTTACTCCACCGTCGCGCGCGACGGCCCGGAGCTGTGGTGGCCGAAGACCGCTCCCGCGGCCGTGCGAGCCCCGCCGTGACCCGAGACCGTCGGCGGCCGCGGTCGCCGCCGGAGCCGGGAGAGGAGCCGCCCGGAGACGAGCCCCCCACCTACCGGATCCAGCGAGGGTACGCCGCGTGGGCGCGGGTCTACGACTGGTTCGCGCGGGCGACCGCCTCGGTCGGGGGCGTGCGGGCCGGCTGCGTGCGGGCGCTCGACCTCGACCCCGGCGACACCGTCGTCGAGTTCGGCTGCGGGCCCGGCGTCAACGTCCCGGCACTTCGGGCGGCCGTGGGGCCGACGGGACGGGTCGTCGGCGTCGACATCACCGGCGCGATGCTCGACCGGGCGCGAGGGCTGGCGGGGCGCCGGGGGTGGGAGAACGTCGAGTTCGTGCGGGGGGACGCGACCGACCCGCCGATCCGGTCGGCCGACGCGGTGCTCGCGACGTTCGTCACGTCGCTGTTCCCGGACCCGTACGCGGTCGTGAGCGACTGGTGCGACTTGGCCGACAGCGTCGTCGTCGCCGCGTTCGCGCCGCGGGGGAGTCGCCCCGCGAACGCCGCGCTCTCAGCGTTCGCCCGCCTGAACGGGCGGCTGTTCGACGTGGACGGAGACGACCCGCTCGCGCGGCTCGACGCGCGGACGACGGCCGCCAGGCGGGCGCTCGCGGACAACTCGGAGACGCTGACGGAAGCGCGGTACCTGCGGGGGACGATCACGGCGTGCGCCGGGCACAGCCGCCCGGTCGCTCCGGGCGAGTGACGCACCCCGAGCGAGACGCTCGGGCGGAACGCAACGTTTAGCGCGCCCCCGGCCGCAGTGGGTGCCATGAGCTTCTTCGAGACGCTCGCGGCCCGGATCGAGTCGACGGACAGCGTCGTCTCGGTCGGCCTCGACCCGGACCCGAGCCGGCTCCCCGACTTCGTCGCCGACGCCGACCTGCCGCGCTGGGCGTTCAACCGCCGAGTCATCGACGCGACCCACGAACACGCCGCCTGCTACAAGCCGAACGCCGCGTTCTACGAGGACGCCGACGGCTGGCGCGCGCTCCGGGAGACGATCGCCTACGCTCACGGCAAGGACGTGCCGGTCCTGCTGGACGCCAAGCGCGCCGACATCGGCAACACCACCCGCCAGTACGCCGCGGCGCTCGACGACGCCGACGCGATCACCGTGAACCCGTACCTCGGCCGCGACTCTCTCCAGCCGTTCTTCGACCGCGCGGAGAAGGGGGTGTTCGTCCTCTGTCGCACCTCGAACCCCGGCGGGAGCGACCTCCAAGACCTCGAACTCGCCTCCGGCGAGCCTCTCTACGAGCGCGTCGCGGCGCTCGCGGACGTGTGGAACGGCAACGGCAACGTCGGGCTCGTGGTCGGCGCGACCGCGCCCGAGGAGCTGGCGGAGGTCCGCGAGATCGTCCCCGAGATCCCCTTCCTCGTCCCCGGCGTCGGCGCGCAGGGCGGCGACGCGGAGGCCGCGGTCGAGCACGGGCTCGCGACCCGCCCGGACGCCGCGGTCGACGTCGGGCTCGTCAACTCCTCTCGCGGGATCATCTTCGCCGGCGAGGAGTCGACCCGCCCCGGCGACGAGGCGACGTACTTCGGCGCCGCCGGCGACGCCGCGAAGCGACTCAAAAAGCGGCTGAACCGACACCGGTAGAGAGACCGCGTCGGGTCGCTGTCGGCGTCCCCGTACCCTCACTGCTGGCGCCCCTGCACGCAGACCGTGCAGGCGCCCGCGGCGTCGACCCAGTGGTCGTCGCAGACGGCGCGCCCGCACCGCGGGCAGCCGTGGCGGGCCGGTGCCGCCTCGCACACCTGACAGAGTCCGGCGACGCTCATACCGTCACCTCCGGTCGCGGTCCTTATCAGGGTCCGGGTCGACCCGGACGCATGCGCCAGTTCGTCGTCATCGGTCACGAGACGCCGACCGATCCGGACGCCGTCTCGCTGTCAGACCTCCCCGGTGCGGGGCGGCTCGACCTGCTCTGTCGGTGCGTCGCGACCGGCGTCTTCCTCTCGCACGGGATCCGGGAGTCCGTGCGCGTTCACCTCGTCGTCGCCGACGAGCTCACGGTCACCTTCGACGCGGACAGCCTCCGGCACCTCCACCCGGACGAGCGCAACGTCGCCGCCCGGATGCGCGACGCGCTCGCCGCGAAGGCGGACGCCATCGGCCACATGCCCGCCGACGTCTCGCCGGGCGTCGAGCTCCGGCGGATGGGGCTCGAAGCGACCCTCGATCGGCTGCTCGACGGCGGCGCCGCGGGCTCGACGGGCGACCCGACGCTCGTCCAGCTCCACGAGGGCGGCGACCCCCTCGTCGAGGCCGCGCCCCCGACGGATCCCGTGTTCGTGCTCTCGGACCATCGCGATTTCACCGACGAGGAAGCGGAACTGCTCGCGGAGCGCGCGGAGCGCCGCGTGCGCGTCGGTCCCGAACTGCTCCACGCCGATCACACCGTCTCCGTCGTCCACAACTGGCTCGACACCGATGGCTACGAGTCCTACTGAGCGCCGGACCACGACCCCGCCCGCGACAGACGACCGGTTCGCGGTCCCGCTGCGGGGGGTCGCCGTCGACCCCGAGACGCGCTGCGCGCACTGGGACGACTCCGTCGACGTGATCGCGCTCCGGTTCGGCTGCTGCGAGGCGTACTACCCCTGCGACGCCTGCCACGAGGCCGCGACCGACCACGAGGCCGAACCGTGGCCCCGCGGCCGCTTCGACGAGCCCGCGGTGCTGTGCGGGGTTTGCGGAACGACGATTTCCGCCCGCGAGTACCTCGACGGCGACGGAGAGGCGCAACGCGCCTCTGGCAGTCGGGCGAAGCCCGACGACAGCGAGGGACAGGGTCCCTCGGGCAACCGGGCTTCGTCCGGTGACAGCGAGACGAAACGCGCCTCTGGCAGTCGGGCGAAGCCCGACGACGACGCCTGTCCGCGCTGCGGCGCCGCGTTCAACCCCGGCTGCCGGAAGCACCGCGACCGGTACTTCGAGGCGTGAGCCGGCCGTTCGGTGGAGGATCGGACGGTCGACGAGACGGTCGGTGTCCCCGGCTTTCGGAAAGGTTAAAAGAACGAACGGCCTTCTGTCGAGTGCGGGCCGGTGGGGTAGCTTGGTATCCTTCGGCCTTCGGGTGGCCGTAACCACGATTCAAATTCGTGCCGGCCCATTTTCACCCCACTTCGCAACGACGAGGGCTAGCGAGGAGTCCGTAGTGGGCGTGAAACTGCTAGGGCGCGAATTTGAATCAGGGAGCAAATCTTCGATTTGCGACCGTGATTCAATATTCGTGCCGGCCCACTTCTCCCGCATCCATTCTGGAGCCGACGGAACCGCAACACAGCGTCGTCTCCGACGTCACAGCCACGCACTGCCGTGGTTGATTCGAATCGCGTCGCATCCGTGAGTTCCCGTCATCATAGGATTTCGTCTGGAGTCGAACAGGTATCGCGTGCGAATTATACGGACAGCACACGCTTACTGATGAGCACGAAGTGAGTGAACTGTCCCAATATCCTATGTTGGCGTTGCGTGTTATTCTTCTGAACTACAGCCGTCAGTTGCTTTATCAACGGTGAAATCGGGGTTTGGAACTGAGATTGATTCGGTAGGGAGTGCCCCGAATTGGTCAGGCTGCCGCCGGTTCTGCGTTGCTTGCTCGTATGCGTATCCGAGTTCAATCAGCGTCGGCTCAGCAAATTCTCGTCCAAGCATTTCAATACCCACGGGGAGCTCGTCCTTGTCGGTGAATCCCCCAGGAACCGTGATTGCCGGCAACCCGGACACCGCACTGAGATCGCAGTTCGGTCCTTCTTGATCACCACCAACCTCGACGATCGTTCGGGACACGGTTGGGTATAGGATCGCATCAAGATCTTCATCAGCGAGCACCTGTTCGATAGCATTCACTAAGTCGTATTTCCCTTTGAATGCGCTCTCGTAGTCCGGATCGTTTTCTAAATCCTCTACCTCAGCGTCTGCTGCGCCGCGGATGGTGTCGGCGATTGCACAAGCGTACTCGTCGGACTCCGCGAGTTCGGTTACAGAGTCTACTGCAGCGTCAACACCGAGACTGTCGAAGTAATTGTTGAGATCTCGTTTGAATTCTTTCAAGAATGGTGTGCTGGCGTCCTCAACAAGTGCCTCAAGATCGGAGATTTCGACAGGGTCCACGATAGTGGCGCCGCTGGCAGCCATGTCGTTGAGAGCGTCGTCAACAACGGCTGTGACCTGTGCCGCATCTGCTGAAGCGCCTTCTTCGGCGTCCTCATCAGCGCCGAACAACTGTCGAAGGACGCCGATACGTGCGTTTTCGAGCCCGTCTTCGTTCAAAAACTGTGCATAGCCGCCTGTGGGGAACGGTCCTTCACCTCGGTTGCTGGATGGCCCGGCTCCTTTTCCGGGTCCGTACGGCGGCTCACTTGCTGACGGGATTTCGTCTGCTCCGCGTGCTGTCACCGGGTCAGACGGGTCGTATCCTGCCATGACTTCAAGCATGATCGCGGCATCTTCGACTGTTCGCGTTATCGGACCGGCAGTATCTTGTGATAAGATGAGCGGGATGATCCCATCTCGGCTCACGAGACCGATTGTCGGTCGGATTCCAACGGCGTTATTGAATGCCGCCGGGACACGTACTGACCCGCAGGTGTCGGTACCTGTGCCGAGAACACCGAAGTTGGCCCCGATCGCGGCACCGGTACCGCCGCTGGAACCTCCGGGGACACGACCAAGGGCGTACGGATTCCGCGTTTGTCCTCCAAGTGAACTAACCGTCTCGTAGCCGAGAGCGTATTCGTGAAGGTTGGCTTTCGCTACAACGATCGCTCCTGCCGAGCGAAGTTCGCTCACGATGAACGCGTCATCGGGCGGAACCGAGTCTTCTAGCGAAAGTGACCCACCAGTCGTCGGGAGCTCCGCCGTGTCATTATTATCTTTCAGTACTAACGGAACACCGTGGAGCGGCCCGACGAGTCCTGATTCCTCGAACTTGTCGTCTAGTGTTTGAGCCCGCTCGATCGCTTGGTCGTTGACCGTGATGATGGCGTTCAGCGCGTCGTCGTACGCGTCGATACGTTCTAAATACTGTTTCGTGATTGATTCTGCTGTGGCTTGACGGTTGGTGATAGATTGACGAATATCGGCAACCGTCGCTTCAAGTGGCTCGAATGAATTCTGTGGTCCTGTTCCGGGATTGTCTGGCTTGTTTCCCGCTACGCTTTGGCTGGTGAAACCGGCGAGGCTGGCTACTCCGGCTAGTTTGAGGACATTCCGGCGGTTCAACACGTTTTGCGCTTTCTCAGATGCCATATTGTATGACATTCACTCGCAAAGTCAGAAGAGAGAATTAAAAATTTAGTTCTAATATCATACAACATCGTGGGTAACAACACAAATTACACTAATATCTTATATTTGTATTGATTATATTGCTATAACACATTATTCACACAGACCAATTCCGATAGGTCAGTACAGGCGACCCGCAAATCGCTCAATACAGATGATCTAATCAGCAAGCCATCATCAGTAGAAAGAACCGGTGAGAAAAAATAATTTGAACGATAATTATGTCACATGTTGCAGGGGTAGAATCTGTTCAAGCGATTCAAGACGTGGTAATCGGGGGTTTTGCGGCGCTTCTTTTGACCTCAGTTTTCGGAAGCGCGGTGACTGTCACTACCCCAGATGTACAAAAACGGGTGCTGACATCAGTAGTAGTAGCAAATGGAATCGTAGTGGGGATTGGTCTTGCACCGATGAGTACGCTAGCCGCCGAGCTGGTCCCGCTATCTACTCTCCTTCGCTCAGAGTATGTGGGTGTCTTGTCTCCGACCGTTCAGATAGGCACAGTGCTGGAGCTGCTATTTGGAGTCGGCAAGATGGTGGAAGGGAGTGGCTGGCTGGGTGCACTCGCCTTTCTTGGCGCGTTCTCGGGAGGAGTTCTCTTACCATATCGGGGAACACGTATCGGGGCGCTCATTCTCATTACTTTTTGCCTAATGGTAGTGGAGGTCACGCCGTCTAATTTCTGGATGACACGCAAGCGCTATTGAGTGCCGGGGAGAGTAAAACGATAACCAAATATTGATTTGGGGAATCTAATTTCGTTCTTGTACTGTTCAAGTCTCCCGCATTTCAAACCCCGAGCGACAGGACCAGCGATTCCGTCGCCGATCCTTCTTGCCGAGCGAGCGAACCCACGTTTTCACGAGCGGCTGTGATCGCCGTGTGGGACCGCCATGCGCTCCACGCCGTCATCCGATTCCGAAGGTGAGTACCCTCTGAAGCGGCGAAATACGTGGGGGGTTTGTTACACTTTCACTCACCTCCATACATTTAAACATAAAAGGATTAATTTTCCAACTTGAACCATGCCGAATCCGAACTTCCCGGCCGAGTTGGGGAACATCCCGTACCAGTCGATCATCGGGGGCCCACTGATCGCGGCGGTGAAAGCCAACACCGACGCGTCCGAAGCCGCGGCCCAGTTCATCAAGGACGTGGGTTTCACCGAGGGCGAGAACGGCGAGAAGTCGCCCCGGATGGTCGAGTTCAGCTACGAGAAAGAGGTTATCGACGAAGAGAGCGGCGACAGCACGCTCAAGAGCCACACGATCACGATCCCGTTCCTGCTGTTGACCAACGTCCCGTACTTCGAGGTCGAGCAGGTCACCGTGGACTTCAACGTCAAGCTGAATTCGCTGCAGACGTACGAGGTCTCGGACGAGTTCAACCTGGAAGTCGAGAACAAGGGGAAACAGGGCTGGTTCACCGGCCGGACGGAGTGGTCGGTGAACTCCAGTTACCAGCGCAAGAGCAGCCGCTCACAGGAGGTCGAGCGGACGTACGATCAGCAGGTCCACGTCCAGGCGGGGTCCGTCGAGGCGCCTGAGGGGGTGAAGAAGCTCCTCGGCGTCCTCGAGCAGACGATCGTTGAGGTGCCGGAGGGGAGCGCCACCAACGGCGGCAACGGCGGCAACGGCGGCAACGGCGCCGGAAGCTGAGAGGAGGACTGACCCGTGCAAGCTACAGAGACCCTCTCCGACCTCCCGCTCGCCTCGCTGTTCTCCGCCCCGCTCGTGGCGGCCATCGAGGCGAACGTCCAGGCGCAGACGGAGTCGCTCCGGCTCCTCCGGGAG
The DNA here is from genome assembly GCF_003721435.2 of Halorubrum sp. CBA1229. Classification (NCBI taxonomy): domain Archaea; kingdom Methanobacteriati; phylum Methanobacteriota; class Halobacteria; order Halobacteriales; family Haloferacaceae; genus Halorubrum; species Halorubrum sp. CBA1229. The sequence goes on along the minus strand of NZ_CP054585.1, from coordinate 2,645,357 downwards.
ATCGGGTTCGAGGACGGGTCGCTCAGGACGGTCACGTTCAGCTACGCCACGACGGGAATCGACAGCGAGACCGGCGAGGAGAGCCGGATCCGGAAGGAGCTGGAGATCCCGATCGTCTTGTTCCTCTCGTTCCCGGAGCTCGTCGTCCACGAGATCGAACAGACGTTCTCGGCGCGGATCACCGGCGAACGTACCGAAGAGAGCGACGAGGACGGGAACGGCGGCGATGGCTCCGGTGGCACCGCCCCGTTCCTCCCGTCGCCGACGCAGCTGCAAGTTGCGCCGTCGTCCGAATCGACGACGTTCTCGGAGCGGACCAAGTCCAAGTACGACCTCGATATCCGAATGCGCGCCGAGGTCGACACGCAGACGACGGGAATGGAGACGCTCGAACGGGCCGCGAACAGCGCCGTCGCGACGACCGACGAGGGCGTCATCCCGGACGCGGAGGACGAGACGGAATGACCGAACTGGAGAAGTTCCTCACCTCGCTGTACGACGCGGTCCTGCAGGCGGAGGTGGCCGCGCAGAGCCACGGACAGGCGGCGTACACGTTGCTGCAGGCGTCCCCCTCCCAACGGGACTCCCGGATCCCGGTATATCACGCGACGAACATCTCGATCGACCTCGACGTCGGGCTCGAGGCTCGGGAAGAAAACGGCGTCACTAGGATGTACGTCACCGACCGCCCCGAGGACGAGACCGCCATCTCGTTCGACCTCGAGGTGTACGACTTCATCGAGCCCGGCGACCAGCCTGACCTCGGCGACCTCCCGGTGGAGGGCGGCGAGGGCGAATATCCGTTCGCGCGCCCTGACATCGGCTTCGTCTGGGACCCGCCGTGGGACGTCAACGAGGAGGTCCTCCGGACACGCCTGCTGGAGCAGGCGGGCGAAGACATCGGCGAGAACGTCGACGAGCCGACGGACGGGGAAAGCGAGAGCGGGGAACAGAGAGATGAGAGCGAGAGTGAGGACAAGAACGAGGGGGAGCGGGAAGACGAGGGAACGCGAGACGACGGCGGTGGCGGAGACGACGGCGGTGGCGGAGACGATGGCAGTGGCGGGGACGACGGAGACGACGGCGGATCGGCCGGCTCCGAGAGCGATGGATCGGGCGGCGATGACGAGGGGCCCGCGGGCGACGATGATGGCAGCAAAGGTGGCGACGATGGCGGCGAGGGCAGCGACGACAGCAGCGAGGGCGGCGACGGTCCCCTCGGCGGTCTGCCCGACTTGGACACCCCCGTCATCGATCCGAGAAACCGGATCCGCGAGTTCGTCTCGGACGACGAGGTGACCGACGATGAGTGACGACTTCAACGGGTACTTCGAGCCACTCGACGCGGAGGACCGACAGGAGCTGGAACGGCGGATGGAGCGGTACCGAGAGCAGCTCGAGGACCGAGGGTACGAGCTGGCGCTCGCTGAGGGCGAGAACGGGTTCTTCGCCGGCGTGCTCGTCATCGACGAGGACCGCGGTCGGCTCGGGTTCCTGGAGGCCGACGGGACCGTCGCGTGGCTCGACGCCGACGCGACCGGGCTGGGATACCTCGGGAGCGCCATCGTTCAGAGCCACGGGACGAAACTGGAGAACTCGATCGACGACGCGCCGTTCGACGTGGAGTGACCGGGGCCGATGCGTCGCGGTCCGGTCCCCGATTCCGAGTCAGGTGAGCGGAAGTCGGCGGAACGACCCGGTCTCGCGGCGGAACGCGGACTAGGTTCCGTCTCTCCTCGACGTGGGACTTTCCATCTCTCCTCGACGTGGGATCGCGATATGGAGCCGACGGCCCGTTACCGTCGGGTCGGCGCGGACGTCACGGACGCCGCGGCCTCCCGACCACGTCCCTTGAGAGGTTTCGGTTTTGACAAGGTTCAAGTCGACCGCTGGCCGGTTGTAACACGAATGAGACTCTTCGCCTCGGCGTCGGACAGACGACGGGGGATCCTCGCGTTCGTCGGCGTCGCGGTCGGCTTCGTCCTCCTCTACCTCTTCGTCCGCGAGTACGCCTGGTTCCTCACCGACGCCGAGGCGCTCCGCCTGTGGCTCCGGCAGTTCGGCGTGCTCGCGCCGCTCGTGTTCATCGCCATCCAGGCCCTCCAGGTGATCGTCGCGCCGATTCCGGGCCAAGTCGTCGCCCTCGTCGCGGGGTACCTCTTCGGCCCGCTCGCCGGCACCGTCTACAGCGTCACGGGCGTGCTCATCGGGAGCGCGATCGCCTTCTCGCTGTCGAAGCACTACGGCCGGTCGTTCGTCGAGGACGTGATCCACGAGGACATTATTGTGCGGTTCGACGGGTTCGTCGACACGGTCGGGCTCCCGGGCCTGTTCGCGTTCGTGATCATCCCCGGGCTCCCGGACGACGCCATCTGCTTTTTAAGCGGGCTCACGAAGTGGACGCTCCCCGCGTTCATGGGCGTCATCGCCGTCGGCCGGCTCCCCGCGTACGTGCTCACGGTGTACGCCGGCGGCGAGCTCGCGAGCGGACGCTTCCTCTCCGGGCTCGCGCTCATCCTCGTCGTCGTCCTCGCGTCGGTGGTCGGGTATTACAAACAGGAGACGATCCGCGACATCATCGCCCGCGTCGAGCCCCGACTCCCCTTTTAAACAAGCGGCGACCGCGCCCCCGGCCCGGCGCCGGACGAGGTGCTCCCCGATTCACCCCCATGTCCAGAGCGAGTCGAGCGCGAACCGATAGATGCCGCTGAGGAAGATGGCGAACCCGTTGGAGACGAGGTACATCACCCCGCCCCACTCCACAAGCGCGTAGAGGACGCCGAGCTGGATCGGGATCGCCGTCCCCCGGACGAGGTTCGTCTTCAGCAGTCCCGAGAGATACTCGGTCGTGCCCGTGTTCTGTCTCGCCTCAAACGTCCACGCGTTGTTGAACACGTACGAGAGAATGATCGTGATCTCGATGGCGACCGTTGCGCCGATCAGGTAGTTGATCCCGGCGGCGTCGACGAACAGCCAGAGCAGTCCCATCTGTATGCCGGCGGTGAACGCGCCGACGATCACGAACCGGCGCATCTGGACGGCGATCGGTCCGCTGACGAGGTTGCGGAGGATCCCCCGTAACATCAGCGATAGCCGAGCGCCTCGAGCCGGGCCTCGAGGTCCTCGTCGACCTCGTCGTCCCCGGCGGCGTCCCCGTCGCGGTCGCGAAGCTCGGCCACGTGGTCGGCGGCGACGGGGGCGAACCGCTCGACGACGGCCAGCTCTTCATCGGTCGGGTCGGCGGACAGGTCCTCCTGCTGAGTCGGGTCCGAGGGTCGGTGGTACAGCTCCGTCTCCCCGGTGTCTGCGTTCTCGATGTAGGTCCACTCCGCGTCGCGGACGCTCACCAGGAGCTCGCCGTCGTCCATCGAGCGCGGGATGGGCTGCTCCGTCACCTCCTCGCCGCGGACCGTCACGGAGACGACGGGGTCCTGATCGGGCTCGGCCTCGCCTCTGACCGCGGGCGCCACCGACCCCCCGCGCCACTCCGGCGGCGACTCCACACCGAGGAGGTCGGCCACGGTCGGCGGGATCGCGTCGAGCCCGACGTGTTCGGAGACGCGACCCCCGTCTTCGCCGGGGACGTTCACGATGAACGGCACGTGAATCAGCTCGTCGTACAGCTTCGGGTAGTGCGCGAGGTGGCCGTGCTCCTGGAACTCCTCGCCGTGGTCGCCCGCGACGATGATCGCGGTCTCGTCGGCGACGCCGGCCGCTTCGAGGGCCTCGAGCACGCGCCCGACGCTGTCGTCGACCTGCTTGACTGTCGCCTGATACAGCGTCCGGAGCTCGCGGAGGGTCCGCTCGTCGACCTCCAGCCCGAGGCTCGTTCGGGTGTGCGCGTGGAGCATCCGGTGGGTCCCGACCAGCCCGTCGGACACCTCGCGGATGTACCGCGGCGCCGGGACGTACGGCGTGTGGGTGTCCATGTAGTGGGTCCACAGGAAGAACGGCCCGTCCGTCTCGTCGATGAACTCCGTCGCGGCGTCCTCGACGTCGAACATCCGCGAGGCGTCGAGGAACGGCCGCTCGTCGCTGCGTCCCCTGAACGTGGAGTTGAGACGGCGAAACGGGGAGGCGAGCAGCTGGATCCACGCCTCGACCGTCGGGTGGGCGGCGAGGTAGCGGCTGTACCGGCTCGACCCGACGCTGGTGACGAACGGCTCGAACTCGTCGAACCCCTCGGGGTACCCCCAGTGAGAGGTGAGAAAGCCGTTCGCGGCGTTGAAGCCGCCGGTCGCGATCCCCGCCTCCGAGAGCACCGAGGCGAGCGTCCGTGCGCCGGTCACGCCGATGTCGCCGTTCCGAGCGAAGACGGGCTCGGACGCGAGGATCGAGGGGAACGAGAAGGGGGTCCAGTTCCCGGTCGCGAACGATCGGTCGAAGACGGTTCCGTCGTCGGCCAGCTCGGCGAGCACCGGCGAGATCCGCTCGTCGTCGTACGGCGCGATCGCGTCCGCTCGGAGCGAGTCGATCGTGACGAGAACGACGTTGGAGACCTCGGGGTCGGCGTCGGTCGATCGCGATTCCGCCGGCGTGGACGAGCGCGATACCGGCTCGTCCGGGTGTGACGTGTCCGGAGCCATGTTATGCGGTGGGTGTCTCCGACGCCGCGGCACCGCGGAGCGGCCCGACCGGTCGCGCCGTGTGCCCTCGGCGGGTCGAACTGGGCACGGCCGTCCGTCGAGGGGACGGGCCCGCGAGGAGCCCGCGCCTCGTCGAGACGCGCGTCAGAAACACGAGTATACCCCAGAAGCCGCCTGCCAGCGGCTTGAGGATTTCGATTCCGGTGACGGCGGCGAGCGTAGCTATTTGCCGGCGGCGCGCCAAGCCACATTCATGAGCGATGCGACGACAGAGGCGGTTCGCGGCGTCGACGCGATAGACGCCGACGTCCCGGACGACGAGATCCCCGAGTCGGTGCCGGCGGAATCGCGGGCGGTGGAGACGAACGGCGTCCGACTCCACCTCGTCGAGGCGGGGCCGGAAGACGGGAAGCTGCTCGTCCTGCTCCACGGGTTCCCCGAGTTCTGGTACGGCTGGCACGAGACGATCGCGACGCTCGCCAACGCCGGGTACCGCGTCGTGGTCCCCGACCAGCGCGGGTACAACCTCTCGGCGAAGCCACCGGGCGTGAGCGACTACCGGATCGGCGAGCTCGCCCGCGACGTCGTCGGCATCGTCGACGCGTACGGGCGGGAGACCGCCGCCGTCGCCGGACACGACTGGGGGGCGGCGGTGGGGTGGTGGCTCGCGCTCCACCACGCTGACCGCGTCTCGGAGTTCGTCGCGGTCAACGTCCCGCACCCGACCGTCTTCGAGGAGACACTCCGGAGCTCGTGGGACCAGCGGCTCAAGAGCTGGTACATGCTCGCGTTCCAGCTCCCGAGGCTCCCCGAGGCCGTCGCCAGCGCGGGGAACTGGCGGCTGGCCGTTCGCGGGCTCCGCGACTCCAGTACCCCCGGCACGTTCAGCGACGAGGACATCCGGCGCTACCGGCGTGCGTGGAACCGCGAGGGCGCCTTCGAGGCGATGGTGAACTGGTACCGCGCGATCGTCCGCGATCGCCCGACCCCCGAGCAGACCCGCGTCGAGGTGCCAACCCTCGTGATCTGGGGCGCGAGGGACCGCTTCCTCACGAAGCGGATGGCGGGGCGGAGCGTCGACCGCTGCGCCGAGGGCCGGCTGCTGACGCTCGACACCGCGACCCACTGGGTCGTCCACGAGGAGCCGCACCGCGTCGCGGAGGCGATCGCCGACCACGCCGACCCGCTCCCGCCCGGCGCGCGGGAGTAGCCCCGCTACCACCGCCCGCCGCGGCCCTCTCGCCCCGGTCCACCCGCCACGGGCCTCTCGCCCCGGTCCACCCGCCACGGGCCTTATGTATCGACGGCGACGACAGTCGGGCATGACGCTCGACAGATACGCCGACGCCGTCTCCGAGCTCGATCCCGCGGCGGGCGAGGTGGAGACCGCCGAACTCGTCGTCACCGACGACGTGCTCGTGAAGGCGTTCGTCCTCGGCCCGGACGCCGCCGTCGACCCGCACGAACACGCCGACGCGACCAACGTCTTCCACGTTATCGAGGGAGAACCGACGGTCGTCAGGGAGGGGACCGAGGAAACGCTCGCGGCGCCCGCGGTGGTCCCGAACGAGCGCGGCGCGGTCCACGGCGCCCGGAACGACACGGACGAGCGAGCCGTGCTCACGGCGAGCCTCTGCCCGCTCCCCTGATGGACGGCGAGATCGACCCCGAGGAGCTGGCGGCGCTCCTCGACGAGACCGCCGACCGCGACGAAGCGGCGGACGGGAACGAGGGGGGCGAAGACCTCCGAATCGTCGATATCCGCGACCAGCGGGCGTTCGACCGCGGCCACCTCCCCGGCAGCGAGTGCGTCCCGTTCCCCGAGCTGACGACCCGCGTCGAGGAGCTCGCCGGCGCCTCGCGGATCGTCACCGTCTGCCCGCACGGGATCGCCAGCCGGCAGGCCGCACAGCTGATCGGGAGCTACGCCGGGATCGAGGACGCGCGTGTCGAGAGCCTCCGCGGGGGCGTCGAGGCGTGGCAGCGCGACGTCGACGAGCTGGTGACGACGGAGAGGGCCGACGAGCGCCCCGACGCCAGCGACGGCGCGGCGGACGAGGGTCCCGACGCCCCGTTCTGATCAGGAGCCGGGGCCCCGCCGTCCGAACAGCCCCGCGGCCGACAGCAGCGCGACGAGAGCGACGACGGGGCCGAACCCGGGCGCGCCGTCGTCGGTGGCCCCACCCTCCCCGCCGAGCGGACCCTCCCCGTCGACGGTGACGGTCGTCGAGGCCTCGTCTTCCGGGCCGACGACGCTCACGGTCGCCTCGCCGTCGCCGCCGGCGATACCTCCCGACTCTCCCGACTCCCCGAGCGTGACGTTCCTCGCGACCGTCCCCTCCGCGCCGGCGTCGAGCCGGACGGGCGCCGTGGCGACCGTCTCGCCGTCGACCCGGAACTCGACATCCGCCCCGGCCGGGAGGCCGGCGTCGTTGGCGACCGTCGCGGTGACGCGCACCGACTCGCCGGCGGCCACGCGGTCCGCGTCCGCGGAGACCGCTCTGACCGACGGCGGCGCGGGCTCGGAGACGGCGACCGTCAGCCGCTCGCCGGCGACCCGGACCGCGTATTCGCCGGGGTCAGAGAACGCCCGTTCGAACCGCTCGGTGGTCGCTTCGCCCGCCTCGACCGAGCCGTTCCGCGAGTCGACGACCTCGCCGTCGACGGTCAACGCGAGGTCGTACTCGCCGGCGACGCCGCCCGTGTTGGTCACGTCGACGGCGAGCGCGAGCGTCTCGCCGGCCACCAGCTCGACCGGGTCGCTCGCGACCGGGCGGTCGCGGTACTCGCCGGTCGCCCGGACCCCGTCGTCCGCGAGCGCGTACCCGACCTGCGCGGGCGTCTCGCCGAACGCCTCCGCGTGCGCCTCGCGGTCCCACGTCTCCGCCGTCTCCCGGGTGGTCGTCAGGCGCTCGGCCTCGGCGCGGATCGCGGCCGCGGTCTCGGCGTCGGCCCCCTCGGCCGCGGCCGCCTCGACGGCGTCGAGCACGTCCCCGTTGGTGATCGGTCCGTCCGCGGCGTTCAGATCGCGGACGACCGTCGCGAGCGAGGCGCTCCCGTCGGTCGCGACGCGGAGCCGGCGGTCGATCTCGCCGGCGACGAGCGCCCCCTTCGTGTAGTCGGGGTTGCGCTCCCACGTGCCGGGGTCGGCGAGCACCGCCGAGGCGTCGGGATCCCGCTCGCCGCGCGCCAGGGTCCGCTCGAATTCGTCGAAATCGGCGTCGCCGCGGTCCAAGGCGAACAGCGCGGCGTAGTAGGTCGCGCTCGCCTCGGTGATCCACCGGCCGCTCGCGTCGGCGCGGTAGGCCTGCCGGGTGTGGACGTACTCGTGCGTCCACACGTCGGCCGCCGTGCCGGCCGGCTCGACGTCCCGGACCCAGAGGTCGGCGTCGGCGACCTGAAGTCCGCGGACCCCCCACTCGACGCCGCCGGTGGGAGCGGCGACGGCGAACACCGCCTCGTCGCGCGCGCCCACCTGCAGCGCCGTCGACGCCGACTCGAAGACGCCGAACACCTCGTCGGGAGTCGCTTCGAGATCGGCCGCCGCGGGGACGATCAGGCGGTAGCGCTGGCCGCCGGCCTCGCGGACGTGCTCCTCGTACGGGCCGAGGAACGCCATCGCCTGCGAGGCGACCCCCTCGCCGTCGACGGCGTTCTCTCGGGTCAGCCGGACCTGGCCGTCGTACTGGCCGGTGTACGACCAGCTCGCGCTCGTCCGCGGCGTCCGGACCAACGCCCACTCGCCGGCGTCGACGAACCGGTAGGAGCCGCGGGCGCCGAGCGGTCCCGCCGCCTCGACGGTGTCGTTGGCGTCCATCGCGTAGGTGAGCGAGGGGGTCGCCGTCTCGCCGTCCCACACCCACGCCGACTCGTCGGGACCGGCGTCGTCGGCCCGCTCGAACCCGTCGGCCTCGACCGCGTCGTCGTTCGCGCTGAGCAAAGTCACCCGGAGCTCGGTGACGCGGTCGGGGATCGCCGCCCGCGTCCTGACCGCGACCGTTCCGGGCTCGGCGGTCATCGACAGCTCGTTCCGCAGGCGGATCCTGTCGGAGTCGTCGACCTGACCCGCGTCGTCGCCCGCGGCGTCCTCGGGCGAGTCGGGGCCGACGGACCCGTGGAACTCGGTCCCGCCGAGCGCGACGGCGTCGCTCGGGGCGGAGCGGTCGTCGACCGCCGCGCTCCCGGCGGCCCCCGGTGCGGCGACCCCCAGCGCGGCGACGAGCAGGAGCGCGACGAGCAACGCGGCGACGGATCGAACCGCTGGATCCGAACCCGACCGTGTCATGGATCCACCACCGGGCGACGGCGACATAGGCCTGTTCCTCGCGACGCGGTCGCCGCGGACACGCGTCGCTCTCGTTCCGGGCGCGGACATCGAAAAAACGATCGACGTGGGGGGAGAGGGAGCGTGTGACGTCCCTCCGTGCGAGCATCCGTCACCGAGCTATTTAGTTATAAACTCCATACCACCGGGGTCGATCGGAGTCGCGCCCGCGCCGACGACGCGGCTCATATCGCGTGGATCCGGGCGGTCCAGAAGTCGCTGAAGGCGTCGTCGAGCGCCGCCTTCGGCTCGCCGGTCGCGTCCGACACGTCGGTGACGTCGGCGTGCTCGCGGACCTCGCCGAGGACGCTCCGCTCGCCGACGACGATCACGCGGTCGACGTCGTCCGCGTCGGCGACGGCCGCCAGCTGGCGGTTCGCCTTCTTCAGGTGGTCGTCGATCTGCCCCTCGCGGCGGCGCTCGAAGCGCCCCTGCGAGAAGCCGCCCTTCGAGTGGGCCTCCTTCACGTCGGAGGTGAACCCCTCGAAGGCGACGCGCTCGGCGCCCTCGTAGGTGCCGAGCGCGAACGTGTCCGAGCGGACCACCGCGAAGGCGAACCGCCCGGTCGGCCGGAACCACGCGTCTTCCAGTCGGAAGCCGTCGTCCCACCGATCGAACGGTTCGGGCGCTATCGGGGGCGCGATCGCCGCGCTCACGGCGCCCGAGTCGTCGGCGAGGACGACCGCGGGCGCGGCCCGCCGAACGAGTCGGGTGCGGTCGCCGAACCACTCCGACACGCTCGTCGGGACCGCGTCGTCGCCCGGGACGAAAGCGGTGAGCAGCCCCTCCGGGTCGTCGCTCTCCACGCCCCGGAAGCGGTCGAGGATATCGTCCAGTCGCGGGCCGCGGGCGTCGCTCACGCGCCGGAACTCGATCGACGCCTCTTCGCCCTCGGTCCGGCTCAGCCGCTCCTCTAACGACTCGATCCGGTGTTCGAGCTCGTTGACGCGCTCCTCGGCGCGCTGGCGGTCGGCGACGGCGTCAGAGCGGCGCTCCTCCTCGGCCTCGGCGCGGCGTTCGAGGTGGCGCTTCTCCTCCTCTAACTCCTCGATCCGCTCTTTCAGCTCGGCGCGCCCGAGCAGCCTGTCGATCATACCGAATCCGCGACCCCCGGCGACCTAAAAGGTGCGTCTGCGGCGGGGTAGTCGCGGAATGATTTATAAATAACTGCGGTGGCGTGCCTCCGAGCGGTCGTCATCGACGACCGCGAGTAGAGAGAGACCGGAGGTCTCTCTGACAGCCGGCGGCGGAGCCGCCGGCGACGAGGCTGGAGAGGCGTGAGGTGCGGTCGCTGTGCGGGTGGGACTCAAAGGGGCAGCCGGGAGGCGGGCGCAGGCGTTCACGAGAGCTTTGCTCTCGTGAGCCAATCAGAACGCGGAGCGTTCTGATGACGACGTAAGCACTGCAGAGAGCGAACGGAGTGAGCGACCGAAGCGCGTGGTTCGAAACGGCTTCGCCGTTTCGTCATCACGAGACGCCTTTGGCGTCTCGAACGACAGCGAGCGTGCGCCCGCCTCCCGACTGGGGCTTTGGAGTGGTTTGCCGTCGCTCGCTTATAATCTACTTATAAACTGCCGACCAAACCGCAGACGCCACAGAAAACGGAATCAACAGAACCGTTCTCGTGTCACGCGTTCACGTGTGGCTCCCAACCCTCCCACCGCAACAGCGTCTCCGCCCGATCCGCGTCCGCCAGCAGGACGTTCTTGCGGTCCGGGAGCGTCTCGTCGGCGATCTCGTGGGGGACCGCGAGCGTTCCGCTCGGCACGTCGTCGTCGCCGCCGACCGGGATGTGGCCGGCGCCGAGTTTCATTACGAGGGGTGCGTCGAGCCGCTCGACTCCCTCGCCGTCCGCGTACAGCTGCTCGTTGACGTGCTCGTGGTCGGCCCGCTGGATGACGGCGCGGTCGCCGTCGTGGGGCTCCACGTACAGTTCCCCCAGGTAGTATCCGCTCGAGAATCGCTCGAACATGCTATGCATGGTATCCTCTGACACGGTGGTATATAAGCGTTACCCGGCGCGCGATCGAACGCGATAAGCGGCGATCCCGCGGGCTCCTGGTGCCCGCAATCCCGTACCCCGCGGTCCAGCGCCCCCGCGACCTCGTACCCCCGCGACTCTCCTACTCCCCGTCCGACCGCCGCGCGACTTCGTGGCGGCCGAACCCGTACCGCAGCCGGTTCGCGAGCCGCCGCGAGAAGCGCCCCTCGTTCCGCGAGTCGAACCGCTCCGCGAGCGCCTGATAGATGAGCGGCACCGGCACCGCCTGTTCGAGCGCCTCCTCGACGGTCCACGTGCCCGTGGACCCGCCCGCGACGTGGTCCGCGACGTCACCGAGGTCCGACCCCTCCTCGCGGAACGCCTCCTCGCACAGCTCGAGGAGCCACGACCGAATGACCGCGCCGTTGTTCCACGTGCGCGCGACCGACTCCATGTCGAGGTCGTACCGGCCCTCCGCGAGGAGCTCGAACCCCTCGCCGTACGCCTGCATCAGCGCGTACTCCACGCCGTTGTGGACCATCTTCACGTAGTGACCCGACCCCGACTCGCCCATCCGGTCGTGGCCGTCCGGACCGGTCGCGACCGCGTCGAAGACGGGGACCATCGCCTCGTAGGCCCACGCCGGGCCGCCGACCATCAGCGAGAACCCCGCCTCGGCGCTCGCCGGTCCCCCGGACGTGCCGCAGTCGAGGTAGGCGGCGTCCGTCTCCTCGGCGCGGCGGGTGGACGCCTCGAAGTGGGAGTTTCCCCCGTCGACGATCACGTCGTCCCCGTCGAGGTGCGGCTCTAAGTCTGCGAGCGTGGCGTCGACCGCCTCGCCCGCGGGCACCATGAGCCAGATGCGCTTCCCGTCCCGCTCGCCGTCGTCCGAGCCCTCCAACCGCCCACAGAGGTCTTCGACCGAGTCAGCGGGTTCCGCGCCCGCCTCCGCCGCGGTCGCGGTCGCCTCCGCCGAGAGGTCGAACGCGACCACGTCGTGGCCGGCCTCCAGCGACCGGTTCACCACGATCTGCCCCATCCGCCCGAGTCCGATGACGCCGAGTTCCATGCGCGAGGGGTGGCGACCGCCCGCCGTAGTGGTTCCGGTTCGGTGGCCGACGCGCGACCCGGGCGACGCTCGCCGACCGACCCCCGGAACCGTTTTTGCGACGCTCCGCGACCACGACCCATGCCCCGTGTCAACGAAGGAGACCTCGACTGGAAAGAGACGGAGCGCGGCGAGATCCGGTTCCGCCGGAAGCAACTCGGCGAGGCGGCCGGCGGCGAGGGGATCGGGTGTAGCCTCTACGAGCTCCCCGCCGGCGCGAAGTCGTGGCCGTACCACTACCACACCGCCAACGAGGAGGCGCTCTACGTCCTCGCCGGCGAGGCGACCCTGCGACACGACGGGGAGACGCACGCGATCGAGGCCGGCGACTACGTCGCGTTCGCGGCCGACGAGTCCGGCGCGCACCGCGTCGTCAACGAAGGCGACGAGCCGGTGCGGTACCTCGCGCTGTCGACGATGAGGGAGCCCGACGTCACGGTGTATCCCGACGCGGGGACGTTCGGCGTCTACGCCGGGTCGCCACCGGGCGGCCGCGAGGAGCGTTCGCTGGAGGGATACTACGAGATCGACGGCGACGTCGACTACTGGGAGATGTAGGCGCCGCCCGAGCGGTCGGGCGATGTCGTCTCCGGTGGGCGCGCACGCGAGCGTCCGACTTCGGTGGTCCGTCGGTCCTGACGAGGCGCCCGGGGGAGAGGAGCCGCGGGAGAATGGAGCCGCGGGAGAATGGAGCCGCGGGAGGGAGGAGCCGCGAGAGAGCCACGGAACCGCGAGTCGCCGAGCGCTATTTAACACCGAAACGTATGAAGGGATAGCCGGAGGGGTCGAGGCCCCGTAGCATCCGTACGAATGTCCCGAGAGGACGCCAGGACGACGGCCACGGGGTGGAACCGATGAGTCGAACGCGGTTGCGCCTCGGCCTCCCCGACGACTCCTGGCTCGGCGAGGTCTCGCGGTCGGCTCCGGACGCGACGCTCACGGTCACCGGCACCGTCGCCGCCGACGAGAGCGACGTCACCGCGTTGACGGCGGCGGGAGTCGACCGCGCGGCCGCCGTCGACGCCCTCCGCGACCACGACGACGTGGACCGGATCGAGACCGTCGAGCGCGGGCGAACCGAGACGGTCGTCCGCGTCACCGCCCCGGCGCCGTCCTACGTCGCGGCCGCACGGCGAGCGGGCGTTCCGTTCGAGTTCCCCGTCGAGGTCTCGGACGGACTGGCGACGCTCGTCGTGGTCGACGACCGCGAGCGGCTCTCCGCGCTCGGGCGGCGGCTCGCGGCCGCGGGCGCCACGGTCGAGTCGGCCGGCGGCGACGATCCGGACCCGATCCTCACCGAGTCCCAGCACGAGCTCGTCCGCGCCGCGGTCGAAGCCGGGTACTACGACACGCCCCGTGAGTGCACGCTCACGGAGCTCGCCGACGACCGCGAGATAGCCAAATCGACCTGCAGCGAGACGCTCCACCGCGCCGAGGGGCAGGTGTTGCGCCGCTTCGTCGAGAACGGGACGTCGTTCGACGCGGCCGACTCCGGGACCGAAGCGGCGCCCGCGGTCGCCGGCTCGTCGGTCGAGGAGGTCGACGACGGCGGCGACGGCGACGCGCGCCGCGGTTCCGACGCGACCGGCGTGACGGCGACGGAATAACAGTCGACGCGAGACGTTCCTTTCGGCTCCCGTCCTACTCCTCGTCGAGCGCCTGCCACGAGAGCCGCGGGTTCCGCGCGGCGGAGACCTGATCGATGCGGCCCGCGGCGGTCCGGTTCGGGGCGGCGTCGAGCGCCTCGTCGGTGTCGGCGTACGCGAGGTTGAACGCCTCGGCGAGGTCGTCGAGCGAGGACTGCCCCTCGATCTCGGTCGGCTCCGTCAGCATCGCCTCGGGCACCATCTCGGGCCACTTCGTCGTCGGCGGGTGGACGCCGAAGTCGAGCATCCGCTTGGCGACGTCGGCGGCGTCGCGCTCGCCCGCGGTCGCCGCGAACTCGTGGTGGAAGGGGCCGTGCGGCACGTCGAGGTCGATCCGCTCGGCGAGGTAGTTCGCGTTCAGGACGGCCTTCGCGGCCGCGTCCGCGAGCCCCTCGTCGCCGAGGCGAGCGACGTACGCGTACGTCTTAATAAGGACGAGCCAGTTGCCGGCGAACCCGTGGACCTTCCCGATGGTGTGGTCCGGCTCGAAGCGCTCGTACCCGCTGACGCTCTCGGTTTCGCGGACCTGCGGAGCGGGGAGGAAGTCGGCCAGCTCGTCGACGACGCCGACCGGGCCGGCGCCGGGACCGCCGCCGCCGTGGGGGGTCGCGAACGTCTTGTGGACGTTGTAATGCATCACGTCGAACCCCATGTCGCCGGGGCGGCCGCGACCGAGCAGGGCGTTGAGGTTCGCGCCGTCGTAGTAGAGCAGCCCACCCGCATCGTGGACGATCTCGGCGATCTCCGTGATGTCGCGCTCGAAGAGCCCGACCGTGTTCGGGTTGGTCAGCATGAGGGCTGCCGTGTCGTCGCCGACGGCCGCCTCCAGCGCCTCGACGTCGACGCGCCCGTCGTCCCCGGAGGGGAGCTCGACCACGTCGTAGCCGGCGGTCGCGGCGGTCGCGAAGTTCGTCCCGTGCGCGGAGGCCGGGATCACGACCTCCGACCGGTCGTTGCCGTGGTGCTCGTGGTACGCCTTCGCGACGAGGATCCCGGTGAGCTCGCCGGCCGCGCCCGCGGGCGGCTGGAGCGTCACGGCGTCCATGCCGCCGATCTCGGCGAGGAACTCCTGCAGCCGGTACTGGAGCTCTAAGTTCCCCTGCACGGACCGCTCGGAGCGGGCCGGGTGGACCGCCGCGTTCGGGTCGGCGGCGACGTCCTCGGTGAACTTGGGGTTGTACTTCATCGTGCAGCTCCCGAGCGGGTACGGCCCGGAATCGATCGCCCAGTTCATCTGCGAGAGCCGGGTGTAGTGGCGGGCGATCTCCGGCTCGGAGGGCGCGGGGAGCGTGAGCTCGTCTCGCGTCAGGTCGTCCGGGAGCGGCGACTCGTCGGTCACGTCGACCGTCGCCTCGCCCTTCTCGGAGAGGAGCGGTTCCCGGACGTCCTCGCCCTCGCGCTCGTAGGTGGCCTGGTCGTGGATCACTCAGATCACCTCCTCGAACGCCGCGACGAGGTCGTCCCCCCGGCTCGCGTTCAGGTCCGTCACGCACACCTGCAGGAGGTGCTCGCCGACGACGTGAACGGCGAACCCCTCGGCCTCCAAATCCTCGGCGATCGCCGCGGCCGGCTGGTCGACGCGCACGGCGAACTCCCGGACGTGGTGGCGGTCGTGGACCGGGGCGACGGCGCCGTCGACCTCGTCGATCCGGGCGGCGAGCCCCGCGGCCTCGCGGACGCAGTCGTTCGCGAGGTCGACGAGGCCGTCCGGGCCGAGCGTCGCCGCGTGGATCGCCGCGCGGAGCGCCACCCACGCCTGGTTCGTGCAGATGTTGGAGGTCGCCCGCTCCTTCCGGATGTGCTGTTCGCGCGTCTGGAGCGTGAGCGTGAACGCGCGGTCGCCGTCGGCGTCCTCGCTCGCGCCGACGAGCCGCCCCGGCACCTGCCGGAGGAACTCGTCGCTGCAGGCGAAGATCCCGAGCCCCATCCCGTAGGCGGTCGGGAGCCCGAGCGCGCCGGCCTCGCCGACGACGACGTCGGCGCCGACGCTCGCCGGCTCCTCGAGGACCGCGAGCGAGACGACGTCCGAGCCGAGGACGAACAGCGCGTCGGCGTCGGCCGCGATGTCGCCGACCGCTCCCAGCCGCTCCTCGATACAGCCGCGGACCGTCGGGTTCTCGGCGTACACCATGACAACATCGTCGCCGACGCGCTCGGCGAGGGCGTCGACGTCGGCGTTGCCGTCGACCATCGGATAAGCCTCGACGGTCAGGTCGGCGCCGGCGCAGTAGTTCTCCAGCACGGCCCGCTTGCCCTCGCGGAGCTGATCGGGGACGAGGACGGTGTCCCCCGAGGTCGACCGGACGCGGTCCGCCAGCGTCGCCGCCTCGCCGAGCGCGGTCGCGGCGTCGTACATCGAGCAGTTCGCGACCGGGAGCCCCGTGAGCTCGACGAGCATCGACTGGTACTCGAACAGCGCCTGGAGGAACCCCTGCGATATCTCCGGCTGGTACTGGGTGTAGCTCGTGAGGAACTCCGCGCGGT
Source organism: Halorubrum sp. CBA1229 (assembly GCF_003721435.2). Classification (NCBI taxonomy): domain Archaea; kingdom Methanobacteriati; phylum Methanobacteriota; class Halobacteria; order Halobacteriales; family Haloferacaceae; genus Halorubrum; species Halorubrum sp. CBA1229. The sequence continues at coordinate 2,629,228 of NZ_CP054585.1, read as the reverse complement.
CCGAGAGGTGGTCGACCACGCTCGGCACGTAGTGGCCGTAGTGCCCCCGCCCGAGGAACTCGGTCAGGTCGTCGTTCCGGGCGAAGATCCGCGAACACTCCGCGCGGATCTCCCGCTCCGTGCGGGGTTCGATCCCGAACTCGCCGTCGAAGGCGACGTCGTTGGGGATGTCGAACAGCGCCTCCTCGTCGTCGACGCCGATCGCCGAAAGCATCGCCGCGGTCTCGTCGTCCGTGTGCGGCGCGTACGGGGTGCCGTCCGTCCCGCTCATCGGTTCGTCCCCGCGCGTCGGCTCGCCCCCGCGCGTCCGCCGTCGCTCTGTCGTCCGGTTCCGGGTCGTCCGTCGAAGGGTGGCGTGGTCATGGTGGTGTGTCGGCTGCCGAGTCCCGCTCCGGGACTCGGTTCGGTCCGCGGTCCGCGGTCGTTACGCGATCTGCGCGTCGTACTCGTCGGCGTCGAGGAGCCCCTCCGCCTCGCCGCCCTCGGTCGCGTCGACCTCGAGCATCCAGCCGTCGCCGTACGGGTCCTCGTTGACGAGCTCCGGCCGGTCGAACAGCTCCTCGTTAATGGCGACAACCTCGCCCGAGACGGGCGCGTACAGGTCCGAGACGGCCTTGATCGACTCGACGACGCCGAACGGCTCGCCGGCGGTCACCTCGTCGCCGACCTCGGGGAGCTCGACGAAGACCACGTCGCCGAGCTCGTCCTGCGCGAAGTCGGAGACGCCGACGCGGACGGTGTCGGCGTCGCTCGTGGTCCACTCGTGCGATTCCAGGTATCGTAACTCGTCGGGAACTTCGAAGCTCATTGGTGAAAGTGGTCGTCGTGGGACACCCGATTCTGCGGGCGCGAGCGGATCGACGCGCTCCGCCGCGCCGCGCGGGTCCGACGGGCCGCCCCCCGCGAGGCGCCGACCGGCGGAATCGTCGGTCGAGAGGTGGTCCACGACACGTGTAGGTCATCCTTCCCACGACGGGGAAATAAAAGGTATGTTCGCGGCCACTGCGTCGTTCTCTCGCCGTCCGTCTTGACTGCGACCCCGACGGGAGGCGGGGGACCGTGCTCGCCGCAACCCCGTTCACGACCACCGGTCGAGCCCGGTCTGGACCTGCGACTCCGTGATGCGCTCGAAGCCCCGCTCGACCTCCTCGGCCGCGACGCCCCACTCGTCGACGACGTACGCGCGAGCGGCGTCGACGTCGGGGTTCACGTCCGCGTCGACGTCGACGTCGGTCGCCGGCGGGTTCATGAACAGCTCGCGGATCTCCGCGGCGTTCGGGATCTCGGCGCCGCGCGCGTCGAGGGCCCCCCACAGGTCGCCGTGTTCCTTCACGGCCGTCACCGCGGTCTTCGGCCCGACGCCGTGGACGCCCTCGTTGAAGTCGGTGCCGCACAGCATGGCGACGTCGACGAGCCCCTGCCGGTCCAGCCCGAGCTCGTCGAGGGTCGCCGCGAGCTCCATCAGCTCCGGGTCGCCCTTGCTCGTGAGCTGCCGGAGCGTCGTGGGGGCGCCGAACAGCAGCGTGTCGTAATCCTCGCTGCCGGCGTGGTCGACCGTCCCCGTCGCCGCCATATGCGCGCACTGCGCCTCCCCCTCCGCGGGGGCCTCGACGATCGGCACGTCGAGCAGGGAGAGCAGCTCGCGAGTCGTCTCCTGGATCGTCTCCGTGAGCCGCTGGGTGCGGGCCTCGAGCCGGGCAGCCTCGACCGCGTCGCCGCGCTCCTGGGCCGCCGCCCGACGCTCCTCGGCCCGCTCGCGCTTCTCGCGCCGGTCCGCGACCTCGTCGGCCTTCAGGTCGGTGACGGCCCCGTCGAACACCATCACCGGGATCAGGTCGTGTTCGAAGAACTTCGGGAGCCCCTGCACGACGCCGATCAGGTTCGCGACCTCGACGCCGTCGGCGGTGGTGTACTTCTCGTCTGCCGTCCACTTGACAGTCGTCGTGAGATACCGGTACAGCCAGTTGTGCGCGTCGACGGCGACGACGCCTCCCCCGATGTCCTCGAAGGCGACGTCCCGGATCGCCGCGAGGTCGCGTAGATCGGCGTTTCCCATCACTCGATCCCTCGGCGCGGCGGCTCTTAAACCATCGACTCGCGCGCCGCATCGATCCGCCACCGCGCGCTGCCGGCTTGTGGGGCGTTTATGTGCGTCAGTCGACTACGATTCGGTACCGAATGGTCTCGCCGTTCGAGGTGTTACGAGTCGACGAGGACGCGGACGAGGCCGCGATAGAGCGCGCCTACCGCGAACGGGTGAAGGAGGCTCACCCCGACCAGGGCGGGACCGTCGAGGAGTTCCAACTGGTCAGGCGCGCCTACCGCGAGATCGACGAGCAAAGCCGAAACGGAAACGGGGCCGCCGCCGCCGACGTCACCGAGGTCGACCTGGCCGACGACGGGGACGAGGCCGCCGAGGTCGATCCCGTGCGCGTCGAGTTCCTCGATTACGACGCCCTCGCCGACTACGGCTGGTCGCTCGACGACGACGATCTATTTAAAAAGGCCTCGCACGCGGACCTCGGCGAGGCCGAGCACGGCCGCCTGCTCGTCCAGCCGGACGAGAGCCTGCTGGAGGCGGCCGAGAACCGCGGGTTCGGGTGGCCGTTCTCCTGTCGCGGCGGGGCCTGCGCGAACTGCGCGGTGTACCTCGTCGAGGGCGACCTCTCGCAGCCCGCCAACCACATCATGCCCGATGAGCTGGCGGCGCGCGGGTTCCGGCTCTCGTGTAACGGCTACCCGCTGAGCGACGAGCTGAAGGTCGTGTTCAACGTGAAACACCTCGCCGAGCTCGACGACCTCATCCTCCCGCCCGGGCCGTTCACGCGGCGGTGACCGTCCTCGGGACCGACGTCGAGATGGCGCTGTTCTTTTAAAAGAAACCGCGGCGGCGGGCCTCGAACCGATTCGCCTCCGATCAGAACGCTTCGGCGACGGCGGCGACGACGGCGTCCTCGACGGCGTCGCGCTCGCCCGAGAGGAACTCGATTTTCCCCTCGCGGAGCCCGGCCGTGGTGACGTCGGCGGCGGGCGCGAGCTCTGCCGCGCGCTCGGCCACGTCGCGGACGGAGACGTCCTCGCTCGTCCGGAGGTACAGCTCGTCGGTGCCGATGCCGACGGTCGCGTGCGCCTCGCCGTTCACGCGGCGGCGGTGGAGGTCGTCGAGGAGGAGCGGCGTCGGCGGGAAGTCGTATCGGTGCGTGTAGCCGTCGGTGTCGAGCACGTCGAACTCGACGCCGTCGACCGCCTCGGTGACGACGTTCGCGGTCGCGGTCTCGACCTCCGTCTCCAGCTTCTCACGGAACTGCTCGGAGACGTGCGCCGCGAGGTTGCCGCCGTCCTCGAAGAGGAGGTCGGCGACCAGCTCGCGCTTGTCCTGGTACGACTGGTAGTACGCCTCCAGCGCGACGGCCTCGCGGAGCTCCGCGACGCGCTCGACGTCGTAGCCCGCGTCGCGAGCGAGGTCGACGTAGCGGTCCGGGGTGTCCGCCCAGTAGCTCACGGCCGGGAGGTGCCGCAGGTCGTCGCGGACCTCGTCGTTGACCGCGGAGGCCAGCGAGGCGACCAGCGCGCCCGTCGAGAGGTCGCCCTCGACCGACTCGATCTCCGGCGAGACGAGCGTGTCGACGGCCTCGCGGGTCTCGGGGTCGGCGACCTCGGCGTCGACGACGACGGCGTCGACGCCGTAGACGGAGAGCAGGTCGATGCCGTCCGCGGACTCGACGGTCGAGCCGGTGCCGACGAGTAAGAAGAGCGGGAGCTTCTCGTCATGGCGGTCGCGGTCCTGCAGCATGCGGGTCGCGTCGTTCGTCGCCGCGTCCATCCCGTACACCGGGTCGTCGAGCGGTCGTCGGGTGAAGTAGTGGTACTCGGCGTCGCTCTTGGCGTGCTCGTCGCGGATCAGCGGGAGCACGGCGCGCTCGACCGCCGCGCCGGCGACGTAGCCGTCGGCGGTGGCGGGGTGGCGCACGACTATCGGGCGTGACTCGAGGACCGCGCGGCGGAGCGCCTCCGCGGCGTCGAGCAGTCCGTCGGCGAGCTGCGCGACCGTCTCGTCGCCCGCGAGCGGCTGGAGCCCGTCGGGACGCGCCTCGTCGGTGAGCGCCTCCGCGAGCCGGCGGCGGACCGTCTCGGCCCCCTCGCCCTCGAGGAGGACGAGCGCCTCGGACTCGACCTGCACGTCGCCCCGGTGGCTCTCGACCTCGCCGTCGATCCGCACCGCGTCGCCGACCTCGACATCCGGGTACGCCCGGACGCCGGGCTCGACGAACGCCGCCACGTCGACGACGCCGGTCTCGTCCCGGACCTCGAAGACGGTGGGGCCGCCGGTCTGCCGGACGCCGACAACTTCGCCGTCGATCCGCACCGCGTCGCCGACGGCCTCGGAGAGGGTCCCGATCTCGACGCGCTCGCGGTCGTCGTCGAGGTCGTCCTCGCTCTCGGTGTCGGTCTCGTTTTCGGCCTCGCTCTCCCTTTCGGCCTCCGCCCCGCTCTCGGTCTCGGCCTCGGCCTCGCTTTTGTCGGCGGTGTCGGTGCCTGCTGCCTCGGTCGCGTCGACCGTCTCGCTCGTCTCCGCCGTTTTGTCGGCGTCCTCGCTCACGGCGTCGACGGACTCGTCGTCGGTCTCGGATTCAGTCGCTTCGTCGTCGGTCTCGGTGGCGTCCTCAATCTCGGCGGCGTCCTCAATCTCGGCAGCGTCCTCAATCTCGGCAGCGTCCTCAATCTCGGCAGCGTCCTCAATCTCGGCAGCGCCCTCAACCTCGGCAGCGCCCTCAACCTCGGCAGCGTCGTCGGCCGCGGCGGCCTCGTCCGCTTCGGCCGCGTCCTCATCGCCGTCCTCCTCCGGGAGGTACTCGGTGTCGCCGTCCTGGACGAGCACGCCGCGGAACTCGCGGTCGGCCTGTCGGATCGACCACGCGAGGTCGATGTTCCCGTTGTCGCGGACGCCCTTCACTTGGACGAACACCTCGTCACCGGGCTCCCAGTCGAGGCTGTCGAGACGCCGGTCGAGCTCGGAGCGGTGGAGGAGTCCGGTCACGCCCGGCGCGAGGTCGACGAACACGCCGAACTCGGCGTAGCCGTCGACGACGCCGCGGTAGAACCGGTCCGGTACGAGCTGGTCGGGGGAGTTTCCGCGGAAGTCGAACACGACGTCCTCCTGGTGCGGGTCGCAGATGCGACCGCCGCCGTCGACGTCGACGCCACAGATGATACAGGATCCCATTTGAGTACACCGAGAGCCTCGGGCCTAAAACGGTTGTCGAAAGCCTCGCGGGAGCTACTCGACGGAAACGACCGCGGCGGCGAGTTCCGGGCACGAACGAGCGAGACCGCTCCGGGCGCCCCGCCGTTCGAGGTGACCGCACTCCCGCCGCTACGCGAGGACCGTCCGAACCGACGCGATCACGCGGTAGCCGACGCCGTAGCCGAGCAGGGCCGGCGGGACCCCGGCGACGAGCGTGCGCGGCCACGAGGTCCCGTGAACGACCCGGAACCCGATCAGGAGCAGCGCCGCGGCGTACGCGCCGCAGGCGATCCGCAGCGCCGGGACCGGCGGCCCGGCGAGCGCCATCGGCGAGCTCGCGTACGCGACGACCTGCACGGTCTCACTGACCCCGCCGCGGTCCCGCAGCGAGAGCCCGTCGTCTAACTCGACGCTGGCGAGGATCACGCTCACGGTCGCGACGGCCGCGGTCAGGTGCAGTCCGACCGGGGCCGCGAGCGCGACCACGACGAGGAAGGCGATCAGCGCGGAGACGGGCACGGACGCGACGATCCCCGGAACGGCGGACGGGTCGGCGGCCATCCAGCCGAGCGCGAACGCGGCGGCGACGGCGACGGCGAACGTCAGCGCGGGCGCCTGATCGCCGGGCGCCACGCCGTTGGCGAAGAGGCGACGCGGCCGGACGAGCGCCTCGACCCAGGCGCGAGCGAGCCCGCGCGGCCCCCGCGCTCGCCCGCCCGCCGGGTCCTCGATCCACGATGTCACGTGCGCCTTTCGGACGGGTGGAATAACGGGGTTCCGGTTCGGCGCGGCGGACCGCGCGGCGACCCGACACGGGCGACGGCGGACTTCCCCGCACTCTCGTGGGTCACCCGTTCTCTCGTCTGATAAGCGGCGCGTAAACTCTTATACCGGGCCGCGCGGAGCGGTAGTCGAATGCGAGGGTTCAGGAACGACGAACGGGGGTTCACCCCGATAGCCGGCACGGGGCTGCTCGTGGGCGTCGTCGTCCTGCTGCTGGCGGTCGTGGGAGCCGCGATGTTCGGCCTGATCGACGGGGTCGCGCCGCCGGACGCGGAGTTCCAGGTCGAACACGAGGACGGTGACCTCGTCGTCGTCGCCGCCGGCCCCGAGCCCGTCCCGGCCGAGGAGCTGTACGTCCGCGGCGAGGACCCCGACGGCGAGGTCGAGTTCGGCGCGTGGCCCGGTGACGGGGTGGTCGAACCCGGCGATCGCGTGGTCGTGCCGAACGCGACCGGGAACGAGCAGTTCGACGTGGTCTGGGAGCCGGTCGCGTTCGACACCCGCGAGACCCTCGGCACCTATAACGGCGAGGACTCCGCGATCCAGGAATGGAGCGAGGACAACGGCGGCAGCACGCCGGGCGGCGGCGTCGGCGTCGGCGTCTGACGCCGGGCCGGGCGAGCGGTCGGAGTGAACGCCCGCTCGCGAGCGCTCACTCGACTGTGACCCACTCGCCGCGCTCGTCGGAGCGCTCGATCGCGTCGAGGACCTCTTGGACCGCGTACCCCTCGGCGAACGACGGCGAGAACTCGCCGCCCTCGGCGACCGCGGAGAGGAAGTTTCACCTATCATCAAAGGTCATGTAGAAGAGTATACCCGGTACTATCAAAATACCAACATCAAGCGGACGTATGAAGGTAGTCAAACGTGAGAATGAATCGAAGAGGAGAGGGAACCAAACCCGGAATTACTCACAAAATTGTAGGTTTTATATCACCATTCAATTTTAGTGTTCGTCGGTTACTCATATAGCTATGAGTCAAAACGACACTTTGTCGACCAATAAGGGGCGTAGTTGGTTATATTGGCTCCGGATAAAGAGTAAGAATGCTATTCGGTATTTGGCGATGCTCGTCGTGATTGTCTCTGTATGGCATTTTTTTGCCCCATTCATTTCAATCCCGGTGTGGCCGGCGTATCAGTCGCTCATACCGAATGAGGCGATTGCCGTTGGCCAACAGCCAAGAACAATAATTAACATCGCTCACCTTCTCCCGATGGTAATTGGTGGGATCGTCGTTTGGAAACTTTAGACAGCGTATAGATTATGATGAAACTATTCTGGCAGTTGACTATTTTTATCAGCAGATACGGGGTAGCGCTCCGTCGCGGTCAGAGCGTGATCCACTCGCCGCGCTCGTCGGAGCGCTCGATCGCGTCGAGGACCTCCTGGACCGCGTACCCCTCGGCGAACGACGGCGAGAACTCGCCGCCCTCGGCGACCGCGGAGAGGAACTCGTAGTTCTCGTGGACGAAGGTGTGCTCCCAGCCGATGACGTGACCGGGGGGCCACCAGTGGTCGACGTACGGGTCGGTCTCGTCGGTGACGAGGACCGTCTGGTAGCCGCGGTCGCCCTCCCGGAGCACCTCCAGTTCGTTGAGCCGCTCTAAGGAGAACTTCAGGCTCCCCTTCGAGCCGTGGACCTCGATCGTGTGATCGTTCTTGTGGCCGGTCGCGAACCGAGTCGCCTCGAAGGTTCCCGTCGCGCCCGACTCGTAGGCGACCTGCGCGGAGTAGGCGTCGTCGACCGTCACGTCACGGTACTCCTCGACGGCGGGGTCGTCAGCGTCGTCGCCGCCGTCACCGTCCTCCCCCGAGTCGCCGTCGGCGTACACGGGGCGCTCGTCGACGAACGTCCGGAGGTGACCGGAGAGGCGGTCGATCTCGCCGACCTCGTCGCCGACGAGGAAGTCCGCGAGGTCGATCGTGTGCGCGCCGAGATCGCCGAGCGCGCCGGAGCCCGCCATGTCGGCGTCCATGCGCCACGCCCACGGCGCCTCGGGATCGACGAGCCAGTCCTGGAGATAGCGCCCGCGGACCTGACGGATCTCGCCGAGCTCGCCGTCCTCGATCAGCCCCTTCGCGTAGCGGATCGCCGGGACGAACCGGTAGTTGAACGCGGTTCCGGCTTGGACGTCCGCCTCGGCGGCGGCGTCGCGCATGGCCGCCGCTTCGTCGAGGGTCGGCGCGAGCGGCTTCTCGCAGAGGACGGGCACGCCCGCCTCGAGGGCCGCGATCGACGGCTCCGCGTGGACGTGGTTCGGGCCGAGGTTGTAGAATACGTCCACCTCGTCGATCGCGGCGGCCCAGTCGGTCGCCGTGTGCGAGAAGCCGAACCGGTCGGCGGCCTCCGCGAGCGCCTCCTCGTCGCGGCCGACGAGCGTGTGGCGCTCGACGTCGGGCGCGTCGGGGAAGAACATCGGCAGCCGCGCCAGCGCGTTCGCGTGCGCCTTCCCCATGAACCGATACCCCAGCACGCCGATCTTGAGTGGCTGTGTCATGATATCGCCCTCCGTCTACTCCGCCCAGTAGGCGTCGCCCGCTCGCGTCTCGAAGACCGCGCGGTCGAGCACGTCGACCGCCTTCTCCAACCCCTCGCGCGAGGAGGTGAGCGAGTCCTCGTGTTCGATCGAGAGCGCGCCCTCGTAGCCGACCATCCGGAGCGTCGAGACGACGTCCTTCCAGTGGGCCTCGTCGTGGCCGTAGCCGATCGACCGGAACAGCCACGAGCGGTCGGGCTCCTCGGTGTAGCTCGTCGTGTCGAGCACGCCCTTCACCCTGGCGTTGGCGTCGTACACCTTCGTGTCCTTCGCGTGGACGTGGTGGATCGCGTCGTGGTCGCCCAGAAAGCGGATCGCCTCCGTCACGTCGATCCCCTGCCAGTAGAGGTGCGACGGGTCGAAGTTGGCGCCGATCCGCTCGTTCGTGGCCTCCCGCAGCGCCAGCATCCCGGTCGGTTCGTAGACGAGCATGTTCGGATGCATCTCGATAGCCACGTCGACGCCGTGGTGGTCAGCGTGTTTCGCGAGGTCACGCCAGTACGGGATCGCGACCTCGTCCCACTGGTACTCGTGGGCGTCGGCGTGCTCCGTCGGCCACGGCGCCGTGATCCAGTTCGGCGTCGAGTCGCCGGGCGCGCCCGCGGGGAGCCCGGAGAAGCAGGTCACCGTGTCGACGCCGAGCAGATCGGCGAGCTCGATCGCCTCGCGGAGCTCGCGGTCGGCCGCCGCGGCGCGCTCCTCGTCGGGATGCAGCGGGTTGTTGTGGGTCGCCAACGCCGAGATCCGGAGGTCGTGACCGTCGAGCAGGTCGAGCAGCTCCTCGCGCGCGCTTTCGTCTGCGAGGTGCGCCTCGCGGTCGACGTGGTCCTCGCCCGGCCACCCGCCGACGCCCAGCTCGACCGCGTCGACCCCGACGGAGTCGAGGTACGCTGCCGCGTCGTCGATCGATTCTCCCCCCAACGGAACGGTCAGTACGCCGATGTCCATACGCGGGGATAGTACAACACCCCGAATAAATCTTCAGGACCGATGGCCCGGGTGGCCCCGCGACCGACTTCCGGCCCCGTTCCGGGCGTTTCGGCCCCCGTTCCGGCCACGCGCGGGCCCGGGAACTACATGAGGTTTTAACGGGTGGAACGCGTAAGCCGGGACATGGGAATCCTCTCGCGCGCCTCCTACGTCATCCGCTCGAAGGTGAACGCCCTCCTGAACCGAGCGGAGGACCCGACCGAGTCGCTCGACTACTCGTACGAACAGATGCGCGACGAGCTCCAGGACGTCAAGCAGGGGATCGCCGACCTGACGACCCAGAAGAAGCGCCTGGAGATCCAGAAGCGCAAGCTCGAGGAGAACGTCGAGAAGCACAACCGACAGGCGCGCGAGGCGGTCCAGCAGGACCGCGACGACCTCGCGCGCAAGGCCCTCGAGAAAAAGAAGTCGAAGATGACGCAGATCGAGGAGCTGGAAGGCCAGATCGCGAAGCTGAACGACACCCAAGAGCAGCTCGTCGAGAAGAAGAACAAGCTCCAGAATCGCATCGAGGAGTTCCGCACGAAGAAAGAGACGATGAAGGCCCGCTACGAGGCCGCGGAGGCCTCCTCGCGCGTCTCCGAGGCGATGACCGGCGTCGGCGACGAGATGGAGGACGTGAGCCGCTCGATCGAGCGCGCCGAGGAGCGCACCGAGGAGATGGAGGCGCGCGCCGAGGCGATGGACGAGCTGGAGGAGTCCGGCGCGTTCGAGGACGCGCTCTCCGACAAGGACAGCATCGACCGCGAGCTGGAGAGCCTCTCGACGGACAGCGAGGTCGACGCCGAGCTGGAGACGCTCAAAGGCGAGCTCGGAAAGGGCGAGCCCGCGAACGGCGGCGACGAGGTCGACGCCGACGAGGACATCGACGCGGAGCTGGCGGACATCGAGAACGAGATGAACGCGGACGACCTCGAAGCGGACCTCGACAGCGAGGCGCAACGCGCCTCTGGCAGCCGGACGCAGTCCGGCGACGACGGCGACGCCGACATCGACGAGGAGCTCGACGTCGAGCTGGAGGAGTCGGAAGTCGACGCAGACGAGCCGAAAAACTGAGGCGAACGGGTCGCAGAAACTGACGCCTCCGGGCCGCAGAAACCGACGCGTTACTGCTCCGAGCTCGGCCGGGCCCCGGTCCCCGCCCGCTCCTGGTTTTCGAGCCGGATCGCTCCGCCTTTCATGTCGATCCCGTCGTACGGGTCCTCGGCGAGCAGCAGCGAGCCGTCGAGGTCGGCGTAGTCCAGCAGGGGTGCGAGCCCCGCCGCAGCCGCGATCGACGCGTTCGACTCGATCATGCAGCCGCACATGACCTCCAGCCCGTGGGCGCGCGCGGCGGCGATCATCCGTCGCGCCTCCAGCAGACCGCCGGTCTTCATCAGCTTCAGGTTCGCGATGTCGCAGCGGTCGGCGATCGCGGGAATGTCCGAGAGCGTGACGCACGACTCGTCCGCCGCGATGGGGAGCGCGGACCGCTCGTAGGCGAACCGGAGCCCCTCCGGGTCATCGGCGGGCACCGGCTGCTCGACGAACTCCACGCCGCGTTCGGCGAGCCACTCGCTCTTGTCGACCGCCTCGCGGGGGGTCCACGCCTCGTTGGCGTCGACGCGGAGGCGGGCGTCCGGCGCGGCCTCGCGGACCGCGTCGATCAGCTCGCGGTCCCGGTCGGTGCCGAGCTTGATCTTGAGGATCGGGTAGCCGGCCTCGACCGCGGCTGCTGCCTTCTCGCGGACGCGCTCCGTCTCGTCGAGCCCGACCGTGTAGGAGGTCTTCGGCGCGGTCGAGGGGTCGAGCCCCCAGAGCCGGTGGAGCGGGACGCCGAGCCGCTTCGCGGCGAGGTCGTGGACGGCGGTCGAGACGGCGGCCCTAGCGGCCGGGTTGTCGCCGATCGCGCTCGCCATGCGGGACTCGATCTCGTGGAGCGCGTGCGGGTCGCCGACCGCTTCGACGACCGAGAGGAGCTCCGGGAGCACCGCCTCGACCGTGGCGGCCGTCTCGCCGTAGTGAGCCGACGGCGCGGCGCCGCCGACGCCGGTCATTCCGGCCTCGTCGGCGATCCGGACGATCACGTTCTCGGCCTCGGTCTGGGTGCCCCGCGAGATGGTGAACGGGTTCTCGAGCGGGAGCGAGACGCGCTCGAACTCTGTCTCGAGGCTCATTCGCCGCCGGCCCTCCCGTCGACGGCCCCCTCGTCGGTGGCCCCCCCGTCGGCGGCCGCGGTCTCCCCGCTGAGCCCCGCGTCGACGATGCCATCGACGATCGCCTCGGCACCGTCGCGGACCGGGTCGGCGGCGGGCGTCCCGAGCGCGTCGCCGAAGTCGGCGACCGCGTCCGCGGCAGCGCCGTCGTCGGCGACGTCTTTGGTGTTGAGCGCACCGGCGACGACGCTCGCCTCGCGCACGGGCGCCGCGAGCCCCTCGTAGAGGTCGACGTACTCTTCGATCGAGGGGAGCGAGAACGACTCGTAGCCGTGGACCGCCTCGCGGCCCGCGGCGTGACAGAGGACGAGCCCGTCCGCCATCGAGCCGTGGAGGATACCGCAGGTGACCGCCGAGTAGGCGGGATGAATGATGCTCCCCTGGCCCTCGACGACGAGGAGGTCGTGGGCGTCGCCGACCTCGACGAGCATGTCCTCGACCGCGCCCGCCGTGAAGTCGGAGACGACGCGGTCGATCGGGTTCCCCCACCCGGCGATCATGATTCCGGTCTGACCGGTCGGAACGAAGGCGGCGTCGATCCCGCGCTCGCGGGCGGCGGCGACGATCTCCAGCGAGGCGGTCATCTTCCCGACCGAGCAGTCGGTGCCGACCGTGCACACCACGTCGGCGTCGACGTCGCCGGATGCCCCCGTCGCCACCGTCAGGTCGTCGTCGGGCTCGCGGACGTCGACGAGGTCGACGCCGTGCTCGTCCGCGAGCGCGGCCAGTTCCTCGTTCTCGTTTAAAAAGTAGTGGAGTCCGCTGACCACGTCGCAGCCGGCCTCGATCGCGGCCTCCACGTCCCCCCGCCACGACTCGTCGAAGCCGCCGCCGATCGGGGCAATTCCGATATATAAGGCGTCGACGTCGCCGTCGGCGGCCGCGTACGCCTCGTCGAACGACTCGACGATCGGCGCGTCCGCGACGTCGGGGACGTGGTCGCCGACGCGGTCGCCGGCGCGGTCGCGGTCGAGGACGGCCCGCACGTCCTGGTCGCCGTAGCGCATCACGCCGAGGGCGGTCTTCGCGCGGTCGGGGAACTTCTCGTGGGCGAGGATGACGATCCGTTCGTCGCTCATGTCCGGCCGGTCGCCCCGGCCGGGCTTAAAAGAGTCGGGGTCAGTCCGCGAGTCGATCGACGGCTTCGTCGTCGTCCGAAGAACTGCGGACAGCGTCGAGACTATTTATAAAACAGCTGCGGTGGCGCGCCCCGGTGAGCGGCCGACAGGCCGCGAACCGAGCGCGAGGGAGTCGGACCGGCGCACTTGCGCCGGTCCGACGAGGCTGGGGAGGTGTGAGGCTGCGGTCGCGGGACGGGTTGGGATGGGACTCAAAGGGGCAGCCGCGAGGGCCGCGGAGGCGACGCAAGCACCACAGGGAGCGAGCAACGCGAGCGACCGAGGAGCGCAGCGAGCGTGCGCGGCCCTCGCGGCTGGGGCTTTGGAGGAGTTCTTGGCGTCCTCGACCGCAACGACGTATCGCCGAGCGGCTGGGGCTTTGGAGGAGTTCTTGGCGTCCTCGACCGCAACGACGTATCGCCGAGCGGCTGGGGCTTTGGAGGAGTTCTTGGCGTCCTCGACCGCAACGACGTATCGCCGAGCGGCTGGGGCTTTGGAGGAGTTCTTGGCGTCCTCGACCGCAACGACGTATCGCCGAGCGGCTGGGGCTTTGGAGGTGTTCACAACTGATTCGGACTCACCTACTTATAAAGAGACGACTAGGGAGCCAGAGACGCGTCCCGTGATTTCGGCGGTCATATATAAACTAACGACGCCGGGACCGATATCTACGTATTCAGGCGCTGCCGTCGACGAACTGGTCGGCGCCCTCGTAGAACCAGTAGCCGTTCTCGCGCATCGCGCGGCCGAGCTCTTGGTGGAACTCGACGAAGTCCGCGAACTCCTCTTTCTCGACGCCCTCGAAGATCTCCGCGACCGAGACGACCGTCTCGAAGTCGATCCGGACCGGGTGGTCGCCGTACTGCTCGACGTACTCCGCGGCCGACAGCGGGAAGTCCTCCTCCTCGTCGATCTTCTTCGCGAGCACGGCGTGGCCGTACTGCCGCCTGCCCTCGCTGCCCTGCTCGCCGTCGGGGTCGTGTGGCCAGTCCATACCCACCGTTTACCGTGCCACAGGAAAGTCGTTGCGCTCCGTCGGACGACCGACGACCGCCGCGGTCGCTCGCTCGCGAGCCCCCACAAAGTATTCCCCGACGGCCGGGCCGCGTCCACGCATGCGCCGCAGAGCCCTCCTCGCGTCCGCAACCGCCGTCGGTACCGCCTCGGTCGCAGGATGTCCCACGCCGCCGTGGAGTGACGACCCCGTACAGATCGACGGCGCCGAGGTGACGTTCCGCCGCGAGTACGACGGCGAGATCGATGGTGTCGAGACCGAGCCACACGATATCGCCGAGGTGCGCCGGCATCTCGACCGAGATCCGCCGCGATTGGTCGTGGCCGGCCGCCTCCTCGACGGGTCTCGACGCTGTTATCGAGTCACGCTGTTCGAGGCCGCGCTCGACGACGGGGCGCTCAGGCTCCGAATCGTCTCCGAGGACGATCCCGACTGGGACGGCGACGTCTGTTCGGACATCGCCGAGCACCACCCGTACTCGGTCGCCGTCGCGTTCGTCGAGGCGGCCGTCCCGGAGCGCGTCGTCGTCCGCCACGAAGACGAGACGATACTGGAAGAAAGCGTGTGAAAAAAAAAGCGTGCGAGAACCGACGCCGCTCAGTCGTCGGCCGACGCCGATTCGTCTCCCGCGGACTCGAGCCCGACCTCGATCTCGGCCGCCGCGGCCTTGTACTCGGGTATCTTCGCGCGGTCGTCGAGGACGTCGTTCGTGAGTCGGTTCGCGGAGGCGGCCGCGAAGTGCGGCGTCGTCCAGACGACGCCCTCCTTGATATCCTCAGTTACCTGCGCTTTCACCTCGATCTCGCCGCGCCGCGACCGGAGCGTCACCATGTCCCCGTCCTCGATCCCGTACCGCTCCGCGTCGTTCGGGTGGACGTCGACGAAGTTCTCCGGGTGCTGCCGCGACAGCGTCGGCGAGCGGCGGCTCATCGTCCCCGTGTTGTAGTGCTCCTCTAAGCGCGCCGTGGTGAGGATCAGCGGGTACTCCTCGTCGGGGACTTCCTTCGGCGGTTGGTGGCGGACGCCCTCGATCTGCCCGAGACCGTTCTCCGTGTCGAAGGAGTCCTCGTAGAGGAACTGGTCGCCCTCGTCGCCCTCCTCGTAGCAGGGCCAGTGGAGCCCCTCCTCGCCGAGCCCGTCGTAGGTCATCCCGTGGTAGATCGGGCACACCGCTCGGAGCTCCTCGAAGACGGCCTCCACGTCGTCGAATCGGAACTCCTCTTCGCTGAAGAGGCGGCTCCCGACCTCCATCAGGATGTCGAGGTCGTGCTTGGTGTTCTCGTGGACCTTCTCGACCCCGCGCATCCGCTGGACGCGGCGGTCGGTGTTGGTGACGGTGCCGCCGCGCTCGGCCCACGTCGTCGCCGGGAGGACGACGTCGGCGAACTCGGCGGTCTCCGTCATGAAGATGTCCTGCGCGACCATGAACTCCAGCGACTTCAGCCGCTCTTCGACCTCGTTGCCGTCGGGCTCGCTCATCACGGGGTTCTCGCCCATCACGTACAGCCCCTTCACCGAGTGGCCCGCCTCGTGGGAGATCTCGACGTTGGTGAGCCCGGGTTCCGCGGGCACCTCGAAGCCCCAGACCTCCTCGACCGACTCGCGGACCTCCGGGTTGTCGACGAGCTGGTAGCCGGGGAGCACGTTCGGCATCGCGCCCACGTCGCTGGTCCCCTGAACGTTGTTCTGCCCGCGGAGGGGGTTGACGCCGGTGCCGGGCCGGCCGAGGTTCCCCGTTATCAGCGCGAGGTTGATCTCGTTTTGCACGTTGTCGACGCCGCAGGTGTGCTGGCTCATCCCCATCCCGGTGAAGATGGCGGCGTTGTTCGCCATCGCGTACTTCTCCGCGGCGAGCTCGATGTCTTCGAGGGGGACGCCGGCCTCCTCGGCGGCCGCCTCCTTGTCGAAGTCCGCGAGGGTCTCCTTCAGGTGTTCGAACCCCTCCGTGCGCTCGTCGATGAACGCCTCGTCGATCCAGCCCGCGTCGGGCTCTTCCTCGTGGCGCTCGAGGATCGTCTTCAGGACGACGTTGAGGAGCGGGATGTCGGCGCCGGGGTTGAGCTGGAGGTGCATGTGCCGCTCGGTCTCGTCGATGTCGAACGAGCGGGTGGTCTTGTTGGCGTGGGGGTCGACCTGGATGACGGTCGCGCCCTCCAAGACGGCCTGTCGGAAGTACTGGCTGTTGGCGATCGGGTGTTGCTCGCCGGGGTTCGCCCCCTGGATCCAGAACACGTCGGCCGCCTCCTCTAAGTCCTCCATGCTGTTCGTCATCGCGCCCGCGCCGAGGCTGGTCCGGAGCGCCCACACCGTCGAGGCGTGGCACATCCGCGTGCAGTTGTCGACGTTGTTGGTGCCGTACCGGCGCGCGAGCTTCTGGAGGAGGTAGTTCTCCTCGTTCATCGTCTTCGAGGAGCCGAAGAAGCCCATCGCGTCGGGGCCGTAGTCGTCTCGGATGCGCTCCATCTCCGAGACGATCCGGTCGTACGCCTCCTCCCACGTGGCCTCGCGGAACTCGCCGTCCTCCTTGATGAGCGGCTCGGTCAGTCGGTCCTCGTGGTCGACGACCTGCGTCGCCGCGCCGCCCTTGATGCAGACGCGCCCCTCGTTGACCGGCGCCTCGCCCCACGGCATGAAGTTCACGTCGCCGGGATCGTCGCCTTGTCGGACCTTGATCCCGCAGCCAACGCCGCAGTACGGACAGATCGTCTTCACCGCGTCGTCCGGCTCACTAGACATCCGTCTCACCGTCCACGTGTGTGTTCATATCACACGATCTATCGTCGGAGTCCATGAGTGTACCGGTGGTTATCACGAGCGAGTGACGGGAACGGGTCGGTGCCCGACGCACAGCGGCTGTTAACAGCGATCTGAACTGGCTTATTAATGGTAAAATATAACGGAAAAACATTTACTATGGATTATTAACACGATTCAAACGCAACCATGAGAGCAGTTGTCTATCAAGGCCCGTACGATGTGGCCGTAGAAGAGGTAGAAGAGCCGGAGATCGAACACCCGAACGATGTCGTCGTCGACATCACGACATCCTGTATCTGTGGGTCGGACCTCCACATGTACGAGGGGCGGACCGCGGCCGAGGAGGGCATCGTCTTCGGTCACGAGAACATGGGGATCGTGAGCGAGGTCGGCGAGGCCGTCTCGACGCTGGAGGAGGGGGACCGCGTCGTGATGCCGTTCAACGTGTCGTGCGGCTTCTGTCAGAACTGCGAGGAGGGGTACACCGGCTTCTGTACCAACGTCAATCCGGGCTTCGCGGGCGGCGCGTACGGCTATGTCGCCATGGGCCCGTATCCGGGCGGACAGGCCGAGAAGCTGCGAGTGCCGTACGCCGACCACAACGCCCTGAAGCTGCCCGAGGGGCGTGAACACGAGGACGCGTTCTCGCTGCTCGCGGACATCTTCCCGACCGGGTGGCACGGCACCGAGCTGGCCAACCTGCAGCCCGGCGAGTCGGTCGCCATCTTCGGGGCGGGCCCGGTCGGACTGATGGCCGCCTACAGCGCGAAAATCAAGGGCGCGGCCGAGATCTACGTCGTCGACCAGGTGCCCAGTCGACTGGAACTGGCAGAGGAGCACTGCGACGCCAACGCCATCGACTTCTCCGAGGGCGACCCGGTCGACCAGATCATCGAGGAGCACGGCGGGATGGTCGACAAAGGCGTCGACGCGGTCGGCTACCAGGCGACCGACCCCGACGACGTCGACACCGAGACCGAGGACTACTCCTACCAGCCGGCCAAGGAGAACCCGGCGGTCGTCATCAACAACCTCATCCGCGTGGTCCGACCGACCGGCGAGCTCGGCATCCCCGGCCTGTACGTGCCGGAGGACCCGGGCGCGCCCGACGACATGGCCGCGCAGGGGCGGCTCGGCATCGACTTCGGGAAATTCTTCGAGAAGGGCCTCAAGTGCGGCACGGGCCAGTGTAACGTGAAGGAGTACAACCGGTACCTCCGCGACATGATCATCGAGGGGCGCGCCGACCCGAGCTGGGTCGTCTCGCACCGCGTCAACCTCGACGAGGCGCCGGAGATGTACGAGGCGTTCGACGCCCGCGAGGAGGGCGTCACGAAGGTCCTGCTGGAGCCCTGAACCGACGAGGCCGCGCCTCGCCGCCGTTCCGATTATTTTTCAGACCGCGACGAGCGTTAGGCCCGGAGCCACGCCTTCGGGTGTTCCGACCGGAGATGCGACTGATACCGGCCGATCAGCTCCGGATACCCGTCGGCGACGCAGTGCCACTCGCAGTGGTCGCAGCCGCGTTCGACCGCTTCGTCGCCGCCTTGAACGTATCCGCCGCGCCTGTATGTGACCATGGGTGTCTCGTCGCGGGCGAGCCGCGTCGATAGGTACCGTACGTCACGGAGGGGGTTCACTCTGTCGCCGCTCGCATCACGCTACCGGCGCGGATCTGAGACGGACGCAACGGCGGAACCACGGGAATTTGCCCCCACCCGTACCGCCGAAACCGGTATGTCGCTCCCTCGCGTGGGCTCCCGTATGTGCAAGTACTGTAACTGGGCGTTCCACGACGGGTGGGGCGAGCTGTTGAAGTACGACGACGTTTATCAGTCGGCGGTCGGCGCCGAGACCGAGTCGACTCACGGGTTCCACGAGGACTGGGACGACCTGCAGGCCGAACTGGGGATCTGACTCAGAGCGGGAAGACGTCGGCCGCCGCCTCCCTGTCGGCGTCGGTCGTCGCCAGATCGTCGAGCTCTCCGCGGATCTTCGCCTCGTCCATCTCGCTGCCGATGAACACGAGCCGCGTGCGGCGGTCGTCGCCCTCCCCCCACTCGCCGATGGGGCCCGCCTGGACCGAGGGGCCGGCCTGGCTCACGCCGATGACCTCGTCGGTGCCCGCGACGTTCGCGACCCCCTTCGCCCGCACGATGGCGCCGTCCCAGTCGTCGAGCCAGTCGGCGAACGGCTCCGGGTCGAGGGCGTCGGCGGAGCGGTAGACGAACGAGTCGACCCCGTGGGCCGCGGCGGCCCCCTCGGCGTGGTCGTGGCCGTGGTCGTGCTGATCGGCCGCCGACTCTTCCTCGCCTTCGCTCTCGGCGATCGCGCGCTTCCACCCCGGCGACCGCTTGGCCGTCTCGAAGTCGAACCGACCGGTGTCGAGGACGTCGCCGGGATCGACCTCGGAGTAGCTGGTCCGGATCCGCTTCGCCCGCGGGCCGAGCTGATCCGCGACCGACTCGATCTCGTCGACCACGTCGTCGGGGACCATGTCCGTCTTGTTCAACACGAGCACGTCGCAGAACTCGATCCCCTCGACGAGCACGTCCGCAAGGGGGCGGTCGGCCGCCGGCTCCCCGTCGCCCGGGAGGCTCTCGCCCGCGTCGAACTCCTTCCAGAACCCGTAGGTGTCGAGGACCGTCACCATCGTGTCGAGCCGGAAGCGCTCGGTCGGGTCGATATCGGAGTCGGCGGTCCCTTCGGTGAACGCCCGCGCGACCGGGATCGGCTCGGAGATGCCCGACGACTCCACGAGCAGGTAGTCGAACTCGCGGGACTCCGCGAGCGCCGCGGCCTCGCTGAGCAGGTCGTCCTGCAGCCGACAGCAGATGCAGCCGTTCGAGAGGTCGACGATCCCCTCCTCGTCGTTCTCGCGGGCGACCAGCTCCGCGTCGACGTTCACCTCCCCCATGTCGTTTAAGATGACGGCGATCCGCCTGTCGCCGGGGTTCGCGAGCAGGTGGTTCACCAACGTCGTCTTCCCGGCGCCGAGATAGCCGCTGAGAACGGTGACCGGGATCCGGTCGTCTGTCATGCGTGCTACCAGCGCCCACGAGTGTATGAAACGATCGATCGACGGGATCATGAAAACGACCGATCGACGGGGTCGTGACGAACGTTCATGCCCCCCACGCTCGTATCGGCGAGCCATGAACCTGACCGAGTCGACGATCCGGGACCGCGCCCGGGAGTACGCGGAGTCGGAACCGCTGTACGACGTGGAGCGGCAGCACGTGGAGACGGTCCCGAAGACGTTCGCCGGCGACGAGTACGGGCGACGGGACGCACAGTGGATCGTCAGGTGGTACTTCCGGCGGTACTTCGGCGAGTACCCGGACCGGGAGCGGCGCGAGCGGGAGGAGGCGTTCCGGGACAACGAGTTCGGCGACGTGATGGACGCCATCCGGGCCGCCGTCGACGCGGTGGGAAAGGGATCGACCGCGAACGACGACCCGCCGAACGCCGACGACCCGCCGGACGCCGACGACATCGCCGGCGCCCTCGACGCGCTCACCGCGCTCGACGGAGTCGACGTCGCGGTCGCGTCCGGCTACCTCCAGTTCCTCGCCCCGTCGCGGTTCGTCGCGATCGATCCCCGGACCTGGCGCGCGCTGAAGGAGGCCGGCGAGCTCGACGACCCGTACCCGGAGCCGCCGTCGGCCGCCGACTATCGGCGCTTCGACGACGCCTGTCGCGCGGTGACGGCGCGGACCGGAGTCGACGCCTGGACGCTGTACCGTGCGCTCTGGCGATCGGGGGCGGAGCTGTCGGACGCGGACCGCGGCGCGGGACCGGACGCCTCCACCTAACCGGCGCTACGAGACGACCTCGACGATCGGGTCGTCCGCGATCAGGCGAGTGAGGAGGACGCGCGGCACGTTGGCGTGGTCGAGCACCCCCTCGGCGACGGCGCGGGCCGCGGCCGCGTCCGCCTCGTCGTCGACCTTGTTCACGACGGGGACCGCGGTCGCGCCGTCGGGGACGCCCTTCAGCCCGCCCGCGTCGCTCGCGAGCACGGCCGCGACGTCAGCGGGTCGGATCTCGTCGCCGAGCGCGCGGCCCGTGATCGCGGCCACGCGCTCGGGCCGGTGAACGAGGTCCGCGGAGAGCGGTTCGCCGACGACGTGCGCGCTCGCTATCGGGACGACGACGTCCGCGGTCGCCGGGATCTGCGGCTCGCGGTCCCCGGGCGCCTTGAACTCCCGGAGCCGCGCCCCGTCCGCCTTCACGAGGGTCGCGCCCGGCGCGACGTCGGCGATCTCGGCGACGGTCTCGGCGTCGTACCCGAGGTAGCGGTCCGATCGGTCGCGTTCGGGGACCAACCCGAGCGGCCAGTCGTTGCCCGCCGCTTCGCCGACCGCCGCGACCGGATCGCCGGTCACGCGCACCGCTGCGACCCGGTCGTCGAAGATCGGGATTCGGACGGTCGCGGTCACTACCGCTCGGTCGAGCCGGTCGGCAAGCGCGAACAGCACCGACTTCTTCCCGCCCGCGCCGACGACGCAGACGGTGGCGTCGCGGGCGTCGAGCGCAGTCGTCAGGTCCATACCGGGCGTTCGGCCGCGGACCGCCTCACTCTGACGGTCGGAGAGACCAGCGACCGACACCCGTGGCGAACATTTGATACGTCTCCGCCGCGCAGGGCGTCTAAATGAGTCGGCGCCGCACCCACGTCCTCCGCGTCGACCTCTCGGCGGGCGAGACCGCCCGCGAGCGCGTCCCGCGCGACTGGCGACGCGATTACGTCGGCGGAAAGGGCCTCGGGGCGCGCTACCTCTACGAGGAGCTGTCGCCGGGGACGGACCCGACGGGCCCGGGGAACCTCCTCGCGTTCTTCGTCGGCCCGCTCGCGGGGTTCCTCCCGGGGGAGACGCGCTACGCCGCGGTGACGAAGTCCCCGCTCACCGGCGCCTTCCTCGACTCCTACGCCGGCGGGGCGTTCGCGGACCGACTCGCCGGGTCGCTCGACGACTGCCTCGGGCTGCTCGTGACCGGCGCCGCCGACCGGCCGGTTCACGTCGAGATCGAGGGGGGAAGCGCCCGGATCGAGGCGAGCGACGCGTGGGGCGCCGACGCCGCCGAGACCGCGGCCCGGTTCCCGGACGCCGGGGTCGCCTGCGTCGGCCCGGCCGGCGAGCGCGAGGCGGTGTACGCGACGGTCGCGAGCGACGGCGGCGACCACCACGCGGGCCGCGGCGGCGCCGGCGCCGTGATGGGCGCGAAGCGGCTGAAGGCGGTCGTCGCCCGCGACCCCCCGCCGGCGGTCCCGGACGACCTCGCCGCGCTCCGGGACCGCGACGCGGCGGCGTACGGACGGGACGCGACGGGCGAGTGGCAGGCGGCCGGCGAGACGATCGAGACCGTCGACTACGCGAACGAGGTCGGCGTCCTCGCGGCCGAGGGGTGGACGGAGACCGGGTTCGACGGCACCGACGACATCGGCGTCGAGGCCGCGCTGGAACGCGCGACGGGCCGCGAAGCGGTCGGCGATCGCCGATCGCAAGACGACGGTGTCGGCGCCGTCGACGCCGAGGGCGCGGACGCGGCCGTCCCCGGCGGCTTCCGGATCGACACGCCCGACGGCGAGGTGGTCCCGCGCGGCGCGGCGCCGATCACGCTCGGCGCGGGGCTCGGTATCGACGACTTCGATCGGGTCGTCGAACTCTGCGGGGTCTGCGACCGACTCGGCCTCGACGTGATCGGCGCGGGCAACGCCGTCGCGTGGGCGATCCGCGCCGGCGAGGCGGACGTGATCGACTGTCCGATCGAGTTCGGCGACCCGGACGGCGCCCGCCGGCTGCTGGAGGCGATTGCGACACGCGAGCCCCCGGCCGACCTGGACGTGGCCCCCGGACTGCCGGACGCGCTCGCCGACGGGATCGACGCCGCCGCGGCCCGGTTCGGCGGCGAGGCGCTCGTACCCACGGTGAAGTCCATGGCGCTCCCCGGCTTCGACCCGCGCGCTGCGGTCGGCGTCGCGCTCGCGTACGCGACGAGCGACCGCGGGGCGTGCCACCGTCGGGCGCGCCCGCAGGACACCGAGCCGAGTGCTCGGCCCGGGCGGACGCCGACCGATCGAGTTCGTGACGTAGTCGGAGAACAGAACGCGCGGTCGGTGTTGTGGAGCCTCGTCGTCGACGACTTCGTCGGCGAGGCCGTCTGGACCGACCTGGGCGCGGAGTGGCTCTCGGCGATCGACCATCCGGCCGTCGCCGACGTCGGGCGCGACGGCGCGACTCGGGGTGACGCGGTCCGCGGATCTGATCCCGATACGCCGGCCGAACCGGATACACCGACCGACACCGACACGCCGACCGACACCGACACGCCGGCCGACCCGGTCGAGACGCTCGCGGAGACCGGCGAGCGGATCTGGACCCTCACCCGGCTGTTCAACGCCCGCGAGGGGTTCGATCGCGCGGACGACCGTCTCCCCGACCCGCTCCGGTCGCCGACGGCCGACGGGACGCCGGGAGTCGACGGCGACGCGTTCGGTCGGCTGCTGGACCGGTACTACGCGATGCGCGGGTGGGGCGACCGCGGGCTTCCGACGCCGGAGACGGTCGAGCGGCTCGGGCTCGCCGCGGTCGTCGACGACGCGACCCCGCTCGACGACGGGCCGATCGACCCCGCCGAGACGGCCCCGGAGGACTGACTCCCGCCGTCGCGGATCGCCGCCGTCGCGGTCCGGTCAGCGCTCGATCCCGCCCTGCTCTTTGATCCGCATGATGTGCCGGACGTTGAGGTATATCTCCTCGGGAGAGGTCTGCTCGTCGGGGTCGTACAGGTCCGACACGCGGTATAAGACGGCGGAGAGCTGCTTGCTCTCGGAGCTGTCGCCCCGCACGTCGGCCGCGATCTCCCGGAGGAACGCGCGGACCTCGTCGTCCTCCGGGAACTCGCCCGCCGCGGCGTCCGCGGCCGACTCGGGGACGACCGGGTCGACGCCGGCGGCGTCGAGAGGGTCGGCGTGCTCGTCGCCGCCCTCGTCGTCTCCGCTCTCCCCGCTCATCGCCCCTCGCTCACCCCGCGGCGGCGAACGACGCCGGCGTTGTTAGCGACGTTCTCGACGATCACCCGGAACGCGTCGGCGGTCTCGCCCTCCCCCAGAACCACCGGCTCGCCCTCGTCGCCGCCGGTGCGGACCGCGGGGTCGAGCGGGACGCCCCCCAAGAACGGGAGCTCGTGCTCCTGCGCCAGCGCCTTCCCGCCGCCGGAGCCGAAGATCTCGTGGAAGCCGCCGCAGTCGGGGCACCGGAAGCCGGCCATGTTCTCGGCGATCCCGAGCACGTTCGTGTCGTGTTTGCCGAACATCCGGAGCCCCTTCACCGCGTCGTCGAGCGCGACCTCCTGCGGCGTCGTGACGATCACGGCGCCCGTCAGCGGGAGCGTCTGGAGGATCGTGAGCTGGGTGTCGCCCGTCCCCGGCGGCAGGTCCATCACGACGTAGTCCAACTCGCCCCACTCCACGTCCTCGACGAGCTGGGTGATGATCTTGTGGACCATCGGCCCGCGCCAGATGACCGGGTCGTCCTCGCCGGTGAGGAAGTCCATGCTCATCAGCTTCACGCCGAAGCGCTCCGGGGGGACGATCGCCTCGCCGTCGGTCTGCGGGCGCTCCTCGGCCGAGACCATCCGCGGGACGTTCGGCCCGTAGACGTCGGCGTCGAACAGCCCGACGCGCGCGCCGAGCTCCGAGAGCCCCGCGGCGATGTTCACGGCCATCGTCGACTTGCCGACGCCGCCCTTCCCCGAGGCGACCGCGATCACGTTCTTCACGCCGGGTAACACCTGCTCGTCGGCGTCCAGTTCGTCCGGGATCGACGCCGAGAGCGACACCTCCAAGCCCGTGTCGGCGAGCGCCGCCCGGACGTCCTCGGCGATCGCCGACTCGTGGGGTGAGAAGGGAGCGCCGAGCGCGAGCGAGACGTGGACCGTCCCGTCCGCCCCGTCGACGGCGACGTCGTTCACGAGACCGAGCGAGACGATGTCGTCCCCGAGGTCGGGGTCCTCGACGTCCGCGAGCTGCTCCCGCACGTCCGCTTCGTTCATACCTAGAGGGAGGACGGTGGGGCGAATAAGGGTTCTGTCCCCCGATCAGTCGACCCGGGTGCCGGCGTCGCCCCCCCGCAGGAACGGCGCCAACCCGTCGGCGCCGAACACGTACGCCGGCGCGTCGAGCGCCAGGAGCTCCCGCACCTTCGCCGCCATGCCCCCGGAGACGTCGGTCGCGTCGCTCGCGCCGAGGGCGTCGGCGACCGCGTCGAACGAGTCGATGGCGGGGATCACGTCGCCGTCGGCGTCGAGGACGCCCGGGACAGTCGAGCAGACCCCCACCCGGCGCGCACCGAGCCCGGCGGCGAGCTCGACGACCAGCTCGTCGCCGGAGACGACGGTGACTCCCTCGCCCGCGGTCGCGACACCGTCGCCGTGGAGCACGGGGACGAACCCCTCGCCGAGCAGCGTCGCAGTCGAAGAGAGCGGGAGGTCGAGGCCGCCGTCGACCCCCTCGGCACGGGCCGACAGCGACAGCGGATGAACCGGCACCGCGGGCACGTCGCGGTCGTGGAGCCGGTCGAGTACCGCCCGGTTCAGGGTCGTCATCGCGCCGTGGACGTCCATCACCGCCGCGGGGTCGCGAGTCCCCGCGGTGGTCGACACGCCGTGCTCGCTGGCGTGGTGGTGGCCGAAGCTCCCGCCGCCGTGGACGACGACGAGCCGCTCGACCGATCCGTCGGCGAGGGCGTCAGCGATCGCGTCGCAGGCGGCGGCGAGGGCGTCGTCGTCGAGCGTCTCGGGCCGGTCCTTCTCCGTGATCAGGCTCCCGCCGAGCTTGAGCACGACTGGGGGCGTCGAACCGCCGGCGTCGGGGGCGGGTCCGTCGCCCGTCACGACTCCACCACCCGGACGCCCTCGGTCGCGAGCTCAGCTCGGAACGCGTCCTCGCAGCCCTGCGTGAACGAGAGCGCGGTCTCCGTCGAGCCCGTCTCGTCCAGCGCGACGATACAGCCGCCGCCGCCCGCGCCGGTGAGCTTCGCGCCGTGCGCCCCCGCGTCCCGGGCCGCCCACACCATCGAATCGAGCGACCGCGCCGAGACGCCGAGCGCGGCGAGCAGCCCGTGGTTGAAGTCCATCAGCTCGCCGAGCTCCGCGAGCAGCTCCGGCGACGGCTCCGCGTCCGGTTCGGCGTCCGCGAGCAGTCCTTCGCCGGTCCGGACGACGTCGCCGATCGACTCGACGGTGTCGGCGGCGAACCCGTACTCCTCGCGCAGTTCGCCGACGCCGGCCACGAGCTCGCCGGTGTCGCCGGCGCCGCCGTCGAAGCCGACGACGAACGGCAGGTTCGGCGCCGCGATCGGCTCGCAGTCGTCGCCCTCGACGCGGACAGCGCCGCCCATCGTCGAGCAGAAGGTGTCGGCGCGGGAGGCCTGCCCGTCCTGCACCTCGTGCTCGGCGCGGTACGCGCGGTCGGCCAGCTCACGCCGGTCGAGCGGCTCCCCGAGCGCCCGTGTCGCGGCGTCGATCCCCGCGACGACGACGGCGGCCGAGGAGCCGAGCCCGGCCCCGAGCGGGATGTCGCTCTCGACGGTGATGTCGAAGCCGGCCTCGGGCGCGTCGGCCGCGTCCCGGGCCTGTCGCACCGCGGCGTCGACGTACCCCATCGCGGCCTCGACCAGCGGCGTCGGCACGTCGACGTCGGGGCGGTCGTCGGTGCCGCCGGTGTACTCCACGGTGAACCCGTCCAGCGAGAGGTCCTCGGCCTCGACGCGGACGTGGTCGTCCGCCCGCGGCTCGGCGGTCACGGCGGCGCGCCGCTCGATCGCGGCCGGCACGGCCGGCTCGCCGTAGACGACGGCGTGTTCGCCGAAGAGGTACACCTTCCCCGGCGCTTCACAGACGGTCATACGAACTCCCTCTCTCCGGGGGCTTACAGGCGTTGCGCTTGCCGGGCGGTCGCGTTCGGGGGTCGGGCTCGGACGGCGAGCCCCTCCGACCCCGTCACCTTTTCGACGCCGGGCCGCGTCGCCTGGGCCATGACGCAGATTCCGTCGCTGCTCGCGCGGTCGATCGCGAACTTCGTCGACGGCGTCGCGGTCGCGATCCCGCGGCTGCTCTCGGGACTTGTCTTCCTGACGCTGGCGTATGTGACGGTCCGAATCGTCCTCTCGCTCGTCCGGACCTCGATCGAACGAGTGTACGTCGGCGACCGCGAGCTGGTGGGCGACCTCATCGTCACCCTCGCGGCGGTCTTCCTGTGGTTCGGCGTCGCGCTGACGTTCCTGAAAGTCGTGGGCATGGGCGACATCGCGGCGAGCCTCGGCACCGCCGTCGGCTTCATCGCGCTGGGCGTCTCGTACGCGCTCTCGGAGATGATCGAGGACACCGTGGCGGGCGTCTACCTCCTTCGTGACCCCGACTTCAACGTGGGGTACCGCGTCGAGGCGAAGGGCGTGACCGGCACGGTCGCGGCCATCGAACTCCGGAAGACCCGGATCGACACGGACGCGGGCGACCGCGTCGTGCTCGCGAACCGGGAGATCGAGCCGCGCTGGACGCACGACATCCCGGACGAGGAGCCCTGATTTCGCAAGCTGAGCGAGGGAATACACCCAATACTTATTAATTCAGTCTGAGATATTCGACGCATGTCCTCCGAAGAAGACGCGAGCGCCGGGGAAACGGTCGACGGAGACACGACTCTCGCCGCCCTCTCGCACGCGTCGGCGCTGGTCGCTTCGTTCCTGGGACCGCTGTTGTTCCTGGTGCTCGCGGACGACGACGACGATCTCGTCAAGCGGAACGCCAAGAACTCCCTCAACTTCCAGATCGTCGTGTTGGTCGCGCTCGTCGTCGCCGGACTTCTCAGCTTCGTCTTTATCGGGATCCTGCTGTTCCCGCTCATCGGCATCATCGACGTCGTGTTGGTACTGATCGCCACGGTGAAAGCCAACGAGGGACAGGTCTACTCGTACCCGTACACGCCGGATATTCTCTGAGGACCGCGCGGCGACCCCGTTCGCGTCCTCGCCTTCCACGTTCGAGCCCTCCCTTCCGCTTCCGAGAACGCTCGCCGATCGGTCGGGACCGCGATAACGACGCGGAGAGCCGCGGCTCAGGGGGACGGAGGCGTCGGAAAAGTCGAACTCGACGTCGACGGCCGGTTACAGCTCGTCCTCGAAGTCGTCGAGGGCGAAGACGGTGTCGGCGCCGCGGCGGTCGAGCGTCTCGTTGGCGAGCAGCCAGTAGACGACCGACAGCGCGCGTCGACCCTTGTTGTTCGTCGGGATGACGAGGTCGACGTTCGACAGCTGGTTGTTGGAGTCGCACATCGCGATGACCGGGATGCCGACGGTGATGGCCTCCTTGACGGCCTGCGCGTCGCCGATCGGGTCGGTCACCACGACGACGTCCGGCTCGATGTAGCCGGCGTAGTCGGGGTTCGTCAGCGTGCCGGGGATGAAGCGTCCCGTGCGGGCGCGGGCGCCGATGGCGTCCGCGAACTTCTCGGCCGGGAACCGACCGTACTGCCGCGAGGACGTGACGAGGATCTGTTCCGGGTCGTAGTTGGAGAGGAAGTCCGCCGCGGTGCGGATCCGCCGGTCCGTCGTGCTCACGTCGAGCACGTACAGGCCGTCGTCGCGGACGCGGTGGATGAACCGCTCCATGTCCTTCGTCTTCTGCTGGGTTCCGATGTGGACACCCGCGGAGAGGTAGTCCTCGACCGGGATCAGCAGGTCGACGTCGTCGTCGGGCATGACGTCGTCGTCGAACGGGGAGGCCTCCTCCTCGTCCGCGGCGTCGTCGCCCGCGTCCTCCGTCGCGTCGGCCTCGGCGGCCTCGTCGGGTTCGGCGTCGGCGGACGCCCCAGTTTCGGCGTCGGCGGACGCCCCGTCGGCGGCCGCGTCGGCGGTCGGTTCCTCGGTCGTGTCGGCCTCCTCCTCGACCGCCGCGTCGACCGCCTCGGTCTCCGCGTCGTCGTCGAGTTCGACCGCGTCGTTGTCTTCGCTCATGCGTGGTGTGGGCCCGTCATACCGCGTCGTCCGCGATGCGGACCAGTTCGTTCAGCTTGGCGGTGCGCTCGCCGCCGACCGTGCCGGTCTTGATGTAGCCGGCGTCGGTCGCCACGGCGAGGTGTGCGATGGTGGTGTCCTCCGTCTCGCCCGAGCGGTGGGAGATGACGGTCTCGTACCCGTTGCGGGCGGCGAGCTCGACCGCGTCGAACGCGTCCGACAGCGTCCCGATCTGGTTCGGCTTGATCAGGATGCTGTTTGCGGCGCCGACGTCGATCCCCTCTTGGAGCCGCTCGACGTTGGTGACGAACAGGTCGTCGCCGCAGATCAGCGTCCGGTCGCCGACCCGGTCGGTCAGCTCCGCGAACGCCTCGTAGTCGTTCTCGTCGAGCGGGTCCTCGACGTACGCGAGGTCGTACTCGTCGACGAGGCCGGCGACGTACTCGACCTGCTCGTCGGTCGACTTCGTCTCGTCGCCGTACACGTACGACTCGGTGTCGTCGTCGTACAGCTCGGCCGCCGCCATGTCGAGCCCGAAGCGGATCTCGAAGCCGACCTCGTCCTCGACGCGGTCGACGGCCTCCTCAACGACCTCGAACGCGTCGGCGTCCGAGATGGGGGGCGCCCACGCGCCCTCGTCGCCCTTCGCGGCCGGCACGCCGCGCTCGTCGAGTACGTCCGCGACCGCCGCGTGGACCGCGGCGTTCGCGAAGACGGCCTCCGAGACGCTGGGCGCGCCGACGGGCGCCGCGAGGAACTCCTGGATGTGGGTCGCCTCCTTGGCGTGCTCCCCGCCGCCGACGACGTTGCCGAGCGGGATCGGGAAGTTCTCGCCGCGGAACGCGCCCCCGAGGTGCTGGTACAGCGGCGCACCGAGCACGTCGGCGGCGGCCTTCGCGGCCGCCATCGAGATGGCGACGGCGCTGTTGGCGCCGATGTTCGAGAAGTCGTCCGTGCCGTCGGCCGCCCGGAGAGCGTTGTCGACGGCGCGCTGGTCGCCCGCGTACAGGCCTTCCAGCCGCGGCACGGCGTGTTCGCGGGCCTTCGCGATCGACTCGCTGGCGGGCAGTTCGATCGCCTCGTACTCGCCGGTGGACGCCCCGCTGGGCGCGGCCCCGCGGCCGAAGCCGCCGGACTCCGTGAGCACGTCGGCCTCGACGGTGGCGTTTCCGCGGGAGTCGAGCACGCGACGCAGCGAGACGCTGGTGATTCGGGTCATCAGTTGGATTCCCTCCGAACGGTGAACGGGAGCGCACCCGCGTCGTACTCCTCGGCGGCGACGAGGATGGGCTCCGTCTGGTCCGTCTCGATCAGCACGGGCGCCCCGTAGGACACCTGCAGCGCTCGCGCGCCGAGAATTCGTGCCTTCTCGTATCGGTTGTATCTCTGTCCTGACATTATTACTGGTACGGCGAGACGACGTCGACGAGGTCGCGATGGCTGACCATCATCCGGCGGCAGCAGTGCCGGTCGACCCCGAGGTCGTCGAGCACTTCGCCCGGGTCCTCGTCGCCCTCGCGGGCGCGCTCCTTGAACTCCTCCCAGTGTTCACCGATGACGTTGCCGCACGTGAAACACCGGACGGGGATCATCATGACTGGATCACCTCAGCGGTAGGACTTCTGGTAGCGGGCACGCGCGCCCGGTCCGCCCCACTTCTTGGGTTCGGACTGGCGCACGTCGTTGACCAGCAGCGTGCGGTCGAAGTTCATGTACGCGTCGCGCAGCTCGGCGTCGCCGAGATGCTGGACGAGACCGCGCGCGATGGCGGTCCGCGTCGCGTCGGCCTGGCCGCTGAAGCCGCCGCCCTCGACGTTGATGTCGATGTCGACGCCGTCGCGGAGCTCTTCGCCCGCGATGCGGAACGGCTCCATCATCTTGAGCCGCGCCTGTTCCGGTTCGACCAGCTCGACTGGCTGGGAGTTGATGCGAACGCGACCCTCGCCGTCGCGCACGGTGGCGCGGGCGACGGCCGTCTTCTTCTTGCCTGAGGTGTTAGTTACCATGTGACGTTGGCTCCCAGAGACTCGGAGATGTCCCCGAGCGTCGTGAACTTGATGTTCGAGAGGCGGTCGAGCGAGGTGCCGTCGAGAACGACGGTCTCGGCGTCCTCGTCGCGCTCGTAGGGGTTGCCCACGTAGACGCGGACGTTCGAGAACGCCTCACGACCGTCCTCCGTCTTGTACGGCAGCATGCCGCGGATGGCACGCTTGAAGATCCGGTCGGGGCGCTTGGGGTAGTACGGCCCGCTGTCGGAGCCGAGCTCCGCGCGGGTGTGGTACGTCTCCATCGTCGCCTCCTCGTTGCCGGTGATGACCGCGCGCTCGGCGTTGACGACGGCGACCGTCTCGCCGTCGAGGACGCGCTGCGCGACCTTCGACGAGACGCGACCGAGGATGCAGTCGCGGGCGTCGACGACGACGTCCGCGTCTATCTTCGCGAGACTCATCGGATCACCCGGACGTTGCTCCCTTCGGGATTCTGTTCGATGAACTGTTCAAGCGACACCGCTTCGCCGGCTCGGTCGATCTTCGTGCGGGCGGTGCCCGAGAAGTCGACTGCGGCGACGGTGACGTTCTTTTCGAGCACACCGCTGCCCAGCACCTTGCCGGGGACGACGACCGTCTCGTCTTCCTGAGCGTACCGTTCGATGCGGCCCAGGTTGACCTCAGCGTGCGTGCGCCGTGGCTTCTCCAGTCGGTCGGCGATGTCCTGCCACACGTTGGCACCGGAATCGCGCGAGACCGACTTCAGATCGGCGATGAGGTTCTGTAGTTTCGGATTCGTCTTGCTACTCATAGCTGTCCCTCCTGAAGCGGAGAGTTAGTGAAAACGGAGTGCAGGGAGCAGGATTTGAACCTGCGGACCTCTACAGGACAGCGCCCTGAACGCTGCGCCGTTGGCCTGACTTGGCTATCCCTGCGTGCACTCCTGCGTAACCCGGCTCCCTTCAAACCACTTTCGGTCCCGCCGTCGGAACGACCCGACTCGAGCCCGGAGCGATCCGACGCGGCGTCGGATCGGGACGCGGCGCCGCGGCTCCGTGCAGGGGCGAGCGCCGGCCGCGTGATCTGAAGGTCCGTCATTACGTTAGACCGCGACTTTCGTCTGTAGTTCGTCCGCGCGCTCCTCGATGGAGTCGATCGCGCGGAGCAGCAGTTCCTCGACGCTGAACGACCCGTCCGTCTCGATGTGGAAGACGAACGCGCCGGGGACGTCCTCGACCGTGACCTCCTTCCCGGGGAACCGCTCCGAGAGGTCGTTGTCGAACTCGTCGGTGAGCTCGATGTCCCCCTCGGGCGTCTCGATGACGCCGCGGAGGATCCGTGGCTCGTCGTCGTCGAACTCGCCGAGGTCGCCCTCGACCGAGACGCGCTGGAGGTGGCGGTAGCCGACGGAGACGCCGCCCTGGTGTTTGGCGTGGTCTTTGCCGGTGTTCAGCACCGCGTCCGCCTCGAACTCCAGCCGCTGTCCCTCCTTCAGCTCGATGATCGGTACGTTCTCGTCGGCGACTCCGACGAGCGGGTCGGCGCTCTCGATGTCGCCGGAGTACGCCGTCGCCGGGCCCTCGACGTCGAGCGCGAGGGTGACCTCGTCGCCGACCTCGAAGTCGTCGAGCGGCGTCGTCAGGGGTACCAGTCCCAGTCGAAGCCCGATCATCTCGTCGAACATGACGGAGGAGTTCTCGACGAACCGGACGGTGTCGATCGAGAACGTCGGGACGTCGGCGATCATCGCGCGGCGGATACCGTTCGCGAACGCCGGCGTGAGCCCGCGGATCAGCACCCGCGCGCTGCGTTCGTCCCGTTCGACGTACTGGACGTCGAAGTCGTCTTCCGTCATGTCAGACTCGCTTGTTCTTGGGCGCCTTCGTCCCGTCGTGCGGGATCGGCGTGACGTCCTCGATGCGCCCGATCTCGACGCCCGCACGCGAGAGCGCGCGAATCGTCGCCTGTGCACCGGGACCGGTGGACTTGTTGAGGTTCCCGCCGGGGCCGCGCACGCGAACGTGCACGCCCTCCAGGCCGGCGTCCTTGACGCGCTCGGCGACGACCTCCGCCATCTGCATGGCGGCGTACGGCGACGCCTCGTCGCGGTTCTGCTTCACCACGGTGCCGCCGGACGACTTGGCAATCGTCTCGGCGCCCGTCTCGTCGGTGACCGTGATGAGCGTGTTGTTGAACGACGCGTACACGTGGGCGATGCCCCACTTTCCGTCCTCGGATTCACTCATGGTTGGTTACTCCTGTGACTCCGCGCGCTCGGGGTGGAGATCGTCCGCGAGCGGGCTCGTCTCGTCGAAGGCGATGGCGCCCTCGTCGTCCACGTCGACCTTCACCGAGGGGCGCGTGACGCGCGCGCCGTCGACGGTGATGTGGCCGTGAACGATGAACTGGCGGGCCTGCTGGGTCGAGGACGCGAACCCCTGTCTGTAGGCGACCGTCTGGAGACGGCGCTCGAGCAGGTCGGTCACGTCCAGCGAGAGGACCGCGGAGATGTCGTCGTTGTCGCCGAGGATGCCGATGCGGCGGAGCCGTGCGACGAACTCCGCGCCGGCCTCCTGGGCGGCGTCGACGTCGCCCTGGGCCTCGCCGAGCAGGCGACGCGCCTCGCGTCGCATGCTGCGCAGCTCGGACTGGGCGCGCCAGAACTCCTCTTTGTTCTTCAGACCGTACCGCGAGAGGAGGTCGGACTCCTCGGCGATGCGCTCGCCCTGGTACGGGTGATTCGGCGTCTCGTAGCCCTTCGTGTTCTTGCCGGTGCTCATTCGTCGTCAGCCTCCGCTTCCTCGGCCATCTCCTCGCGGATCTCCTCGACGTTGACGCCGATGGTGCCCTCGGACCGGCCCGTGGACTTCGTGCGCTGGCCGCGTACCTTCTGGCCGCGCTTGTGGCGAACGCCTTTGTACGATTCGATGACCTTCATCCGGTTGATGTCGTGGCGGCGCTTCTCGTTGACGTCGGTGCCGACGAGGTGCGTCGTCTCTCCGGAGTAGAAGTCGTTCTGTCTGTTCGTCATCCACGACGGGACGTGGTCTTCGAGGT
Organism: Halorubrum sp. CBA1229; assembly: GCF_003721435.2. NCBI lineage: Archaea > Methanobacteriati > Methanobacteriota > Halobacteria > Halobacteriales > Haloferacaceae > Halorubrum > Halorubrum sp. CBA1229. Next base: position 2,595,522 of record NZ_CP054585.1, on the reverse strand, counting down.
TCTCGGCGATGTCGACCACCGCGTCGATGTCACCCTCGTCGAGGAGCCCGAACGTGGCGTTGCGGTCCACGTCGGCCTTCTCGGCGACCAGCCGCGCCGTGCGCGTGCCGATGCCGTCGAGTTCGGACAGGCTTCGCTCGACCGTCTTCGTCCCGTCGAGGTCAGCGCCCCCGATCCGGACGAAGTACTGGAGGTCTTCCTCCTCCTCCGGCGAGTCGTCCTGTGGTTCTTCCGTGCTCATGTGTTGGTTGTGGTGAGCCCTACCGGCGCGAATCCGGCGGTGCTCGGTCCGTTCGAGCGTTGCGGCGGGGATTCGAACCCCGGAGGCAGTGACGCCACAGAGTTAGCAACCCTGCGCCTTGGGCCAGGCTTGGCTACCGCAACTCGCGTCGTATCATCGCCCTCGTGGACTCGGGACCCGGTGCCCCTGCAGTTCGTGCATCAGTACGGTCCCGCTTTCGCTACTTAAACATCACGGAAGGGCGGAGCGAGTGTGCCCCGTTCGCACGGGTGTGAGAGGTTGACACTGGTGAACCGGAATCCGCCGAAGCCGCCGGGCCGCGGGACCCCCGCGTCGCGAGGGATTCCGTTTGGCGTACTGTTTAGTGGATGCCGCGGGTGGTCCGATTCATGAAGGCAGTCCAGTTCGATTCTCATGGCGACCGCGACGTGATCGAGTACGGCGAGTTCCCGGACCCCGAGCCCGACCGCGGCGAGGTCCTCGTGGACGTCAAAGCGGGCGCGCTGAATCACCTCGACATCTGGACACGCCGCGGGCTGCCGGGCGTCGACCTAGAGATGCCGCACGTCCCCGGCAGCGACGCGGCCGGCGTCGTCGAGGCGGTCGGCGAGGGCGTGACGCGGTTCGAGCCCGGCGACCGCGTCGCCGTGAGCGCGGGGGTCTCCTGCGGCGAGTGCGAGTTCTGCCGCCACGGCGAGGAGTCGCTGTGCCCCTCGTTCCACATCATCGGCGAGCACGTCCGCGGCGTCCACTCCGAGCTCGCGGCCGTCCCCGCGGAGAACCTCGTCCCGGTCCCCTCGGGCGTCGACTGGGAGGTCGCCGGCTCCGCCTCGCTCGTCTTCCAGACCGCGTGGCGGATGCTCCAGACCCGCGCGGACATCGAGGCCGGCGAGAAGGTGCTCGTGCTCGGCGCCTCCGGGGGCGTCGGTCACGCGGCCGTCCAGATCGCCGACCACGCGGGCTGTGAGGTGTTCGCGACCGCCTCCACCGAGGCAAAGCTCTCGCACGCCGAGGAGTGCGGCGCCGACCACGTCATCGACTACGAGGCGAACGACTTCGCCGAGGAGATCGCCGAGCTCACCGGCCGCCGCGGCGTCGACATCGTCGTCGATCACGTCGGCGAGGCGACGTATCCGAACTCCCTGAAGTCGATGGCGAAGGGCGGCCGGCTGGTCACCTGCGGGGCGACGACGGGACCGAACCCCGACGCGGAACTCAACCGCATCTTCTGGAACCAGCTGTCGGTCATCGGCTCGACGATGGCGACGCCCGGCGAGGTCGACGACGTCTTAGAGCTCGTCTGGGACGGCACCTTCGAGCCGCGCGTCCGCGAGACACTCCCGATGAGCGAGGCCGCGCGCGCCCACGAGATGATCGAGAACCGTGAGGGCTTTGGCAAGGTAGTGGTAAAACCGGACAGTGAGCTCTGAGACCGACGCGGACGGGGGCGCGGACGGCGGCTACGTCCACGTTCCGGAAGGCGAGAGCGGCGGCGAGGCCCCGACCGGAGAGACCCCGACCGGCGAGGAACCGGTGGCGGACGGCTTCGGCCGGAAGGGGTGGGCGCTGACGGCGGTGCTGTTCACCTGCGTCCTCGTCATCCCCGGGATCATCTACCTCTACCCGTACGTCGCGGGCTGGTTCGGGCTCCCCTTCTTCGCGACCTACCTCGCGCTGCCGCTCGTCCCCGCCGTCCTGCTCGGCGCCGTCGCCGTGTGGTCGATGACCGCGGCGACGCGGACCTCGTAGCCGGCGCCGAACGACAACCGTTTTGAACGCCACCCGCGGAGTAGCGATATGTTGATCACCGTCTCCGGCCCGCCGGGCAGCGGGAAGAGCACGAACGCCGCCGGGCTCGCCGACCGGCTCGGCGTGGACCACGTCTCCGGCGGCGACATCTTCCGCGAGATGGCGGCCGAACGCGACATGTCCCCGGTCGAGTTCAACGAGTTCGCCGAGGAGGACCCCACGTTCGACCGCAAGCTCGACCGCCGCCTCCGCGAGATCGCCACGACCCGTGACGAGCTGGTCCTGGAGTCGCGGCTCGCCGGGTGGCTCGCGGCCGACCACGCGGACTTCCGGTTCTGGTTCGACGCCCCCCTCTCGGTCCGCGCCGAGCGGATCGCCGAGCGAGAGGGGAAGCCCGTCGACCGCGCCGAAGCGGAGACGAAGCGCCGCGAGGACTCCGAGCGCAAGCGGTACGGCGAGTTCTACGGCATCGACATCGACGACCTCTCCATCTACGACGCCGCGTACAACACCGCCCGCTGGAGCCCCGACCGGTTCCTCGACGTGCTCGTCGCGACCGTCGAGGCGTACGACCCCGCGGCCGACGAGGGGAAGGCGCCGATCGAGGGCGTCAGCTACGACTTCTGAGTCAGCGATCACACGGTACCCACGAATGACGGACACAGCCGACGACGCCCCCGACCCCGCGGACGACCCCCTCAGAGCCCCGCCCGGCGAGCGCTCGGTCCCGGAGCTGCTCCGGTTCGGCGTCGTCAACGTCGACAAGCCCGCCGGCCCCTCCTCCCACCAGCTCTCCGCGTGGGTTCGCGACGCGATCAACGACGCCCTCGCCGCGCTCGCTCCCGAGGGCGAGCCGATCGACGGCGTCGCCCACGCCGGCACCCTCGACCCGAAGGTCACCGGCTGTCTGCCCACGCTCACCGGCGACGCGACGCGGGCGGCGCAGGTCTTCCTGGAGGGGAGCAAGGAGTACGTCGCCGTCCTCGAGCTCCACGGGTCGCCCCCGGGCGACTTCCGCGAGGTCGTCGGCGAGTTCGAGGCGGAGATCTACCAGAAGCCGCCCCGGAAGAGCGCCGTGACGCGTCGACTCAGAACCCGAACCATCCACGAGCTCGACGTGTTGGAGGTCGCGGACCGGCAGGCGCTCCTCCGGATCCGGTGCGAGTCGGGGACGTATGTCCGGAAACTGTGTCACGACATCGGCCTCGCGACCGGAGTGGGCGCCCACATGGGGCACCTCCGCCGGACCGCCACCGACCCGTTCGACGACGGCGACCTCCACGCCCTACAAGACCTCGTCGACGGGCTGGCGTGGGCGCGCGAGGGCGACGAGTCGCTGCTCCGCGAGGTCGTCCGCCCGGCCGAGGACGCGCTGGTGCACCTCCCGTCGGTCACGGTCGCCCCCTCGGCAGCGCGCAACGTCGCCACCGGCGCGCCGGTGTACGCGCCCGGGATCATCGGCGTGGACGGAGCGGCGGACCCGGTCGAGGAGTCGGCTTCGGCGAGCGACGACCCGCCGCTCGTCGCCTGCCACACCCCCGACGGCGTCGCGGTCTGTCTCGGCCGGCTCGTCGGCGACCCCGACGCCGAGTCGGGCGTCGTCGTCTCGCTGGAACGCGTGCTTTTATAAACGACTCCTCGTGACGTCCGAGACGTTCCTCGCGGGGGCCGTGCTTGACGAGCGCCGGATGACCGAGGCCGTCGACGGCGACCTCGTGGTCCCGCGCGCAGACGAGGAGTGAAACGAAGTCCTTAATTACCGCACCGCCATTTTTCCGCGTGCAGACAGGGACCGTGGGGTAGTGGTATCCTATGCGGATGGGGTCCGTATGACCTGAGTTCGACTCTCAGCGGTCCCATAAAAATTCTGACTGGTTCTCATTATCAGCAGTCTTAGGGCCGTCTAACGTCCGAAAACAGCGTTCGGGGGGTGCGCCATGAACCGTCTTCACGGCGGTTCCGACTACGGCGGTCGCTGCCTCCACTGTAACGGCCATGTATCAGAAAGGTTTCAGTCGGTTTTCGGTGACGAAGACGACCGCGCGCACCGCTGCCTCGGTTGCGACTGCTTCCGCCGCGTGAGTCGCGGGAGCGCGGCCGGGAACGACATCGAACTTCCCGATCCGGACGACTACCCGAACCGGAACCGTGGCCAGCGCGTCGGAGCTACTCTCCGCGCCGACGGAGGTGAGCTCGATGGCGACTGAAGAGCGCTCCGCGCACGAGAAGCGGACGCTGTCGAACCTCGAGCCCGATGTCGGTGCTGTCGACGAACACGAACTCTGCGAGTGCGGTCACTGCGACCGGCCTCAGGAGTACCGTGTTCCGTGGCCGCACATCGGTGGCGACGTCGCCTACTGCGACTACCACCTCGCTCGGTACCGTGAGAACAATTCGGATATCTGGGACCGCCTCCGCGCCTTGGAGGGAGTTGACGACCCCGACATCTACGCCATGATCGGCAGTCGGTTCCTCACGCTCGACGAGGTTCCGAGCGAGATCTCCGTGGACGGCGAGAAGATGCGTCGTGTCGCGCTCGGTGTCGACGGGTGGGCGCTGTTCGACAGCGCCGAGCCCGACGAGGACGGAACGGTTCGCTTTGTCACCGTGGATCGCGAACTCGAACCCCGAGAGTCAGTCGCAATCGACCGTTCCTCGGCCGGCAAGTTCGTGACCTGGTACCGTCGCCACGAGGGGATCCACGCGCTCGAACCGGATGCTCGCGACGCGCTCCACGGAGGTGGACGATGACAACTGGTCCCGGAAGGGGGGAGGAAGACCGGGATGCAGTTTTGCCTCTGACTATTAGGGACAGAATCCCCGGAGAATATACAGAGTTTCGTATAATAATAAATTGTGTAACCAGAAATAGTTGCCCGATCACTGACGGTGGTGTATTTCAGGATGACGAGGGTGTTGATTATCTCGCCGACGTCCACCAGATTGACACCGACGATAAGATGCAGTTCGCGGTTCCGGAGCCCGAGAGCCAGCACACACTCGGTAAGTGGGCAGGTGGTTCTGCGTGAGCGATCAGTTTGGAGACGGACTCGGTCAGGCCGTTCTCCGTCGGCCGATCGCGCGGTGGGTTGATGGTCGGAAGGTTGCGGCGAACCCTGTCACGAAGCAGATTATCGACGACTCGATCGGCCAACCGAAGATCCCGCGGCGTCGGATCGCTGGTGTCCATATCGACCGCGTCCGCTCGGAGGCCGTCCCCGTCCGCGGCTTTCGCGACGGGCGGTACGTCCTGGCGATCGCGCCGGAACACGCCTCTATCGATGTGTTCGATCCCAGCGAGCGCGATCCGGGTGAGCCCGCGCTCGACGTCACCGAGTCTTGGGTCCCGCTCGTCGCGGTGTTCACAGCCGGCGAGAAGCGTCCCGTCGTCGTCCCCCGGAAGGAGGTCGACCTGTGAGCGACGACTACCTCGAACCCGGTCCGCAGGGCGGCCTCGATGAGCTGCTCGGAGAGGCCGAGCCGGTCACCGCTGCCGACGAGGACACGATCGAGGCCGAGGTCGACTCCGACGAGGCGCGCGAGCTCCGCGACGCCGCCGACAACGCGTCCAGACAAGTGCATCCCAGCAGCCCGGAGGCGACCGAGTACCAGACGTTCGACGACGATGGTCCGATCCCCTGCGTCGATCCGCGCGTTCACGCCTTCGGTGCCCACCTGCTGTTCTCTCAGCCCGACGTGAGCGAGCAGGGAGATCCGGGCTCGCTGTCGCCATACGACGCGATCGTCTCGCAGTACGAGCCGACGATCGCCGACGACATCGGCTCGTTCGTCTTCGACGGCGAACTCTGGGAGATCAACTCGGAGAAGACGCGCTACTGGTCCGGCGGTATCGCGGCTCCCGGCCGCCCGTACGAGACGTTCAACGAGTACCAGATCGGCGTGCGAGCCCAGGACGGTCTCGGTGAACGGAAGGCAACGCTCCAGTTCCGCCCGTCGCTTCCTGACGCGCGAACCGCCGACGGAGACCGGATCGACTCGATGCCCGAGGACCTGCCGTACGGGCTGCGCGTCCAGGCCAACTCCAGCAACCTCGAGCCCGACGAGGTGATCCCGCTGATCCGTCGCCTCGCCGAGGAGCTGAACATCAACTCGCACTACTTCGCCGACGAGTGCGTTCACGAGTACTCGAACGCCTACCAGATGGAGATGTACCTCCGTCTGGACCGCGGCGCCGGCGAGCAGCACGTCGCCGGCCAGGGCGCCGTCCTCGATCAACTCGCGCTCTTCGGTTCGAACAACCGCGGACGCGGCGAGTACAAGTGGGACAACGAGAAGGTCGTCGGCCACCGCAACGCGGTCGCGCTCGACGAGTCGACCTGGAAGAAGCTCACCGACAAGGAGCATCGCGTCGGGAAGCTGACGAAGTACTACCATCCCGAGTTCGCGCGTTCAGAGGAGACGTCAGCGGAGGACGATCCACTCTCAGATCCCAAGCTTGAGCTCCAGTGGTCGAAGGAGTATTCGAAGCGGTCATCAGTGGCGTGGGACGACGAAGACGAGTTTGATGTCGAGTCACTGCGGCACGAGCTCGACGAGTCGCTCGTGAACGTCTTACTGTGGGCCGGCCTACCGACGCGGGCCGACCCGCGCGTCTACACCGCGGATCACTACTTCGAGGCCACGGAGAGCGAGCGAGATCTCGACCTCGTCGGGAATCGGATGCCGAACGTCCAAGAGGGCGAGGAGCAGCAGGCAGTCGCTCACTTTGCGCGCGGAGACGCATCCGAGGGCGAGCGGTCCGTGCTCGCGGCGCTGACCGATGGCGGCGACGGCGCCGACGTCGAGCGCCTCGCCGAGATGTCCGACACCTCTCGGTCGACGGTGTACCGTGCAGCCGACAAGTTCGACGATCTCATCCGGGTCGCGAACGCGAAAGTGTCGTTCGAGGACGGCGTGATCCGCGAGAAGTTCCAGGATCTGCTGAACACGTTCGAGGACGTCACCGAGTGGGTCGTTGGCGGTGTCCGGCAGCTCGCCTCGGAGGAGGCTTCGATGATCGACCAGGACTCCGCGCTCGCCCGGTGGGCGCGACGTCACGGCGTCTCGATCACTGAGTCCGTCGATGGGATGGTCGTCGATCTCGGCGGCCAGCCGCTCTCGCGCCTCGAGCTCGTGAAGCTCATCCGCGCCGGCGTCGACGCCGCGGAGAACACCGGCATGATGGCGTACCGGAAGTTCATCAGCGGCGAGTTCTCCTGGACGGAGAAGGAGGGCGGCCGTCGGACAAAGCAGCGGCCGATCAACCGGAACGGTGACGTGCTGTTCTCCTCGAAGCCGCCCCGCTAGAGCCCGACGGCTGAGTGGCAACACTACTCTGAGCCCTATTTCTTGTCGCCAAAGTGATGTTTTGAGTGCCATCTGGGCCGGTTTCGGCGTCGATCTCGGTCTCGATCAGCCTCGATCCCCTCACGAGCGCCGCAGTGGATCAGGGTGCGATCCCACGGGGTGGGACGGACCCCTTAGGGAGTGTGCCTAAGGGCACCCCCTTCGGGGGAAAATACTCAGCACCTGCACAGCATACCTCCAGTTGAAGCACTCGAAACAGGGGTTCCCAGCGCGATCCGTCCCGGCTGGTGGGCCGGGTTCGGGTGGCGGGTTTTTTTGATACCGATCCCGCTGTGGCGCCTCCACTCTCCCCAGAGTGGTCTAGAACTCAATTTTCCGGCTCTGTTGAAATCCTCAGAAGCTGACAGTTTCTCAACATCAATCGCTCAGTACAGGGAAAGGACTTACTCTGGGACAATCGCAACCGCCTCAATCTCAACGAGTAACTCCGGATCGATGAGGCGGTTCACCTCTATCATGCTGGTGGCTGGGCGAACGTCACGAAACACTTCACCATGGGCCTCGCCAATTGCCTCCCACTCATTTATATCGGTGACGAACATTCGAGTTCTGACCACGTCCTCAAGTGACCCATCAGTCTCTCGAAGGGCGTTTTCAATATTCTGGAGTGCTTTTTTTGTCTGTTTGTATGCGTCGTCTTTGCCGACTATATCACCATCATCGCTAGTCGCTGTCGTTCCAGAAACGTGTATTTGAGAGCCCGTTTGAACGGCCCGAGAGTACCCGACTTTCGACTCCCATTCGGTTCCGGACGATATGCGTTTTCGTTCCATAGTTCAGGCTCATAGCCGTTATTGAAAGAAGTTCGGTCGGTGATACGCACTCTTCAGCGACCGGCTGTTTCAGTCGATAATGTCTCTGAAGAACAGGGATTCAACAGAGCCAATTTTCCCGTCGTGCTCTTGGCGCCGCAGCACGCGCCGAAAAAAGGCCGCCAGTCTGAGAGCCGCGCTACGCGGCCACGTCCTCGAGACGTTCGACAGTCTGTTCGAGCACCCACTCACCGACGAGGTCGTACGTAGCTCGCCCGGCGCCGAGCGCGTCGCTGACGATCTGGCCGACCGGCGGCTCCCAGTAGCCGAGCGCGACGAGCGCGAACATCGACACGACGACAGCGACGGCGATGCTGGCCGCTGACGAGAAGATCCCGGCGGCGGCCGCCCCGACGGCTTTCCACCGTCGGAACCGGAGCAGCACGACGATCGCGCCGATGCCGACGACGAGCGACGTCGAGAGGTGATTCCCGAGGAACCCCCACATCAGTCATCACGCTCCTCGGCGTCGATCTCGAGTCGCGTCACCTCGTCGGGCGTGCTGGCGTCTTCACGGTACGCGCTGATCGCACGGTAGCCGAGGTAGATTGCCCCGATAACGATGATGATACCGGCTTCCTCGGCGATCGTTTGGAAGAAGCCGGGCGCGAGCACGTTCAGCCCGAGCAACGCGATGACGGCGGTGCTCCCGGCCCAGATCCGGAAGTCAAACCGGCCGAACTGCTGGAGCGCGAGATACATCGCGACGGGCGCGGCAGCCAGGCCGACGATCAGTCGCGTCTGCTCGGGGAGGAAGTCGGTGCCGAGCACGAACGCGCCGCCGCCGAGGATCAGCGCCCCGACGACGATCTCGTTGTCCAGGGCGCGCTCAACGAGCGAGTTGACGGTGCCGAGCGCGGAGCCGGCGGCGCTCGTCGCGGCCTGCTGTCGCTCGGGAGTGATAACGCCGCTGCGGCGGCCCACGACGAAGAGGCCACCGAGCAGCGTCGCGACGAGCAGCAGCGTCGACCCGTCGGGGACGAGTGCCTGCAGCGCGGTGAATCCGCCGCTCGCGGCGTCCATCGGGCCAGCGCCGCCACCGATGCTCCCGGTCGGGCCCGAACCCGAGCCCGAGCCGCTCGCGCTCCCGTCGTCGACCTGGAAGACGAGCGTCTCGTCGGAGTTGTCATCGGTCAGCGTGATCGGCGAGGAGGCGAGCCCCTCGTCGCGGACGATGCTGTTCGTCGTCGAGTAGAGGATGTACGGCGTCGCATCCTTCGCGTCGACGAACGTGTAGTCGACCTCGCTGTTGCCGTCACCACGCACGGCGATACCCGGTTCCGTGCGGTCGCCCTCAAGCTCGGGCACAGTCACGGTCCCGGTCGTGGGCGCGACCTCGACCGGCCACGTCCGCACAGTCGCTTCCGCGCCGGTGGTCGCGTCCGGGAGCGTAAACGTCTGCTCGCCGCTCGCCGAGATTGTGGTCGAGCCGTTCGCCGCACCCCACGTCGCGTTCTCGGCGTAGTGGACGCGGTTCGCGAACGTGGTTTCGTCGACCGAGAGTGCGAAGTCCGGCCCGGCGTCGTTGATCTGGATGCGCGTGTTCAGCGTCGCAGAGCTCGTCGACGGCTCGAGTACGGTGATCGCGCCGTCGGAGACACGCACCTTGCTTCCGGTGGCCCTGATCTCAGTGGTGGTGCCCTCGGAGATATCGCCGAGCTGCATCGTGAGGTCCGTGCCGTTGAGCGTATACTCGCTTTCGGCGACGGTCTGCCACGTGGTGCCGTTCGTCCGCATTTTTACGTCGCGGATACTGACGACGCGGTCGTTCATCGGGATCGTGGCGGTCGCATTCGCGCGCTCGCCGGCCCACGTCTTCGTGACGTTCGTCGACTGGCTCCACGTCGTCTCGTCGACGGTCGCGTCGACGGTCGTCTCAGCGCCGTGGCTGTACTCGAACCCGACGAGACTCGCGGGGCCGGATGCCGGTGAGTCGGTTGAGATTGTTACGGTGTTCGTTCCTTCTTGGAGCCATGCTGAACTCGTGTCGAGCGAGGCGGTTTCACCATCGGAGAGGGTGCCAGCGATGCCGGTGGTTTCACCGTTCACTTCCACGACGGGATCGCGGGTCTCCGTGACTTCGGTCCACGAGGCCGCCACGTCGACCGGGCCGTTCACCGAGACGTCCGCCGACTGTGACCCGGTCGAGAGCGAGACCGACTCCGTGACCGTCTCTCCGGGCCCGAGCACGCCCGTGTGAGAGACGGTCGAGCCGCCGACCGTCACCGACGGATCCTCCGTCGCCGTCACCTCCGTCCATGAGCCGGCGAGATCCACTGGCCCGCTAACTGACGCGTCGACTGACTGCGACCCTGTCGAGAGCGAGACCGACTCCGTGACCGTCTCACCCGCTCCGAGCACACCCGTGTGCGACACGGTCGAACTGCCGATTGTCACCGACGGATCCTCCGTCGCCGTCACCTCCGTCCATGAGGCATCAACCCCGACGTCGCCGCTTGTCGAAACAGCGACCGATTGCGAGGATCCCGGCGAGAGCGAAAGCGACTTTGTGACCGTCTCGCCGTCCGACATCATACCGCTAACCGACGCTGACGCGCCGCCGATCGATACACTCGGATCCTGTGTTTGTGTCACTTCGTCGTATGAGAGCGAATAGTCGACGCTCTGCCCCGCGGTTGTCGACGTCCCGATCGAGGTCGTCGACTGTGATATGTCGAGGCTCGTCGAGTCGCCCTCACTCAGCGTCGTGGATCCGGAGTCGTCACTCACCGTGAGCGACGGGGATCCGGAGTCGACTGTGAGGTCGTCGACGACGAGGTAATGCGGCTCGTCGTAACTGAATGTCTGAACCGCGATCCGAATATTCGGAGAGGAGGTTGATGTGTCGATCCCCAGATCAACCGTCTTACTACTACCTAAGTTGATTCCACCGTCATATTCGAGATTTCCGTCGACCCAAACTTTCACGTCACCGCTTCCGTAAACTGTTGGGCCCTTGTCCGAAGATTTGTAATTTGTGTATGTGAATGTGAGTGAATCTATGTGGTTGTAAGCGATATCGGTTTGTTGATTATACACGTCCCGGTATTCATAATCGACCGTTGATGTCTCTGTACCGACGGTTTTCGTCGTTGACGTTGATCCGGGATAATTGTCATAACTAAACTGAGCATTTTCAGGTTGTGCATTTCCGCCGACTGAGAGCGAGACGCCACCGTCAGCGACGGATCCACTATCCGAGACGGAGTTGACCGTCTTATCGCCGGTAAACGTCACGCTCGCGTCTCTTGCCGGTTGGTTTCCACCCACGTCGACCGTCGTCGAGTAGCCGTCTGAGACGGTGCCCGGCGAGAGCGAGCCCGACGAGGTCTCCTCGATCCCTGTGAGCGTAAGCTCCGCATTTCGAGCCGGTTGGTTTCCACCCACGTCGACCGTCGTCGAGTAGCTGTCTGAGACGGTGCCCGGCGAGAGCGACCCCGACGAGGTCTCCTCAACGCCCGTGAGCGTGACCGTCTCGTCTCGCGGCGACGTGGTTCCGCCGATGTCGATCCCGAGCGTGTCGCTGTCCGTTGCGGAGATACTCGACGAGGCGGGCGCCGTGTTCTCCACGCCCGTCAAATTAAGCGACGGGTCGTTGATGCCAGTCGTATTGGCGAGGTCGTACTGGAACTGGCTGCCGTCGCCGGCCTGCGAGCCGGAGAGCCGAACCTCGCCGTCGAAGGTGACGGTGTTCGTCGAGAACTCGCGGACGTAGAACGCGGCCGAGTCGCCACGCACCTGCAGCGGCGCCGCGTACTCGTTACCGCTCTCGTGGGTGATGAACGCCGCGTTCGGCACTTCGCCGAGGTGCTCCTCGAACCACATGGTATCGATCGAGACCCAGCGGCCGTCGTGCGTACGGTCGTCCTCGAGCACGATCGCGGGCTCGCCGTCGACCACGCTCGTCTGCACGTTCATCGTCTGCGAGCCCGCAGAGGCGCGCACCTTGTCGGGCGGCTCTGGGGCGTCAGCGGCCGCATCCGTGAACGTACTCGGCAGCTGGTTCATCGTCGCGCCGTCGAAGCTCGGCGCCTGCTCTGTCGCCTCGTACGTCTCGCCTTGGACCGGATCCTGCGTCTCGACCGTCGTCTCACCGCCGCTGAACGGGTCGGCCGGCATCGCGACCGCAGCGGTAATCAGCACACCGGCGAGTAAGAGCGACTTCGCCGCTCGCGATGAGACGCCGGGCAGCGAGAGGCCACGCAGCTGCGGCGCGATCTCTTCAACCGACTGTGCGATCGCGCCAGCGACGTACGCGTACGCCCCGAGCAGGTACGCTTTGGCGCGCGCTCTGAGACTCTGTTCACCCTCCTCGTCGATGTCGTTGTCAGTCACTGAATTATCGTTGTTATCAGTCATAGCTCACCGGTCCCCCTCCCGTTCGCTTAGTATCGCGCGCGTGTGGGTGAGTCTGTGCGCGGCCGCGACCGGACTCGTACCGGCCGATCTCGGGAGGATAAGTTTGTTTTGAGGCCGAAATTCACCGACTCGGCGGCTGAAACGCCGGGAATCGCCCCGCTCTCGCTTTCTACATCGCATGGAGGGCCTCCTCTCGGCGCGGGTAGCTCACCGAGATCTCGCCGCGGAACTCGTAGTTCCGGTACGGGTTCGGCCACTCGATCGGTGTGTAGTTCTGGTCACGCCAGATGACCGCCCGCCCTGTCCGGTCGGCGAAGCGGTTGATGTAGTGTTTGTCTATCGGAACGTTGCCGATCCCGGACAGCGACGCACTCGGCGGCGGGGTTTTTGGCATCGTGACGAACCATCGCGTCTTCTCGCGGACGCCCTCGTCAACTCGAGCGACACTGTGTGACAGCGTCATCGTCGAGAGGTTCTTCTTCCGGCCCTTTCCCTGCGAGACCGGGTAGCCCTTCACCTTCCGGTTCTGGTCGTTCTCGTCTGCCTCCGGGTTCAGCGGCACGAGGTCCGAGAACTCGTCGTGGACCATCGTCGTCGAGTGGAGGAACTCGTCGTCTTTTGCCCTCGTGTCCATGAACGCGAAATTAACGTCGCGGAGCGGCGTCACCTCGGCCGGCTCGTCGGCCTCTCGTGCCGGTGTGTACGTCGCTGTCGTCTGCTTCTCGCAGCCGCGGAACAACGGGTCTGGCAGCACGGCGTAGAGCCCGCCTGGGACGATCTTCGTCATCAGGTCCCGGGGTGTTCGGTACTCGATCGTGTCTCGAAACACATCGGTCAGCTCGATCTCGGTCGTCGGGAGCGTCGGGTTCCGGGGTTTGGTGTGAACCTCGTACTCGACGCCCTCCGGGACCGCGACGGTCATGTAGGGCGCGAGCGGGAGACACTCGAGCTCGTCGAGCGTGAGCATCCAGAGCAGCGTCTCGTTGTTGATCTCAGGCATCCGAATCCCACCGATCACGTTCGCGAACGACGTCTTCCCGCCGCCGGGCTTCGAGTGCGCCCAGATGTCGGTGCCGCCGTCGCCCATCGCCTTGAGGACGTGGCTGTTCTCCTCTCTCGCGAGCCACTCGAGGACCTTCCGACGCGTCCGCTGCTGGTCAGCGATGATATCGTCGTCAGTCCGGCCCTCCTCGAGCGCCCACAACTCCGCGTCGTCGACGTGGATGATCGCGTCGAGGTACGCACTCGGGTAGCGATACACCGGGTGCGAGTTCTCTTTGCCCTCCAAGCGAGCCGTTCGCGTGAGCGACTCGAGCTTCTTGAAGAAGGGCTTCATGCTGTTCCCGTTCGTATCGGAGAAGTCCTTGTAGATGCGTTCGCCGTCGTTGTGGTAGTTCTGCAGCCGCCCCCACGACTTCTCGGTCGCGTGGTAGACAGCCTGCCGCGACTTGTCCCACGACTCGAAGTCCTTGTGCAGCTGGTCGAGGACTTCCTGTTTCTGGTTCTGCTCCTTGTTTTGACTACTGAATGACTGACTCATGATTTCCACGCACCGTGTGTTGCACCGCTGCTATCCGTCCGTTCGCCACCGTTCAGCGTTCGCGCGGCCGCGAGGAACGACGGCATCACGACAGCGATACCGAAGCGATACCGCGTCACCTTCGCCGTCTCTGCATCCTGCTCGAGCAGTGCGTCCAACAGCGGCGGGTTCCCCACGATCTCGTCGAGGAGGCCGTCGGGCTTTTCGCCGTTCGTCGGCGTCGACAGGTTTCGAACCCACCGGCCGAGCGCTTCTCGGTCCTTGAACCCGGTCCAGAGGTCGATCAGCGCCGCAGCCTGCCCCTGGTCGAGCTGTCGGAACGCCGGCCGCATCAGCGGGTTCGACTCCACATCCGGGTCGACATCGCTCCATGTCTCCCCCTCGTCAGTCTCAACGCGCTCGCTAGCTCGCGGGCGGAACTGCCGGTATGCGAGGTCGCACGCGCTGTCGAGTTGCTCGACGAGCCGCCGGCGGACGTACTCCGACTCTCGGCCGTCGTTGACCGTGAGAAGCTTCTCGAGGAGCCCCGACATCGGCATCATGTCCGAGGGCTCTATAACCTTCTCGACGTTTCCGAGCGTTCGGATCCCGGCCGCCTGATACCACGAAAGCGCGTAGAACACATCATCAAACCCATCGGTCAACGGCTGTATCGGCGGTTCCCGGCGTGCGTCCCCGTCATAAAGGAGTCGGTCCTGATCACGGTCGAGCACGTCGAGTGCCGGCCGCGTCGTGCGGGCGCGGGTAGATTCAGTCATCGTCTCCCTCCGCTCGACGCGGACCGCTGTCGCGCGCTTTAATCTCGCTCTCATCAAACGAGAACTCGCTCTCATCGTCGACGTCGGTCCCGGCGTTGTCCTCGAGACCGAGCGCCGAGAGTGAGACGCCGATCTCGTCTTCGAGGAACGTCTGAATCATCGACCTGTCGCGCCGCGAGTCGATCTCCCGGGCTTCCAGCGCCGTCTTGATCCGCTCGCTCCACGCGATCTCTTCGTAGTCCTCGAGGAGCTTTGCGTCCGCATGCTCGCTTTGCATCACGGTGAGCGAGGCGTCCGCCGTGACGTCGTGTCTTGGCGCCGGCTCAAAGTCGATCGACCCGCCGACGGCCTCGTAGCTTTCCACCGCGAGCAGCACGAGACCGACGGCAGCACCGACTGTCGGCACGTTCGCGGCCATTTCTCCGGCCTTCCATCCGATGGCGGGGAGCGCGATCGCACCAACAGTGAGCAGGCCGTAAAGGCCGCGCGTGATGGGTGAGAGCGCCTCGCCATCCACCGGCTCCGGAAGCCGGTGCCACACCGGCATCCGCCGCCGGAGCCGTGCAGGCCGGTGCTCGACGGCGCTGTCCTCGTCCGGGTCGACGTAGACCTTCTGCGTGGCGTCACCCTCGACGCGGACACGCGTCCGCAGCTGGGAGAGATCAAGCCGAGCGGCCTTGGCGAACAGCCGCGCGAAGAACGGCCGGATCCCCTTCTTCGGGACCATCCGCCCACCGTCGGGCGCTCGGATCGTCGTCTTAATTACCAGCTGCTCGTAGAGTTCGTCAAAGTAGCCGTCCTCACCGATCTCCACGGAATCGGTCACGGTTGAGTTTGCTTCGCCGCCGTCGGCGAGTGCGTCGGGCTCCTTGTCGGTCTCACCCCGCCGCAGGCTGACAGCGTCGGTGAGTTCCTTGCGGACGAACGCGATCCGCTCGGTCGGCGGGCTCATCCGCAGCCCGCCGCCGTAGGCGATCGGGAGCAGCGCGAGTCCCATCAGCACATCGAGGTGAGCGACCACTGTCGCAATCTCGTAGTACAGGCCACCGAGCACGCCAGTGACAAGGAGCGCCGAGAAGATTCCCCACGACGTGAGGCTGTACCCCGGCCCTCTCCCGGCGAGTCTGAGCGTCGCCTTCGCACCGGAGAGCCCGATGATGATCGATGCGATCCCCGGCAGAATCGCGGTTCGAAACGAGTACCACCACGCGTCGGCCTGCGTCTCGATCTGGACCTGTTGGCTCGCCGGCGCCGACGCGTGCTCGAACCGCCAGCGTGCGCCGTCGACGGCTTGCCCGTCCTGCTCGAGCCACATCGTCGCCTGGACGTTGCTGTCGTAGTGACTGTTGAGCTCGACCGGCGCCGACGCGTAGCCGTCTTCGACGGTGACGGTCACCCGCTGTACCTCTTGGTTCGCCGCAACGTCGACCGCCGAGCCATTCTCGGTCTGCCGGCTCTCCGGCTGCCAGTAGACGATAACGAGGTCGTACTCGCCGGTCGAGTCGCCGAACACCGTCGAGTACAGCTCGATCTGGTCTGTGTTGAGGGTCTGTCCGCCCTCCAAGTAGATCGGCTCGTTCGACAGCGGGTCGGCCGGCCGGTACCGGACGGCGATCGCGCCGTCGATCTCCGTGTCACCGACGTAGCGGACGCTCGGTGGCGCCGCCGTCGGCTGCGTTCCGCCGTTCCGCAGCTGGTCGATATCGAACGGCCCTGCCGAGGAGACCTCCGAGCCGTTTGTTTGTGGGCTCGTGTCGCCGGGAGGCGCCACGGCCGCCAGTGCGGGCGTCGCCATCGTCGCGACGAGGAGGACAGCGAGACTGACCGCGGCGACCGCGGCGCCGCGGTTCATCGGTCAACCTCCTCGTCACCGAACTCGCCGCCGTCGGCGATGGCTTCCAGCTCTGGCGAACGCTCGATTTCCTCGAGGTTGAGCGGGCGGAATCGCTCGTCGACGCGCTCGTCGATCGGCGGCGCCGCTTCGAGTTCGTCGAGTCGAGCGCCGCAGGTCGGACAGTACCGCTCTCCGAGTGCGTTCACCTTCGAACGGCAGTTCGGACACGTATCGTAGGGGACCTCGGCGTTGACGTAGATCACGCCGAGGACGGCGATCACCCCACCGAGGAACACCGAATCCGTCTCTGTCACGATGCCCAGCACTGAGACTGCTCCGGCTGCGAACAGCGCTGCGAGCAGCGTCTTGTCCGGGAGGTCAAGCAACCAACCTCGGATCGTGCGACGCGTGCTCAGCTTCATCGCTTTCCCTCTGCTCGGTCGACGATCGCCGCCTCGAGGTATGCGACCCACGTCCAGAGTGCGAAGACGCCGAACCCTGCGACAGCAAGGCCGGCCTCAAGTACTGTCGACGGACCGCTCGCGAACGTTGTCGCGCTGATGTAGAACCCTATGAGTCCGAGCGCGACGGCGATCGCGACGTTCCCGAGGCTTGGTCGCTCCAGCGGAATGAGGTCACTCGTCGACATCAGTCGTCACCTCCGACCACCGCGTAGATGGTGACGAATGCGATCAGCCCGATGAGGAGGAACTGAAGCCCCGAGACGTCCCCGAGGAGCCCCTCGATACCGAGCGCGCCCGCGATTCCGGCGACGGCTGTCATCGCGAAGCCCGGCTCGGCAAGGATGGCGTTCACCAGCTGGTCGCCGAACTGCAGCCCGGCGAGCGCACCGCCGGCACCAACCGCGACGCTGCGGTTGACGTTGTTCCGGACCGTACCGCCCGCCTTCGTGGCCGCCGCCTTCGTCGAGTCGACCCCGACAAAGTAGACGATCGCACCGAGGGCTACCAAACCGAGCCCGAGCGTCACTCCGGCCGCCATCAGCTGGCACCCCCGCTAGTTCCCGCACGATTCGACACCGATTCGTCCGCGTTATCGTGTGTCATAGTCCTTCTCTCTCGAAGTTCTCGTTGATCTCCCGGGCAAGGTACAGCACGAACAGCGCCGCCGCTGCCACGAGGATCCAGTCGACCGTCGAATCGGGCGGCAGGAACCGTGGTAGGGTGAGCGCGCTGACGGTGAGCGCCGAGAAGATCTGCGGTCCCGACGCGATCAGCGCGTCACCGACGGCGAAGAGGATCTCGGGCTGTGCGATCGCGGTGATCGCGCCGAGACCTGCCGAAACCTTCGCTACCGGGGATTTCAGTGTCTGTTTGATGGTCATTCGGTCAGCCCTCCAAGTTGCAGCAGGTCGGCGAGGACGAACACCAACCGCTGGAGTATCCAGAGCACGACGATGACCTCGCCGACGACGATCGCGGTGATGATCACCGGCGTTGCCGGTCCCGCGTTACTCGCCAGCGCGAACACCGGATCGTTCATGCTCTCGATCGCGATCAGAATCGCGTTCCCGGTGTCGGTGCCCACGTCGACGAGCAGGTCGGCGACGTAGACCGGGACGTCGATCAGACCGAGCGTCTCGCCCGGGGCATTCAGTCGTCCCGGTGCAGAGCCGCCGAACACCCGGAAGACGAGGTTTATGAGTGTCGTGACGATCCCGAACACCTGTTCTAAAATCGCGGTCGCGACCGCGCCGACGATGAACCCCTGCGGGTTCGACAGGAAGCTCTGGAGCGTGTCAGGAAGCGTCAGATCGCCCCAGCTGCTGATGGAACCGGTGACGGAGTCGATGATGCGGTCACCACCGCCGCCATCGATGCTGTCCGTTGAGGTTCCGTCCTCTCCTGCTGCGGGCGCGTCGCCGTAGAACCCAGACGATCCTTCTTCGTCCGCCATCAGAACAACACCTCCCGCGCGGTGGTGATTCCCTCGTCGGCGACGTAGAACGTCGCGAGCACGACCAGCAACGAAATCGGGTAGGCGAACAGGCCGAACTCGGTCAGCGTGAACGACCAGACGCCCTCAACCGCGGAGATACCGACGCCGAGCGTCGACTGGATAAGTCCGCCGCTGAAACTCGCCACAGCGTCGATGATGCGAGCGTACGCTCCGGTGACTGCGGCGATCAGCGAGTTCACACCCCACAGCAGGGCGAACGCGACCGCTCCAACCGCCGCCTGTGCGACCCGGACGGCGTTGATGCCGTCAGCAGCTCGGAAGTCCACGCCGTCGAGCGTGCTCGACCCGGTCAAGAACTGGCCGAGGTCGATGTTCGACAGCAGTGCATCGTCGGTTTCGTAGCCGTCGTACTCCTCTGGATCGCCGGTGTAGCTCTCGCCATCACCGCCGTCAAGTCCGCCGCTGCTCATGGCAACACCTCACAAGTAGTGACAGCGCTGAAGGCCGCGTCTGCCAGCCTGCCAGTGTTGGTAGCCACCGCTCTCCACCACCGCGAAACGTCACTGGAGCGCGATGGGGCGGACATTACTCGTCGGCCTCGTCTTCGCCTTCCTCGGTGACTCCCGGGTCGATCGGCCCGATAGCCGGCGCGTCCGGCACGCCAGGAATCGGGATGATGTCCGACGTGTCGCGATCCTCGAGGTACTGCTGGATGACGTAGAAGCCACCGAGCAGTACCGCGATCGCGACGATGAAGCCGAAGACCCCGAACTGTCCCGCGATCGCGCCGGCCGACGTCTCCGCTCCGGTCTCGACAATCCCGAGTGGCTCGATAAACACGGCCTGAACGAAGCTGCCGGCCGCGTCGACGAGCAGATCGATCGGCGTCACCACAAGGTTGAACGCCGACTGGACTAGGTTGATACCGCCCTGCGAGACCGACACGAGCGTGCCGAAGATCGCGCCCTGGAGCAGCGTCCCGAGATCTCCGCCCGCGTTGAGGAAGCCGATCGTGCCCGTGAGGACACTGTTCGGCGACGGATCCTCACCGGCGGGGAGCTCGTCGGACGCCGACATCTCACACCACCCCGAACCGTTTCAGTCCGAGGAAGCTCACGACGCCGCCGAAGATGATGCCTGGAAGGCTGGTGAGGAAGTCGATCGGGCCACCACCGCCGGAGGCCATCGGGCCGGCACCGCCGCCGGCCGTCATCTGCATGGCGTCGACCTCACCGTTCGTCAGCGTCAGCTTGTACGAGATCGCGTACTCGGTACCAGAGCTGACCGTGCTGTCGAGCGTGACCTCGCTCGATCCGTACGAGTCGGTCACGTCGCTGTACGAGTCGATGTCCTCGAACTCGGTGTCACCGACGTCTTCGGCGACTTCGACCGTCTGGTAGCGCTCGTCGGGCAGCGTCGGATCGTCGACGAGCTCCGTGTTCGCGTACGAGAGGTCGAATGCCGTCGGCAGCTCGATCTTGTAGTCGATGTTCGCGACCTGATCCCAGTTCGGGTAGTCGTTGTCCTGCGAGAAGGACGCGCTCACGTCGGCGTCATCCTGCAGGTCGGAGGCCTGGAACACCGCGTCGACGGTGACGCCGTAGAACGTGGCGTCCGCCATGACCTCGTCGAAGCCATCCATGTTAGCGACCGAGTACGCACCGTTCGGCTGCGTCACGGTGACGGTCTCAAGCTCGTCATCGTCGTCAGTGTCCTCGAGGCGCTCACCGAACTGGAGCTCTCGCGTGCGCTCCGTGTCGATCACTGAGAAGTCGGCGTCGATGTCACCGTTGATCTGGACTTCCTCCGCGGAGTCGAGGGTGCCGTCACCGGAGCCCTGGACCGTGAGGTCGCCCATCTGGACCTGCAGCACCTGCCCCTCGCCGGTCGAGTTGGCGAGGACCGCATCGGCGTCCTCGTCGGCCGAGCTGTTGTACAGCTCCACCTCGACGTAGTCGCCGTCAGAGTCGTTGACCTGCAGCGTCGGCGTGCCTGACGCGCTCGTCACGTCCGCGGCGATCGTGATGTAGCCCTTCTCCGCGTCGTCGTTCGAGAAGTTGCCGTACGTCGCCGAGTCCGAGCTGGCGGTCCCGGCGTAGTTCAGCGCGTCCGTGCTCGGCGCAGTGGTCGTGTCGCTGACTGTGGCGCCGCTGACGGTCCACTCGCTCGAGTCAAGCGCGGACGCTGAGTTATCCCCGGACTCATCGTCGTTACGGGGGAACTCGTCGCGCTGGTCGAAGTCGATGTCCGTCGCGGTGACGGTGATCGGGTTGTCAGTCGACTCGTTCAGCGAGGCCGGCAGTTGCGCGGCCTCGCCAGAGTCGTCGTAGTACTGCAGCGCGTTGTCGAACTCGGCACCGTCCCACTCGTCGACGGTGACATCGGCTGAGATCGCGGGGTTGGGCGCCTTTGAGTCGGCGCCCCACGCAAGCCCGCCGGCCGCCATCGCTGGCGTCGCCACCATCGACGAGATCACGAGGACCGCGATCAGCGCCGAAAAGGCCGTCTTCTTGATATTCATACCGTACCTCCGTAGCCGTCGTTACTGTGGATCTGTGTCATCTGTCTGCGAAAATGCCCGTTTCCGGTGGGCAGCCCGTACTTTTCTGCCAACTCAACGTCGAGCGGGTAACGCTCGCGAAATCGTTCGAGGTACTCGGCGAATCGGTCGCTGACAGCCACCCCGCGAGGGCCGTCGCTCACGGTCACCGATTACCTCGGAGTCTTTCGTTTCGATCCATCATCTCTGTCTATCGGCCGATTCCGGCCGATAGACGGGCGACCTGTCCCCCTCCGTTGAAACCTCGGCTCAAATGGGACAGAGTAACCTTTCGTCCATGTCAGGGGTACCTTTAAGAGACCCAGACAGTACGGCGCAGCTATGCAGAAGCTACAGAACCACGGTGGATCGGGCGTTGTGACCATCCCGCGCGACGACCTCGAGAAAGACGGCGTCTTAGAGGACGGCGACCTCCCGGACGAACAGCACCTTGACGTCGAACGGATGGGACGGCGAACCTACGTGGTCCGTATTCCCGAAGGAGGGGATCTCCCGGAACTAGCTCAGTCCGAACTCGTTGAACGACTTGCCGCGAAGCGAGCGCTCGATCTCGGTGCTGGGCGGAGCGTGCCGCAGGCAGACTAATTTCTCTTTGTTGGCTCTGTTGTAATCCTTTGTCTATGACACGTGCCAGCAGTTATGCTGAATAGAGGCGCTCATAAATCGGATCACGATTGGGAATGAGTAGTTTAGGCGGTCCCAAGGGTGTGTTTACCGAACCCAACCGCTCACTAACGAAACAGTAGCATAATATGGCAGACACACAGTTTCACAGCCGTGAGGGACCTGAAATCACTGCAACGCGTGGTTAGTGCTATGGGGATTGTTTTGGTCGGCTGTCTCACTCTTTTCGTCCATCTATATCACATATATATTGAGCAGGGCTTCCATACCAAGCTGCTCGGGATTGCCTTCCCGTTCCTTCTATCGATCTTACTTGTGATCGCTGGTATCTGGCTTTACCTGAGCCAACTTGACAGTGCGTATACGACCCGCGTTACTGCGTGGACCGGTATCGGACTCCTCGGTGGCGTCGCGTTCGGTTATCCTGTCGTGCCGTATCAGGCCGCACACGGAGTCACATTAGCTGATGTCCAGTTCATCACGGTGAACTGGGCCACTACGGGCGCGCTCGGCGGACTCTTGATCGGCTTCTTTAACGCCCGGCAGCGGCAGTACCAGGCCGCCTTGGAAGATGAGCGGGCAAAACTCGATGCCCGCAAACAGGAACTGGAACACCAGAACGAGCGATTAGAACGGTTCGCCAGCGTGATCTCTCACGATTTGCGCAACCCGCTCAACGTCGCCACGGGACGACTCACCCTCGCTCAGCAGAACTATGATAGTGACAATCTTGAATCCGTGGAGACGGCACTCAAGCGGATGGAAACGCTCATCGAGGACTTGCTATCGGTCGCTCGACAGGGACAGCCGATCGATGATACTGTCCGCGTTTCCCTAGCAGCCGTTGCTGACCGAGCGTGGGCCGTCGTGAACACGAAAGAGGCGACATTCCGTCTCGAAGATGATCTCACAATTGAGGCAGATCCGGATCGGCTGCAACAGCTCTTTGAAAACCTCTTTCGGAATGCGATAGACCACGGCAGCGAAACCGTCATAGTTCACGTAGGTGCACTTCCAGACAGATCTGGGTTCTACATCGCTGATGAAGGGCCGGGTATCCCCGAAGACGAACGAGACGAGGTATTCACGTTCGGGTACTCAAGCACAAAAGAGGGAACCGGATTGGGCTTAGCAATCGTTGCTGAGATTGTTGAGGCCCACGGATGGGAAATCCACGTGACGGACAGTGACGAGGGCGGCGCACGATTCGAAATCACTGGTGTCGAAGTTGACGCTGAATAGAATCTCTAAGCAAGCGTTTCCTATCAGTCTCAGAGGATTTCAATAGAGCCTCTTCGTTCTAAGTTCGTGTTTCCACACAAGCACGAAAGAACAACCCCGAATCCGCCCCGATCACTCCGGAAACCCGGTGCGCCACAACCTTCATATTTCATGGAGATGCGGAGAAGCACGAAATGAGAACCGAACGTAACCGCGACGGCTCCTGGAACGTCTGGATGTCCCGCGACGAGTACCAGGCGCTCCCCCGAGCCGCCGACTCCTTCCAGCACGAGGTCGCCATCCGACTGATGGGCGGCTGCGGGCTCCGCGTCGGCGAGGTCCTCGACGTCGAGCCGCGGCACATCTCGCGGATGACCGACGGGCGGCACTACGAGCTCGAAGTCGTCGGCGGGAAGGATACGACCGGCGAGTACGTCGACGGGAAGCAGCGCGAGACTTGGCTCCCCGTCGACGTCGAGGCGACGATCAACCGCTACGTCCAGACCGAGGATATCGCGCGCGACGAGCCACTTGTCGACGTGACGAAGCGCACCGTCCAGAACTGGGTCGGCAAGGCCGCCGCCGGCGCCGCCGAGGAGAGCGGGGACTCGGACTACGAACGCGTGAGCACGCATGACCTCCGGCGCTGCTGGGCGAACCACCTCCTCGTCGAGGAGCACGTCTCCCCGCGGATCGTGATGGCGCTCGGCGGGTGGAGCTCCTACGACGCGATCGAGCCGTACCTCGCGGCACCGACAGAGGAGAACATCATCGACTCGATGAGCGGGGTGGCTCTGTGAGCGATTAGTCTTCGCCGAATCTAAACTAGTACTTCTGCGATTGGATCCGAAAACCCACAGTCAGCACAGTGGAACATATCCGTTGTCACGTCTCGGTGTGTATCCGATGATCCGCATTCCGGACATGGCTTAGTCGCTGATTCATATTTGCTCATAAGCCTCAAAAGTATCTTACCGCACTTCAGTCCTAGCCAACTCTCAACCCTCAATAGAAGCTGACTGTGTCCTACTCTCCCCCACTTCTTGGACAGACGCCTAGGAACATTCCTTTGTTTATGGATTTTAGCGGCCGTGCTGAATACAGGGCGCGAGTCGGTCACGAACCAGTCGTCGCCACTGTGCCAAGCTAATTGAGGTACTCAGAGCGTCTATTGTTCTCGTGAAGTACTGATATTCCTGAGATCTCCACCACATTCTGGGCAGTCGCCGGGGGATCTATCTGCTCTGGTCCGGCCTCCGCACACCTCGCACTCGTACGTATTGGCCGAATCGTACTCGTACGCCTCTTCTTCCGAAAGAACGGTATCCTCTGTCATGTGACGTATTAGCGCTTAACACGGGTAAAGATAGCGTTGTTACGGATACACGATTCCTTACCGCCGTATTCGGCTCGTCCCGCACGAAACTAAGAAAACCACCTTGCTGACTATACTCTCTATATTCAGCACGCCGATTCTGACAACTCCTGGGTAGATTCCCCTCCAGAGTGATACAGAGTTCCTCCGGAATGAACCATTAGTACGACATACTGTCTCGTGTTCAACAGACTGCCTCAGATCTTAATTGTTCAATGCCGGTTTACCGATGATAGAGATGCCAGAGCCAGCCAGGTGGCGATGCGGTAATTTCATCGATGATCGACGTCCACGGGTGGTCACCGTGGAACGCCCGAGCATAGGTGGTCGCTACGTCCGTTTCCTCGCTCACGAGTAGCATAGAGCCGAAGAGGGCATATTCAGGGAGGAACGCAACGTTACTCCACCGATACCGTGGTCGGAGATATCCCAAGAGTCGCCACAGCGGGTGAGCATGAAGCGCAGCTAGTTCTTCGTCGGTTACACCGAGATCGCGAACGGCCACCCGTTCGATCCCACCTCGGCGGGTCCCGTGGGCGAGAACACCTTCCAAGAGCGTCTTCGTCCGCTGTCTCTTGGCGAGATGGGTGAGCGAGTCGTGCTGTAGTTCGGCGGCGAGGTGTGCTTGCGCACGGACTGAGACAGCCTGTTCGAACCCCTCCTGCAGATACGGGTGCATCCACGTTGGCGAGCCGAACAGGTGCTGATAGGCGTGGCACAGCTCCGACGCTAAATACGTGTACGCCATCGCCTCGGGGAGTCGCCCTGGGCTGACGCCGATCCTGCCCGTCCGGGCGGAGTACCGCCCGCCGATGAACACGAGCGTCAAAGACGCCGGCAGATCGCTCGTGAGGAGCGCGAGGCGCTCACGTCGCGAACAATCGTAGACGAGGTGGTCGCGCCATTTGTCGCGGTACGGTGTCGAGTCGACGTCGAACAGGTCGTCGTAGAATCGCGTGAGCTCCTGAAAACGTTCGTGGAGATCGGTTTCGCTGGCGAGAGGGCCGTCGAGATCTTGCAGGAGTGACTCGGTCAGTGGGGGTGCGTCTGGGTACTCCACCCGGTACGCTTCGATCGCATCTGCGCAGGTCGACCGCAGTTGCTCGACGAACATCTCGTCGTCCATTCAAATAGGTGCACGAAGCAGGCGAGTAAAATTCCATTCGATCGTGTCGGGTATTCTGGAGAGCCTTCCTGCTGCATCCACCCTCTGTATTCAGGACGCTCTTTCTGTCAGGTTCGGGGGTTTGACCGGCTTGGTCTTTCATTTAAATCGAAGGACTACTCGCCAGGTGGGCGAAAAGGAGGTGCTTCTCGCCATATGCTGGTAGCATCCGACCCAGTCATAGACACCGCGCTTATCCGGGGAAATTATGAATAAGTATACACATGAAGTGGACGCAAGCGCTTGACAGAATCGTTCTGGTGTATCCGGTTGTACTAATTTCAGTGGTATCTTTCCTTATTACAGGGGTAATACAGGCCACGCTTCCAATAGCAGAACTCCAAATACTATTTTGGGGGATACTTGGTATTGGATTACTCGGCGACTCAATCACTACAGGCTGTTTGGGTAAATTTGATCTTAATGAGCAGGAGAGGGGCTACACGCGCTGGGCCTGCGGTGCTGAGCCTACATTACTTTGTGCGGGTGGTACAAGGGTACTCCTCTTCGTTGCGATACTAATACCGTACCTTCTCATATTCAGATACGGACTTTTTCGAGAATATTACATCATACAACTAACCGGCTTACTGACACCTGTAGCCTTTGGATTGATGGCTGTTGGAGCAACACTCGTCAATTCGTACGCAATGTGGCGACACAGAGGTAGGACAGCAATCTAATTGAGTGAACTTGGCCGACTCTCCACCAGTTCCCGGACAGCTGACGAGAATGCGACTGATGATTTCGAACGTATCCGTTATTATGGCATTACAACCCCGCATGAGCCGCTTCCGGGGAGTATTGTCGGGAAAGTCATCGCGAAACCACAGTACATGACAGCTACTAGCCACAACCCGAAAACGAGGGCGACGAGAACTCCGATAGCTCTGAGGTCCATGTGGGGATTACACTGACCTGACAAAATAAACACCCCGGCGCCGTCCGAGATGTGACCTCTGCTCTGCGGGCTCTGTTGAAATTATACTCTTCAGACAGATTTCGTCTGAAACAGTCGGTCAATAAGAACAGGTTATGTGACAGATGGGGAAAGTCGGTTGTGGCTTATTATTCTCCCTCCTCGTTCGACCGAAGATTCAGCGCAGCTAGTGTGAACGTGCTTGCCGCTGAACCGGCGACTAACGGGGTTTCGGACACCGGTAAGTATGGCGTGGCACCGAACACGATAGCCCCTGTAAACAACGTAGCAGCAGCCTCCCTTTGAGACTGGTCCAACCCCTCCATTTTGTATGATAAGTACATTCCGAGGGTGACTGCCGCTTCAAGATACAGCGACCAAGTGTGTTCATTATTTACGCTGGAAGGATTTGAGGCAGACTCTACATCGATACTCGGGTCCGAAGTAGATGTGGACAGCGTTGTTGGTGATGATGGGTTGGTTCGTGTGCGACCGCTGACTGTCGAAGCAGCTATCGCGGTAGTGAAAACTTCGTCCGGGAAATCGGCAAAAGCCATCTCCGCCTGTATGCGGGAGAGTTCTTGAAGCTGTTCAGCAATCGGAATTATCTGTGCTTGCTGGATCTTCTGAACCGTGTGGACAGATTCGATGAGCTTTGCTATTTCCGCCTGTTGGATTGCCTGAGCAGACTGGAATGACTTCGCAAATTCAGCCACCTGTGCTTTCTGAATTGCCTCAAAAGACTGGAATGAGTCGGCAATCGTGGCTATCTGTGTTTCTTGTATTTTCTGGAACGCCTCGGAGAGCGCGGCGAGGTCATGGGCGAAATTCTGTCCAACGTTGAGTTCCTCTATGTCCAGTTTATCATCAAGCTCAGAGCTGTTGGAGGGTGATGAGACCTCAAGTGCGTCATCACTCTTCTCCTCATCACTCATTACAATTCCCAGTCTCGGCTTAACACACTTATATTATCGGCCACTTTTCCAAAAACATCCTGCTTAGCCGTTCTACAGTGCTTTCATAAACTGTACCGACTGGGACTGGGTCAGAATATATCACTTGCGAAGGATTTCAACAGAGCCTCCTGCCTAGGTTTCATTTTTACATCCCTCTATTGAAGACGCATGCCAGCTAGTCGAGATGCAAAATTCCGGAAGACATCGGATTCCAGCGTAGATATGCTTTCAGTGAGCGCTGAGGGGGACCTTGAAAACTGTCGGACAGTATACTTCACAGACCAAAACCCCGAGTTCGAGATAACCGCTACCAATATCTCCGACTCATCAATCGGCGGGAGAATCCTAGCTCGGGTTGAATTCGACGAATCTGAGGAAGATTACGGAGATGAAGTTGCTGTAGTTGAGCTCGGTCTAGAGCCTGGGCAGAGTACTACAGAGACACTCCAACCAGAGATTATGTCCTACCAAGGTCATGCTGCTGTGAGAGTTGACCAAGCGACTATCTACGGATCAGACGATGACTACGATTACGAGGTCAGGAAGCGTTCGGGTAATCGCCGATGGCGAATTTACACATTCATGGTCTACGATAGAGACTACTACCGTGTCAACTACCTCCAACCAAGATATGCTCAATACGCTGCCGCGATTCTTTCTGTGCTGATTGTCTTGGTCGGCATTATCCAGATTACCGGCTGGACACCATGAGAAACCATTCGGAACCATCCGGAACACCCCGAGTTCACTTTATATACCTCGGCAAGAGTTCTCGGTGATGTGATAAACAACGGATCAGTCTTCGAAGACGACCACCTTCCAGATCCGATCGTCGGCCGGAACAGCCACATGAACGAGGTGACCGACGCCCTCGCGCCGATCGAAGACGGCCAGCGCGCCGAGAACTGCTTTCTCTTCGGTCCCTCCGGAGCGGGGAAGACGACCGTCGCGAGGGCCGCTGTTCGCGAGCTCCGCCGCGAGATCCTCGACGTCCCGCACGCCTACGTGAACTGCTGGCGGGACTACACGCGGAACGCAGTTCTCGAACGACTCTCCCGCGACCTCGTCGGCGCAGCAGTCCCACGCTCCGCGTCGACGTCGACGCTGCTCGATCGCGTCCACCGGGACTTCAACGGCCCGGGCGTTGTCATCCTCGACGAAGTCGACCAGCTGCGCGAGACCGAGCTGCTCTACGACCTCCACGAGTTCCGCGGGCTCTCGTGGATCGGCATCGCGAACGACGAGGTCGACCTGCTCGCCGACCTGGACGAGCGTGTTCGCTCCCGCGTTTCGGTGGGTTACCGCGTCCGCTTCGACCGGTACGGTGAGGACACGATCGCGGAGATCCTGAAGCGCCGGGCGCGCGCCGGGCTCGGGCCGAACGCCGCGAGCGACGAGGTGTTCGAGACGATTGCGCGGCTCGCAGACGGCGACGCTCGCATGGGCATCACGACGCTCCGGGCGGCGGCGCGGAAGGCGAGCAGCGAGGGGCTGTCGAACATCCCGAAGCGGCTCGTTGAGGACTCGATCTCCGAGGCGGAGCAGGAGATCGCGCGGAAGACGTACTCGAAGCTCAACGATCATCAGCGCGTCGTGTACGATATCCTACTAGAGGATGGGCCCCTCATCCAGCGCGAACTCCACGAACGGTACTCCGAACGCCACGACGACCCGGTGAGCATCCGGTACTTCCGTGACGCTCACCTCTCGAAGCTGGAGCATTATGAGCTCGTAACGACCGAACGGACCTCTGGAAAGAAGGTATATGATCTCGCTGGCTGTGGCCCACATCTGAAACAGAGCTGAATTGATTACAGACATACATGACAAAAATAATTAGTACAGCGATATGTTGTGGTCACAGGAGGATTACTAATGGAACGTAAAGAGGCCGAAGAAATATTAGATGAAGTGAGTGGTGACGAACACTCATGGATAGACTTCAAAACCGATTATGAAATTGGAGGTATAAAAAACAAGAAAGTAGAATTCATCAAAGATGTTGCCTCATTATCGAACACAATCACAGATCATGATTTACATTATATTTTTGTAGGAGTTGATGACGATGGTGCTATTGTAGGAATAACAGAGGGAAGAGAATCTTACAGGGGTGAAGGCCCTCGACATATATTCAGTTACGATGAGAGTGACATACAAGAAATGATAGATAGCAATCTTGAGCCTGCTCCTATCGTTTCATGGCACAAATTCGATGCCTCAGATCCTGTGTTTGCATGTCTAACTATTGAGCCTCTTGACACCCCACCTACCCTGACAACAAATACCATTCAGAATTCAGCTGGAAATGTAGTCTTGCAAGAGGGCCTGATATATTTACGAAAAGGATCCGGGAAGAAAATTGCAGAAAAGCAAGATATTGAGAGAATTGTGAAATATAGGATTAATGCACAGCGAGAGCAAATCCTTGATGGAATACACAAAGCGATAGAGATCGGACCAGAATGGATCGAGAGAATTGGAACTAATTTGTCAGAGACAGGTGATATCCCTCTAGCTACAGTGGAGAACCCAGAGAATGCGGATTTACAAGTTACAGAGAGGATTACTCGTGAGCCAGCAAGTACGTTAGACGAACAGCTAAACGAAGATATCGCCCAATGGAGAGGTCGGGGAGACGATTATATAAATAAGCAAGCATTATATGAGTACTATTCACAGCCGGCCGAGTTGAAGCTAGACGATATTGCAATCAAGTTCTTAACACACAGCGCATTAAAGAATGATCTACTCGGGATATTTTGGCTAGAAAGAGCAGAACGGACTCTCCAGCGCGATATTATTACAAGTATCCCGAATTACTACCATAGAATTGAGCGTGCGGCTATGGTTTGCTTGATTATGGATGATAGAGAAGGCTATGACCAATTAACGTCCAAGTCAAAATATTCGGGTGATCATGGAGATCTTCGAATATGTAATCAGAAAATGGGAAATACCGTAGATGATCTAAGAAGATATCTCTTAGACGACGATCACAAGGGACAATACACACTCAAGCACCGAGATTATAAGAAAGAGATTAGCGTGAAAGATATGTCGGATACTGAGATTCGCAAGACAATACCAGATCTAAGCGCTGAATTGGTTGATTTGCATAGTCATTATCAGGAGAACAGGTTGTTCAATAGATATCATGAATTCCGTGATGCTCTTTGGGACCTAGAGGCAGAACTCGGGTTGCGAACGATGAACAAGGACAAATCTGATTGACCATTCGGAACACCATCCGGAACTCGTCTAACTCGCTCACGTCCTGCGTTTCTCGACCATCCGGAACCATATGGAACATCCTGTAGGACTCTCAAGAGGCAGTCCCGTCCACAGTCGGGTATGGCCTCGAAGCCACCTGTCCACGGCAGTAGCGCACGCACGAAAGAGTTCGATATCGACCTCGTCGCGGAGGGTATCCAAACCGGCACCGGGCCGTACAGCGCGAGCGTCGTCGTTAGCGTCGACGCGAATTCCACGCTCCGCATCGAGATCGAGGCGGCGAACGAACTGAACTGGGAGCTCGACGCGCGGATCGCCGACGGTTCACTGGAGATCGGCCGCGCGTTCAACGACGGCGATGGCGTTCCCGACGACGTGATTCCTAACTGGGTCAAGCGCGTCGGCGGTGTGATCGTCGACCGGATGGAGGACGATCGGGTATGAAACGGCGAGGTCGGGGAGGGTTACTACCAAGCCGGTCGGCTCGCCAGGATAAGAATCACGAACGCAATGGCGATGGATACGTAGCCCACGACATTCATCGCGCTGGTCCCAGTAAACGCCCCGATTGCGAGGAGTACAACGCCGCCAGCGAGTATCGCCATAGCCCAGACTACCGACTTAAACAGGTCGTCGATATCCCGCGGATTGAGTGTTTTTATCGCCATGGGCGGTCTCCCCAACCGACCCGGATCTACGTCTCTTTTTCCGAGTCGGCTGTCTTCTCAGTTGATCCTTCTTTCCGCTGGGGTGGTAAATCTTCCTCACCATCTTCCGATTCGCTGGTCGTCTCGGAGAGCGTCGCTTGTTCCGTATTTTCGCCGAAGAGATTCAGTGCCACCAGCGGGAAGAAAAGCACCACGATCGCTAGAAGTGACAAACCCACTCCAAGGAATGTCACGCTCGCCAGCCCCCACAGAGAGAGCCCGGACTCAAAAGCGAGACTCATCGAGGAGACGATCGCAAGGACGAACAGCAAGCTCGTCGCGATAAGGAGTCGGTTCACATACCTCAGTAGATCGTCAGGGACGAACTCGTTCAGTTCGTCCGTTCGGAGGATCTGGATCACCAGAATCGCGACTAGCGGAACAGAAATTGCGGTGATCTCTAGGACTGCGAGGGCGAGGCTGGTCATTCAGGCGCTCTCCCCCACATTCCTGATAGGCATATCACCGCTTACCACGCTGTCGCACAAAAAGGCTTCAGTCGGACCGGGCCTGGCCGTTGGACTACTCCTCGGTTTCGAGAAGTTCCCGACCCTCGTCCGTCAGCCACCACGCTGGATTCCTGCCGACCTTCTTGAAATCGAGCAGTTCCTCGTCAGCGAGCGCGTAGAGCCGCTTCCGAGTGCCCTGCTTAGAGAAATCGAGGTACTCAGCTACCTCGTTTGTCGTCAAAAAGTGGTCCGGAGACTGCTCGAAGAAACGGAGAATCTCCTTGTCGCTCACAGTCTCCTTCCGACCTGCCATTACTCAGATTACGAGACTCCGGGGTTATATCATTTTGTGGATGTTAGTTGCGTTGAACAAACTTTTCCAAAACAACTGGTTGCTCCAATACAACTAAGTGCCCACCCTTCTGAACGTGTAGCTACGGAAGCACTCTCGCGGACCCGTCGCTCGTCGATGGGTCCCTTCGAAAACGATGCGGACCCCGTGTTCCAGCACGGGTCCGCGTGGGCTTCCGTGTCTAGGGCACGAAAGCCATGTCAGCAAATCCGTCCGGGAACCTTCAAACTCCCGGCACAGACCACGGCGGTATCGTTCTCACTGGCGACAGCAACGCTTGTCCGGGGTGCGATCGCCCGCTCTCGACGCACGGCTACTCGTTCGAGGGCTTCGGCGGTTGCGCCACGCTGTCCCCGTGCGGCCTCGATGTCAGCGGCGTTCCGCTCCGGAACCTGCTCGACGCGATCGGCCGAGACACCTCGCAGTTCACAGATTCATGAGTTCCGACTCCACCACGCCGACGACCGACCCCGAGACGCACCGCATCCGCCACACCGACCTGACGACCTTCCAGATCGACGCCCTGACCGTCTGCGCGCGGCTGGAGTCCTCGCTGGGCGAGGTGAAGGGCCTCGCGATCAAGGACGGCCTCGAAGACGTCATCGAGAAGCCGGTGAACCACGGCCGCCTCTACCCGAACCTCGACGAGCTCGCCGCGAAGGGGCTCGTCGAGAAGGGGAAGATCGACGACCGGTCGAACTTCTACCGCGTCACCGAGGAGGGGTTCCGCGTCCTCGACGAGCGCCGCGACCACATCGCGCGAGCGATCGACGGAGGTGCGTGATGTCGGAGAACGCGCACGCCGGCACCGTCGCGGAGCAGCTTGCGATGGCCGGGGCCGACGGCAACGAGCCGACCGTCATCGAGGTGCCGATCACGCTCCACCGGAACGATCAGGGACTCCACGCGTGGGTCGACAAGAGCGCGGTCGGCGACGTGGTCGCGAACGAGATCGACATCGAGGAGGTCGAGCGCCGGCTGTTCAACCGCTTCCCGGAGATCCTCCTACGGAACGCGGAGGAGAACCTGACGCCGGAGTGGTGCCGGGAGCCGGACGAGGCGCCGCAGGTCGCGGTTGCGGAGTACTACCCCGATATCGAGCGACTCGGCGGCGTCGCGCTCTCCATAGAAGACCGACTCCAGTGGGCGATGATCCCGCGAGACGACGGAGGGGATGCGTGATGCCGGAAGTCGTCGAACGCGAGAAAGAGCGGACGTTCGAACTCACTGACCACACGGTCCAGCAGATTGCGGTCGAGACCGGAACATCGGTGCTGGCGACGTACGAGTGCGTCGACTGTGGCGCCAGCTCGAACTCGGTGCTGGTCTTCGATCAGTTGGACTGCGAGACCGGCGAGTTCGACCGCCCCGAGGCGCTCGGCGAGCCGTCGCCGGTGGATATGCGCGCCCATCGCGACGTTGAGGCGATCGTCGACGACCTAGAGCGCAACGAGAGCGTCGTGGAGGTCAAACTGAACACGATCGGCCGCGACCGAGTCAGTTCGCTCCGCGTTCGACTCACGGGCACTCTCCCCGGTACGAGAGACATCGGTTCGGTTCTCCGGGATCATGATCTCGTGATCGCCGGTTCCGGTGTGTCGCCGACGGGAGACATTAGCGTTCAGCTGACCTGTCCGGAGGTGACTCGGTTTGTCGCGTGAGTTAGAGGGCGAACTGGTCGACGATACAGTCGAGATCGAGGTCGTCGAGCTCCGCGTGGAGCTTCGCTTCAGCCGCTTCGGCGTCGGCATCGCTGCCGTACGCCCGCTGTTCGGAGAGGGAGTTTTCGAGACGGTCGAGATCGTCCTTACAGCCGGGACAGCAGATGACGACCGGGGCGTTCGCGAACCAGCCAAGGTCTCGCTCGTCTTCGAGGTACATCCGCCACTCGGGGTCGAGGTTCCACTCACTGGGTCGGCCGCGAATCTGCTTTCCGCAGCTGGCACAGGTGTCGGGGACGTCGTCGGTCATCGGTCTACCTCACGTATCTGCCATCACCAGCATCAGTCTTCGGGGGGTGTCGCGGCGTGAGCGGACTCGACTGGCCCGCCGGCTTCGGGCGGACGCCCGCCACCGAACGCGAGCGAAACAGGAGTTTCGAGGCGTCGATCGCTCAGACTACGGACGACCTCGCGACCGAGATGGGCCGGATGGACGTCGACGAGTGGCGCGGCGAGATCGGCAACTCGCACACGAAGTCGAACGGCCTGCCGCTCCACAACGCGAACCCGGACGACCCGGGCTTCGTCCTGCGATGGGTCGACGACGGCGAGCAGTTCGCTGTCGCGTGCGATGCGTCGCCGCAGCTCCGAGACAACCTTCGCTACGTGTTCAAGTGGGTCAACGAGACGCGGATGCGGAGCCAGCGCCCGGTACGGACGGGTGACTCCGAGTTTGCGGCGGCACGGCTTCCTCCTGGTGACGGAGGAGACGCGGTCGTCGCCGGTTCTGCCACGAGGCAACCGCCCCACGAAGTGCTCGGGGTCGATCCCAGCGCCTCCGAGAACGTCATCGAGTCGGTGGCCCGAGCTCGGAAGGCGGAGACGCACCCGGATAGCGGAGGCGATCAAGCCGAGTTCCAGCGCGTGAAGGAGGCGGAAAAGGCGATGCTGGAGGACCAGCGATGAGCTACCGGGCAGTCTGTTCGGAGTGTTCGTGGACCGGCGATGCATCGACTCTCTCCGGCGCCGGCCGGGACGCCGAGGAGCATCGCCAGGAGACTGGTCACGAGGCGAAGCTCGCGAGGGAGCTGTGATGAGCGGACGCAACGTCGAGAGCCGCGTCGTCGACGCCGAGCGCCCACTTACGGGGGTAACGTACGGGCCTGCGGGCGACGCCGACGGCTACGTCCTCACGCTGATCACGGCGAACGGACCGCTCGAAGTGGAGTTCAACGAGGAGGCGATGTACCTCCTCTGGACCGAGGTCCGCGGCACGCCGTGGCCCGATACGCCGACGCCGAGCGAGTCCGACCTGCTGGTGAAGCGGCTCGTCGAGCTCGCGAACGGCGCCGACGAGGAGATGCTGCGCGCTGCGATCCGCGCGCTGGGAGGTGAGCGATGAGGGACGACGAGTACGAGGCGCCGGCGGGCGGTGAGGAGCTGATCCCGATGGCGCCGCGCGAAGCGCTCGACATCTGGCTGGAGCGCCAGCAGATGGACAAGTCCGAGAGCACGGTCCAGAGCTATCGCTACCGTGTCAGGCCGTTCGTCGAGTTCCTCGAGGACGAGGGCATCGAGAACCTGAACGATCTGAACGGGCGTCACCTGCTCCGGTTCGACTCGATGCGTCGGTCGAGCGGTGACGTCCAGAAGAACACGCTGAACAACCAGCTCGGAACGATCCGACAGTTCCTGGAGTTCGGCATCAGGGCAAACGCGGTCGAGCCCGCGGTCGCCAGTCAAATCGATATCCCACAGGTCTCGAAGGACGAACGGATCAACCGCGAGAAGCTGCCGACGCAGCGCGCGAAGGACATCCTCGCGTACCTCGACCGGTTCGAGTACGCGAGTCGCGACCACGTCCTCGCGTTCCTGCTGTGGGAGACCGGCGCCCGGATCGGGTCGCTGCGCGCGCTCGACCTGGAGGACGTCTACTTGGAAGAGGACGACCTCGACCGGCTTCGGTACCAGGAGGACCTCGACGTCGGCGAGTCCGTCCTGGAGGAGATCCTCGGCGGCGTCGAGCTCCCGTTCCTCTACTTCCGACACCGGCCGGACACTGACACCCCGCTGAAAAAGAAGGCCAGCGGCGAGCGCCCGGTGAACATCTCGGAGGATCTCGGTGACGTGCTCCGTGACTACATCCAGTTCCTCCGGGCGGACGGTGAGGACGAGTACGGTCGGAAGGCCCTCCTCGCCTCGAAAAAGTCAGTCGGTCGGATCAGCCTCTCGGGGATTCGGATCCGCGCGTACGAGCTGACGCAGCCGTGCCAGGTCGGGAAGGAGTGTCCGCACGACCGCGATCCGCAGGATTGCGATGCACGCGTTAACGGCCAGCAGTCTCGGTGCCCGTCGGTCCGGTCGCCGCATAAGTGGCGGACGGGCTCGGTGACGTGGCATCGCGATCGCGGGTGGCCGCCGGAGGATATTGCGACGAAGATGGCGACCTCTGTGGAGCTGGTGAACAGCGTCTACGACCAACCTGAGAAGCTGAAACGGATGTCGATTCGTCGGCAGAATCTCGACAAACTATACGAAAAATGAACTTTAACGACACCACCAAATCGGATGAACCGCACTCTGAATCTACTCGCTGTCCTCAGCGGTCCCATAAACATTCTGGCTGGCTTTCATTATCGGATTTTGGAGCCGTATACCGCCCGAAAAGCGCATTTAACACGCACGTCCCGAGCGGCTCACCTCTGATTGTCGCGAGCCACCGCCGGAACTCGGCGGAACGCTGGTGCCGCCCTGACCGAGATCGGATACGACGAAGCGGTGACCGACCGGCTCCGATCGGAGTGGAGTATCCAGCGGCTATCAGCGAGGGGAGACGATCGGGCGTCGCGTTATCGCTTTTCCGTTTCGTTCATCCACTTGATGGCGGCCCCGACTCCGTCTTCCTCCCGGATTTCGAAGAACTTCCGTCCGGGAACGGTCTGGTGAGAGAGCGTCGCGAGATAGCCGCTGTTTCTGACCGCCGGGCGGTAGCCCTGCATCTCGACCACGTCGTTGAGCATGTGTTTCGTGATCTGGACGGTCGCTCCGGGCGTCTTTTTTATCGCCTCGACCTCAGACAGCGCCTCGTCCATCAGCTCGTCGTGAGGCACCGTTCGATTCACCATGCCGATGCGCTCGGCCTCCTCGGCGTCGATCGTCTTGCCGGTGTACAGCAGCTCTCGGGCGTGCTTGATCCCGATGACGAAGGGGTAGATCAACGAGAGCGGCAACCCGCCCATCCGGACGCCAGGGTAACCGAACGTCGCGCGATCGCTCCCGATCGTGATGTCACAAGTCAACGCCAGGTCGCTCCCGCCGGCGAGCG
Source organism: Halorubrum sp. CBA1229 (assembly GCF_003721435.2). NCBI lineage: Archaea > Methanobacteriati > Methanobacteriota > Halobacteria > Halobacteriales > Haloferacaceae > Halorubrum > Halorubrum sp. CBA1229. The sequence continues at coordinate 2,558,394 of NZ_CP054585.1, read as the reverse complement.
CCGCGCCGTTGACGGCCGCGATTACCGGCACCGTGAGCTCGTGAATCGTCGTGAAAAGCGGGAGGACCCGTTGTTGGCGCGCGATGCCGTCCTCGACGGTTGGTACGCCTCCGTCGTTCGTTCCGCCGGATTCCGAGAGGTCGTATCCCGAAGAGAAGGCGTCCCCGTTGCCCGTGATCACGACTGCCCGAACCCCGTCGGCCTCCTCGGCGGCTTCCACCGCGTCCGCGAGTTCGACGACGAGGGCCTCGCTCAGCGCGTTTTTCTTCTCCGGACGGTTCAGGCGAAGTATCGCCGCGCCGTCGACTGTCTCGCATTCGACGAGCCTGTCGTCAGTCATTCTCTGGAGATGGTCGCCTCAGGTAATCAAAACAGCGGTGCGATTCAGCGGTCGCAGGGACGGCCGTGTCTTTGCGACGACCTCGCCGAGGCGAAACTCACAGCCCGACCGAGGGAACACGGCACGGGCCGGGCGCCTCGGAGACCCCGCGGCGTACCGCTCCGGAACCACTAAACGCCGCACCGACCTACCACCGGTAATGGTCGATTGGACGGAGAAGTACCGCCCGAGCACCCTCTCGGAGGTCCGCGGCAACGACAAGGCCCGCGACGCGTTCGCGGAGTGGGCGCGCTCGTGGGACGACCACCGCGAGGCCGTCGTCCTCCACGGGAGCCCGGGCGTCGGGAAGACGAGCGCGGCCCACGCGCTCGCGAACGACATGGGGTGGGAGACGGTCGAGCTGAACGCCTCCGACCAGCGCACCGCCGACGTTATCGAGCGCTTCGCGGGCCGGGCCGCCCGCAACGCGACCCTCGGCGGGAGCGCGGCAGGGGGCGGCGCGGCCGGCGGCGACACGGCCTCCCGCCAGCTCGTGATCTTAGACGAGGCCGACAACATCCACGGCAACTACGACCGCGGCGGGGCCTCGGCGATCACGAAGCTCGTCAAGGAGTCGGGTCAGCCCATCGTCCTCATCGCCAACGACTACTACGACATGGCGCGGGGGCTCCGCAACGCCACCCAGGAGATCGAGTTCCGCGACGTCTCCGCGCGCTCCATCGTCCCCGTCCTTCGGGACGTCTGCCGGAAGGAGGGGATCGAGTTCGAGGCCGACGCCCTCCAGCGCATCGCCGAGCGAAATCGCGGCGACCTCCGCGGCGCGATCAACGACCTGCAGGCGGCGACCGAGGGACGCGACTCGATCGCGGTCGAAGACGTGGTCACCGGCGACCGCGACAAGGCGCTCGGGCTGTTTCCGTTCCTCGACACGGTCCTCAAAGAGGAGTCGGCGGAGGAGGCGCTCCAGTCGGCGTACGCCGTCGACGAGACGCCCGACGACCTCACGAAGTGGATCGAGAACAACGTCCTGGACGTGTACGAGCCCGCGGAGGCGGTCCGGGCGTACGACTTCCTCGCGAACGCCGACGTGTGGCTGGGCCGCGTGCGCGCCACGCAGAACTACACCTACTGGCGCTACGCGACCGACAACGCGGCCGCCGGGGTCGCCGCCGCCCGCGACGGGGAGAAGGGCGGGTGGACCCGGTACTCCCGCCCGCAGTTCTGGGGCTCCTCGGACGCGACCGCCGACGAGGTGGTCGGACGGATCGCGGCCGCGAGCGGCTGCAGCGTCGCGACCGCGCGCCGCGAGGTGCTCCCGTTCTTGGAGACGGTCACCCATCACTGCAAGCCCCGCGAGCTGACGGTCGCGATGGCGGCCGCCTACGACCTCGACGAGGCGGGCGTCGCCTTCGTCACCGGCTCCGGCGAGTCCACCAACAAGGTCGCGTCGGTCGTCGAGGACGCGCAGGCGCTCCGGGAGGAGCGGATGGAAGACCACGCCGAGGGCGCGTTCGCCGGCGGCGCGCGGGCAGCGGAGCTCGACGCCGACGCGGATCCGGCCGACGGTGACGCGGCCGCGGACGGGACCGACACCGATGCCAACGGCGGGCTCGGAGGCGGCGCGACCGCGGACGACGTCGCCGACGACGCCGGCGACGAGGGGGACGAGGACGACGGACAGGCGGGGCTAAGCGACTTCGTCTGAGGCCGCTGTCGTCCGCGGGCGCCGCGCGCCGCGCCGCTACTCCGTCGGCGAACCGCCCGATTCGGACGTGACGCCTCCTCGGTCGGACTCCGCCGATCCGGCCTCGTCGACGACGTCGACTCCCTCGAACTCGAAGCGTGCGCCGCCGCCGCGGCGCTCGGTGACGGACACGGACCAGCCGTGGGCCTCGGCGATCCGCTCCACGATCGCGAGCCCGAAGCCGGTGCCGTCGTCCGCGGTCGTGTGGCCGGGTTCGAACACCGCCTCTCGCTCCGAGGGCTCGATCCCGGGACCGTCGTCCGCGACGTAGAACCCGCCGGGAAGGGTACCGACGAATATCCGGAGCGACGCGTCCCGAGGCGCGACGTCTCCGTTCCCGTCGTCGGCGAACGGTCCGGGTGCGGCGTCGTCGTCCGCACCGACGTCGCCGGGGAGCTCGCTCGGCGAGCAGTCGCCCGGCGCCCCGTGTTCGATCGCGTTCCGAAAGAGGTTCTCCAGCGCCTGTCGGAGCCGGCTGCGGTCGCATTCGATCGCCGGGAGCGGACCGTCGACGACGAGTGCGACCTCGGGACCCGATCCCACCGTGCGCCACGCCGCGTCGACGACTGAACGCAGGTCGACCGTCGCGGTCTCCTCGACCGAGCGGCCCTCGCGGGCGAGCGTCAGGAGGTCCGAGATGAGGTCGTCCATCCAGTCGAGGGCGTCGTGGGCTCGGTCCAGCCGTTCGTCGGCCGCTTCGCCCTCGAACTCCTTCGCCAGTTCGACGTTTCCGACGGCGACCGAGAGCGGGTTCCGGAGGTCGTGCGAGACGACGCTGGCGAATTCCTCCAGCCGCTCTCGCTCCCGTTCCAGCCGGCGCCGGCGCTCGGCGCGTTCGCTCGCGGGCAGGAGGTACCCGACCACGTCGCCGCTCTCGTCGCGGCGCCCGCACTCTCGGACCCACGTCTGGTCGTCACCGATCGCGAGCCGGTACGTGACGTCGACTGTCCCGTCGTCGAGCGCCGATCGGAGCCGTTCGCGGTCCGCTTCCGCCGTGGCCTCCAACCAGTCGGTCTGAGGGAGAGCGTCGGCGTCCAGTCGCGGCTCGCCACCGGCCTCGACGACGAACCGGCTCGGGTCGCCGTTTGGCCGTCGATACGCGACCCCCGGTCGACGCTCCATCGGCGAATTCACGTTCAGACCGCTATCTTGTAGGATATTAAACCTTACCTAACTATCAATCGCCTTACCATCGATATCAACGCCAGCTCATATGAAATCAAGCAGAAGGGCGGCGAAAAGAGCGTTTCGCGTCGGACGCGCGATCCGCTGGTACGCGCCGTGACTCGTTTTATCACAAACAAAATAGGTGTCTGACGGGCTGAATCCGGTCTCAATCGCCGCCGTTCGATCTCGGGCGGGTTTTACGACGCTCCGTTCCCACCACCCGGCATGCGCGCGGCGATCCTTCGCGAGTACGGCGAACCGCTGGCGGTCCGCGACGTGCCCGCCCCCGAGCCCGGACCGGCCGAGGTCGTGATTCGGGTGGAGGCCTGCGGCGTCTGCCGGAGCGACTGGCACGCCTGGATGGGACACGGCGAGTGGGCGGACGACCGCGTCCCCCGCGGGCAGGTCCTCGGACACGAACCCGCGGGCGAGGTGGTCGCCGTCGGGCGGTCGGTGGACCGGTTCGCGCCCGGCGACCGCGTCGTCGTCCCCTTCTCGCTCGGCGACGGCACCTGTCCGTACTGCCGCCGGGGCGCCGGCAACGTCTGCGCCGACGGGCGCGCGCTCGGTTTCGAGCCCGACGCGCCAGGCGCGTTCGCGGAACGGGTGGCCGTCCCGAACGCCGATTACAACCTCGTCGAGCGGCCGCCGTGGCTCGACGCGACCGCCGCGGCCGCGCTCGGCTGCCGGTACATGACCGCATACCACGCGCTCGCCGAGCGGGCCGGGCTCGGCGGCGGCGACCGGCTCGCCGTCCACGGCTGCGGGGGCGTCGGGCTCTCCGCGGTCCAGCTCGGCGACGCGCTCGGCGCCCGGGTCGTCGCCGTCGACGTCGACGACGACGCGCTCTCGCTCGCGCGCGACCTCGGCGCCGACGCGCTCGTGAACCCGACCGAACTCGGGGACGCGACTGACGTTCCGGAGCGCGTCAGAGCCCTCACAGACGGCGGCGCCGACGTCTCCGTCGACGCGCTCGGGATCGCCGAGACCTGCCGGAACTCAGTCCGCTCCGTGCGACCCCGCGGGACGCACGTCCAAGTGGGGCTGACCACCGAGGCCGAGCGCGGCGAGGTGTCGCTGCCGACCGACTGGATGACCCGCTGGGAGGTGTCCTTTCTCGGCTCGCGCGGGATGCCGCCGACGAGCTACGGGGACCTGTTCGCGCTCGTCGAGGCGACCGACGTCGACCCCGGCGCGCTCGTGAGCGACGAGATCGGGCTCTCGGCCGTCTCGGGCCGACTCGCCGCGCTGGGCGAGTACGAGGTGCACGGCGTCGAGGTCATCACGGAGTTCGAGGGGTAGCTCACTCCTCCCGATCGGCGCCCAGCCCGGGGATCGCGACCGCGTCCTCGACGCGACCCATCAGCTTCGAGGCGGTGAGGACTAACGCGAGGTACGTCACGCCGGTCACGACGAAGATGAGCGTGTACCGGAACGTCTCGGCGGCGATCCGATCGGCCCGGTAGTACAGCTCCGGGACCGTGATGAACGCCGCCAGCGACGAGTACTTGATCAGGTAGACGAACTCGTTGGTCCACGAGGGGATCGCGTAGCGGAGCCCCTGCGGGAGCACCACGTAGGAGATCGTCTCCAGCTTCGAGAGACCGATCGCGCGGCCGGCGGTGATCTGGCCCTCATCGACGCTCTCGATGGCGCCGCGGATGTACTCCGCCTGATAGGCGGCGCCGTTGAGCGTGAATCCGACGATAGCCACCCACACCACGTTGCGCGGGAAGACGCCGGAAAGCGCGGCCGGGACGTAGCTCGCGAGGTTGAGTCCGTAATAAAGCACGAACAGCTGGGCCAAGAGGGGCGTGCCGCGCAACAGCTCCGTGTACGCGAGCGAGACCCACGCCGAGAACCGACCGTACACCCGCGTCACCGCCAGCGGGACGGCCATGAAGAAGCCGAGGACGAGGCTCACGGCGGTGATCACGACGGTGAGCCACGTCCCGCGCGCGAGCTCGGGCGTGAGTTCGACCACGAACGCGGCGTCGGCCGCGTACGCCGCGAGGCCGGGGAGCGCAGCGAGCGTCGACTCGACCGCCGCCGCCGACACCAGCGGGTCGCCGACCGGCACGAGGACCCCGCCGAGCCATCGGTTGCCCCAGCTGACGACGAGCCAGCTCCAGAACAGCGCACCGGCGGCGACGAGGAGGAGCCGGCCGACGGAGCGGTCGGAGTCGGCCACGCGCTCGCGGACTGTCGTGGGTCTCGTCGCGCTCGCCATCAGTCGTGACTCGCGATGCGTTCGAGGAAGCGGCCGGTCCGCTCCTTCTCCGGTCGTTCGAACAGCTGGTCCGGCGGCCCCCGCTCGACGACGTGCCCCTCGTCGAGGAACACGACCTCGTCGGCCACCTCGCGGGCGAAGCTCATCTCGTGGGTGACGACGAGCATCGTCATCCCCTCATCGACGAGCCCGTGCATCACCTCCAACACCTCGCCGATGAGCTCCGGGTCCAGGGCGCTCGTCGGCTCGTCGAATAACATGAGCTTCGGCTCCATCGCCAGCGCGCGCGCGATACCGACTCGCTGCTGTTGACCCCCGGACAGCTCCGCGGGGTAGGAGTCGAGCTGGTCGGCGAGGCCGACGCGGTCGAGCTGGTCCTCCGCGCGCTCCCGAGCGTCGGCCTCCGAGAGTCCGAGGACCCGACGGGGACCGAGCGCGACGTTGTTAAGCGCGGTGAGGTGCGCGAACAGATTGAACCCCTGGAACACCATGCCGACCTCCCGGCGGAGGTCGTCGACGTCGAGGTCCGGCGAGAGCACCTCCTCGCCGTCGAGCCGGATCGACCCCTCCTGCGCCTCCGCGAGCCGGTTGACACAGCGCAGCATCGTCGACTTGCCGGAGCCGGACGGGCCGATCAGGACGGTCACGTCGCCGCGGTCCATCTCGAAGGAGACGTCGTGAAGCACCTGCTCGTCGCCGTACCACTTCGAGACGTCGGACACGGTGAGGAAGTCGCCGTCACTCACGCCGACTCACCCTCCGGGATCGCGTAGTAGCTGCCGAGGCGGTCGAGCGCGCGGTTCGTCGTGAACGTGAGGACGAAGTAGATTGCACTGATAAAGAGGATGACTTCGAGCACCGCGGTCGTCTGCTCCGAGAACAGGTCGTACCCGCGGGTCAGCAGTTCGGCGAGCCCGATCGCGAAGACGATACTCGTGTCCTTCAACACGATCGTGAACTCGTTTTGGAACCCGGGGATCGACCGGCGCAGGGCCTGCGGCACGACGACGTACCGGACCGCCTCGAACCGCGAGAGCCCGATGGACCGGCCGGCCTCCAGCTGTCCGGCGTCGACGCTCGACAGCGCCGCGCGGAAGATCTGCGACTGGTAGGCGGCGCTGCGGAGGCCGAGGCCGAGTATCCCGGCGGTGACCGCCGAGGAGACCGACGCGACCCCGAGGTTGATCTGCGGGACGCCGACGACGAAGTACATCACGATGAGGATCACGACGATCGGCGTCCCCCGGAGAACGACGCCCGCGACGCTGACGGCTCGTTTGAGATACCCGTCGCCGTACACCTCGATCGCGCCCGCCGGGAAGCCGACGAGGAAGCCGAGGAGGATCGACGCGATGGTGAGCCCGATCGTCAACAGGGCGCCGACGCCGAGGTAGTCGGCGTTCCTGAGGACGAACTCCCAGTCTGCGGCCTCGCCGATGAACGCGGGAGCGATTCCGGCCGGTCGTGTCCCGGTCACGGCTTGAGCCGCAGGGTCGAGACTCTCGGCCGCCACGAGCGCGAGCGTCCCGGAGACCGACATCCTACTCCTGCCCGAACCAGGTGTTGGTTATCTCCTCGTAATCACCGTTGTCGCGGACGGTCGCGAGCCCGTCGTTGAGCGCCGACTGGAGCTCGGACTCGCCCTGTCTGAGGCCGAAGCCGAACTCCTCGCCGGTCTCCTCGATGAACGCGATCGTCACGTCCCGGTTGGCCGCGAAGGTCTCGGCGACGGGATTGTCGATGACGACGGCGTCGATGTTCTCGTTTTCGAGGTCCTCGACCGCGAGGACGTAGCTCCCGTACGTGCGGTAGTCGTCCTCGGCGACGAGTCCGGGGTCGACGAGATTCGACTGCACCTGATTTGCGCCGGTCGTCCCCGACTGCGCGCCGACCGCGACGCCCTCGAAGTCCTCCCACGCCTCGGGCTGGAAGCTGCCGCCCTCGCGCACGAGAATCGCCTGATCCGACTCCCAGTAGGGATCGGAGAAGGCGATCGTCTCCTGGCGGTCCTCGGTGATCGTCATGGCGGCCGCGATGACGTCGATCTGCTCGTTCTGGGTCAGCGCCGGGATGAGCGAGTCGAACTCGAAGGTCTCCCACTCGCCGATCTCGTACTCGGTCTCGCCGACGACGGCCTCCAGCAGATCGATGTCGAACCCGATCAGCTCCCCGTCCTCCTGCATCTCGAACGGCGGGAACCCGGGCGCGGTGCCGGGCGTGATCGTGGTGTCGCTCCCGCCGCCGAGGCACCCGGCGACTCCGGAGAGCCCGACGGCGCTGGCGCCGCCGGTCAGCTTCAGGTACGTCCGCCGACTCACGTCGGTCTCCGTGCGGTATGGCATACCGGTGTGAGAACGTGAACCGATTTTAACCTTTCCTCCGCGGACGAGGCGGCTCGACGGCGGTCGCCCGAATCCCTCCGGATCGATCCGGTGGATCGGCCCGCCCGTCCGAGGTGAGCGACTCGCCGCCGGGACCGCTCAGTCGCCGCCGATCGGCTCCGTCGCGGTGCCGGCGCCGTCGGCGCCGCGCGCGACCCACGCTGCCCCCGCGGCGAGCGCGGCGGCCGCGGCCAGCGCGACGAGGTTGAGCTGCTCCCAGACCGCGGTGTATAACACCAGATCGCGGCCCAGCAGGAGCGTCAGGACGAGCGCGGCCATCGCACCGCCGGCGAGCAGCCGGACCCGCCCGGCCGTCGAGCGGCTCACGCCCGCGTAGCCCGAGCGGACGGCCTCGGTGGCGAACGCGACCGTCGCGACGAGCCCCAAGTGGCCGGCGAGCCCGGTGACGTAAAACCCGGCCTGCGCGCCCGGCGAGTACGTCACGAACGGGACCGCCCGCGAGAACACCGCGCTGGCGACGATCCCCGCGACGGCGACGGTCGTCGCGATCCGGAGGAGCCGCGTCGACCCCCGCCCGCCGCCCCAGATGGTCGCCAGGCCGAGCAGCGTGAAGATCGTCAGCGCGACGATCAGGTGGGCCGCGTGCGTCGAGACGGTGTAGCCGCCGGGGACGAGCCCGCCGACGGTGACGGTGATCGCGCCGACCGTGATCTGCACCGGCAGGATGAGCACCGCGAGCGTCGCCGCGAACCGGGTCCGGCGGTCGAAGCTCCCGAGCCACGTCCAGCCGGCGGTCCCGATGATGAGGAACCCGGTGATCATCGCCCACGCGCGGTGGAACCACTCGATGAAGTCCGGGTTGATCGTCATCGCGGGGATGAGCTGGTCCGAACAGAGCGGCCACTGGGCCTCGCACGCCAGCCCGGAGCCGGTCGCCGCGGTGTAGACGCCGAGCGCGAACAGCGTCAGCGTCATCCCCGTCGTCGCCGCCGCGTATCGCCTGAAGGTCAGCCACGCGGGCCGAAGACTCATTACCCGAGTTCGGGAGCGAGCGCACTTAGACCGTTCGGACGCTCCACGCGGACGGGAACGAGACCGAACGAAGAGGACGGGTGTCGGACCGCCCGACAGCGCCGCCTACTTATAAATAAACGGCGCGGTGCTGTGCGGTGGCGCGCCTCCGAGCGCCCAACGGGCGCGAGGAGCCCGCGAGGGAGTCGGACCGGCGCGGCCGCGCCGGTCCGACGAGGCTGGGGAGGTGTGAGGTGCTGTGCGGAGCGGTGTGGGGTGGGACTCAAAGGGGCAGTCCCGACGACGAAGGCGGCCGAAGTAAGCACCGCAGCGAGTGAGCGGAGCGAACGAGCGAGGAGCGCAACGAGGCCCCCAAGTCGTCGGGACTGGGGCTTTGGAGGTGGTCACCGTCGATACGCGATCACTCACTCATAAGCAAGCGACTGGGGCTTTGAAGCTGGTCACCGCGCTTCCAACGATCAATTATAAGCGGGCGGCTGAGACCCTGTGGCCGCCCGTCGCGCCACCGCCAGCGACGATTTATAAATACCCGATCACACAAACAGACCCGTCTCGCCGATACGCGTCTTATCCCGATAATTCCCGTTTCGCGCGCCGCGCTCGCTCGGACATCTCCTCGTTGCCCTCGACGTCCGCGAGGGTCTCGACGGCCTCCAGGTTCCGCACCGCGTCGTCGAGGAACGAGAGCACGTCGCCGGTGTACGCGTACACCATGTAGTCGTCCGTCATCACGTCCACGATCGCCTGCGGGCCGAGCCCCTCGGCGCGGAGCTCCAGCACGTACCGCATAAACTTCTCCTCGGGACAGCCGCAGTAGGGGTTCGCCTGACAGTCGCAGTCGAGGAAGTCCTCGGCGAAGTCGAGGATGCGGTCGCGCGTCGTGGAGTCGAGCTTCGAGAGGCCGTCACCGGTGAACAGCATGTCGAGGGTCGCGCCGGCGAACGCGCCCTTCGGAATGTTCGTCTCCAGCTGGGAGGCGAGCTGCCGGTGGTTCTTCACGTAGATCTTGTCGGTGAACGCCACGGGTACGCGGGGGTACGCCGGCGGAGAGTAAAAGCGGCGCGGTGCGTCGACCCCGTCCGCGCGCCGGACGCCCCGAGGCGACTCGGCGCTATCACCGGACGGCACCGGGTCACACGCCCGTCCGGGAGTCGTAACGGTTATTTATCAAAGCGAGGTAGATATCGACGCGTGTCCGGGTTAGGGTAGTGGACTATCCTTCAGCCTTGTGGAGGCTGAGACGCGGGTTCGATTCTCGCACCCGGACCTTCTCGCGGCGAGCAACACCGCGAGCCGCGAGGCTCCGCGGAGAATTGAAGCAGGGAGGTCGCGCGCAGCGAAGCGAGCACGTCTGACCGTGGTTCGATTCTCGCACCCGGACCTTCTCACGACGTCATCGCGAACGAAGTGAGCGACTGCTCGAAGCGGCGGAACCGCTCCGATGACCGCAGGGAGGAGTGACAAGTCCACTCTCGAACCGGCGGTGCGGCTAGAACTCGATCTCCTCACCATCCTCCGGCACGAGCAACCCGTCCGTCTCCGAGCGGAGCTCCTCCCGCGAGAGCAGGCAGTGATTGATCGCCTCCATGTGGACCGCGGCGACCGCGGCGTCGGTGGCCTCGCGGACGGCGGCGACGTCATCAACGCCCATCGTGATCGGCTCCCCCTGATTGAACCGCGCCGCGCCGCCGTTGAGGACGACCGCGTCGGGCTCGAACCGGTCCAGCGTCTCCGCGACGGGGTCGTACCAGACCGTGTCGCCGGCGAGGTACAGCGTCGCCTCGCCCTCGAGGACGAACCCGGAGACGGGCCCCATCTCCTCGGCCAGCTCCCCGTGACCGTGGCGGCCCGGGGTCCGGTGGAGGGTGACCCCCTCGAACGTCGCCGCGTCCTCGACGGGCCGCACGTCGGTGAATCCGTCCTCGACGAACGCGTCGGCCTCGGCGGGCTGACAGAACAGCGGGACGTCCGCGTCGAGCTCGGACTTCGCCGCGTCGTCGAAGTGGTCCGGGTGGCGATGCGTGACGATCACGGCGTCGTGCGACAGGTCGACGTCGGGCATCGGGACGAGCGGGTTGGCGCGGTCGTTCGGCGTGTCGTCGATCGGCGGCAACGCGCCCCGCGACGCGAACAGCGGATCGACGAGGAACGTCGTGTCGCCGACGGTCGCGAGAAGGGTGGCGTTGCGAACGAGGGTGACGCTGGGGCCGACGTGCGTCGACATGTGCCGACCGCTTCGTCCGGCGTGGGGTTGTGACTTGCGCCGGGCGCCTCGTCGGGTACCGCCCCGTGTACTTATCTGTCGGTCGAGCGTCGTGTGTCGCGTAAATGACGGACGACGACCGATCGGGACCGGACGCGGCCGAAACCGACGCCGTCGAGGTCGAGCCCGCCTCGGACGTCGACGACACGGACACCGCGGAGACCATGCGAGGGCGGGCCGGCGAGAGCCGACTGAAGCTCTGGCTGCTGTTGCGGGCGAACCGGCTCGTCGTCGCCGGGGTCCTGACGGTCGTCGTCTTCGTCGCGTTCGTCGCGGTCGGCACCGGACTCTCGCCGTCGCTCCCGGCGAAAACCGGGGCGAGCGACCCGATCGAGACCCTGTTTTCCGCGATGATCACGGCCATCGTCACGGGAGCGACACTCGTCGTCACGATCGGGCAGCTCGTGCTCACGCAGGAGAACGGCCCGCTCGGCGACCAGCACGAGCGCATGGCCGGCGCGATGGACGTCAGGGACACCGTCGCGGCGTTGACCGACGCTCCGGCTCCCACGGATCCGGCCGGGTTCCTCGGCGCGATCCTCGGCGCCGCGTCGGGGCGAGCGCGCTCGGTTCGCGAGTCGGTGCACTCGCGGACCGACGCCGACGCGGAACAGGAGGGATCTGACGGAGCGGCCGCCCTTCGGAGCGATATCGGCGACCTCGCCGGGAGCGTCGTCGAGAACGCCGAGGACGTGCGCGGCCAGATCGAGGGCGCGCGGTTCGGGTCGTTCGACGTCGTCTTCGCGGCGCTGAACTTCGACTACGGGCGGAAGATCGCCCGAATCGAGCGTCTCACGGACGAACACGGGGACCGACTCACCGACCGGGAGCGCACGCTCCTCACCGAGCTCCGGGAGTCGCTCTCGCTGTTCGCCCCGGCGCGGGAGCACGTGAAGACGCTGTACTTCCAGTGGGCGCTGATCGACCTCTCGCGGCTGATTTTGTACGCGGCGGTCCCGGCGCTGCTCGTCGCGGGCGCCATGGTCGCCGTCGTCGACGTCGGGACGTTCCCGGGCCGCACGCTCGGAGTCGACCACCTCACGCTCGCGGTCGGTGGCGCGTTCGCCGTCACGCTGCTCCCGTTCGCGCTGTTCGTCGCCTACGTGCTCCGGATCCTCACCCTCGCGAAGCGGACGCTCGCGATCGGCCCGTTGGTGTTGCGGGATTCGGGGGGGTCGGGGGAATCGGACGACTCGGAGTAGCCGCGCGCGACCGGTCTCGGGACGGCGGATCGATGCCGGAACGGTCGCGATCGGATACCCGGACGCGGAGACCCCGAGATCGGCCGGCCACACCGAGCCGGAGTTCTGATAGCCATAATCTATATCTCGATCGATATTAATCGTGCCGTATGGTAACATCACCCGATTGGCTCTCGCTCGATGAGGGGGAGGAGGTCGTCTGGACGGGAAAGCCGCGGTTGCGCCGGATCGTTTCGAACGTCGTGACGTTCGTCGTCTGGTCGCTGGCGGCGTTCGTGGCGGCGTTCGTCCTCACGGCCGTTCTGAACGTCGAACTGCCCGTTCCGGATCGGGTGGTGTGGGCCGTCGCCGTCCTCTGGACGTTGTTCCAAGCCGTCACTCCCGTCCGGGCGTACTTGCAAACGAAGAACACCGACTACCTCCTCACCGACGAGAACGTCTACAAGAAGACCGGCGTCTGGTCGGAGAACGTCACCCGAATCGGCGTCGACAACGTCCAGAACACGCAGTTGAAGAAGAGCTTCTTCGGTAACGTCTTCGACTACGGGACGATCCTCCTCAGCACGGCCGGCGGGAGCGGCGTCGAGATGTCGATCGAGGACTTGGACGACCCCGACGGACTCCGTACCGAACTCCGGGCGAGGATCGCCGAGGCCGGCGACGGGAGCCGGGGTGAACCCGGAGGGGGGCACGGCGGCCTCGACCCCGAAACGATCGGGGCCCTCGTCGACGAGGCGACGGAACTGCGGAAAACCGCGGAAACCATCGAACGACACCTCCAATAGGCCCATGGCAGACGCGACTACCGAATCCGACGTCCCCGCACCGACGCCGGCCGACCACGAGGTTCCCGAGTGGCTCTCGCTCGAGGACGACGAAGAGATCCAGTGGACAGGCGAACCCGTTCCGGTCAGCATCGTCGGGACCGCCGTCTGGGGAGTGCTCCTCACGGTGGTCCTCATCGGCTTTCTCATCCTGCTTATGCTGCCGTTCTCGTGGCTCTCGCTGAAGAACACCGACTACGTGGTCACCAACAAGTCCCTGTACGTCAAGAAGGGGATCCTGGGAACGAACATCGAGAGCGTCGGCCTCGACAAGATCCAGAACACCGAGTACAGCCAGTCCTTCTGGGGGAAACAGTTCGGCTTCGGCAGCATCGACATCAGCACCGCCGGCAGTTCCGGCGCTGAGGTCAGTTTCCAGAACGTCGAAAACGCCCGCGAGGTCCGAGAGAAGATCTCCGGCCTGACCAGCGAATACGCCGCCGAAAACCGGCGGTCGGGTCCGACGGGCGACGAGACGACGGAATCGGCCGCCGCTACGGCCGACCGGATAGACGAACTGGTAGCGGAGCTCCGTGGCACTCGACAAGCCATGGAGCGGATAGAGCGGCACCTGAGCGAGGATGGGGAAACGCCGAGCGACGACTCGTCTTCCGCCGAGGACCCGCGGAACTGAGTGTTCCGCTCCTTTTCGGAGCGCCGGAGGCCTCGAAGTGAACGCTCGCCGTCGGGCCGTTTGTGTTGCGGGACTCGGGAGACTCGGAATCGCCGAGCGCGGCCGCTCTCGAGTCGCGGAAATGTCGCCCGCAACACTAACGACCGGTCTCATCTCCGGCGGCGTGCCGCGTCGACCGGGAAACCCTCGTGGCGGGCGGTCGCCTGCGCGGCGACGGGCGGGTCGCGTCTGCGACCGGATGTGACGCGCCTGGGTTCTCCGCGCTGTCATCGCTCCCATCGGGGAGTACTCGGGCGGGGACTGAGGGCGCGCACCCGACGATAGCCGGCGGGCGTATATAAGCGGCCGGACCGGCGGCCTCAGTTGTCCTGCTCGTGCCCGGCGACGACCACGCGCTCGCCGTCGTCGTCCTGTGACTCCGAGACCGACACGGGGTCGATCCCCCGGCGGGAGGCGTCGAACTCCGAGAGGAGGTACACGAGCCCGGCGAGCAGCAGGGCGCCGAGCGGGAGCAGCGCGAGCGGCGTCACCCGGGTGACTCCCCAGACGACGAGGAGGAGCACGACCACGGCGGCGACGGTGACCGCGTAGTAGATCTGCGTGCGGACGTGGTCGATCAGGTCGGCGCCGGTGAACGTCGCCGAGAGAACGGTCGTGTCGGAGATTGGCGAGCTGTGGTCGCCGAAGATGGCGCCCGAGAAGATGACGCCGACCATCGCCGCCACGAGCGTGTGGCCGGCTGCGCCGCCGCCGCTGATCTCCCACGCGATCGGGATCGCGATCGGGGTGACGATCCCCATCGTCCCCCACGAGGTCCCGGTCGAGAAGGCGATGACGCCGGCGACGACGAACACGAGGGCGGGCAGGAACGCCGGGGAGACGGACCCCACCGCGACGTTCGCGACGTAGGCGCCGGTGCCGAGCGCGTCGATCGCCCCGCCGATCCCCCACGCGAGCACGAGGATCGAGGCCGCGGTGAGCATGATCCCGAAGCCGTCGATCGTGTACTCGGTCGCGTCGCCGACGCCGAAGATGTCGTAGGCCCTCCCGAGGACGAAGCCGCTGGCGACCATCGCGAACGAGCCGATCATGAGCGCGACCTCGTACGAGGCGTTGAGCGCGGCGTCCCACAGCCGCCCGCCGGCCGCGCCGAGCTCCCCGGCGAGGAGGTCGCCGCCGAAGCCGACCGGCGAGAAGTCGCCGGACCACAGCGCGGTCCCGACCGTCACGGCGACGAGCACCGCCACGGGGACGAAGAAGTTGACGAGCCGCGGGGTCGACGCCGGCGGCTCGCCCAGCTCGCCGGCGACGTCCTGCATCGGCACGGCCCCGTCGCGCGTCACCCGCCCGGAGGTCCACGAGCGGTTCTCGGCGGTCAGCATCTCGCCGTAGTCCCGCCCGGTGCCGACGATCAGGAGGACCATCACGATCGCGAGGATCGCGTACATGTTGAACGGGATCGAGGAGACGAACACCTCGAAGGTGCCCGGGCGGTTCGCGGCGGCGACGCCCGCGGACTCGTACCCCTCGGCGATGAGCGAGAGCTGGAACGCGACCCACGAGGAGATCCCCAGCGTCGCCACCGGCGCCGCCGTCGAGTCGACGATGTACGAGAGCTTCTCGCGGGAGATCCGGAGCCGGTCGGAGACGTCCTTCATCGCGGATCCGACGATGGCGGTGTTCGCGTAGTCGTCGAAGAAGAGGACGATCCCGAGCCCCCACGCGACGAGCCCGGCCTGCCGCTGGTTGTCGAGGCGCTCGAGCGCCCAGTCGCGGACCGCGGCGGTGCCGCCGAGGTTCCACACCATGGCGACGCCGGAGCCGAGCAGCAGGGTGAACACGAGGATGGTCGCCTGGAACTCGTCGGAGACCGCCGCGACGATCCACTCGAACGTCTGGACGATCCCGAGCCCGCCCGTGACGATGACGGCACCCGACCAGATGCCGAGGAACAGCGACAGCACCGCCTTCCGGGTGATCACCGCGAGGACGATCGCGAGCAGCGGCGGGGCGACGGACAGCGCTCCGAAGTCGGTCATTATCTCCTGCACTCACGCGAGAGTATTTAATACCTCTCCGAGAGGGTCAGCTGACGGATACACGCGGATACGGATCGGTTGCGTAGTAATCACAAGAGAATCGGCGAAGAGCCGATCGGTCGTTGCCGCAGTCGTGAGTTCCGGTGACAAACCGACGAGCGAGCGTGCGAGGCGACGGCGCCCGTCGCCGGCGGGACCGGCGGCGTCGGCGCGTATCCGAACGCACTTACGTCCCTGTGACCGACCCACGTGCAATGTCTGTACGAGTCGGCATCCTCGGTGCCACCGGCGCCGTGGGTCAGCGGTTCATCCAGTTGCTCGACGACCACCCGACGTTCGACCTCGCGGCCGTCACGGCGAGCGGGGACAGCGCCGGGAAGACGTACCGCGAGGCGGCCAAATGGCGCGTCGACACGCCCATCCCGGAGAGCGTCGCGGAGATGGAGGTCGCGGAGACGACGCCCGCGGGGATCGCGGACGACGACGTCGACCTGCTCTTCTCGTCGCTTCCCTCGGGGGTCGCCGCCGAGGTCGAGCCCGCCTTCCTCGAGGAGGGGTACGTCGTCTCCTCGAACTCCTCGAACGACCGCATGGCGGCGGACGTCCCGCTCACCATCCCCGAGATCAACCCGGGCCACCTCGACCTCATCGAGGTCCAGCGCGACGAGCGCGGCTGGGACGGCGCCCTCGTGAAGAACCCGAACTGCTCGACGATCACGATGGTGCCCACGCTCGCGGCCATCGACCGGTTCGGCGTCGAGAGCGTCCGCGTCTCCACGCTGCAGGCGGTCTCGGGCGCTGGCTACTCCGGCGTCACCTCGATGGAGATCATCGACAACGCGATCCCGCACATCGGCGGCGAAGAGGAGAAGATGGAGACGGAGTCGCGCAAGCTCCTCGGCGAGTTCGACGGGGCGGAGGTGCACCTCCACGGCGCCGACGTGGCGGCCTCCTGTAACCGGATCCCCACGCTCGACGGCCACCTGGAGAACGTCTTCGCCGAGTTCGCCGAGGACCCGTCTCCGGCCGACCTCCGCGAGGCGATGCGCTCGTTCGAGGGCGCCGGCGCGCTCCCGAGCTCGCCCGACCAGCTCATCAAGGTGTTCGGTGAAGACGAGCCGGAGCGCCCGCAGCCCCGTCTCGACCGCACGTACGCCGACGGCATGGGCATCGTCGCCGGCGGCGTGCAGTCGACCGAGGCCGGCGCGAAGTACAACTGCCTCGCGCACAACACGGTCCGCGGCGCGGCGGGCGCCTCGCTGCTCAACGGGGAGCTGCTCGTCGAGGAAGGGTACGTCTAACGATTGCCGCCGGATCAAGCACCGTCGCTCCCAGCAACCGCGACTGTTTTTAAATAACCGGCAGCGACTGGACCGCGGATCGGAACGTCGAGGTGTCCAGTAGCGCGTGGCGCCACCGGCAGCCGGCGGCAGAGCCCCCGGCGACGAGGCTGGGGCTTCGGTGGTGTTCTTTGCCGCTTCGCGATTAATCGCTTATAAATAAGTAGTCGGAGACGTGAGCGCACCCGCCGCCACCGCCGACCCTCTCGCGCCCTACTTCCCTTCGAACTCGGGCTCGCCGTCGCCCATGAACGCCGTGACGCCCTCCATGAGGTCGTCGGTGTTCATCACGTGGCCGAAGCCCATCGCCTCCACCTCGAGGCCGGCCTCGCCGTCGGTGCGGCCGGCGTGCATCGCGCGCTTCGTGTACTTCTGCGCGATCGGCGGGCCGGCGGCGAGCGACTCGACCAGCTCCCGCGCGCGCTCGTCGATCTCGTCGCCCGGGACCACGTCGTTGAGGAAGCCGTACTCCGCCAGCGTCTCGGCCTCGTAGCGGTCGGCGGTGAAGATGATCTCCTTCGCGCGCCCCTCGCCGACGATCCGGGCGAGCCGCTGGGTGCCGCCCCAGCCGGGGAGGAGCCCGAGGTTGTGCTCTGGCTGGCCGAGCTCCGAGCGGTCGGAGGCGACCCGCAGGTCGGCCGCGGTGGCGAGCTCCATCCCGCCGCCGAGGCAGTAGCCGTCGATGGCGGCGACCACGGGTTTATCGGAGTCCTCTAACTTGCCGAACGTCTGTTGGCCCTGCCGCGAGAGCTCGACCGCGCTTATCGGCTCGGCGCCGCCGGCGGCCATGCTCTGGACGTCGGCGCCGGCGGAGAAGGCGCGGTCGCCGGCGCCGGAGAGCAGGATCGCCCGCACGTCGTCGTCGGCGTCGAGCCGGTCGATCGCGTCGGCGAGCTCGTCGAGCAGCTCGCCGCTTATCGTGTTCATCCGGTGCGGGCGGTCGATCTCGACGTGCCCGACGCGGTCCTCGACGGCGACGTTGAGGGTGTCGTAGGCGGCGAAGCGGTCGCCCGTTCCGTCGCCGTCCTCGGCGTCGCCTCCCTCGGCGCCGTCCCCGTGGAACCCGCCCGCCTCGGCCGCCTCGCGGAGGTAGTCGGTCGCCTCGTAGCGCGCCTCGCCCGTCTCCTCGTGGAGGTCGTCGAGGACGTCGACGAGGTCGGCGAGCCCCTCGTTGTCGGCGAGCTTCGCGGGCCCGTCCGGGAACCCGGCGCCGAGCATCACGGCGCGGTCGATCGCGGGCGCGTCGGCGACGTCGTTCCCGATGAGGCCGGCGACCTCGTTGGCCATCACGGCGAGCAGCCGCCGACGGACGTCCGCGTCGATCGCGTCCGAGGGGATCTGCGCGCCCTCGCCGTCCTCGTAGTCGTAGAAGCCGGAGCCGGTCTTCTTGCCGAGCTCCTCGGCCTCGACCTTCTCGACGAGCAGCGGGCAGGGGCGGTACGCCTCGCCGAGCACCTCGTGCATGTAGTCGAGCACGTGGTAGCCCACGTCGATGCCGACCTGATCCGCGAGCTCGAACGACCCCATCGGGAGCCCCATGTCGAACTTCGTCGTGGAGTCGACCGCCTCCATCGTGGCGTCGCCGGACTCGACGATCCACGCCGCCTCGTTCATCAGCGGGACGAGGATGCGGTTGACGATGAAGCCGGGGCTGTCCTTCCGGACGCGCACCGGGGTCTTCCCCATCGACTCCGCGAGCCCCTCGATCAGTTCGAGGGTGTCCTCCGAGGTGTGTTTCCCGGAGATGACCTCGACGAGGTCCATCCGCACCGGCGGGTTGAAGAAGTGCATCCCGCAGAAGCGCTCTGGGCGGTCGGTCACCTCGGAGAGCTCGGTGATCGAGAGACTGGAGGTGTTGGTGACGAAGACGGCCTCCTCGGGCGTGTACTCGACGACCTCGTCGTACACGTCCTTCTTGATCGCCATCTTCTCGGGGACGACCTCGACCACCACGTCGGCGTCGGCCAGCGAGTCCTCGAGGTCGACGTACGCCTCGACGCGGTCGAGCGCCGCCTCAGCCTCGTCCTCGCCGATCCGGTCCTTCTCGGCGAGCTTGCCGAGCGACCACTCGATCTGGTCGTAGCCGTCCTGAACGAACTCCTCCTCGATGTCCCGCAGCGCCACGTCGTAGCCGGCGAGCGCGGCCACCTCCGCGATACCGTGGCCCATGTTCCCGGCGCCGAGGACCGTCACGTGCTGCACGTCGTCGAGTTCCATACGGCAACGGTCGGAACCGTCATGGTTGAACGTTTCCATCTTCCAAACGGGAAACTCGCGGTAAGTTTACTAGACGCGCGGAATCGATCAATCCGTCGGTCCGACGCTCGCGACCGAAACCGTCGGGTGGCTCCGGCTCCAACCCACGGGCGATGGACGACCGAGTCGCGGCGACCCTGCGCGAGGACCCGACGCTGGCGGCACTGATCGACCGGCACGGCCGGCTGTCGATCGAGCCCGCGGACGACGAGTTCGCCCGCCTCTGCACCTCGATCGTGAACCAGCAGCTCTCGACCGCCTCCGCGGCGGCGATCCGCGGGCGCTTCGTGGACGTGCTCGGCGGCGAGCCGACGCCGGACCGCGTGCTCGCGGCCGACGAGGCGGCCCTGCGCGAGGCCGGCCTCAGCGGGACGAAGGTCGAGTACCTGCGAGAGGCCGCCGGCGCCTTCCGCGACGGCGACCGCGACCTGACCCGCGAGGGGCTGGCGGACGCGAGCGACGAGGCGGTCGTCGACGCGCTCACCGAGATTCGCGGCGTGGGGGAGTGGACCGCGCGGATGTACCTCATCTTCGCGCTCGGCCGCGAGGACGTGCTCCCCCTCGGCGACCTCGCGGTGCGGAAGGGGATCGAGCGAGTGTACAACGACGGCGAGGAACTGGGGCGGGCGGAGATGCGCGACATCGCCGAGTCGTGGCGGCCCTACCGGAGCTACGGGACGCGCTACATCTGGGCGGAGTACGAGTCGTGAGTGGGAGGAATGGCGACGGTTGATGTCTCCGGAAGTAGTTTATAAGTGATTGACTGGGGATCGACGGTGAACACCTCCAAAGCCCCAGCCGCGAGGACTCGCGTGACTCGCTGCGCTCCTCGTCACTCGCTTCGCTCGTTCCTGCGGTGCTTGCGTCGTCAGGCTTCGTCCTCGCGGCTGCCCCTTTGAATCCCGCCCCGCACAGCGACCGCACCTCACGCCTCCCCAGCCTCGTCGGTCGCCTGCGGCGACCGACTCCCTCGCGGACTCCTCGCGGCCGCCGAGGGCGGCCGCTCGGAGGCGCGCCACCGTGATTATTTAAATATCCGACTGCGTGTCCGCCTACTCCTCTTCTTCGAGGATCTCGCCGACCTCGCCGCGTTCGGCCTCGTCCACGTCAGCGCGCTTGCGCACGTCGACCCGGTAGTCGGTGAGGATGTCGCGGCCGAGGAGGAGCGGGTAGTCCATGTGCCCGCGGTCCTCGACGCTCGCGGTGACGGTGTGCTGGTTCCCGCCGATTCCGATGACGAGGTCGACGACCGGGCGGGCCTTCCCGCCCTTCACGCTGCCCGACTTGACTCGGGTCATGCTCTTGATCGGGCCGGCGCCGATCTCGGCCGCGAGCTGGGTGTCGATGCTCGTCCGCGTCGCGCCCGTGTCGGACTTCCCGAGCGCCTGGGTGGAGCCGGAGGTGCCGGTGACGACGACCTCCTCGATGTAGCCGATGACCGGCTGTTCGGACGGCGTCGGCTTCGGGACGGGCGCACAGGAGGGCCGCGAGTCGTCGAGGGTGGCCGCGATGCGCTCAACGTCGGCGTCGTCCACCTCGCCGCCCACCGTCTCGATCGCGAGCCGCGCGATGTGCGGCGCGGGGCTCCTGCCGGTCGCCTCGTAGAGGCCTTTAAACCCGGCCGTCGGGTTCACCTCCAGCACGTACCAGCCGTCGTACCCCTCGACGAGGTCGACGCCGGCGTAGTCGAGGTCCATCACGTCGGCCGCGTACAGCGCCGTCTCGGCGGCCTCCTCGGGCATGTCGTCGGTGGCGTCCTCGACCGCGCCGCCGAGCGCGACGTTGGTGCGCCAGTCGCCCTCGGGCGCGTATCGGTACATCGAGCCGACGATCTCGTCGCCGACGATGTACACGCGCAGGTCGCGGTGCTTCTCGTCGTCGCGGTCGATGAGCTTCTGGAGGAACGCCTGTCGATTGCCGACCTTCGGGTTCACGCGCTCCGTGAGGTCGACCTTCCACGTGCCGCCGCCGTGGGTGCCGATCGCGGTCTTGTAGACGCCGACCTCCCCGAAGCGCTCGCGACCCTCGTTGAGCCGGTCGTTCGACAGCGCGAGCAGCGCGTCGGGGACACGGATGTTCCAGTCGGCGAGCGTCGCCGCCGTCGCGAACTTGTGGATCGACGCGAGCACGGCGTTCGGCTCGTTCAGCATCGGCCGGATGCGCTCGAACGTCGCCGCCAGCCCGAGCAGCTCCGCGGGCTGATCGGTGTTCGAGAGCAGCAGCCGGTTCGCGATGACGTCCACGGCGGGCTCCACCGAGACCTCGCCGTCGTCGACGCTGATCGCGGCGTTCTCCTCGCGGAGCCAGACGGGCTCGTGCCCGAGGTCCTCGACCGCGTTGCAGATCGCCTTCGTTTCCTTGCTGTTGTGCAGCGACAGCACTCCCACCCGGACCGGGTCCGAACTCATAGCCCCACCTGCGTTCCCCCACGTAAAAGGTCGCCCGATCGGCGAGCGCGGCGGCGGCGCCGTCAGGTCCGAGTGGCGGGCCGGAGGTGCCGAGCGGCGGGTCGGGGGAGTACGGTTAATGGCGCGTCGCCCGAACACGGGCCCGTGACCGCAGTCGTCAGGGCGTTCGTGCGACGCCGCTCTCGGGTGTTCGCCCGACCCGGTGTCGGACCGCTCGCCGTCAGTCGCGAGGACCCCGAATCGGCGACTAACCCGCTCGACGCGGTCGTCGGCGACGTGCGCGCGGACGAGGCCGATCCGACCGAGAGCGCGCGGCGGGCGCTGCGAGCGGCAGAGCTGAGCGGCGACATCGAGCTCGTCCGCTGCGGTGAGCCGCTGTCCGTCTCGGACGGAACGGTCGACCGGACGGTCTACCCGTTCCTGTTCGAGGCCGCGGCCGGCCGCGAGACGAGCGGTTCGTCCGCCATCGAGGGCGAGTGGCTCCCGCCGACAGATTTCCTCACGCGCGACGCGGCTCCGGGGGTGTGGGAGAGTTACCGCCGCGTCGCGCCCGACGTCGACCTGGTTCGGACCGACGAGACCCACGGCGCGTCGTGGCTCTCCCTCCGGGCGCTCGAGGCGGTCCGCGACGCGGCCGGCGCGGTCGCGTTCGGGGCGCGCGACGGGGGGATCGACCGGGTCGCGGCGCTCGCGCGCGAGCTCCGCAGCGCTCGGCCGAGCATGATCGTCGTTCGACACCGGATCGACCGGGCGATGAGCGGGACCGAGCGGACGCCCGAGGCGGTCCACGACCGCGCCGTCGACGCGCTCGACGCCGCGCACGACGCGGACCGGCTGGCGGCGGAGCGGGCGGCGACCCCGATCGCCGACCTGCCCGGGAGCGTCGCGACGCTGTCGCGGTCCGGAACCGTCGCGGCGACGTTGCGGCGGGCCGGGAGCGCGGCCGTCGTCGGCGAGTCGCGCCCGAGTCGCGAGGGGGTCGCCGCGGCCGAGGGGCTCGTCGACGCCGGTCTGGACGTCACGCTCACGACCGACGCCGCGCTTCCCGGCCTCGTTCGCGAGGGCGACGTCGGCTGCGTCCTGCTCGGCGCCGATCGGGTCCTGCCGAACGGGGGCGTGGCGAACAAGGTCGGGTCGTATCCGCTCGCGCTGGCCGCGGCCGACGCCGATGTCCCGGTGTACGCGGTCGCCGCCGCCGACAAGATCGCGACGACGGACCGGGTCGTTCGGGAGTCGGGGGAGGCGTCGACCGTGTACGACGGCGACCGCGACGTCGAGGTCGCGAACCCGATATTCGAGCGCGTCCCCGGCGACCTGCTGACCGGGGTGATAACCGAGGAGGGGCGGCTCGATCGGGCGGCGATCTCGGAGCGGGCCCGGGAACACGAGTCCCGGTCCGCGTGGGTGAGCCGGTGGGACCGCGGATAGGGGTCGGGCGCCGCGGGATACTATCCTGTCGGCCGATTCGCGACCGTCGTCGCCGGGTCGCCATATATATTTCCCCCGCGGTGCTCCCGTCAGACATGAGCGACGACCGGGTGTTCACGTACAACGGCGGCGCGGTGCCGCCGGGCGAGACGCAGAACATCCGCTACGGGATCAGCGAGACGTACCTCGGCGACCCCGTCCGGATCCCCGTGACCATCGTCAACGGCGAGCGAGACGGGCCGACGGTGTTCCTCACGGCGGCCGCGCACGGCGACGAGCTCAACGGGATCGAGGTGGTGCGCGAGGTCGCACACGACTGGGACCTCGCCGGCCTCGCCGGGACGCTCGTCTGCCTCCCGGTACTCAACGTCCCCGGGTTCATCGCCCAGCAGCGCTACCTCCCCGTCTACGACCGGGACCTCAACCGGTCGTTCCCCGGCGAGCCCGGTTCGACGAGCTCGAAGCGGATGGCTCACCAGATCTACTCGAACTTCATCGAGCCCTGCGACTTCGGGCTCGACTTCCACACCTCCACCCGCGGGCGGACGAACATGCTCCACGTTCGCGGGGATATGACCGACGACGGCGTCCACCGCCTCGCGATGGCGTTCGGCTCGAAGGTGATCATCGACAGCGAGGGGCCGAGCGGCACCCTCCGCGGCGAGGGGACGGCCGACGGGATCCCCACGATCACGATCGAGATGGGCGAGGCCCACCGCTTCCAGCGCCCGCTCATCGACGACGCGCTCGACGGCGTGCGCTCCGTCTTCGCCGAGTACGGGCTGCTCGAGACGGGGGCGGTGCGCTGGCCCGGCTGGCGGACGATCATCGCCGGGGCGGGCGAGAAGACGTGGCTCCGCGCCGACTCCGGGGGAATCGTCGACACGCACTTCGAGAGCGGCTCGCTCGTCCGCGAGGGCGACCGGATCGCGACGATCACCAACCCCTTCAAGGAGGACGCGGTCGCCGTCGAGGCCCCCTTCACCGGACTGCTCATCGGGCTCTTGGAGAACCCCGTCGTCTACCCCGGCAACCCCCTGTGTCACCTCGTCGAGATCGACGAGGCGACGCGCCGGGCGATCGAGACCGGCGACGCGCCGACCCCGGTCGGCCAGCCGGAGTCGGCGGACTGACCCGTCGGAACGGCTTATCCGCGGGAACGCTTTTGGCGTCGACGGGACAACTGCGACGTGTCCGGACGGATCCGGACGGGTGATCCCATGAGTGATCTCAGCCTATCGAGTCCGGCGTTCGGCGACGGCGAGCGCATCCCCGCGGAGCACGGCTACGCGGAGCGAAACGTCAATCCGCCGCTGCGGATCGACGGCGTCCCCGACGAGGCGGCGGCGCTCGTGCTCATCGTCGACGATCCCGATGCGGAAGAGCCGGCGGGAACGGTGTGGGACCACTGGCTGGTCTGGGACATCGACCCCGGTCGCGAGGCGATCCCGGAGAACTGGTCCCCGACAGGGGCGACCGAGGGACAGAACGACTTCGGCGAGCACGGCTACGGCGGACCGAACCCACCGGACCGCGAGCACACCTACCGCTTCCGGCTGTACGCGGTCGATGAGCCGCTCGACCTTCCGCCGTCGACCGACAAGGAGGGCCTCATCGACGCGATGACGGGACGGACCGTCGGTAAGGCTCGGATCGACGGGACGTACCCGGCGTGATCGGTCGCGAGGCGTCGGACCGCGGCGACTCTGTGATCGGCCTCAAGGCGTCGGACCGCGGCGGCCTCCCGATCGGACCTTATATTTCGCCGCGGGCGAACCACCGACCATGACCGAGGACCTCGACACGCCGGTGCTCGACAACCACCTCCACCTCGATCCGCGACACGGCCGCGGGATCGACGCCGTCGAGGACTTCGTCCGGCTCGGCGGCACCCACCTGCTCGTGGTGAACAAGCCCTCGTGGCACCTCGGCGTCGAGCCCGACGAGCCGGCCGACTTCCGCCCCGTCTTCGAGGAGACGCTCGACGCGGTCGCCGCCGCGACCGAGGTCCTCCCGGGGCGCGCGTGGCCCGTCCTCGGCGTCCACCCCGGCCTGATAAGCCGCCTGGTCGACGAGCGCGGCTTCGCGCCCGAGGACGCCCGCGACCTGATGCAGGGGGGCTTGGAGGTCGCGAGCGAGTTCGTCGCCGACGGCCGGGCGCTCGCGCTGAAGTCCGGCCGCCCGCACTACGACGTGACCGACGCCGTCTGGGACGCCTCGAACGCGGTCACTCGGCGCGCGTTCGAGCTCGGCGCCGCGCTCGACTGCGCCGTCCAGCTCCACACCGAGGCCAGCGAGGACCTCACCGACCTGGCCGCCGTCGCCGAGGAGTCCGGGCTCGATCCGACGAAAGCTGTCAAACACTACGCCGAGGGCCGGCTCGCGGGCCCGACGCCGAGCGTGATGAGCGAGAAGGACCGGATCGAACGCGCCGCCGAGTCGGGCGAGCCGTTCCTGATGGAGACCGACTTCGTCGACGACCCGGAGAAGCCGGGGATGGTGATGGGCCCCAAGACCGTCCCGCGCCGCGTCCGCTGGCTGCTGGAGGAGGGCCACGACGAGGCGGTCCGACGCGCTCACGTCGAGACGCCCCGAGACGTGTACGGGATCGACACCGAGGCGACGCTGGCGGAGCCGACGTCGTGAGCGACCGCGCCTCTGCGGACAGCGCCGGGGACGGCTCCGCGCCCCCCGAACTCCTCTTCACCGGCTTTCCCGGCTTCCTCGGCTCGGCGCTCCTCCGGCGGGTCCTCGCCCGCGGCGACGGGCCGGTCGCCTGCCTCATTCAGCCCAGGTACCGCGAACTGGCCGAGGATCGCGCTCGGGAGATCGTCGCGGAGGTCGGGAGCGAGGCGGACGGTACCGACTCCGAGTCCGCGCATCCCCCGGCCGTCCACCTCTACGAGGGCGACATCACCGAGCCCGACCTGGGACTCGGCTCGGCGCTCGACGATCCGGACCTGCTGGCGGGCGTCGAGGAAGTGTACCACCTCGCGGCGGTGTACGACCTGAGCGTCGACGCCGACCTCGCTGAGTCGGTCAACGTCCGCGGGACCGAGCACGTTCTTGACGCCGCCGAACGGCTCGCCGTCGACCGGCTCCACTACGTGAGCACCTGCTACGTCAGCGGCCGGTACGACGGCGTCTTCACCCCGGACCGGCTCCGCGAGGGCCAGTCGTTCAACAACCGCTACGAGGCGTCGAAGTACCGCGCCGAGGTCGCGGTGCGGGAGCGGATGGCCGACGGGCTCCCGGCGACCGTCTACCGGCCGGCGATCACGGTCGGCGACAGCGAGACCGGCGAGACCGACAAGCTCGACGGCCCGTACAACCTCCTCCGGCTGCTCTTCGCACAGCCCGCGCGGCTCGCGTTCGCGTTCACCCTCCCCGGCGCCGACGAGACCGAGTTGAACGTCGTGCCGCGCGACTACGTCGTCGACGCGATCGCGGCGCTGAGCGGCCGGCCGGAGACGGTCGGCGAGACGTTTCAGCTCTGCGACCCGGAGCCGCTGACGGTCCCGGAATTCGTCGCGACGCTGAGCGACGCGGCCGGCCGCCGGACGGTGACCGTCCCGACACCGAAGCGGGTCGCGAAGGCGGCGGCCCGCCTGCTCTCGGCCGCGGGAGTCGGCGTGGAGCCGGCGACGATCGACTACTTCGACCACCCGACCCGCTACCGCTGTCCGAACGCGCGGGCGGCGCTGGACGGAACCGGCGTCGAACCCCCGCCGTTCGAGTCGTACGTCGACCGGATCGTGGCGTTCGCCCGCGAGAACCCGTCCGTCGGCGACGACCCGATGACGTGACCGGGGGTGCCGACCCCCGAATCCCGTCATCGACCGGGTGAGACGCCCTCTCTCGGGACGATCGATAGGAAAGGCATTTGAGTAGTCCGGGCGACGTACCGCACATGACCGACGACGACGCCGTTGAAACGTTTTATACCGACGACCGCTGGCAGAACTGGCTCGACCGCTTGAAAGAGGAGGACCTCGACCCCGAGAACGAGGACTCGGCGCGGCTCCTCTTGAACCTCCAGGACGACGCGGCGATCGCCGTCGTGAAGGTGCTCGCGGCGCTCGACGAGGACCGCATCGACGAGGACCGCGCAGTCGAGGAGATCCGCGGCGTGCGCGACATCGTCCTCGCCGACGTCGACTTCGACGACGAGGACAAGGTGATGCTGATCGACGGCGTCCAGACCTCGCTCGTCCCCGTCTTCTACGCGGCCGAGGAGTACGTCGTCGGCGGCGTCGTCGAGGGCGACGTGACCGAGTTCGTGCGCGCGGCCGCCGACGCGGAGGCCGAGGACGACCTCGACGCCGCGCTCGGCTACGTCGTGCAGGCCGGGACCCGCGTCATCGACGGCGAACAGCTCGACATCGACCTCGTCGAGGATCTGGAGTACGGGCTCGTCTCGGAGTGGGTCAACGGGCTCGACTCCCTGCAGTCCGCGATCGAGGACCCCGAAGTCGTCGAGGAAGAGGACTGAGCGCGGCGGTCGTTCCGATTTCGTTTCTCGCGGTGCGTTCCCGTTCGGCGAGCCGTCAGAAAATCGATGAGAGCCTCACCGCATCGGGACACAACAGACCGGTACAGCCGCGTTGCGTACGACCGTCTCGGTGACGCTTCCGATGAGATGGCGTCTGAGGCCGGATCGGCCGTGCGTTCCCATCACGATGATGTCGACATCGTGTTCCTCGCCGTACGAGAGGATCGTGCGTGCGGCCGGGCCGGTCGCGATACTGCCCGTGACGCTGACGTCAGCCGCTCGGGAACGTTCGCGGACCGTCTCGAGCGCCTCCCGTCCGGCCTGCCCGAGCGCGTCGTGGATCTCCGCCGACTCCTCAACGCCACCGAACCGACTCGTGTCGACGGAGTAGACGGTGTGCACCGTTGCCCCGTACGCCTCGGCGAGGGTGATCCCCCACTCGATCGCGAGTTCCGCTCCCTCGCTGCCGTCGGTCGGAAGAAGCACGTTTTCGCACGGCTGATCGCCGATATCGCCGATGTCCGCGTCCGGAGTCACCGTGACGACCGGGACGTCCGCGGTCCGGACGGTCTTCTCCGCGACGCTCCCGAGCACGACCCGTTCGAACCCCGTCCGTCCCTGCGTCCCCATCACGATGAGATCGATGTCGCGGGTATCGACGTAGTCGTTGATCGTCTGGACCGGGACCCCCGACTCCACGGCGGTAGTGATTTCCCCGGAGAGATGAGTTCGAGCGAGGTCCGCGACGGAATCCACCGCCCGTTCGGCCTCCGCTTCGAGCAGCCGCTCCCGTTCGGCCTGACTGTCGGCGTCCAGACCGGATTCGATTTCGTGGCTGTCGACCACCGACACCGCGTGGAGGTCGGCACCGACCGTGGCGGCGAGATCGACCCCTCGCCGTGCCCCTATCTGCGCCCCGTCGCTGCCGTCGGTCGGCACGAGAATTGAGTCGATCGTCGGGCTCATACCCGCAGATTCGAACGCCGTTGATTTAACGCTACGTTCGGTTCCCACGGCAAGGTAGAGGGGGTACGTGTAGCGGTCGGCGATACGTCGCTCCTCCTGAGACGAGATCACCATTTATCAACACCCTACCCGTAGTTTCCGTATGATATCGCGAGTTCTCGTCCCGATGGACGAGTCGGAGATGGCCCGGAAAGCGCTTGAGTACGCCCTCGAGAATCATCGCGACGCGGAGATCACCGTCTTGCACGTCGCTGGCGGGCCGTCGCCGTGGGGAGGAGCGGCCACGTCACTCGCGCTCGAGGAGGATATCGAAGCGGCGGCCGAAGAGCGTGCGAAGGAGGTGTTCGACGACGCTCGGGAGCTCGCGGCCGAGTACGGTGTCGAAGTCAGCACCGAGGTTCAGTTGGGACATCCGGCTCGGACGATTCTGAATAGAGCCGGCGACTTCGACGCGGTCGTGATCGGGAGCCACGGCGGCTCGCTGGCCGATCGACTGGTCGTCGGGAACGTCGCCCAGAAGGTGTTCCGCAACTCGCCCGTTCCCGTCATCGTCGCTCGGTGAGTGACGGCGACTGCGAGCGACGGTCGGACGCGTCTCGGGTACCCCGGGCGAATAGCGCCGACTGAACTGTTTTGAACGCTCGCGACGTGAGTGCGGTATGGCTCTCCCCGCGGCCGAACTCGCGATCGCGCTGCTCGTCGTCTGGACGGCCAGCTCGTTCGTCCCGTTCGTGCCGAGCGGCGTCCTCGCGGCGCTGACCGTCGTCGGGTACGCGTACACCACAGGCTTCGCCGAGCCCGGTCTCGCCGTGCTGCTCGCGCTCGTCCTCGTCTCGCTCTCGGCCTCCGCGGCGGAGCTACTGTCGGGGTTCGTCTCGGGGAAACTCGGCGGCGCGCCGACGCGGACGGTCGCCGCCGGCACGGTCGCCGGCGTCCTGTTGGTGTTCGTTTTGGGTCCGATCGGTTTCGTCGTCGGACTGGGCGGAACCGTCTTCCTCGCGGGGCTTTACGGGAACGCCGACGAGCCGCGCGCCGCCGCCCGGCAGTCGGTGTACGCGGTGATCGGTGCCCTCGCCAGCTCGCTCATACAGGCGGTTATGCTGGCCAGCGTCGCCGTCGTATTTGCGCTCTCCGTTCTATAAATACTGACGGCGCGGTCCGACGGGACCTCCCGGTAGCGACGTCGAACGGCGCCGTGACACGGACGAGACCCGACGGCCGCGAACGTCCGGTCCGCTATCCGACGACCGCGAACAGGAGGAGGTTGTGCGCGGCCGGCCCGAGGCCGACGGCGGCCACGAACCCGAGCAGGAGGTATCCCTCGGCCGGTCGGTCGCGGACGTACTCCGCGAACAGCCAGACCACGCCGCTGGCCACCGCGAGCTTCACCAGCAGGAACACCCACCCCTCGCCGAGCACCGGCACCGTCGGGATCCAGTCAAACCCCAGGAGGATCCGGGAGAGCGGCGTGCGCTCCCCGAAGCCGAGCTGGGTCGTCCCCACCGCGGTCGAGACGCCGTCGAGCGCGTGGCCGAACACCGCGAGCGCGCCCACGCCGCCGGTGACGGCGGTCTCGGGGCGGAGCCGCGTCAGACCGACCCAGACCGCGGCGGCGACCGGCAGGCTCGCGACGAGCGCGACCGTCGACCACCGCGCACCGGCCGGCGAGACCCCGGTCGCGAGCGCGGTCCCGACGACCGGGACGAGGAGGAGCGCGCCGGCGGCGGCGAGGGCGGTCGGGACCCGCTCCGGCGGGCCGGTCGCGATCGCGAGCCACGCCGCGCCCGCGAGCGACCCGACCGTGAGGTACACCGTCGGGGAGCCGGCGAGCGGTGAGAGGACCGGCGGGAGCGCGTCGACGACGTACAGCACGTGGGCCGCGGACCCGAGCGCCATCCACGGCGCGAGCGCGAGCACGTGGCGACCGGTGACCCGCGGGGGGTTCCGGCGGAGTGCGAGGCCGACCGCGCCGGCCGCGAGCAGGACGACGGCGAGGTACGGGAGCGGCGGGAGCGTCGTGCCGGCGGGGAGGAACGGGGGCGCGCCGCCCATCACACCGACAGGACCGGCTGGCTCGCGTAGAGGAGGACGTACTCGGCCGCCTTCCCGAGCACCTCGCCCGGGTCGCCCGTCACGGGCTCGCGCGGGACCACGATGAAGTCCGAGTCCAGCTCCTCGGCCGTGTCGAGCACGACGCTCCCCGGGTGAACCGTTTTCACCGACGTCGAGAAGCCGGCCGCGACGGAGTTGCTGTGGCCCACCCCGGCCGCCTCCGCGCGCCGCGCGACGGACTCCGTGAACGCCTCGGTGTCGTCGGCGACGTCGCTCTCGGCGACCACCCCGTGGTCGATGGCGCGGACCACGTCCTCGTCTAACACGTAGAGTGCGTGGACGCTCGCGTCGTACTCGGTGGCGACCGCGATCGCGTAGTCGACCGCCTCGTGGGACTCCTCGCTACCGTCGACGGGAACGAGGACGAGGTCGATGTCGAGATCGGTCATACGCGAGTCGTCGGCGGGAGAGTTCAAAAAGCCCGCCCAAGACGGTCGGCGGTTCGCATCCCCGCCGCGAGCGATCCCTCGACGGCTCAGAACCCGGAGAGCTCGCGCTGGCCCGCCGTCCGTCGCTCGTCGGGCGGCACGTTCGTCGCGACGATCTCGTCGACGGCGTCCCGGTTGTCGGCGTCGCTGTTGATCGCGCGGGTCGCGTCCTCGCGATCGACGCGGAACCCCGCGTCGGCGTACGGCTCGTACATCACGCCGCTGTTGCTCAACACGACCCGGACGCCCGCCTCGTCCAGCTCGCCAGCGACGTCGAGCAGCCGGCGCTGGTCCTCGCGGTCGAACCCGTCGGCGCCGTACTCGTTGAAGTTCGCGGTCGCGCTCATCGGCTCGTACGGCGGGTCGAAGTAGACGAGGTCGCCGGGCTCGGCGGCGTCGAGGACGTACGCGAAGTCGTCGTTTCGGATCTCGGCGCTCGCGAGCACGTCGCTCGCGCGGCGGATCCGGTCGCGCTGGACCCAGTCCGGGTCGGCGTACTGCCCCACGGGGACGTTGAACCCCCCGTCGGCGTTCTCGCGGTAGAGCCCGTTGTAACAGGTCCGGTTGAGGTACAACAGGAGGGCGGCCTCCTCTAAGGGGTCGAACTCGCCCTCGTAGGGCCGGCGGTTGAACCGCGCGCGCTGCTGGTAGTAGTAGCTCTCCACGTCGCGACCGCGGGGCGTCTCCTCGTGGAACGGGAGCGACGGGTCCGGGTCGGCGTCGGGGTCGTCGAACGCCGCCAGCCGCTCGATGAGCGCCTCCGGCTCGTCGCGCACCCGCTCGTAGAAGTTGATCAGCCGCGGGTTCGCGTCGTTGATCGTCCCGTCCGCGGGCTCCAGATCGAAGAAGAGGGCGCCGCCGCCGACGAACGGCTCGTGGTACCGGCCGTACGAGGCCGGGAACCGAGCGTATAGCTCGTCGAGCAGCTGGCGCTTGCCGCCGGCCCACTTCAGGATCGGCTCGGCCATGCGATGTCGAGACTCCCCCGCGGCGGCGTATAAACGTCTCGGGCTCAGTCGTCGGCCGGCTCGACGGTGGGGATGGGGAGGTCGGCGACGTGGGCGGCGGCCTCGTCGAAGTTCGGCCCCGGCGAGATCGTCCCCGACTCGCGGTCCCAGTCGATATACCCCGCCTCCTCCAGCGCGGGGAGGTGGGTCTCGCGGAGCTCGTCGGCGATCTCGTCCGCGCGGCCGCGGACCCGGAGGTCGGCGAGCGTCTCGACCGTTCCGTCGGCGAGCGCGGCGACCGTCCGCCGCGCCTGCGCCGCGTCGAGCGCCGTCGGTTGCGTGGTGGGAGCGTCGTGTGTCGTTGACATGGCTGTTCGTATCTATGGATAGATCTGCGACGAAATAAAAGTACGGACGGCGCGACGGAGCGGAGTGAGCGGGCGGGGTCCGGAATCGGCGGATCGGATCGCGTCGGGCCCGACGGTGACAGTTACCGCCCACGCCGTCGGCCGTCGCCCACGCCGTCGTCGACTAGCGCACCCGCAGCGTCCGGTGGAGCGTGTAGCCGGCGACGAGGAGGAACACGAACGGGAGCCCCGTGAGCGGGTGCGCCAGCAGCGAGCCGGCCGCGAGGATGAGATACCCCTTGTCGGGCGGCGACCACGCGGTCCGGCTCCGCATCGTCGCCAGCTCGGTCGCGAAGGCGTAGAGGAACCCGCCCGCGACGGGGAGCCACAGCGCCGCGGCCAAGACCGTCCCGAGCGGCGACCCCGCGACATCGACAACCGAACGGGGGACCGGCTCGACCGCGGCCGCGTACTCCGGGTCGACGAGCGCGCGGGCCGCGATCGACACCGGGAGGTACAGCGCCGCGACCGCGACCGTCGTCCAAAAGGGGGCGTTCGAGCGCGACCGCGAACCCGGCGTGCGGACCATACGGACCCCTAGTCAGCGAGCGAGAGAAACCCACCGATCCGGCCGCACCCGCCGCTTGCTCGCTCGGCGATCGGCCTCTCGAAGGACCCGAATTCACCGAAACGTTCCACTTTTTCGAGAAGTGTACGAACGAGTACCATGTTACTCGTTACACTCCGTTAACAATCGTTTCAGACCCTCTGAATGAGTGATCCGTGGTAACGATACTCAAAACTTATCCGAAATATGAAAGGTATTTACTTCCGGGTGACGTACGGGTAGATATGCAACCGATGAACGACGGATACACGGCGCGGGCGGTCGCGGCCGGATCCGACAGTCCGCCCAACGGCGGCCTCGGCGTATCGCTCGCGTTCCTGGCGCTGATCATGCTCCCCCTGCTGATCGCCTCCTACCCGCTCGTCTCCGCGGGGCTGCTCGCCGGGGGAATCGCCGTCGTCGCGCTGGGCCGCTCGATCGCCCGCCACGTCGACCGCGGCACGGTCCGGAAGATCAGCCTCCCCGGTCTCGGCACGGTCGAGTACCGCTTCACGCGGAGCTAAGTCGACCGGCCGGGTCGCGGCCATGCGGGTCGCAACCATGCGGATCGAAAACGAAAGCGGACCCCCTGTCTTTTAAATATCAACCGACGTGTCGAGCGCCGACTACAGCCCGTAGACGACGCGCTCGCCCGTATCGAGTCCGTTCGCGAGAGCGGCGTGCAGTCGCCCCTCGCCGGCGACCCAGTCACCGAGCAGGTAGAGACCCTCCTGCCGGGCGGAGTCGATCGGGCCCCGGTCGACGCCGTCGTCGGGGAGCGCGTAGCGCCACCCCTGATGGTCGGTCCACGCCGGGTCCGCCAGCCGGTCGTCGCCCACGATCGAGGCGGCGTGGTCGGCGAGATCGGCGACGTTCGCGGCCGGGTCGTCGTCGTAGCGCTCGGCCGACCACTCGGGACCCGCCTGAACGATGAGCAGCGTCTCGCCGTCCGGGACGTGGCCCGCCTTGCACTCCTCGCGGGAGATCCAGCCGACGGCGTGCTCGTCGTCGGTGTTGACGAGGCCGTAGTAGGGCACGTCGACCGCGAACGGGTAGTGCAACACCGCCGTCCACACCGACCGGTACGCCACGCCGCCCGCGGCGTCGACGAGCGACTCGCGGACCGGCGACTCCCACTCGGCGTCTCGGAGGAGCTCGGCCGTCTGCGGCGCCGGCGGGTTCACGAGGAGCGCGTCGAACGGCCCCCACGTCTCGCCGTCGGCGTCGTCGACCGCCCAGCGCTCGCCGACCCGGCGGACGGTCTCGACGCGAGTCCGCCGGTGGACCGTCGCGTCGGTCCGACCGAACAGCCGCTTCGCGACCTGCGTGAGCCCGCGCCGGTAGCTCCACTTGTGCTCGTCGGCGTCGCGACCGGGCGACACCTCGCCGTCGGCGTCGAAGGTGTACACCGGCTCGGTGACGTCGACGAGCCCCTCGTCGTCGAGCGTCTCGGTGATCAGCTCGACGACGCGCTCGTCGTCGGACTTCAGGTAGTTCGCGCCGTAGTCGTACGTGAGCTCGTCGCGGCGCCGGGTCGCCGCGCGGCCGCAGAGCCCGCCGGACTTCTCGAGAACGGTCACGTCCGCGTCGGGTGCCGCCTCGTCGATGACGAACGCCGCCGCCGCGGCGCCCGCGCCGGCGCCGACGATGCCGATTTCGGTCATACCGATCGTAGGCGACGCGGTCACTTAACCGGTCGTCTCGCGGAGCGCGAGGCGCGGTGCGGAGCGCGAGGCGCGGTGCGGAGCGCGAGGAGGATTAAAAGAGCTCAGTCGTCGGCGCCGACGACCATCACCGGCGCGGAGGCGCCGCGCTGGACCCGAGTGGGGAGCGTCTCGGGGTGGACGAGCCGGTCGAGTCCGGTGCGGCGCGCGGAGCCGACCACGATCAGATCGGCGCCGTGGGCGTCGGCGAAGTCGAGCACCTCCTCGTGGGGGGTGCCGTACCGGAACCGCTTCTCCACGTCGACGCCGACGGCCTCACCGCGGGCCGCGGCGTCCTCGACGAGCGCCTCGCCCGTCCGCTCGCGGCGCTCGACGACCATGTCCCAGTGTTCGCTGGTGTCGACGACGTACAGCGCGTCGACCGTCGCGCCGTGGGCGGCGGCGACGTCGAGCCCCGCGTCGACCGCGGCGCGGCCGGCTTCGTCGTCGCCGGTGACGACGAGCACGCGCTCGAAGACGGAGGGGCTCCGCGCCGACCCGGTCGAGCCGGGCGCGCTGCGCGTCGAATCGGTCGCGTCGTCGACCGCGTTCGGGACGGCGGTCTCCCCGGTGGCGGTCGGATCGGCGGTGCCGGCGGCGGCGACGTCGGTGGTCTCGATGTCGGCGGTGTTGGTGTCGGCGGACATGGTGGGTAGTGCCGGAATCGCCCGTTCTCGGACGCCGGTCGTGTTCGATACCACCTTCGAGCGGCCTCCTCTTAACAATTTTCGACAGTATAGACGATTATCATTATCTATCTGGTGGCGGTCCGCGGATCGATCTGTGTTTCTAACGATCTATCCGGATTTTAGTACACGAATGGCCACGAAAGCGACACGCAGACCGCCACGAAATCGACACGCTGAATCGGAACCGTGCTCGCGGGACTGAGTTCAGAATAGTTCTCGTTTGTTACGCGATCTGTATTTTAACTGGACGTATAATAGGTGCTTGCACATTCATTACTCGTCTCATGTCGACACACGTGTATTATGAGTATGTTTTTACTATTCTATCGGAATTCGATCGTGTCGTCAATATATGATGGAGAAACACGTCGTAGTGCGGGGGAGTACGGAGAGAACGGCAACGGATGAAACTAAACGCGGCAGTCGGGCGTCCGAGAAACGGCGTGACGGGGGAGCTTTCCGGGGGGGAGGCCGTGCTGCCAGTTAACCCGATCTACGCGGGGCTGGCGGCGCTGCCGCTGCTGTTGCTGCTGTTCACGCTCGTGGTGTTGCGGTGGCGCGCCCACGAGGCGGCGTCGGTCGGGATGTTCTCGGCGGCCGCGGTCGCGCTGACGGCGTACGGGATGCCGGTCGAGGCGCTCTCGGTGGCGAGCGCGAAAGGGGTGTGGGACGCGGTGTTCGTCCTCTACGTGATCCTCCCGGCGCTGGTGTTCTACCACGTCATCGAGCGGGCGGACGGCTTCGAGGCGCTGCGCACCCGAATCAAGTCGTTCACCGACAACGAGCTGTTCTTAGTGCTCGCGTTCGGCTGGGTGTTCGTCTCGTTCATGCAGTCGATCTCCGGGTTCGGGACGCCGATCGTCGTCGTCGCGCCGCTGCTGCTCGCGCTCGGCGTGAAGCCGGTGTACTCGGTCGCGATCCCGCTGATCGGCCACGCGTGGGCGAACACCTTCGGCACGCTCGGGGTGGCGTGGCTCGCGTTAGTGCAGGTCACCGAGATGCAGAGCGTCGCGGTCACGGCGCTCGCGCTCGCCGTCCTGCTGTGGATCCCGAACCTGATCGCCGGCTTCTCGATCGCCTGGATCTACGGGCGGACGGACGCGGTGCGGTACGCCGCCCCCATGATCCTGATCGTCTCGCTGATCCACGGCGGCGGCCAGCTCGCCGCGGTGACGGTCATCCCCCCGGAGTTCGCGAACTTCTTCGCGGCGACGGTGGGGCTGCTCGCGCTCGGGCCGCTCGCGATGTGGGACCGGTACGCGACCGCGACCGACGCGATCGGGGAGCGGCTCGTGATGACCGAGGACCTGAGTCCCGCCGCGGGCGCCGACGGCGACGGGACCGGGGCGGTCGCCGACGGCGGCGTGGCGACGCCCGCCGACGCGGCCGCTCCCGACGACGACCTGATGAGCCTCAAACTCGCGGCGTTACCGTTCGCCGTGCTCGCCGCGATCGCGTTCGTCACCGCGGTCGTGACCCCGCTCGGTAACGCGCTCGGGAGCCTCAAAGTCGGCCTGAGCTTCCCCGAGATCGCGACCGGGCTCGGCGTCGTGACCGAGGCGGCGGCGCCGTACTCGCCGTTCGCGCCGCTGTCGCACCCGGGGACGTTCCTGCTCGTCAGCGCGCTGGCCGCGTTCCTCGCGTACCGTCGCGGCGGCTACTACGAGATCGCCGCGTCGCGGGCCGACGGGGACCGCTCGGCGTTCACGCGGGCGGTCCTCGCGACCGCGGTCCCGGCGTCGATCGCGGTGATCTCCTTCCTCGTCATGGCGAAGCTGATGGACCACAGCGGGCAGGTGCTCGTCCTCGCGGAGGGGACCGCGAGCGTCGCGACGCCGAGCTCCTACGGGTTCCTCTCGCCGCTCATCGGCTCGCTCGGCGCGTTCATGACGTCGAGCAACACGGCGTCGAACATCCTGTTCGGCGGGCTCCAACAGCAGACGGCCGCCCAGCTCGGCGGGATCTCGGAGGCGCTGATCCTCGCCGGCCAGAGCGCCGGCGGCGCCATCGGGAACGCGATCTCGCCGGGCAACGTCATCCTGGGGACGACCGCGGCCGGCATCGTCGGCCGCGAGGGCGACGTGCTCCGGGTCACCATCCCGTGGGTCGCCGCCGTCGCCGCGCTCGTCGGGCTCGCCATCGTCCTGCTGAACGCCGCGGGGCTGCTGGGGGTGGCCTGAGATGGGCGTCCTCGACCGATTCACGCTGGCGTTCGTCCTGATGGCGCTCTCGCTTCCACTGATCAGCTACGGCGCGACCGCCGGGCTCGCGGCGCTCTGGGCGGTCGGCCTGGCGATGCTCGCCGCCGGGGGGCTGATCCCGCCGGCGGTGCGGTTCACCGCGGCGGACCCGGACGCGCTGTAGCTACCCTCTCCTCCCGTCGGGGTCGAGGAGGCAAGAACGACCCCAACGACGCGTTTTAATCGGCGAGTCCGAACAGTACCGGTACGGACGCGACCGCCGCGGCGGCTCCGTCCCCCGCGGCGCGGCCGGAGACACACGACATGACACCGAACACCACCACGCAGTCGACGGACGGCAACGATGGGTGACGGCGACGAGGGCTCCGGGACCGACGCCGAGACCGGGAGGAGCGCCGCCGGCGACGGCTCCGAGTCGGACCCCGTCGGCGACGGAGACGTCGACCTCGACGAGGCCGACGGCGGCGTCGATTACGCCGGTCGGGCGTCGTCGATCCTCGGGTTCTCCCGGTGGTGGCAGATCGTCGCCGCCGCGGGGATGATGGCCGCGGTCAGCCCCTACCAGTACGTCTGGTCGTCTATCGAGCAGCCGCTCGCTCAGGGGCTCGACATCGCGCTGCCGGCGCTCGGCGCGGTGTTCTCGTTTTACGTCGTCTTCCAGTCGCTCTCGCAGTTCCCCGCCGGCAAGTGGCGCGACAGCCGCGGTCCGGGCGCGCTCACCTTCGTCGCGGCGCTTTTGGCCGGGGGCGGGTACATCGGGCTGGCGTACGCGACGGCCGTCTGGCAGCTCTACCTGCTGTACTCGCTCGGCGCGATCGGCGTGGGGATCGTGTACACGGTCGCGGTGAACACAGCGGTCAAGTGGTTCCCCGACCGGACGGGGCTCACGACCGGCATCGGGACGATGGCGTTCGCGGGCGGGAGCGCCCTCGTGGTGCCGTACGTGCGGGCGAACGCGACCGTGTCGGCGTACAGCGACGTGCTCCGGAACGTCGGCCTCGCCATCCTCGTCGTCACGCTCGTCGGCGCGTTCCTCCTGCGGGACCCCCCGGAGGACTGGCTCGGGTTGGAGGACGGAGACGACCGGGGAGGCGGGAACGGGAGCGACGACGGCCTCGCGGCCTCGCTCCGCGGGCGGGCGTACACGACCCGCGAGATGCTGTCGACCTGGCAGTTCTGGCTGCTGTACGCGATGTTCGTCGCGATGGCCGGCGCCGACCTGATCGTCATCGCCAACGTCGTGCGGTTCGCCGAGCAGTTCGGATTGGCGGCGGTCGTCGCGACCGCGGCGGCGACCCTGCTGCCCGTCGCCGCCGGCGTCTCGCGGATGATCCTCGGGGAGGCATCGGACCGCTTCGACCGGAAGAAGGTGATGGCGGCCTCGTTCGTGCTCGCCGGGGTGTTCCGGCTCGCGCTGATCGCCGCCGGGCGCGCCGAGGCCGGGATCGCCTTCGTGGGGCTGGTGATGGCGGCGATGTTCTTCTCCTCGCCGCTGTTCGTCTACTTCCCGTCGGTGATCGCCGACTACTACGGCGCCAAGAACTCCTCCGGCAACTACGCCGTCCTCTACACAGCGAAGGTCGGCGGCGGCGTCTTCGCGGGGACGGTCACCGGATACCTCGTCGCGTCGTTCGGCTGGGTCCCGACGTTCGCGCTCGGGGGCGGCCTCGCGATCGCCGCCGGGCTGGCGGCGCTCGTCCTCCGCCCGCCGAGCGGCTCCGGGATGGAGACCGAGACGCCGGCGCCGGCAGACTAACCGGACCGCCGACACCCCTCGCCTTTTGTCCGAGCCCGCCGTACGGAGGCTAATGGAACACGCGACCGAGTCCGAGCCCGACCTCCACAAGGCCCCGGTGACGACCGCCTCCCGGGACCAGGGCGCGTTCAGGACGAACTTCAACTTCCCCGGCCGGAACCGGCCGGACCACGAGGACCACGGGTACGGCCCGCTGTCGACCGTCGTCGAGTCGTTCATGGACCCCGGGACGCTGATCCCGATGCATCAGCACCGCGACGAGGCGATCGTCTCGTGGGTGCCGGCGGGCGTCATGCGCCACGACGACGGCGAGGGCAACCGGCTCGTCACCGACGCCGACCACCTCATGGTCATGAACGCCGGCGGCGGGTTCCGGCACTCCGAGGAGACGCTCGCCGACGACCCGCCGCTCCGGATGCTCCAGATCTTCGTCCGGCCGCACGACCTCGACCTCGAACCGGGGATCCAACACGAGCCCCTGCCGGATCCGGTCGCGAACGAGTGGCGGCACCTGTTCGCGCCGGCCGCGACGGACCACCCGCTGACCGTCCGCAACGCCGTCCACTGCTACGACCTCCGACTCGACGCGGGCGAGGGAGTCCCGCTTCCGGGGGACGGCGAGTCGACGGGCGACACCGACGGCTGGGACGTCTACTTCTACGTGTTCGAGGGCGCGGTCGAGGCCGCGGGGCAGACGTTCGACCGCGCCGAGAGCGGGCTCTGGACCGGCGGCCCGGCGCCGACGCTGACCGCGACCGAGGACGCGGTCGTCGTCGCCTTCCGACTCGATCCCGAGGCGCCGATCACGCGACAGGGCACGATCGGGCGGTAGCGAGCGATCGGGCCAGGAGACGCGATCGGGCCAAGAGACGCGATCTAGCGAGAGGTGACCGCTCGTCGGGTTCGAGAGTCGTCCTCATCCCGATCGCGCCATCGCGCGCTCGATCCGCCGCCTGAGGTCGTCGAGCCGGTCCCCGACCGACCCGACCGCCGCGAGGACGGGGTACGTCGCGGAGGTCCCCTGATAGAGGTACGCCGGGAGGTCGGGAGCGTCGTCGTCGAGCCGGAGCTCGCGCTCGTGTTCCGCCAGCACGCGCTGTCGGCGCGCGGCGATCCGGTCGCAGTCCTCGACGAGGACGCCGGCGCGAGCCCGACACGCGTCGAGCGCGCCGAACCCCCCTTCCGGGACCGCCGCGTCGAGCGACACGATTTCGCGGCGGACCGCCGCGAGACGGGAGCCGGCGCGGTCGAGCGAGTCCGACTCGACTCGGATCCGCTTTAGAAGCCGCTCGCGCTCCTCGATCGCGGCGTCGACGGCGTCGAACAGGGCGGACTCGTACCCGGCGTGGTACCCCGCGGTCCGCGTGAGCGCGTACGCCAGTTCGGGCCCGAACTCCGCGGCGAGACTGCGCTCGTAGGTGTCGTCGTACTCCGCCTCGTAGTGGGGCACCGACATCACGGTCTCGGCGTACGCGTCCCTGACGGCAGCGAGCCCCGACCCCGGCGGCGCCGCGGGCCCACGGACTCCCGCGTCGGTTGCGGGGCCGGAACCGCCCGCGGGACTCGAGAAGTCGGCCGAGCCCGCCGACGCGGGCGACCCGCCGGACGAGACCGTCGCCGTCGGGACGGAGTCGAGCCGGCCGCGGAACGCCCGGAACGCCTCGCGCCCGTCGACGGTGCGGCGCCGCTCGACCCGGAGCGCCTCCCGCGCGTCGTCGATGACCGCACGGGAGTCGTCCGGGTCGTCGGTAGTCGTTGCCATGTCTCACCCCTGTCGAGAGCCCCTCGTAAACGCTTATATGAGTGGTACCAATCCCCCGAGAGCGGTCCCGAGCCCTCAATAGCGCTCCCGAGACGGCGAGCGGGGTCTTAAATAACCCACCTCGCCAGCGACCCGAGCAGGGGGAGGCCGAGCGCGGCGGCGACCGCGACGTAGATCACGGGCCGCATCCCGGGGAGGACGCCGGCCGCCGGCCCGAGCGAGACCGCGAACGCGACGAGCGCGAGAACGCCGACGCCGAGCGCGTACGCGACGCCTCGGCGAGCGGTCGGCGCGACGAGCGAGGCCGCCGCGCCGGCCGCGACGAGGCCGAGCCAGTGGACCGACGCCAGCGCGAGCCCGACCGCGACGGCGACCGCGAGAGCGACGAGGCGGCGGCGGGGTTCGCGCCGGACCCGGGTGAGCGCGGTCGACGGAGCGGGCGCAGAGGACGGGGAGGACGCGGCGGGCGAGGAGGACACGGCGGGCGGAGAGGATGCGGAGGACGACGCGGAACCTTCCCCGTCGCCGTCGTCGCTCACGACGACTCACCCCGGAAACTGACGGTCTCGCCGTCGGCGGCGTCGTCGACCTCGGGGTCGAGCGCCATCGGCTTCTGGTCGTTCGCCAGCCAGTCGCGGAGCTGGTCGTCGTAGTGCTCGGAGAAGTAGTCGCCCGAGTTGCCGCCGGGGATCACCGCCGTGGCGTCCTCGCCGGGCCGGACCACCATCCGCCAGCTCGACCCGACCGCGTCGTCGACCCGGAAGTTCATCACGGTCGCCGGGGAGCCGTCCGCGGGGAGCGCCGGGTAGTTCAGGAAGGGCGCCTCGCCGCCGAGCGGGTGAGCGATCGCGGCCGTCGAGTTCCGGTCGCCGTACGTCTCCCACCCCGACTCGTCGATCTCGTCGAGGGCGCCCTCCAGCGCCGCGACCATCGCCGCGGCCCGCGAGCGATCGGCGAACAGGGGGTCGTCGGCCGGCAGCGTCGCGAGCACCCAGTCGTTCGGGTAGTACGCCTCGCCGAGGTCGACCGCCTCGAAGGCAGGCGCGAAGACCAGCCGCCGGAAGCGGTCGACCCACCGGTCGAAGATCAGCGCGCCGCGGGAGTCGGCGGCCATTCGGCGGTCCCACGCGTCGAGCGCCGCGGCCGCGTCCCGCACGCGCTCGGCGGTCTCCGGCGCGTCGCCGTCCGTCCGATCTTCCACCGCCGCCACGAGGTCCGGCACGAGCTGGACCGCCCGCCCGTCGCGCACGTCGCGCTGGAGCTCGCGGTGGAAATCGGGGTCGACCGGCTCGTCGCCGGCCACCGCGGCGTCGAGGCGCTCGGCGATGCGCGCGCCGCGGTAGGGGGTCGCGTAGTCGACGCCGACGTAGTGGGTCGGGTCGTCGGTCACGCGCTGGTTGGCCGTCGAGAGCACGTCGGGGTCGATCGCGTGCGGCTTCTCCTCGAAGGGGACGAATCCCGCCCACGAGGACCGGCCGAACGGCTCGAACCCCTCCCACTCCCCCTCGCCGGCGGAGCCGTCGAACACCCGGTCGCCCGCGACCGCCTCGCCCTCGATCCGCCGGATCGGGAGCTGTCCCGTCGCGTAGTACATCGTGCGGCCGTCGGCGTCGGCGTACACGAGGTTCTGCGTCGGCAGGTCGAACTTCCGGGTCGCCGCCAGCGCGTCCTCGAACCCGTCGGCGCGGCCCAACTCGTCGATGGCGAGCGTCGTGCG
Organism: Halorubrum sp. CBA1229; assembly: GCF_003721435.2. Taxonomy (NCBI): domain Archaea; kingdom Methanobacteriati; phylum Methanobacteriota; class Halobacteria; order Halobacteriales; family Haloferacaceae; genus Halorubrum; species Halorubrum sp. CBA1229. Next base: position 2,515,418 of record NZ_CP054585.1, on the reverse strand, counting down.
CGTCGCGGTGTGGCCGGTCCACGCGACGCCGACGTGGCGTCCCTCGCGCTCGATGAACGGGCCGTGGACCGTGCGCTTGGTCTCCAGCGTCCGGTCCTCGCCGTCGGCGACGGGGATCTCCCGCGTCTCGGTCTCGAAGTCGCGCCACTCCCCCTCGTAGCGGTAGCGCTCGCCCGACTCGTCGACCTCGTAGCGGTAGCAGTCGAGCACGTCGGCGCCGACGTTGGTGAACGACCAGGTCGCGCGGTCGCTCGCGCCGGCGATGACGAAGGGGACGCCGGGGAACGTCGCGCCCCGGACGGAGCGCTCGGGCGTCTCGACGCGCTGCTCGTACCACAGCGGCGGCGCCATCAGCGAGAGGTGCGGGTCGTACGCCACCGTCGGCGTCCCGCTCGCCGTGTGCTCGCCGGCGACGACCCAGCTGTTGGAGCCGACGCCCGTCGGCGACTCGAACCCGGAGAGCCAGCCGGTCAGTTCGGGGGCGATCGGGTCCGAATCGCTTATCGAGGCGTCGGGCTCTCCCCGACGCGCCCGCCGGCTCCCCGCACCGAGCCGTTTCTCGTCGCCGCCGAGCCGCTCCTCGTCGCCGTCGAGGATCGGCGCGTCGTGGTCCAGCCGCCGGGGGAACAGCTCCGCGGCGCGGTCCATGCCGAGCCGGTCCGCGACCAGCGCCCGACGGAGCCCGGCGAAGCTCCCCGTGAGCGTCCACGAGATCTGTTTCTCCATCAGCAGCGTGTCGACGGGGGTCCACGGCGCCGGCTCGTAGCCGAGCAGCTCGAACTCGATCGGCAGCGTCTCGGCCTCCATCGCGGCGTTGACGCCCTCCGCGTACGCCTCGACGAGGGGGCCGGTCTCCGTCTCGCTCACGAGCTCCCACGTCGCCTCGGCGGCCGCGGAAAAGCCCATCGCGACGTTGAACTCGTCGCTCTCGACGGTCGCCTCGCCGACGACCTCTGAGAGCCGCCCGCGCATGACCCGCCGCTGGAGGTCCATCGGGAACAGGCGGTGGAACGCCTGCAGGTAGCCGACCGCGAAGTACGCCGCGGCCTCGTCGTCGGCCTCGACGTGGGGGACCCCGTGGCCGTCGATCCGGACGGTCGCGTCGCCGTGGGGACTCTCGACGGTCTCCGGGGGCGACCGGTCCGCGGCGCCCCACGCGTCGCCGGAGAGCGGTGCGAACGAGTCGAGGAGGGCGGCGGCCTCGGAGCGCGCCAGCCCGGCGGTGCCGGCCGCGAGCGCCGCGGCGAGGACGGCCCGGCGCGTGGTGTCGTTCGTCACCTTGTGACAGAGCCGCGGGTCCCCTATGATTTTTCGGGTCGATCACGGCGTCGCTCGGGTCAGGTCCGCGGCGGGAAACGTACATCCGTCGGCCGGTCTAAAGGGCGTCCGATGGAAGTCGCGCTGGTCACGGTCGGCGACGAACTGCTCTCGGGCGACACGGTGAACACGAACGCCAACTGGCTCGCCGACGAGCTGAGCGACCGCGGCGTCGCCGTGCCGCGGATCCTCTCGGTGCCCGACGACCGGACGGCGATCGCCGATCACGTGCGCGAGTACGCGGAGACCTTCGACGCCGTGATCGTCACCGGGGGGATCGGCAGCACCCCGGACGACGTGACGATGGAGGCGGTCGCGGACGCGTTCGACCGCGAGATGGCCGTCACCGACCTCACGCGCGAGTCGGTCGAGCGCCGGCTGGCCGCGATCCGCGAGCGCGTCCCCGACCGCGAGTTCGACATCGACGTGGAGGCGGAGGCGGCGATCCCCGAGGGGAGCCGTCCGCTCATGACCGAGGCTGGGCTCGCCCCCGGCTGCGAGATCGAGGACGTCTACGTGCTGCCCGGCATCCCGGACGAGCTGAAGGCGACCTTCGCGACTATCGCCGACGAGTTCGCCGGCGACCGGCGCTCGCGGTTCCTCTACACGGTGGAGCCCGAGTCGAACATCGTCCCCGCCCTCGAGGAGGCGATGGAGCGGTTCGACGTCGTCGTCGGCTGTTACCCCGACCGCGAGGCCGACCACAACCGACTGAAGGTGACCGCGACCGACGACGGCGCGCTCGATGACGCCGCGGCGTGGCTGCTGGCGAACGTGAACGCGAGCCAGACGCCGGTGCGACGCAACTGGGACTGATAAAAAGCGACGCGGGGCGACGAGACCGAGCGACGTCGCCGGCGAGGGCGACGCGGCTCAGCCGGCCGTCTCGTTCTCCGAGGGCTGTCGCGGCTCGGAGGGCTGTCCGGGCTCGGTGGGTCCAGTCGGGCCGGTCGGCGACCGCTGGCCTTCCGGTCCCGGCGGCGTCCGGTCGTTCGTCACGAGGAAGTCGGCGAGGTTCCCGATCAGCGCGTCGTTGTCGGCGCGCGCGGCGTTCTCGGGCGAGAGGAAGTCGCTGTCGCCCACCATCACCACGCCGTCGGTCCGAACGAGCAGCGGCGCCTCGGTCGACGCGCGGGTCGTCGACAGCTCGCTCCCTTCGACGGGACGGAGCACGTCGCTGCCGGCGATCGTCGTCCCGACCGGCGTCGCCGACGGCAGGACAGCGCGGTCGACGCCCTCGGTCAGCGCGGCGTCGGATTCCTCGGTCGGCTCCGCGTAGACGCGCTGGTAGTTCAGGTCGTTCTCCTCCATGTTGTACACGTAGCCGGGCTCCGTGGTGACGTCGAGCGTCGCGTCGAGCCCGACCGCCCCGGGCTGATCGAACGCCGCGTCGGGCTCAGTCGCCACGACCACGTGGCCGCCCGACTCGACGAACGACTCGATCTCGTCGAGCTCGGCCTCGTCGTAGTCGGTCCGGAACGTCACGAACGCGTCCGCCTCGGCGAGCCGCTCGCCGAGTTGGGTCGGCCCTGGCTCGGCGCCGGGAGGCACCGCCCGGCGCTGCCGCTCCGGGTCCGGCACGTAGACGCCGACGTCGTGGCCGTTCTCGATGAGGGCGTTCGCCAGCGGCCGGACGTCGCGGTCGGCGACCTCCGGGCCGCCGAAGCCGAGCAGGGCGAGCGGGCTCACCGGAACGGCGCCGGTCGGTTCGACGCCGGGGTCGACGAGCACCGTCTGGGACCGCGCCGCGGACTCCATCTCGACGTCCATCCGGCCCGGCGTGTCGTTCGCGACCGCGTCGCCGTCGACGTAGTGCTCGTTCTGGATCTCGGGCGCGGGGGCGGCGCCGTCGGCGGTCACGAAGCCCGTGAGCGCCGCGCCGCCGGTGATCGTCGCCAGCGTTACGACGAAGGCGGCAGCCAGCGTCCGGAGGTCGCTCACGCGCCGACACCCCCGATGAGCCGCGCCGTCTCGTTGCCAGTCGCACCCGTGCCGGCCGCCGCCCCGCCGCGGTCGAGGTCGCTCTCGGAGAAGCGCTCGACCGTATCGACGTGCGGGACGGCTTCCAGGTGGACGTAGGTGAGCCCCATCGGCTTCACCTCTCCGTAACCGGGGTCGTTCGCGTAGACGGCGACGACCTGCGTATCGGTGCGGAGCAGGAACGGGAAGCGGGTGTCCGGCCCGGTCTCCCGGGTGTCGACCTCGTACTCGCCGAGGTTCTCCGCGGTCGCGGCGGCGTGGATCGCCTCGTTGAGCGAGCCGATCTCGTCGGCGTAGCCGTTCTGCACCGCCTCGGTGCCGAGGTACACGTCGGCCTGCGCGACCTCCTCGCGCGGCATCTGGAACTCGTCGCCGCGCTCCGCCATCATCGCGTCGACGAAGGTGTCCGCGAGGGTCTGCTGTTCGGCCCACGCCTGGATCTCGTTGCCGCCGGCCTTGTCCGGGCCGCTGGGACCCTGCACCGGGGCGGTGTTCCGCGGCGCGGGCGCGTTCAGGCCGATGCTGCCGACCGTCGAGGTCGGGAGCACGTAGATCTCGTCCGCGGGCGCCATGGCGTAGTAGCCGCCGGAGGCGCTCATCGACTGCACGCTGGCGATCACGGTCATCTGTTCGCTCGTCCGCTGGACCGCCTTGTACATCCGCTCGGAGGCGACTGGCGCGCCGCCCGGGGTGTCCAGCTTGAGAACGACCGCGCCGACGGAGTCGTTGGCGCGGATGTCCGCGAGTTCGCTCTCGACGTCGTCCGCGAGGGCCGAAGTGACGGGACCTTCGATCTCGACGACGGCGACGGTATCGTCCGGGTCGTTGGTCGCCGCGTACACGCTGGGCGCGAGCACGGCGCCGACCACCGCCGCGGCCACCACGACGACGGCGAGCTGCTGCCGCGACGTGAGGGCCGTGGAGGGCTGTTTGGTTGACATGACCGGGTGGATCCAGCGGCAATCAATTGATAAAAATTACGGAAACGAACGCTGCGAAACCGGCACAAGGCGGCAACCCTTACTTAAACGAGTCGGGGCCGTGATCATCCTGCCACGCGAAGGCGTAGCGATGTTGGGTCGCCACCCGCCTCAGAGGGCGCCCGCGCCGCCGAGCACCAGTCGGACGCCGATGACCGTCAGCAGGCCGAGGACGACGCCTCGACGCAGCCGTTCGCTCACGCGACCGCGGAGCCGCTTCCCGACCTCGACCCCGGCAACCGCGGGGACCGCGGCCGCCGCAGACGCGAGGGCGAACCCCGCGTCGGGATAGAGGCCGAGCGCGCCGGCGGCGCCGACGCGCAGGCCGTTGATGCCGACGAACACCAGCGCCACGACGCCCACGAACACCCCGTGCGAGAGGTCGAAGCTCCGGACGAACGCGACGAGCTGGACGCCGACGTTGGTCGCGCCGAAGAGGACGCCGGAGACGGCGCCGACGGCGGCCATGACGAGCGGCCTCCCGGCCAGGTCGCGGTCGGTCCCGATCGACGGCGTCGGCAGCGGGAGGGCGCGCTGGGCGGTCGCCGCGAAGCCGAGCGAGACGAGCCCGAGCAGGACGCGCAGCGGCCCCTCGGGGAGCCGGTCGAGCAGGGCCATCCCCGCGATCGTGCCGACGAGCGCGGCGACGAGCAGCGGCGCGAACCGGCTCCCGCACGTGCGGAGCTCCTCGCGGGTGAGGTCGCCGACGAGCGCGACGTTCACGGCGAACATCGGGAGGATCATGAACGCGACGGCGGTCGCGGGGTCGAGCGTCGACGCGAGCACCATCGTTCCGACGACGGCGAAGCCGAACCCCGCCACCCCGTTGACGGCGCCCGCGACCGCGACGACGAGGACGATCGTCGCCGCCAGTTCGGCCGAGAGCGCGAGGGTCATACGGCCGGGAGGCGGCGAGCGTTGATAAATGACTGTTGGGTGTGCGGCGCGAGGGCACGCTCGCCGGTCCCAGCAGAAGCGCTTTCGGATGTGTGTGTCTATCTCGCACGAGCGGCCGAGACTCATCCCGCTCCGCCACCGCTATTTAAATATGCTTCAACCCGGGCAACAGGCGCCGACGTTCGAGCTCCCCGGCGCGGGGGGCGGGCGGATAGACGCGCACGGACTGACGGAGTACGCAGACAACGGGTGGGCGGTCGTGGTGGTGTTCTACCCGTTCGACTTCCACCCGGTGTGTACCTCGCAGATGTGCACGCTGCGGGACAGCGAGGCGCTGTCGCTGCTGGAGGACACCGTCGTCCTCGGGATCTCGACGGACGGCGTCTACAGCCACCGCGCGTTCGCGGAGAAACACCGGATCGACTTCCCGCTGCTCTCCGACAGCGACGGGCGCGTCGCCGAGGCGTACGGCGTGCGCGCCGACGAGCTGGACGACCACCGCGGCGTCGCGCGGTCGGCGGTCTTCGTGGTCGACCCCGACCGAACGGTGCAGTACGCCTGGCGGAGCGAGGAGACCGCCGACGAACCCGACCTCGAGGCCGTCGAGCACGCCGCGCAGTGTCACGGCGACGAGTGCGAACTCCCGGACGGGAAATCGTATTTATAAACCCCGAACGGTCCCCCGCCGGCCGTTACCGGCCGATAACCCGTCTCGGTTCGCTGCCGCGATCGTGTGCGGCTCGCGCCACGGCGGACGGGCCTTGATGACCGTGGCCCTCGTCGGCCGACCCATGCAGGAGTTCGACTTCCTCGTGATCGGATCCGGGTCGGGGTTGGACGTGGCGAACGCGATGGCCGGCCGCGGTAACTCGGTGGCGGTCGTCGAGGAGGGGCGGCTCGGCGGGACCTGTCTCAACCGCGGCTGCATCCCCTCGAAGCAGCTGCTGTACCACGCCGATGTGATGGAGACGATCGAGGGCGCCGGCGGGTTCGAGATCGACACCGAGGTGCGCGACGTCGACTTCGCGGAGATCGTCCAGAAAGTGAACGAGGACGTCGCCGGGAGCTCCGAGTCGATCCGGCGGGGCCTCACCTCCTCGGACGCCCACGACCTGTTCTCGGGGACCGGGCGGTTCGTCGACGACCGGACGGTGGAGATCTTCGACGGCGACGACGCGGGCGCGACGCTCCGCGCCGACACGGTGCTCGTCGCCACCGGCAGCCGTCCCTCGATCCCCCCGATCGACGGGATCGAGGACGTCGACTACCTCACGAGCACGGAGGCGCTACGCCTGGAGTCGCCGCCGGACCGCCTCGTGATCGTCGGCGGCGGGTACATCGCGGCCGAGCTCGGCCACTTCTTCGGGACGTTCGGCAGCGACGTGACGATCGTCGGCCGCCGCGAGCACCTCCTCCCGGAGGCGGACGCGGAGGTCGGCGAGGCGTTCACCGACCGCTACGCCGACCGGTTCGACGTGTACACGGGTTACGAGGCTGTCGCCGCCGACGCGGCCGACGGCGAGGTGACCGTCGAGGCCCGCCCGTACCCCGAGGCCGACTCGGTCCGCGCGAGCGGGGAGATGGTCGGCGCGCCCGACGAGGCGGAGTCCGTGACCGTCTCGGGCGACGAACTGCTCGTCGCCGCGGGGCGCCGCCCGAACACAGACATGCTCGACCTCGACGCGACCGGCGTGGAGACCGACGAGCGGGGGTTCGTCGAGACCGACGAGTACCTCCGGACGGACGCCGAAGGGGTGTGGGCGCTCGGCGACGCGGTCGGCGAGTACCTGCTCAAACACAGCGCGAACCACGAGGCGAAGGCCGTGGTCCGGAACCTGCTGGGTGACGAGCCGGAACCCGTCGACTACTCGGCGATGCCGTTCGCCGTCTTCGCGTCGCCCGAGGTCGCGGGCGTCGGGGCGCGCGAGCAGGACCTCCGCGAGGCTAATGTCGAGTACGCCACCAACACATACGCGTACGACGAGACGGCCCGCGGGAGCGCGATGCACGCCGACGGCTTCGTGAAGGTCCTCATCGACCTCGACGGCGAGATCCTCGGCTGTCACATCGTCGGCCCGGAGGCGTCGAACCTGATCGAGGAGGTCGTCGTCGCGATGACGGCGGGGTCGGAGACGGTGGCGGACATCCGCGACGCGGTCCACATCCACCCCGCGCTCTCCGAGGTCGTCGACCGGGCCTTCTCGGGGCAGTTCTCGCGCGGCGGCGGACACGACCACGGGCACGGACACTGAGCGGTCGCCGCGCCCGGCGGGCGTCGCCACGCTCCCGCTCGGGCACCACGCCCGACCGGCGTCGCCGAACGCTCCCTCGGGTCGCCGCGAGAGCGCCCCGAAGGCGAGCGTTTACGTCGGTCCGTCCCAACCTCGAACCAACACACATGGTATCCAGCGACACGCGCTCGGTCGGCGAGCTCGAACGGCGCGTCGAGGCGTTCGACGCGGCGGCGCCGGGCGAGATGGAGGCGGACGACCGCGCACGCCTGACCGACGCGCTCGTCGCGCTCGCCGACGCGTACGGCGACCGCGGTGAGTTCGACGCCGAGGCCGAGATGATCGCGCGGCTGGACCGGCTGCGCCGCGCCGGGGACGACGGCGGCGACGTCGACGTCCACCTCGCGAACGCCCTCGCGAACGCGACGAGCGTGCGGGACCGCGACGACGTCTACGAGACCGCGATCGACCCCGACCGGATCGAGGAGTACCGGGAGCGGATCGAGGAGCTGTACGGTCGCCGCCCGGAGCCGGCGATCGCGGCGCCGCTGGCCCGGGCGACGGCCGAGACGATCCACGCGAACGGGAAGGCCGGTCGCCGCGACCGGATCGGACCGCTCCTGGACCGGCTCGAAGCGGTGTACGACGCCCACTCCGAGCCGGACGTCGCCGCCTCGCTGCTGCGGGCCTACGCCCACGCGGAGCTGTACCTCGACGCGGACCTCGAAGGCGGCGACGCCGCCGACGTGACCCTCGGAAGCGACGAGTCGGACCCCGAAACCGTCCCGGCCGAGCGCGACGCCCGAGGCGACCGCGTCGCCCGCGCCGAGGAGCTGTTCCGGGCCCACCCCGACGGGGAGGTCGCCGCGGGGCTGGCCGGGGTCCTCGCCGGGCGCACGAACGCCGACGCCGAGCGGACGGACGTGGAGGCGATCGAGGAGCGGATCGGCCGGATCGAGGCGCTCGCGGACCGATACCCGGCACAGGAGGAGTCGATCGTCCGTTGGCTCCCGGTCGCGACGGCGAACGCCGCGCGCGCCGGCTTCGAGGCGGCGGACGTCGCCCGAGTCGAACACTGGGCCGGCGAGACCGTCGACCGCCACGAGCGGCTCTCGACCCCGTCGAGCGCGACGTGGGCGGCGGTGGCGACGTTCTTCTCCGCGCGGGCGTCCTTCTTCGACGGCGACGTGGAGGCGGGCGAGGCGAAGCTCGAACGCCTCGAGGCGCTCGAACGGGGGTACGACAACCCTGTGTTCGAACACTGGCTCGGCCGGGCGATGTTCGACGCCGCCCGGAGCTACGTGGAGACGGATCGCCCGGATCGCGCGCGGGCCATGGTCGAGGACCTCGCCGAGTTCGCGGTCGGCCACGAGGACCGCGAGGAGATCGAGGCGGGGCTGGAGGCGCTCCGCTCGCACGCGCCGCACCTGTTCGACGAGTCCGGCGGATCGGTGGACGAGCCCGGTGATTCGGCGGAGGGAGCGGGCGACTCGATCGACGTTGCCACCGGGCGGACCGACCCCTCGGGCGCCGCGGACGGAACGCCGCCGACGGCGACCGCGGACGCCGCCGGGTCCGCCGTCGGCGATCCGGCCGAGCACTCGAGCCCGGAGGGCCTCGACGCGCCGGAGGCCGCCGGCTCGACGGCTACGGAAGAGCGGGACGCGGCCGGCGACGACGCCGACGCGGACCTCCCCGGCTGCGGGAACTGCGGCGAGGACGGCTGCGGGAACTGCGGGAGCGGCGACGACCTGAAGCCCCCGGCGTCCGGGCCGGTGCTCGCCGCCGCCGGGGCGGCCGTCGTCCTCGTCGGCCTCTCGGTCGCGTACACGCTCTACCGGGCCCAGCGCGCCCTCCGGAACGCGATCGGACAGTCGTGACGCGGGCGAAGACGTATTGCGGCTCGCCGTCGAACCGAGACGCATGGCCGACCTCCCGAGCGTCTCCCGCCGTCGAGTTCTGACCGCGTCCGCCGCCGGCGGCGCGCTGGCCGCGCTCGCGGGCTGCGCGGACGACGCGGGACCGGACCCCGCAGACGGCGGTGCTTCCGACGGGACGGACGAAGGCGACGCGGACGAGGCGGACAAAAGCGACGCGGACGCCGGATCGGGAGCCATCGACGCCGAGCTCGACCTCCGAGAGGCGAACGTCGTCGACGTGGCGTTCGAGCCGGCCGACGCCGGGTACGCGTTCGACGTGACGCTCCACCACGACGACGACGGCGAGGACGGGTACGCGGACTGGTGGCAGGTCGAGCGGCTCGACGGCACGCGGCTCGGCCGGCGCGACCTGCTCCACGCGCACTCGGAGCAGCCGTTCACGCGGCTCGAGACGGTCGCCGTCCCCGACGACGCGACCTGCGTCGTCGTCCGCGGACACGATCAGACGCACGGGTACGGCGGGGTCGCCGCCCTGGTCGATCTCGACGCGGAGGCGGTACGCGGGGTCGATCAGGGGTCAGACCCGCGCTCGTTCGACGCGACGGACTGCCCGTGAGGCGCCCGGCTGCTGGCGGCGCCCGGCCGCCGGTGATACGTCATCTCATACCGAGTCGGTATCACGGACACACATCCGCGGATGGGTTTTGTATGAACCTCATTTATAACTGAGCACGATGGCAAACGCAGCAGTCGTGATTCTCGCCGGCAACGAATCGCACGCCGACTACGGCCGCCTCGCGAACGCGCTCGAAGCGGCCAAGGAGTTCGCCGAGAACGACGACGACGAGTTGGAACTGATCTTCGACGGCGCCGGGACCCAGTGGATCCCGGAACTGGAGGACGAGGAGAGCGATTACCACGAGCTCTACCAGGCGGTCCGCGACGACGCCGCGGTCTGTGACTTCTGTTCCGGCGCGTTCGGCGTCGAGGACACCGTGGCCGACTCCGGGCTCGTCACGCTCGACGAGTACGACGGGCACCCGAGCATCCGCTCGCTCGTCGACGACGACTACGAGATCATCACGTTCTGAACGGCCGGAGGCGTCGACGGCCGCGTCGGCGTCTCGGAGCGGTCAGAACGAGGTCGCGTCAGACTCGGTGGCGGCGCTCCCGCGGTCGTCGTATCCCTTCCGTCCGACCGCGTCCTCGGGGAGCAGCGAGGTGACGAACTTCTCCAGTTCCGCTTCCGACCGGAAGGCGTCGGGGTCGTCGTCGACGACGTCGAGGATGTCCTCCAGCGGCATCGACTCCCCGTTCGCGAACTCGACGACGCCCTCGTCGCACTCTTCGACGACGGTGTCGAACGCGACGGGGTACTGGTGGTCACAGACATCGGTCAAGGCCGTCTCGATATCCATATTTAATTTTTGTGAAGGATACTGAAAAGGCTGATGCAGGACGCGCTCGCCGACGATCGGAGTCGCTCTCATCTTCGGAGAATCTCCTCGCACAGCTTTGCTGTCTCACGGCGGAGATACGCGGATGGGACTCATGCTCACGTCGGAAGCGGGACCGATCCGACCGCGGGCGTTTCTGTACCCGCTGGGCGTCTGGGCGGTGATGGCGGTCGTCGCCGTCCTCAACGGCGGGTTCCGAGAGGTCGTTCTCATTCCCCGCCTCGGCGACTACCCCGGACACGTGGTGAGTACGGCGCTCCTAGTGGCCGCGATACTCCTCGTCTCGCTGGCCTACTTCTCGCGGACGCCGATCGAGTACGGACCGGCCGAGCTCGTCGGTATCGGAGTGCTCTGGACGGTGCTCACCGTCGGGTTCGAGTTCGTCGTCGGGTACGTCGAAGGGACGCCGGTGTCGGTCACGGTCGGTCAGTACAACGTGTTCGCGGGACAGGTCTGGATCGCGGTCCCGATCGCGCTGCTCGTCTCCCCGCTGCTTTTCGGCTGGGTCCTCGTTCGGATCGACTGATCGTCGACGACCCGGTCCCGGGCGTGGCGCGGTTCGGAGCCGCCCGTGACGGCACGGTTCGGAGCCGCCCGTGACGGCGCCGTCGGGAGCCCGACTTTGTGCCGTGTGGCAACGTGAGACATAACGGCAGGTGTCGGGTGCGACTTAACTCCGTTCGGGTACAAGTGATACAGATGACAACGAAATCTCAAGACCGAGCGCTCGGACTCACGGTACTCGCGTTCCTCGTCGCGATCAGCGGTGAGCTACTGGGGGTGTCGCTCCTCGTCACCATCGGCGTGACGGGGTTCTTCCTCGCCGTGGCGGGGCTGTTAGCGCTCATGACCATCTCGCTGATAGTCGGCGTCAGTCACATCTCCGGGCCCGACATGCGTGACTCGGTCCTCAGCGATCGGGACCCGTTATCGGCACCGCACCGCAAGCAGTGATTCCGTCGAGTCGAACGGAACGGCAATCGAGCCTCCTTTTATTACTCGCGGTCGACCAACGACGACCGCGATGATAGTTCTCCACGCCGTCTTCCCGCTCGACCCCGACAAGCGCGACGAGGCGCTCGATCTGATCGCCGAGCTCGCCGAGAAGTCTCGCGCCGAGCCCGGGATGATCGAGTACCGACCGACCACCGACGTCGACGACCCCAACGTGGTGCGGTTCTTCGAGCGGTACGAGGACGAGGCCGCCTTCGAGGCGCACTCCAAGACCGACCACTTCCAAGCGTTCGAGGCGGCGCTCCCCGACCTCCTCGCCGGTGAGCCGGAGGTCACTCGGTTCGAGATCGAGTCGGCGGACGAACTGGAGCTCTGACGGAGGGCTCGCGGCCCTTTTTTAAATAAACTCCGAGGGGTTCGGCCCGTTCGTGACGTGGACCTCGAACGGCTGCGTCCCGACGTCGTCCCGCTCGACCAGGTGCCAGTACGTCTCGGCCAGCTCGTCGGGATCGAGGAACGTCTCTGCCTCGCGGTCCGGGTCGCGCTCGCGGGCGCCGGGCGAGTCGATCTGGCCGTCGATGACGACGTGCGCGACGTGCACGCCGTCGCCGCCGAACTCCTGCGCGATGTCCATCGCCATCCCGCGGGCGGCGAACTTCGCGGCCGTGAACCCGATCGCGCCGCCGCGGCTCCGGACCGCCGAGGTCGCGCCGGTGAAGATCACCGTGCCGCCGCCGGTCTCGAGCATGTCGTCGACGGCCTCCTGCGAGCAGACGAACGCGCCGCGCCCGTTGACCGCCCACGCCTCTTCGAACTCCTCGACGCTCGTGTCCATGAGCCCGGTCCACGACGCCGCGCTCGCGTGGTTGACGAGGACGTCCACCGGTCCGAACGCCTCGCGCACCGTCTCGAAACCGTCCCGGATCGCCCTGACGTCGGTCAGGTCGGTCGTGACCGCCAGCCCCTCACCGGGGTCGGGGAGGTCGGCCGCGAGCTCCTCGATGTACTCCGTCGAGCGGGCGAAGAGGGCCACCCGACAGCCCTCCGCCGCGAACTTCCGCGCGAGCGATTCCCCGAGTCCGGGACCGACCCCGGCGACGACTGCCGTGCGAGTCATACCCGCGCTACGGACCGCCGGGTGAAAACGGTGGTCGCTCCGGCGGCGGGCGTCACCGCGGTCCGACCTCACCCGCCCGACGCCGCGCGGAGTTCCGGGAAATACCGGCCGTGGAAGTCGAACGGGAGCGCGTACGGCAGCGTCGCTCGGGCGCGCTCCGCGAACGTCTCGCCGTCGAGGACGAGCAGGCGCGAGCGCTCGGTGTCGACGTCGAGTGCGACCGTCAGCACGACGCCGTCGTCCTCGCGCTCGCCGTCGGGCGCCGGGACGAAGATCGGCTCGCCGAAGTAGTCGCCGCCCGCGTCGAACGTCTCCACGGTCCCCGCCTCGGCGTCCAGCTTCACGACGCGTCGGGCCCACTCGGTGACCGGGGTGTCCATGCCCATCGCGTAGACGTACCGGTGCTCGCGACACCACCGCGCGGGCGACGCGGTCGGCAGCGCGCTGCCGTCGTCGTAGAGGGTCTCGCGGGAGACCGTCGCGTCGCCGCCCGCGTACCTCCCCGCTCCGGTCGTCGTCCCGAGATCGACCGTGAACCGGTCGATCCGACCGGCCATGGCGCCCATCTCGCCGGCGCGGACGTTTTCCAGGTACAGCGAGTCGATCGCGGTCGCGTCCGGGATCGTCTCCAGGTCGAAGACGATCTCCGCCCCGCCCTTCCGTTCGAAGGCGTTGACGTGGTGGAAGCCGAACAGCGGGTCCGCGGTCGGCTCCGCGACGACGTCGCCCGTCGTCCGGTCCAGCACGACGATCCGAGTCCCGCGCTCGGGCTCCCACTCGAACTGCTCGATGAACGGGGGTTGCCGGCCCGGCTTCAGGAACCGGCGCGGGTCGAGCCGGAGCGGGAACTCGGTCAACACGACGTACCGCGGCGTGAGCGCGAAGCTGTGCATGTACGCCGGCCGGTCGGTGTCGACGCTGCCGACGTGGCGCCGGTCCCCCTCCGGGGTCCACGCGGTGACGTGGTACCGGCTCGCGCGCCCGAACTCGGTGTCGACGGTGACGAGCGCGCCCGTCGCCGGGTCGCGCTTGAAGTGCGCACACGAGAGCTGGCCGCTCGGGGCGTCGCCGTCGCGGTCGACGTGACCCGTCGTTTCGAGCGTGTTCGGATCGAAGCCGACGCCGCGCGGCGATTCGGTCAGCGCGACGTACGCGTCGCCGACCCGCTCGGCGACGATGTTCGCGTTGTCGTACGGCTCGGCGAGGAACGTCGCCAGCCGCGAGCGGAGCGTCGTCTCGCCGGTGGCGAAGCCGCCCTCGAACTCGCCGCTCGTCGCCGCCTCGTACGCGTCAGAACGGAGGAAGCGGTTGCGGTAGTGGACGACGTCGGTGTCGCCTCCCGTCACCGATCCGGCGCCGTCTCCCGGGTCGAACGTGAACCGGTACAGCATCGCGAGCCCGTCGAACCAGTGGTCGACGTCGCTCCCGTCCGGGAACGAGAACGCCCCGGGACCGTTCCGGATCAGGCTCCCCCGAAGCCACGCGGGCAGGTCGCCGCGCACCGGAAGCGACGCGGCGGTCTCCTCGCGGAGCGAGTGGAATCCGGTGTGCGAGTCCATGGCAGATCCCGCGGGCGCGGCGGGCTAAGGTCTGACGGCGGCGCGAGGCGGATCGAGCCGCCGACGCCGGCGTGGACGGCTCACGTCGGGTCGCCGTCGACGGTGACCCGGCGTGGACGGCTCACGTCGGGTCGCCGTCGACGGTGACGCGGACGACTCGCGCCGGCGCGGACGACTCACGCTGGCGCTGACGGCTCACGCCGGGTCGGCGTCGACGACGGTCGAGATGCGAGCGTTCTCCTTGATGCGGATCCCGTCCCCGCCGACCGACAGGGGGACCCGCGGGAGCGACGTGACGTGAAGCGTCGGGTGGAACGCGCCCCGCTCCAGCAGGGCGTCCCGCGTCTGGACGGTGAGCCGCAGGTCGCCCCCGGCGATCGACTCGTTGTACTCGACGAGGTACGTGCCGGGGTCGAGCGACCACCACCCGTACTCGTCGTCCGGGGAGCGCTTCTCGCGCTCGTGCGGCTCGGTGGCGGCGGCCTCGAGCTCGCCCCCGCCGAAGTCGACGCGTCCCGGTCCGGTGAGCTCGTACACCTCGGCGACCGTCAGGTCGACGCCGTCGCCCTCGGTCTGGGTCTGTTCGTGCACGAGCCCGTCGACGTATTTGGCGTATCCCGACATCGGGGAGCCGGTAGGCCGCGAAGTCCCTAAATACCGGTGGCCGCCCCGGCGGGGCGCTCGGCGACGCGGGAGCGACGCCCTGCGGGGCTCAGTCGGCGGTCCGGCCCGCCGGGACCCCCGTCGCGGCCGCGCGGCGGGCCTGGAGAACGAACAGCGTCGTCGCGAAGGCGATGAACCCGGCCGCGAGCAGGAACCCGGTCTCCGTGGTCGTGAAGTCCATCGTGGTCCCGACGATGACGGGGCCGACGACCTGTCCCACCTTCCAGGAGATGGAGCGCAGCGACATGGCGCTCGCGACCGAGTCGCGGCGCTCGCCCTCGTCGACGAACAGCGACATGCTCGCCGGCAGGCGGATCGAGTCGGCGACGCCGAGCAGCGAGTAGGCGCCGAACAGCGCGAAGAAGGCGCCCCCGAGCGTCTGCGAGTCGCCGAGGTACGACACCGTCACCGGCGTCACCGTCCCCTCGAAGTACGCCGCGAGCGGAACCGCCGCGGTGCCGACGCCGTACAGCAGCGCGCCGAGCGCGACGAACCCGTGGCGGCGGCCGTACCGGTCGGTGAGCCCGCCGACGAATCCCTGCGTGACCGCCTTCGTCGCCTTCCCGCCGGCCATGATCCAGCCGATGGCGAACGCCGAGATGCCGAACGCCGTCCGCGCGTAGATGGGGAGGAAGATGATCACGGCCATCTTGCCGACGCTGAACGTGAACCGGAAGACGACCAGCGACCGGAGCATCGGGAGCGCGAGCAGCGACCGGAACGTCTCGACCCCGCCGGCCTCCGCCGGGTCCGTCCGCCCGCCGGGGTTGTCGCGCAGAAAGCGCCACACCAGCAGGAACGCGCCGAGCGTGAACAGCGAGAGGACCGCGTACGCCTCGGTGAACCCGTAGGCGTACAGGAGGTATCCCCCGAGCAGGTCGCCCGCGAGCGACGAAACGGAGGCGAACTGGTTGTACGAGCCGAGCCAGAGCCCCTGGTCGTCGTCGGGGCTGATCTCGCCGATGACCGTCGTGCCCGTGATCCACAGCAGGCTCGCGCCGAGGCCCTGCACCATCCGGACCAGGATCACGTGGACCGGACTGCTCACGAACGCGAAGCCGACGAAGACGGCGACGTTGACCAGGAAGCCGGCGAGCAGGTACCGCTTCGCGTTCCCGGTGTCGACCGCGCGCCCGAGCGGGAGCACGACGACCAGCTGGACGACCGCGAAGGCGGTGCCGAACAGGCCCTCGACGAACCCGGTGGTGCCGAACAGATCCGCGTACAGCGCCAGCGCGATGAGGATCGTCGAGTACGCCTGACTGCGCGCGAAGGCGGTGCCGGCCAGCGACGCGAACTCCGCGTCGCGCAGGAGGCGCACCGAGTTGCCGAGGGCCATGGCCCGAGCGGGTCGGTGTTAGCAGACACGCGTATAAAAGGCCGAGAGACCCGGCGGGGGCTGCTGGATTCGACGGGGGGCGGCCCGAATCGAGACCGCCTCGGCGCGCTCCGCAGCGGTCTCGCCGCGACGCCGCGGGCTCACCCTCTGGTGCCGTCGCTGATCAGCCGGAGATCGCTCTCAATCTCCCCACCGATCACCGGAAACGCGACCCTGCCCGATCACCCGGTCCCCGTCGTCCCGGGCAGGGTCGACTACCGACGGGAATCCTCGAAGATCAAGCCGGATCCGTCAAACCTATGTTCGACTAATTTCAATTACACCTATTATGAGACGAATTACGCGCAGATTGGCAGTTTCCCCGTCCGGATCGACCGATCAATAACATGAGCAGCAGCCCTCTCGTCAGCAGACGATACGACTGGAGCGACGTATCTCCCGTGGTCGGTGTCATTAAGGCGGTGAGCGACGCCGAAGACGTCGATACGGACGAGATTCCGATCCTCGCCGAGACGGTCGACCCGGAGTCGCTCAACGACCTCTGTATGAGCGCATCCGACTCGAGTCCGGTGACGGTTTCGTTCGCCCACGTGGGCTACGACGTGACCGTCCGTAGCGACGGGTGCGTCATCGTCGACGACGCGTGACGACGCCTTCCGATAGGCAGCCGGGGCAGCCTAGAAGGGAGCGCCCTCGCCCCGCGGATCGAGGGCGGTCGGCAGGGAGACGTCGATAGCGGACGGCGGGCGCGTATGCCCGCATCGGCGGCCGTTTTTGGTATCGACCGGATACCCCGTCGTTGCAGTCGGCGGCGAACGTCGGACTGGAAGTCGCCGGTGACTTAGCGAATTACCGAGTGGGCAAGGCGAGAACCTCCCCGCCATGGGCGTTACCACTTCACACGAACGCGGTGGGCGTCTGGGTTGGGGCGGATTCGAACCGCGGTCGCTCGGCTCGCTGTCGCTCGCGATTGCGGCGTCGACAGAAATGGGCTGGGGCGGATTCGAACCGCCGGCCTGCTCCGTGTGAAGGAGCCGTCATAACCTAGCTAGACCACCAGCCCGCTCGTGTCGAGGTATCCGATGTCGGGACTTAAGGGTTACTTTGTCGCGGGGCTTCGTCGGCCGAGCGCGTCACGGCCCGCCCGTGACCCACAGGCCGTCCCCGCTGGCCGTTCGAGCCGGAAGGGATCGACGGCGCCGTGGTGTCGGCCGCCGAGCGCGTCGCTACCGGGAGGGAGAGCGGGAGACCGGAGGGGAACTGAGCGCCTATTCCTCGGCGGCGTCGTGGCCGCGGTACTCTTTCACGCGCGCTCGGGCCGAGGCGACCGCCTCGCGTGCCTCGCCCTCCGCGCGCTCCTCAAGCTTCTTCAGGTCGGCTTGGAGCTTGTCGAGTCGCGACGCCTCGGGCTCCGGCTCGTCCTCGCCGCGGCCGACGAGCTCTTTCACGCGCGCCTCGACCGGCTCCAGCTCCTCTTTCACGCCCGCCTTCGCGTGTTCCGCCGCGCGTCCGAGGTAGTACCGTGCGTCTTCGAAGTGCTTACTCATATCTGTCCTTTGGAAGGGGACGGATATATTCTTTGTGGCTGCGCCGCGACGACAGGATCGGAGCGTCACCACTCGCTGGGCGCCGCTCACCGTTCGATTTGCGGGACGAGTCGGAGAAAGCCGCGGATGCGCGTCAGTACGAGGGCGACTCCTCGGGCTCGCCGTCGCGCGCGTTCGCGACCCGGCCGAGGGTAAAGAGCAGGTCGGAGAGGCGGTTGAGATAGGAGACGACCGTCTCGTTGATCGGCTCGGAGCGCGCGAGCTCGACGACCCGGCGCTCCGCACGGCGAGTCACCGTCCGGGCGTGGTGGAGGCGCGCGCCCGACTCGCCGCCGCCGGGCAGGACGAACGACGTCAGCGGCTCCAGCTCCTCGTCGAAGGCGTCGATCCGGTTTTCGAGGGCCTCGACCAGCTCGGGCTCGACCTGCGGGTCGTCCGGGTCCGGGTCCGGGTTCGCGAGGTCCGCCTGCACCACGTGGAGGTGGTTCTGGACCGTCTCCAGCAGCTCGTCGAGATCGTCGTGACCCGTGGGGCGCACGGTCCCGATCAGCGCGTTCGCCTCGTCGACGGTCCCGTACGCCTCGATCCGCGGGCTGGACTTCGACACGCGGCTCATGTCTCGGAGGTCGGTGTCGCCCTCGTCGCCGCGTCCGGTGTAGATGGTCATGCGAGGGTCCGCTCGACGTACTTCACGATGTTGGCGCTCTCGGACATCGTCACGCCGCGGTCCTCGTCGATCAGGACCGGAACGCCGCGCTGGCCGCTGACCCGCTTCACCTCGTCGCGGTCGGAGTGGAGCGCGTCGACCCACTCGGTCTCGTACTCGATCCCGGCCTCGTCGAGCGCGTCGGACGCCTTCTCGCACCACGGACACCCGTCGAGCGCGTAGAGTCGGACTGCCATACGCGATCGATCGGCGCGCGGCGGCAAGAAGGTACGGTGTCGCTGACGGCTGCTTGCCGGCCGGACGGTAGGCGGGCAGGCGAGCGGCCGCCGTTCGCGACGTGCGCGGCCCGCGAGACGCTACAACTCGTGGTACGACGCCATCCCCTCGCGGAACGCGGGCGGGACCGGCGCGGGCTCCCCGGAGTCGGGGTCGAGGCTGACCAGCGTCGCCTCGCCCTCGGCGACGAGCTCCCCGTCGACGCGCAGCTCGTGGGTCATGGTCACGCTGGAGCGACCGAGCTCCGCGACGTCGAGCTTGACCGCGACGGCCCCGTCCGTCAGCTCGACCGGTCGCCGGAAGTCGAGCGAGAGCGACGCCAACACCGTCGACACCCGCGAGAGGTCGGCGTCGAGGACGTCTCGGAAGTACTCCGTCCGGGCCTGTTCGACGTACGTCGCGTAGACGGCGTTGTTGACGTGGCCCATCGCGTCGATGTCGCGGAACCGGATGTCGATCTCGGTCGTGTACGTGCTCATGTACGGGTCTCCGCGGGAGGCGGTATGTAGGCGTCGGGATCGGCCGCGCCTCCCGGCGGCGGGATAGGTCGCGTCCCCGCGGCGGTTTTTAAAAGGAGGGGACGCCGTCAGTACAGCAGCTCGTCGTCGTTCTCGATCATGTACAGCGAGCGCGCCGCGATGTTGACGGCGTGGTCGCCGACGCGTTCGAGGTCACGGATAGTGAGGAGGAGCCGCGAGACGTTCTGCATCGTCCCCTCCACGTCCGCCTCCTCGCGGAGCTCGTCGCGCTCGATGAGGTCGCGGACGACGAGGTCGCTCGCGGCCTCGCAGGCGGCGTCGATCTCGTCGTCGGCCTCGGCGACGGCGTGACACAGCTCGGGGTCGGACTCCGCGTACGCCTGCATCGCTTCCTCTAACATCGCCAGCGTGTCGTCGCCGATGCGCTGGACGTCGACGTCGGGGAACACCTCGCGGTCGGCCTGCTTCGCGTACTCCCCGAGGTTCGTCGCCAGGTCCGCGATCCGTTCGAGGTCGGTGATGATCT
The DNA here is from genome assembly GCF_003721435.2 of Halorubrum sp. CBA1229. NCBI lineage: Archaea > Methanobacteriati > Methanobacteriota > Halobacteria > Halobacteriales > Haloferacaceae > Halorubrum > Halorubrum sp. CBA1229. The sequence continues at coordinate 2,495,549 of NZ_CP054585.1, read as the reverse complement.
TGAACGAGGCCGCGATGAAGCGCAGGTCGCCCGCCACCGGCTGCTGGAGCGCGATGAGGTCGGTGCACTGGCCCTCCAGCTCGAGGTAGAGGTCGTTGATCTCGGCGTCGCCGGTGATGACCTCCTCGCCCAGCTCGCCGTCCTGCCGCTCCAAGGCGTCGAGTCCCATCTTGAGCCGCTCCGCGACCACTTCGCTCATGTAGAGCACGTCGTCGCGGAGCTTCTCCAGCTTCGACTGGTACTGTTCTCGTGGCATCGTCTTAGCGGATCCGCCTCACCGGACGTATAAAAACACGTCGCCGACCGATCGGTCGGTTTCGACGCTATCGCACGTCACAAAAAACCCGAATGGGCAGTCTCACCGCGGGACGCTGGGCGGCCGACGAAGACGCCGAGCGGTCGAGCCGATCACTTATAAATCGATCCCAGACCGAGTCGGTCGCTCCGCTCGCCGTCGATCGTCGGTGCGAGAAGTCAGAAGTGGGTTGGGGCGGATTTGAACCGCCGGCCTCCTCCATGTCAAGGAGGTGTCATAACCGGACTAGACTACCAACCCGAGGGGGCTTACTGACGCATCTCGTCGTATCCGGGGGATATAATTGAACCTTTCGTTTCGGACGGCGGCGGGACGCGGTCCCTCGATCGACCGACGCTCGCGTGCGGCGATTACGGGCCGTGCAGTGACCGACCCCGCCGGCTGCGACGGGCCGCACGGTGACCGAGCGCGACGGCCGCGACGCGTCCCTCGCGGCGGCCTTTCGACCGCTTTTACTTGATGGACGAGAGCCGATCGGTATGGTCGATCTCGCCGCCCGCACCGACAGACTCGACGCGTACCTCGACGAGCGCGGGCTCGAAGCGGTCTGGTTCGCTAAGCCGAACGGGTTCGCGTGGCTCACCGGCGGCGACAACGTCGTCGACGCCGACACCGACGTCGGGGTGGCCGCGGCCGGCTACGACGGCGCGCTCCGCGTGATCACGGACAACGTCGAAGCGGAACGGCTCGCCGACGAGGAGCTGCCGGACGCGATCGCCGTCGAATCGTTCCCATGGCACGCCGACTCGCTGGCTACGGCCGTCGCCGAGCGCTCGCCTGCCCCCGCCGCCGCCGACTTCGACGTGCCGGGGTTCGAGCGCGTCGACGGGAGCCGGCTGCGCCAGCCGCTCACCGACGACGACGTCGAACGCTACCGCGAGCTGGGCCGCGAGGCCGCCGCCGCCGTCGAGACCGTCTGCCGCAACCTCGAGCCCGAGGACCCCGAGTACGAGGTCGCCGCCGGGATCGACATCTCGCTCGCCTCCCGCGACGTCGACACCCCGGTCGTGCTCGTCGGCGGCGCGGAGCGCGCGCAGCGGTTCCGCCACTACACGCCGAGCGACGCGACCTTAGGCGACTACGCGCTCGTCTCCGTCACCGCCGAGCGGGCGGGGCTGTACGCCTCCCTGACACGGACCGTCGCCTTCGACGCCCCCGACTGGTTGGAGGAGCGCCACCGCGCCGCGGCCCGCGTCGAGGCGACCGCGCTCGCGGCGACCGAGGCCGCGGCGGAAGGCGATCTCGCGGGCGAAGACGATCCCGACACCGCCGGCGACGTCTTCGACGCGATCCGCGAGGCGTACGACGCCGTCGGCTTCGCCGACGAGTGGCGGGAGCACCACCAGGGCGGCGCGGCGGGGTTCGCGGGCCGCGAGTGGTTCGCCGCGCCCGGCGGCGACGAGCCGGTCCGACGACCGATGGGCTACGCGTGGAATCCGACCGTGCGGGGGACCAAAAGCGAGGACACCCACCTCGTCGCGCCCGACTTCACCGAGACGCTGACGAAAACCGGCCAATGGCCGACCCACGAGGTGGAGCCGGTCGACGTCGCGGGGATCCCGACGGAGACGCGGGAGCTGTCGGCGCCGGTCATCCGGTGAGCGAGGGCCGAACCCGGCAACGGAACCCCGACCGCACCGAACGCGCGGCGTCAGTAGACGTACTCGCTCTCGTCGATGCCGACGTAGTCCTTCATGACGCGCCGCTTGTTCCACTTGTAGCCGAGCAGGAGCTTTACCGACTCCCACCCCGAGCGGTACGGCTGCGCGAGGAGGCCGTCGCCCGTCTCGGCCGCCAGCATGGCGTCCGCGGCGCCGATGATCCGGTTCCAGTCGTCGGGGTCGTAGTCGGCGACCATGTCGGCCATCGTGACGTTGCGGACGATCTCGTCGCCGATCGCCTCCTTCCAGCGCCGGTTGTACGGGGCCATGTCGCCCGCGGCGGCCAGTTCGCCGGCGATGGCCCCGGTTCTGACCGCGACGTGGTCGCCGCCCTCGTGGAAGGCGGAGGTCGTCCCCATCGCGCCGCCGACGACCGCGACGCCGGCGTCCGTCGGCGAGTCGATCGGGCGGGTCGAGGAGATGGGGTACGTCTCCGTCCCGTTCCGCTTGCCCGCGTCCTCGACGAGCGGGAAGTCGTCCTCCACGTCGTACTCGTCGCCGTACTGCCATTCTAGGAGGCGCCGGATGTACTCGCCGCCCTGCGGGATCGACTCGTCGTCGGAGTCGAGCAGGGCGTAGGCGTCCCGGTCGAACTCGTCGATATCGAGCCCGATGGGCATCGTCAGCCCGATCCGACAGACGCGGTCGTCGTTCGGGAAGATCCACGGGTACGCCGTCTCGCCGGGCATCACGCCCCACCAGAAGACGAGGGCGTCGTTCACCGCCTCGTACACGTCCTCGGGCACGCGGCGGTACTCCTGGTACGCGATGTGATTCGCCGTCCGGGAGGCGAGCCGCTCGGAGGCGGCCGCGTCCGCCGGGAGGTACTCGTCGAGCACGCGGTTCGTCACGGTGCGTTGGGGACCGTCGGCGAGCACAACGAAGTCGGCGCCGACCGATTCGCCCGAGGCGAGCTCGACGACGTGGCGGGGGTCGCCGCGACCGTCCGGGCCGGCGTCCCCGTTCGGTCCGTCGCTCGGGTCCACCGAGAGGTCGGTGTCGACGCCGCGGACCGACACGCCGGTCCGGTACTCCGCGCCGGCGTCCTCGGCGCGGTCGCGGAGCCAGTCGTCGAAGCGGGCGCGCTGGAAGGTGTAGCCGAACCCGTCGTACGACGACTCGATGCCGGTGGAGGTGAGCGTCGCCGCCTCGTCGGGCCCGCGAAACTCCGCGCGGTTCAGCTCGCGCTGGACGACGCCGTCGTCGAACTCGTCGGGGTGGATCCCCATGATGTCGACCCAGTAGTCCAAGATCCCCGCGGCGTCCGTCGAGTCCGGGCCGAGCCGGTCGCGGTCGGCCCGCGGGACCCCCTTCTCGAGGACGAGGGCGTCGGCGCCGCCGGTCGCGGCCGCGTGCGCTGCGGAGGCGCCGGCCGGACCGCCTCCAACGATAGCGACGTCTACGCGTTCCATATCCCGTGAGGTAACCCTCCGGCTATTAAATTCACGGTCCCCGACCGATCGAACGGAACGCGGCGGCCGTGGCGACCGCGCCCTCGTCGCCGAGCGCCCTCGGTCCCGTATCGCCCCGCCGAACCATCACGGACGTTGACAATAGTCTCAGCGGCGGAAAGACACGTTTTTAGACCGCAACGGAATTTCTCCGGTCACAGATGGCACGCGAGACATGGGCGACGCGGGCGGGATTCATCCTCGCCGCGGTCGGCAGCGCCGTGGGGCTCGGGAATATCTGGCGGTTCCCGTTCATCACCGGCCAGTACGGCGGATCGTCGTTTCTGATTACCTACTTGGCGTTCGTCGCGCTGATCGGGTTCCCGGCGATCCTCGTCGAGTTCGTGATCGGCCGTCGGACCGAACGGAATCCCGTCGGCGCGCTGCGGAAACTCGGTAGCGGCGCGTGGTCGTACGCCGGCTGGCTGTTCGTCGTCACCGGCTTCATCATCCTGTCCTACTACAGCGTCGTCGCCGGCTGGTTCCTCCGGTACACCCTCATCGGACTCACCGACGGGTTCACCATCACCGACCCGGCCGAGGCGGAGGCGTTGTTCGGAACGGTCTCCACCGGTCTCGACACGCTCCTCTTTCACGCCGTGTTCATGGCGCTCGTCATCGGGATCATCGCCGCCGGCGTCAGGCGCGGCATCGAGCTGAGCGTGAAGGTGATGGTGCCCGCGATCCTCGTGTTGCTGCTGGGGCTGGCCGCCTACGGATTCACCCTCGACGGCGCGAGCGCGGCGTACAGCTACTACCTCTCGCCGGACTTCGGAACGATCGCGGCGAACTGGACCGAGATCCTGCCCGCCGCCGCTGGACAGGCCTTCTTCACCCTCTCGCTCGGGATGGGCGTGATGATCACCTACGCCTCGTACCTCGGCGAGGACCGGAATCTGGCGTCGGACGCCGGCGTTATCGCCGCACTCGACACGCTCGTCGCCGTCCTCGTCGGATTCGTCGTCTTCCCCGTTCTGTTCACGGTCGGGATCGAACCGGGAACGGGCGGCCCCGGTGCGATCTTCGTGAGTCTCACCTCGGCGTTCGCCGGGATCCCCGGCGGCCGCGTCATCGGGGTCGTGTTCTTCGCGATGGTCGGGATCGCGGCGCTCTCCTCCGCGATCAGCATCCTCGAAGTGCTCGTCTCCTACCTGATCGACGAACTCGGCGTCGCTCGGATCCCGGCGTCGGTCGCGCTCGGCGTCGCCGTCTTCCTCCTCGGCGTGCCGGTCACGATCGACCTGATCTTCCTCAGCCTGTACGACCTGCTCGCTGACGGGATACTGCTCGTCCTCGGCTCGCTGCTGCTCGCGCTGTTCGTCGGCTGGGTCATTCCGGACATCGCCCGCGAGGAACTACGAGAGGGGATCGCCGACATCGGCGGCCTCGGCGACGCGTGGATCTGGGCGGTCCGGATCCCGATCGTTATCGTCGTGATCGTCTCGCTGTACCTCGGGATCGTCGACTACGCCGGGTTCCTCACCGGCGACTTCGCCGAGTGGCTGGCCGCGCGATAAGCGAGTCGCACCGGACTGTCGAACGCTTTTTAACTATCGACCGCCGTCTCGGCGGGCGACTCAGTCGCGCAGCAGCGTCGAGTAGTCGGCGATGACCCCGTCGACGCCCGCCGCCGCGAGCCGGTCGGCCTGATACCACGTCGCGACGGTCCAGACGTTCACGGCGCGGCCCTCGTCGTGCGCGGCGGCGACGATGTCCGGCGCTCCGTTCTCGGGCGACTCGCCGAACCGCTCCGCGTCGAAGAACGGCGTGCCGCGGATCGCGTCGACCGGCGGGTGAACCGCCGCCGCGTCGTGCTCGCGGGCGATCGCGAGCCCGTCCGCGATCGACGCTCCGAACAGCGGGGCGACCGGCCGCGACGACAGCTCCCGCACCGCCGCGAGCGCCCCCTCGCAGAACGACGAGAACAGCAGGTCGTTCCCGTGTCCCGCGACCGCGTCGAGCGCGCGCTCCGCGAACGGCCGCCACGCATCCGTCCGCGCCGCGAGCGCGTCCCCCGCGAGCTTCTCGCCCTGACGGAGGTCGCGCCGGCCGGGGTTCTTGAGTTCGACGTTCACGCCGACGTCCGGGGGGACCGCGTCGAGCACGTCGGCGAGGAGCGGGACGGTCTCGCCGCTGTCGAGCACCTCGGCGCCGGTGACGGTCGCGGTGTCCGTCTCCCAGACGACGCCCGTCGCGTCGGTGAGCCCGCGGCCGTCACGCCCGGAGAGCTCCGCGTCGTGGATGACGACCACGTCGCCGTCGGCGGTGGGCACCGCGTCGACCTCGATCCAGTCGGCCCGGCGGCCGGCGGGGCCGTCGGCGCCCTCCGCACTCCCGACCCCAGCGGCCCGCTCGACCGCTGCCACGGTGTTCTCGGGGCTCTCGCCGGCGAACCCGCGGTGGGCGATCAGGGTCGGTTCGGAGCGCGCGGAGTCGGTCATAGCGCGTCGAGCACGGCGTCGACGACGAGACCCACCGCCTCGGTGAGCGCGGTCTTGCCCCGCGCGAGCGGGCCGGTCGGGTCCGCGTCGTCAGCGCGCTCGCTCTCGGTCGCATCGCCCGCCGGCTCGCCGTCGCCTTCGGCCATCGTCGACACGCTCGGTCAGACGTGCTCCTCGTACGGTTGCACGACCACGAATCCGCCGGAGTCGTCGAAGCGCATCTGGTACCGCTCGCCGGACTCCTGCCCGATCATGTCGGAGAGGCTGCGGTTGACCTCCACGTTCGGGGAGGTCCCGCCCCACGCGACGGTCGCGCTGGGGTCCGTCGCGACCGGCGGCTCCAAGACGATCGGGTCGCCGTGAGTGGTGATCGCGACGTAGCCGGGCCCCTCGAGGTAGACGTTGCTGAAGCCGCCGGCGAGCGAGCCGGCGAGGCTGTCGATGGTGCTGATCTCGTAGGAGAGCGATTCCTCGAAGGCGAGCACGTCCTCGCCGTTGACCGTGATCGACTCGCCGGCGTCGAGCTCGACGACCTGCACCTTCTTGCCGCCGTCGGCGAAGTAGACGTGACCCTGCCCCTCGACGGCCATGATCGGCGTCCCCTCGCCGGTGGCCGCCTCCTTGAGGAAGCCGGTGAGCCCGCCCTCCGCGGACGCCTTCCCGGTGAACGAGACGTCGCCGGTGTACGCTATCATCGACCCGGCCTTCGCCATCACCGTGCCGTCGACGTCAACGTCGAGGGTGTAGCTGTTCTCGCGCTGGAACGGTTCCGCGCTCTCCGTCGGTGCGTTCTCGGCTGTAAACTGATCGAGATTCATGAGCGGGGACCGAACCCTTATAGACGGCCGTTCGCCGTCCGGTTCGGCTGGGTGACACTTCCTCGCTATCGGATATGAATGTTCATGGTCTCGACTCGTAGAGCGGCCCGGCCACTCGCTCGGTGGGCGTCTGTCGCCACCTCAACGCGTCTCTACTACCCCCTCGGCGTGCGCCTCCCACCCTCTCGCCGACCGTCGGTCGATCCTCAGTAGACGACGAGCGAGAGGTACAGCTGGCCGATCCCGGCGACGATCATCACCGCGCCGGCGACGCGCTTCAGGGTCCCGGCGTGGGTCATCACCCGGTTGGCGTTGCTGATCAGCCCCACGCCGGTCGCGACGGTCGTCGCGGCCATCAGGACCGCGACGACGCCGGCGTACACCGAGAGGACGAGGAGGGCGGCCTCGTCGGGGAGCGCGATGGCGCGCGCGACGACGGCGAGGAAGATGGGGGCGACGCAGCCCGCGCCGGCGAGCGCGTACCCCGCCCCGAAGAGGCCGAACCCGAAGACGCTCGTCCGGCGCTTCGGCAGCGAGACGGAGACCGAGGGCGCCCGTCCGGCGACGACGAGCAGTCCGAAGACGACCAGCAGCCCGCCGACGAGCGTCTCGAAGACGGTGATGTTCGACAGCGTCGACTGCCCGACTCGGACCGTCGCGCCCGCGAGCAACGTGAACGTCGCCAGCACGCCGACCGCGGCCGCGAGGCCGCGAACCCCCGCCCCGGTCACCGAGGCCTCGTCGGCGTCGACGGAGTTCACGTAGAAGCCGACGTACCCCGGCAAGAGCGGGTACGCGCACGGCGAGAAGAACGTCGCGACTCCCGCGGTCACGGCGAACGGGACGTTGGTCGCGAGCGAGACGTCGGTCATCGGGTGATGCGCCCCGTCACCGATCCGTCGGCGCCTCCCGTCATCGATCGGTCGATGCGTCCCGTCATCGGTCGAGCGCCTTCTGGATTCCCTCGACGAACTCCTCCGTCGTGTGGGTCCCGGACGTCGCCCAGCGGACGCGCCCCGTCGCGTCGATGGCTCGCGCGCTCGGGTAGCCGCCGACGTTGAGTCGGGCGGCGAGCTCGGCCGAGACGTCAGCCGCGACGAGCCAGTCGCCGTCGTTCTCGCGCCACCAGTTGACCACCTTCTCCTCGCTCACTGAGCCGCCGACATCCTGAGGCGTCACCGAAACGAACAGCGCCTCGTCGCCGATCCGGTCGTGGGCCTCCGCGAGGTCGGGCATCTGCTCGACGCAGGGCTTACACCATGTCGCGAAGAAGTCGACGAACGTCGGGCGGTCGGGGGCCGGGAGCGTCACGTCGCCGTCGCGGCTCCCGGGCGCTTCGATCGTGTCGAGCGTCACCGGCTCGATCGGCTCCGGCGCGTCACCGCCGCCGAGCGCGTCGGGGACGCCGCCGGTCGCGACGGCGCCGGCCCCGCCGAGGGCGCCGACGCTCGCGAGCCCGGCGAGGAGGTGGCGGCGCCTCACGCGGTGACCACCCGCTCGAAGTCGTCGACGATCCGCTCGACGTCCGTCTGGGGACCCCTCGGGTACACCCGCTCGACGATCCCGTCCTCGTTGGCGAGGAGGATGATACCGACGTGAGGGAACCGGTACTCGATGTTCTGGTACTCGTCCGCGTCCCGCTTCTCGATCACGAGCCCGAACTCCTCGTCCATCAGCTCCTGTCCCCGCTCGTAGCTCTCCGGGCGGAGGAAGTGCCAGTTGCCGGCGCCGAGGTCGACGCCGCGCTGGCCGGCGTACTCGCGGAGCACCTCGGCGGTGTCGCGCTCGGGGTCGAACGTGAGCGCGAGGAACGCCGCCTCGTCGCCGAACCCCTGCTCGGCGGCGTACTCCTGTGCGCGCCGGAGCCGGAGGATGAGCGCGGGACAGACGCCGTCGGGGCAGTTGGTGTAAAACGAGGTCCACAGGACGGCGCGCTCGCCTTCGAGGCCCTCGGTGGACACCTCCTCGCCCGTGATCGGATCGGGAACCGTGATGTGTGGCATCTCGTCGCCGTAGCTCGGGTGCGACGCCTCGCTGAGGTCCCGCTCCGGCGGGCCGAGGACGGTCCCCTCGGCGCCGCCCGCGCCGAGGACGCCGAGACAGCCGGCGGTCGCGGTGGTGGTGGTGGCGGCGCCGGTCGCGGCGAGCGACCGCAGGTAGGTGCGACGATCCATGTGTATGTTCGTCCTACGCGGACGCTCGTAAATGAACCTCGCGACTGATGGCACGCGATGAGCACAGGCGGCCCGTACCCGAGAGAGTCACAGCGGTCGCCGGCGACCGACCGGCCGGGATGGTCATGGTACCACGACCCTCGCAAGCGTTATCCCCGAAAGGCCTGTACGTTTGGTTGCAATGGCAAACGGTAAGGTTGACTTCTTCAACGACACTGGCGGCTACGGTTTCATTTCGACTGACGACGGCGATCTCGACGACGACGAGGACGTGTTCTTCCACATGGAAGACGTCGGCGGCCCGGACCTCGAGGAGGGCCAGGAGGTCGAGTTCGACATCGAGTCGTCCCCCAAGGGACCCCGCGCGACGAACCTGACGCGCAACTAACGATTCTACCGCGGACGCCGCGTCCGCACGCACTACCGGACCCCGTCGCCGGTCACCGAGACCGGCGACCGTTCCGTTCTTTCACGCTTATTTCACCCCGACGAGCGACGCGCCTGGACAGTTAACTACAGTCACGCGCTCCCGGTCGCCGACCGCGAGCCGCGGCGATCGACCGTTTAAATACGAGCGCGGGCAAGGCGACTCACAGTGAGCGATCCGATCCCGACCGGCTGTCGGCCGGTCGACGACCTGTTGGGCGGCGGGTTCGAGCGCGGCGTCGTCACGCAGGTGTACGGCCCGCCCGCGGCGGGGAAGACGAACCTCGCGCTGGCCGCGGCGGTCGAGGTCGCCGGCCGCGGCGACCGCGCCCTCTACATCGACACCGAGGGGCTCTCTATCGACCGGTTCGAGCAGCTGGCCGCGGGGAGAGCCGACGACCCCGCCGTCGACGACACGGTCGAGGAGATCGCGTCGCGGCTGGTGATCTCGGAGGCGTACGACTTCGACGACCAGCGCGAGGCGGTCCGCGACGCCGAGGAGCTCGCCGAGGAGGTCGAGCTGATCGTGTTGGACTCCGCGACCGGCTTCTACCGGCTGGAGCGCGCCGGCGACACGGAGGGCGGCGAGTCCCTCCGGAAGGTCGCCAAGCAGGTGACGCACCTCCTCTCGCTGGCCCGGCGTCACGACGTCGCCGTCGTGATCACGAACCAGGTGTTCACCGATCCCGACTCCGACCGCGACCGCGCGCTCGGCGGCAACACGCTCAACCACTGGACCGGCGCAATCGTCCGCGTCGACCGCTTCCGCGGCGGGAACCGCCGGGCGACGCTGGAGAAGCACCGCTCGAAGCCCGCCGGCGACACCGCCACCTTCCGGATCGTCGCCGACGGGCTCTCCGAGGGCACCGAGGCGTAGTCCGGAAGCCGGAGATCAGCCACGCTCGGACGGTTTTAGCGGGAGAGTGACGAGAAGACGCGGTGAAAAGCCGGAGCCGTCGAGCGCCGTCCTACCGGCTCACAGCTCGCCGAGCTTGCGGAGCAGCTGGCCGCGGTACTCCTCGTCGGCGTTGACGCCCTTGATTTCGAGGACGTTGCGCTCCAGCTTGTCGAGCGCGACGTGGAAGGCGTGTTCGGCGCCGTACCCCTCGCCGGAGCCGCCGACCTGGCCCTCGTTGGTCCGGAGACGGATCTGACACTGGATCAGGGGCGTGCCGCGGAGCTTCTCCTTGTGCGCGTGGAGCCGGACGTGGGCGTGGATGACGTGCATCGCGGCGTACTTGTCGGCGACCTGCTCGATCGACTCGACGATGTGCTCGCGGGTGGTCGTGTCAAGCAGCTCGACGTTGGTGATCTGAACGTCCATCGAGTCCTGCTCGGTGAACGTGAGCGCGCGGAGCACGTCGGTCTTCGTCACCATCCCGGCGACGGTCTCGGCGTCGCCCGGCGTGACGACGAGCCCGGAGATGTCGTTGTCGAACATCCGTTCGACGACGGCCTCCGCGGTCTCGTCGGCCGTCGCGGTGACGACGGGGCTCGACATGATGTCGTACACCGGGATGTCGAGCATCCGGTCGATGTCGCCGGCGCGGTCGCCGCTGCCCTGCCGCTCGTGGTCGCGGACGACGAACTCGACGATGTCGTTGGTGGTGACGACGCCGACCAGCCGGCCGTCTTCGTCGAGGACCGGGAGCCGGGAGATCCCGTTCTCGCGCAGGCGGTTGATCGCGCGGCCGACGCTGTCCTTCTCGTTGATCCCGATGACGTCCTCGGTCACGACCTGCCCGACGGTGATCGCGTCGAGGCTCTCGAGGACGGCCTCGAGGATCTGGTCGACCGTGACGATCCCGTAGAGCTTCTCGCCCTCGTAGACGGGGGCGATCTTCACGTCGCCCTCGACGAGGAGGCGGGCCGTTTCGCGAACGTCCTCGTGGCGGTCGACGGAGGGCGCGGGCTTCATGACGGCCGACACCTTGGTGTCGTCCTCCATGCGCGAGCGCATGAGCTGTTTTTCCCCGACCACGCCGGCGTACTCGCCGTCGTCGGTGACGATGATCCCCTTCGGATTCTCGCGCTCGAAGATGGACCGGACCTTGGCGAGTCGCTCATCGACGTCGACCTCGACGTACTCCGGCACCGCGATATCAACAATATTCATGGTCCAGTTCGGACGTTCGACGCGCCGGGTATTGAAAGTGCGGGAGGCGTGCTCGATGCTGAGATCGAGTCCCTCGTCAGTCAAGCTGAACCCATTTCCGTGCGGCCGACGAGAAAAGCGTATGCGACTCTCCACGGCGCTGATCGCGATCGGAGTCCTGCTCATCGTGATCCCGGTACCGATTCCGATCCCGTTCATCGGCCTATTCACCGGGACGATCGCCCTGATCGCCGGCGCCGTCCTCCGGCTGCTGGGCGCGTGAGACCGCGCGAGCCGCCCGGCTCCGAGGGCTCTCGGTCGGGTGGCCGGTCGCCGCGGCAGAGCCGGTGAAACCTTTTTGCCGGTTACCCACCGAGGGTGAGACGTGTACGACGCCGTCGTCCTCGACAACGACGGAGTGCTCGTCGGACGGACCTCGTTCGACACGCTCCGGGAGGCCGCCTGGGACGCGTTCGTGAGCCTCGGCGTCGAGGACCCCGACCTCGCCCACGTGGACGACGTCGCCGTCGGCGTGGACCCCGCGACCCTCACCGACATCTGCGAGCGCTATGGGGTCGACCCGGGGGAGTTCTGGCGCGTTCGCGACGAGCTGGCCTCGGCCGCCCAGATCGACGCGGCCCGGAAGGGACGGAAGACGCCGTACGAGGACGTCGACACGCTCCGGTTCCTCGACACCCCGCTCGGCGTTGTCTCCTCGAACCAACAGGCGACCGTCGACGCAATCCTGAGCCACTTCGGCCTCGCGGGGCAGTTCGATGTGGCGTACGGGCGCGAGCCGTCGATCGCCAGCCTCTCGCGGAAGAAGCCGTCGCCGTACTACCTCGAACGCGCTCTGGAGGACCTCGGGGCCGAGACGGCGCTGTTCGTCGGCGACAACGAGTCGGACGTACGCGCCGCCGACAACGCCGGGATCGACTCCGCGTTCGTGCGGCGACCGCACCGGCGCTCGACCGAGCTCTCATGCCAGCCGACCTACGAGATCGACGACCTCCACGACCTCGTGAGCATCTGCGGACGGGCGCCGGTGGACGCGGAGCGCGGCGGTCCGGTCTGATCCGCCCTCAGCCGGGCGAAGCCGGACGCTTTTTGTTTCGCTCGGGCCCAGCGTCGGGCATGGACCTCCCGCCCGTCGGTCTCGGCACGATGGGGATCGACGACCCCGACGCGGTCGCGACCGCGCTCGCCCTCGGCTACCGTCACCTCGACACCGCGCGGATCTACGGCAACGAGGCGGTCGTCGGCGAGGGGCTCGCCGACGGGCTCGCCGCGAGCGACGCGAACGGCGACGGCGTCGCCGGCGGCGAAGATCTCGCCCGCGGCGGCGTGCGTCGCGAGGACGTGACCGTCGCGACGAAGCTGTGGATCGACGACCTCGCCGGCGACGACGTGGGGCCGGCGGCCCGCGAGAGCGCCGATCGGCTCGGCGTCGGGGCGATCGACCTGCTGTACGTCCACCGCCCGCGGGGCGACTACGGCCCGGAGGCGACGCTGCCCGCGCTCGACCGGCTGGTCGAGGAGGGGCTCGTCCGGAACGTCGGGGTCTCGAACTTCGAACTCGACCAGCTGGACCGCGCGATCGAGGTCCTCGACGCGCCGCTTGCGGCCCACCAGACCGAGCTGCACCCGCTGTTTTATAAGCCCGAGCTGCTGGAGCACGCCCGGGAACACGGCTACACCGTGGTCGCCTACTCGCCGCTGGCCGGCGGGCGAGTGAGCGAGATCGACGCCGTGATCGAGGTCGCGGAGGCGCGCGACGCGACGCCCGAGGCGGTCGCGATCGCGTGGGCGACCGCGAAGGAACCGGTCGTGACGATCCCGAAGGCGTCGAGCGAGCGCCACCTCCGCGCGAACCTCGCGGCCGCGGAGCTAGAGCTGACCGCGGAGGAGATCGCCGCGATCGACGCGGTCGAGCGCGAGGAAGAGCTGTTCCCGGAGTAGCCCGCGACGCCGGTGTGTACAGCTTCGTGTATAAAAATCGCGGCAGGAGCGCCGAGATCGACACGATCCCGCGTCACTTTTGTATCGGCTCGCCCTCGGTTCGAGTATGAGTGAAGGCACCGACGACGCGGACGCGACGACGATCATCGACGGCGAGGCCGTCGCGGCCGACGTGCGCGCCGACGTGACCGAGCACGTCGAGACGCTGGAGGCGGCGGGCGTGACCCCGGGGCTCGCCACCGTGTTGATGAGCGACGACCCGGCCAGCGAGACGTACGTCTCGATGAAGCAGCGCGACTGCGAGGAGGTCGGTATCGAGAGCGTCCACGTCGAGATCGACGCCGACGCGCCCGCCGAGGAACTGTACGACACCATCGACGACCTCAACGAGCGCGAGGACGTCCACGGCATCCTCGTCCAGCTGCCGGTCCCCGACCACGTCGACAGGCGGAGCGTCCTCCGGCGGATCGCCCCGGAGAAGGACGTTGACGGCTTCCACCCGGAGAACGTCGGCCGGCTCGTCGCGGGCGACGCCCGATTTAAACCTTGTACCCCGCACGGCGTCCAGAAGCTCCTCGCGGCGTACGACGTGGAGACGGAGGGCGCCGACGCGGTCGTCGTCGGCCGGTCAGATATCGTCGGGAAGCCGATGGCGAACCTCCTGATCCAGAAGGCGCCGACCGGGAACGCGACCACGACGGTCTGTCACTCCCGGACCGAGGACCTGGAAGGGAAGCTCGCGGACGCGGACCTCGTGATCGCCGCCGCCGGCATCCCGGAGTTCGTCGACGGTTCGATGCTGAAGGAAGGGGCGACGGTGATCGACGTGGGGATCAATCGGGTCGACGCGGACACCGAGAAGGGGTACGAGCTGGTGGGCGACGTGGAGTACGAGTCGGCGAGCGAAGTGGCGGGGGCGATCACGCCGGTTCCCGGCGGCGTCGGGCCGATGACGCGCGCGATGCTCCTTTATAATACGGTGAAGGCGGCCGGGCTCCAGCACGACGTCGACGTGGATCTGGACTGAGGCGGAGAGGCGGCGGGCTCGGTGGATTGCTGCAGTTGGTGTTTGTACGTGGTTGACGGTCAGTTATAAATAGCCGAGTACGGGTCAGCGATGATTTCTCCCAAAACCTCAGCCGCTCGGTTAAAAAACGTCTGCTGCAGAACCGACGGTGAACACCGCCAAAGCCCCAGCCGCTCGGCGATACGTGACTGGTCTCTTTGCGGTGAACACCTCCAAAGCCCCAGCCGCGAGGGCTCGCGCGGCTCGCTGCGGTCCTCGGTCAGTCGCTTCGCTCCTTCCCTGCGGTCCTTGCGTCGCCGTGCTTCGCCCTCACGGCTGCCCCTTTGATTCCCTCCCACCGCAACCGCACCGCGCCTCATACCTCCCCAGCCTCGTCGGTCGCCCCTCCGCGTTGCTCCGGGCGACCGACTCCCTCGCGCGCGCTGCTCGCGGGCTTACAGCCCGCTCGCAGGCACGCGCCGCCGCGTCTATTTATAAATAGGCCGTCGTCGTCGCGGTCTCGTCAGTCGTCGTCGGCCGTGGCGGCCCGGTTCCGGATCTCGATGCGCCCCTCGACCGCGGGGTCGATCCCGTGTTCGCGGGCGTAGGCGGCGAGCACCTCGTACTGGATGTCGGCCTCGTCGATCCGGTGGCGCTGCGCCAGCGTCGGGAACTCGTGTTCGGAGTGGAGCAGGTACTCCGAGACGGCGACGGTGTAGCGCGCCTCGGGGTCGATCGGCTCGCCGCCGACGGTGGCCTCGAGGACGAGCTCGGCGTCGGCGTCCCAGACGACCTCGGCGTTCGAGACGTGGCCGTGCCACCAGTCGTCCTCGCCGAAGTCCACGTCGGGCGCGGCCATCTCGCGGAACACGTCGTGCAGCTCCGCGCCGGTGACCGACGCGAGCGCCACGGGCTCCTCGAACGGGATCAGGCTGATCAGGTCGGCCTTCGTCACCTCGCCCGCCCACGGGTCGCCCTGTCGCAGCCCGCCGGCGTTCGAGAGCCCCACGTCGGCGTCGTGGGCCCACCGGAACGCGTCGGCGACGAAGTTCCCGACGCGGCACTCGCCGCCGTGGACCACGTCGCCGGTGCGCTCGATGGGATCGTCGACGACGTCGATGGTCTCGTCGAGGTCGGCCGCGGCCATCCGCTCCGCGAGGGCGGCCTCGAGCCCCGGCGCGGGATCCGCGCCGTCGGGCTCGTGGAGGGTCGCGGCCGGGACGTGACTTCCGGCGTCGTTCGTCGCGCCGTCGCCCGACCCGTCGGCCATCGCGTCGCTCGAAGCGCCCCCGCCGAACGCCACCTCGGCGACCGTCTCGCCGTTGACGCCGGGCCGAACGATCCGGGTGCCGGCGACGACCTCGTTGCGCCGGCTGTGGACGTGACCGCCGAGGATCGCGTCGATGTCGAGCGCGCGGGCGAGGTCGTCGTCGCCCGCGCCGAGATGCGAGAGGACAACCGCGTAGTCGAGCCCGGGGGCGGCCGCGCCGGTGCCTCCGCTCTCGCCGCGCTCGGCGACCGCGGTCCGCATCTCGGCGAGCGCGTCGCGCGCGGCGGCGACCGGGTCGTCGAAGGAGAGCTCGGCGGCCATGGGGTTCAGCGAGTCCGTTGCGGGGTCAGTGACGCCGACGAACCCGACCGTCGCGCCGTCGATCTCGAGGGTCGTCCACGGGACGACGCCCTCGTCGCGGCCGAAGGGCTCGCCCGCCTCGTCGCGGACGTTCGCGGAGACGAAGGTCGCGGGCGCGTCGGCGACGAGCCCGCGGAGCGCGTCCGGCCCGTAGTCGAACTCGTGGTTGCCGAACGTGTCGAGCCGGGTGTCCGTGGCCGCGTAGAAGTCGAGGACCTGCCGCCCGCTCGCGACCAGCGAGAGGACGCCCGGCGCGGTCGTGTCGCCGGTGGCGACCACCGCGGCGTCGGGGCCCGAGAGCGCCCGGATCCGACCGGCGAGGCGGGCGGCTCGCGCGGGCGCGTCGAAGACGTTCTCGATGTCGGAGTAGTGGACGAGTCGGACCATTCGATGTGCGGGCCGAGGGGCGAGCGACGCTTAAGAAACGCGGAGTCCGACGGGGCCGATTCCCACCCGTGACTCCCGCTCGCACACGCGAGGCATATTGAAAGCGCTTTTATGGACGTCCGGACTACGTCGGGTCACAGCCTCTGTGGGGTTGATGATGTGCCGTTCCGTTAGGGACCGACCACGGGACGGACACGCGAGCCCGCACGGAGGATAGGTGAACAACATATGCCCGTTTACGTAGACTACGAAACCCCAGCCGACCTCGCCGAGCGATCGCTCGAAGCGCTCGAGGTCGCCCGAGACACAGGCACCGTGAAGAAAGGAACCAACGAGACCACCAAGGCCGTCGAGCGCGGCAACGCCGACCTCGTCATCGTCGCGGAGGACGTCTCCCCCGAGGAGATCGTCATGCACCTCCCCGAGCTCGCCGACGAGAAGGGAATCCCGGTCGTCTTCGTCGACACGCAGGACGACGTCGGCCACGCCGCCGGCCTCGAAGTCGGCTCGGCCGCCGCCGCCGTCGTCGACGCCGGCGACGCCGACGACGACGTCGAGGACATCGGCGAGAAGGTCGCGGAGCTCCGATAACCACCCATGAGCGCAGAAGAGGGCACCGGCGACTCGACCACCGCCGAGGTGATCGAGGTCGTCGGCAAGACCGGGATGCACGGCGAGGCCATGCAGGTCAAATGCCGCATCCAAGAGGGATCGAACCAGGGCCGGATCATCACCCGGAACGTCCTGGGCCCCGTCCGCATGGGCGACGTGCTCCAGCTCCGGGAGACCCAGCGCGACGCCGACTCCATCGGAGGGCGATAACCAATGGTCGAGACACGCACCTGCGACTACACCGGCGAGGAGATCGAGCCCGGCACGGGCACGATGTACGTCAAGAAGAACGGACAGATCCTCCACTTCGTCGACTCGAAGGCGGAGAAGAACTACTTCCTCGGCCGCGAGGCGCGCGACCTCGAGTGGACCGAGGAAGGGCGCGAGCAGGGTGGCGAGTAGATGAGCCACCACGACGAGCGCACCTTCGTGATGGTGAAGCCCGACGGCGTCCAGCGCGGCCTCATCGGGGAGATCGTCTCCCGCTTCGAGGAGCGCGGGCTGAAGCTCGTCGGCGGGAAGTTCATGCGGATCGACGAGGACCTCGCCCACGAGCACTACGGCGAGCACGAGGGGAAGCCGTTCTTCGACGGCCTCGTCGACTTCATCACCTCCGGCCCCGTCTTCGCGATGGTGTGGGAGGGAGCCGACGCGACCCGACAGGTCCGCGCGATGGTCGGCGAGACCGACCCCGCCGAGTCCGCCCCGGGCACGATCCGGGGCGACTTCGGCTTAGACCTCGGCCACAACGTGATCCACGCGTCGGACCACGAGGACGAGGGCGCGAACGAGCGCGAGATCGACCTGTTCTTCGACGAGGACGAGCTCGTCGACTACGGCCTCGACACCGCCGCGTGGGTGTACGAGGACGAGCAGCACTGACCGCGCGCGCCTTCTTTCCCGTTTATTGCCGCCCGCGAAGAGCGGAGAGCGACCGCACCGTTGACACACCGCGTTTCCGGTGAACGATCATCACTGAACGGGCGTTGTCGGGCGGTTTTCCTGTCAAAGAGGTATATAAACTCCGCGCACGCGACGCGAAACGGCCCCCTCAGTCGTCGAGCGCCACGATGCGACCGTCCTCGGTGACGACGAGGACCTCGTCGGTCCCGTCGCCGGTCACGTCGGCGAACAGCGGGCCCGCGTACACCACGGCGGCGCCGACGTCGCCCCGGGCGATCGCCTCGCCGCTGGGGTTCAACGCGAGCACGTCGCCCTCTCGATTCACCGCGACCGGACCGGTGCCGGCGTCCGCGCTGACGGTGCCGACGCCCGGGGCGTTCACTCGGGTGTCGCCCCCGTACTGCTGTTTCCAGACGACCTCTCCGTCGAGGAGGTCGACCGCCCACACGCTGCGCACGCCGCCGACGTGGATCCGACCGCGGTCGGCCTCGCCCACGGTGACGGGGAGGTCCTGAAGTCCGACCTCGTACCTGCTGGAGCCGTCGGCGACCTCGATCGCCTCCAGGTTCCCGTTCGTTCCGCCGAGCGCGATGACGGGGCCCCTCCGCGTGTCGGCCGCGTTCCAGCTCAGCGGTGTGACCGACGGTGTCGCCGTCCAGCGAGCGTCGCCGTTCGCGTCGAGCAGGCGCACCGTCGTCTCCTCGCCGCCGACGGTCGCGACCGCGATTCCCCGGGCGTCGGCCGCCGCATCGCCGGACTCGTCGCCTCCGGAGCCGACGATCAGCGGCCGTCGGTCGACGGGCTCGCCGAGAGACGTCTCGAACACGGTGTCACCGCCGTCGGCGACGGCGACGACGCGGCCGTCGGCCGTGGCCGCGGCGACCTCGCTGCCGCCGTCGGCGTCGAGGTCGCCGATCGCCGGCCGGATCCCGCCCGGTCCGTCGAGGTCGACGGTAAACCGCGTCGAGCCGTCGGCCGCGTCGAGGACGACGAGCGATCCGGGCGCCGTCGTGAACGCGACGACCGACTCGCCGTCGAGCGTCCCCGCGACGAGGCGGCTGGTCCCGGGCGGGTCGTCGGCTCCCCCGGCGTCGCCGGATCCCGTATCGCCGTCGCCGCCGGCGGCGTCGCCCGCGGCGATCGCGGAGAGCGGTGTCCGCCACGCGACGTCACCGCCGACCGCGGTCGCGCGGACGACGCGCTCGCCGTCGGCAGTCGTCGACTGGACGACGACCGGGTCACCGTCCATCGTGGCGACGACCGCGCCGCTGCCGTCGTCGCCCTCGACGGGGTCGGTCTCCCACACGATCTCGGCGTCGACCGCGCCCTCGTCGATACCGACGAACGCGAAGAGGGCGACCCCGACGCCGGTCGCACCGCCGGCGAGGAGGATCAGGCTCGCGAACAGAACGCGACGGTCCATTAGCCGTCCCTTCGGGCGTCGCGGTCATACGACTGTCGGATGCGGTGGGGCGGCACCTCGGGACGACGGCGAACGAGAGCGGGCTACAGCAGGCTGGCGACGCTGTCGACGCGGTCCGGGCCGACGAGCTCCCGGAGCGCCTCCGGGTCGCGATCGCCGTTCGCGTTCACGAGGTAGACGGCGCCGTCGCGGTCGCCGTAGGCGCCGTGGAAGTCGTAGACGAATCCGTACACGTCGGCGTCGGCCGCGGTCTCGGTCCCGCGGGCGATCGCGACCTGCTCGTGGACGTTGTACTCGACGAGCCGGTTGCGGAGGCTCGCGGCGGTGCCGTCGTCCTCGTCGATCGCCGCGAGCCCAGCCTCGACGATCGGGGCGAGCTCCGCCACGTCCGCCCGGACGCCCGGCTCCTCGGGGACGGCGCCGTCGCGGACCGCGGCGAGCGCGGCACCGACCGCGCCGCAGCCGGTGTGACCGACGACCGCGAGCACGTCCGTGTCGGTGTGGCCCAGCGGATAGGCGACGCTCCCGGAGAGCACGCGCTCGCCGTCGACGACGCTGCTCACGCGGTTCCCGATGTTGCCCGCGGTGAAGAGGAAGCCCGGCCGGTCGACAGCCCACATACCCTCCTGTGACACGCGCGAGTCCGAACAGCAGACGGAGACGACGGGCGGGCGCTGCCCGTCGCGCCGGGCGGCGAGGTCGGCGGCGGCCGCGGAACCGACGTGCTCCCCGTTGCGGTCGAGCAGGTCGGCGAGGAGTTCGCGGGTCATACCCGAAGGCTCGGCGCCCGGGGGCGAAAACGGAGGCGGACCCGGCGAGTTTCGTGTCCGTCGGCGCGCGTCCGGAGGGTCGACGCGTGCGGCGCGTCCGCCAACATGGCCGGGTGGTCAGATCACCAGTCCGACGATCTGGATCAGAAACCCGAAGACGAACACGGCGAGCAGCGCGATCGTCGCGACCACGACGGCCGGGGCGAGCGCCTCCTCGTTCTCGTCGAGGACGATGCTTTCCATGTCTTGCATACGAAGCGCCTCGTCGCCGCGGGGTTTGAACGCTTCGCTCGCGTCCCGGCGCCGGGACGCCGCCCGCGGCGGTCGTGGCCGATCCGGCTCCGGGGACGAGACCCCGCTCCGTGCTATCGATTGGCACGTGCAACGCACACACGCGTCTCCCATCACTTATACCGACGAACGCACTACTGACTGTATGAGCGAAGAATCCGGGCGTCGGAACCTCCGAATGCCCTCGGACGACGAAGTGTTCGCCGTGGTGACCGAGCACCTCGGCGGGAACCACGTCCGCCTGCGCTGCGTCGACGGCGAGACGCGACTGGGCCGGATCCCCGGCCGCATGAAGTACCGGACATGGATCAGCGAGGGCGACGTCGTGCTCGCCGAGCCGTGGGACTGGCAGGACGAGAAGGCGAACGTCGAGTGGCGCTACGACGACGACGACGCGGACCAGCTGCGGCGCGAAGGACACATCCAGTAGTCGCTTCTGAGCGACCCGTGACCGCGTTCTGCAACGCTCCCGTTCCGGCGAGTGGCGACGCGATCGCTCCCGGAAACCGTTTGAACGTCGATGACCTAGATATACCATGCGCGAAGTGACCCTCCGAATCCGCCATCGGGGAGGGCCGGAGTCCGAGGTGAGCGCACGTCACCCGGAGGTGACGTTTCGGTCGGTCTCCTCGATGACCGGGCGGGGAAGCGAGCGGAAGCGGATCATGGAGCTGCGCGGGCCGACGGCCGAGATAGAGTCGTTCGTCGAGGAGTTCCGCGCGGCCGACGACGTCGTGAAGGCGGATCCGATCTCGCCGGTCACCGGGACCCACGCGTACGTCGCGGTGGTGATCGACAGCGAGGGCTGGGAGGGGATCCGCGAGCGGCTCTCGGAGATGGGGATCCACTACCGGACGGGGACGAGCATCTCTGCCGGGATCGAGCGCTGGACCGTATATATCGAGGCCGACGACGACCTCGCAGCGGTGATCCGCGAGCTTGAGCGCGGGGGCAACGAGGTCGAACTCGCGCGCAACGTCGAGCTGGCGTCGATCGAGCGACCGCCGGCGTTGCCGGCCTCCGGCATCCTGGACGGGCTCACGTCGAGACAGCGAGAGGTGCTCGCGACGGCCATCGCGGTCGGCTACTACGACCACGGCGGCGGCGTCGGGGTCGAGGACGTCGCCGACGAGATCGGGCTCGGCTCGACGACGGTGTGGGAGCACCTCTCGCGGGCGGAGTCGACGGTGATGAACGCTCTCTTCGACCGGTTCGAGGGGCAGGCCGCTCCGGACCGTCGCGAGCGCGAGGCGGCGGAGGGCGAGTGAGTCGGCGGGCGACAAGCGAGTCGGCCGGTGGTGATGCCCGAACAACGCTTTTGTAGCTACGGCGACCAGCGACAGGTATGACAGAGGGTTCGGTGTCCGTTCCGGCCGAGCAGTACGAGCGGCTCGCGGCGCTCGCGGCCGCCCGCGGCGTGACGCCCGAGACCCAGCTCGCCCGCCTGATCGACGACGCCTACGAGGGGCTCGACGGCGACGTTGAGCCGCCGGAGACGCTTCCGCTCGGCGTCTGCGACGCGGACGAAGAGGAGTAGGAGGAATAGGCGGCCGCGGTCGGTCCGCGGCCGGCCGCGAGCGTCACTCGTCGTACGGCCAGCGACCGCCGGTCTTGAGCTCCGTGACGTAGCCGTCGGCGATCGACTCGCGGATCGCCGACCGCGACCGATGCGTGACCTCCGTGCCGCCGGCCGCGCCGCCGCCGTCGGTCGCGAAGCGGTAGGTCGCCGCCGCGACCAGCGTCGCCACCTCGCGCAGATCGCGCGGATCGAGCTTGTCGAGCGTGTCGGCGTGGGTGTGCCCCCAGCCGCGACCGGACTGGTCGGAGCTCGTCGACGCCATGACCGCCGGGATCCCCTCCTGAACGAACGCCCACTGATCGCCGTGCGGGGAGATCGTCTCGCCGGTCGCGAGCGGGGCGTCGAACGCCTCGGCGACCGCCTCGAAGACCGCGCCCATCCCGTCGAAGCCGTTGGTCCCGACCCTGAGGTCCCGGGAGTTACAGGCGCCGTCGAGGTTGATCACGCAGGCGATCTCGTCGCGCGGCGTCGTCTCGGCGGCGTGGTACGCGCCCCACAGACCGATCTCCTCCGCGCCGAACGTGACGAGGCGGACGCGGGTGTCGAGGTCGTCCTCGACGGTAGCGAGGAGCCGACCGACCTCGGCGACGATCGCCGACCCGGCGCCGTTGTCGTTCGCGCCGTCGCTCACGTCGTGGGCGTCGACGTGCGCGGTGAGGAACACCGCCTCGTCGGTGTCGGGCCCCACCTCGGCGACCGCGTTGACCGAGGTCGTCGGCTCGTTCCGGCAGTCGACCTCGATCGAGAGCTCGACCGGGTCGTCGCCCTCGCCGTCGCCTCCGGCGAGCCGCACCAGCCGCTCGCCAACCTCCTTCGAGACGCCGACCGCAGGGATCGGCCCCGGCCGGTTGTGGTACCCGATCTCGCCGGTGGGCGGGAGCGCGCCCTCGATGTGGTTCCGGAAGACGAAGCCGACCGCACCGTGCTCGGCGGCGGTGACGTATTTCTCCATGCGGTGGATCCAGCGGTCGTGGGCGTCCGGCGTCCGCGAGGAGGCCATCGCGATCGCGCCGTCGAGCTCGTCGCTCGCCGCCTCGAACGCCTCGTCGGTCCCGTCGCCGACGTCGACGAGCGGGGCGCTCACATCGCCCGAGGGCGTCCCGGGGAGCGCGATGACCTCGTGAGAGCCCTCGTGTCGGCGCTCGACCGGCCCGGCGAGATCGATCGCGGAGTCCCCGCGCCACCAGCCGGGGATCTCGAACTCGTCGAGGCCGGCGTTCCGGAGGCCGACCTCGTCGAAGGCCGCGACGACTCGCTCCGCCCCGCGCCGCTCGCCGACGGACCCCGCCATCCGGTTCCCGATGTCGGTCAGGTCCGTGAGGAGGTCCCAGCCGAAGTCGCTCGTGCGCGCGTCGCCGACGACGCGGTCCGGTAGCGCTGTCATAGGACCCGATTGGACCGCGGGCGAAAAGGGGTTGCGGGACGCGGAACCGCGGGCCGCGGCCCGCGGTCGCGACCGGCTCACTTCCACTCCTCGGCGTCGTCCGTGGACCCGAGTTCGCCCTTCGCCCGCCTCGGTGGCCGGCGCATCGTCAGCGCCAGCACGGCGAGGTAGAAGCACCCGACGACCGCGATCACGAGCGCGCCCGGGATCGCGCCGACCGCCGCGGTCGCGACGACGCCGTTCTCGGACGACGTGAACACCGTGAGCCGAACGAGCCACGCGGCGATGAGAACGGTGAGGAGCGGGGCGTACAGCCGACGGAGACGCCGTGACATCGCCTCGACGGTGGGCGTCTTGATCGTCGGCTCACGGAGGTCCTCGCTGAGGAGCGTCCGCCAGTTCGACTGCTTGACGCCCTCCGGGTCGAGCGCGTTCGCGAACACGTTCTCTTCTAAGAGTCGCACCCGGGACCGCCAGACGTCGAACATGCGGTAGCGGCGCGTCTCGATGCCGAGGAAGACGCTGAGCATCACGAGTCCGATGAGCAGCACGTAGTGGGGGCGCGACTCGCTGGAGAAGGTCCACGTGAGCAGCGACGCCGTCAGCACGACCGCCCAGTTGGTCGTCCGGTCGATGCGGGTCCGCCACGAACTCATCCGTCCGAGCTCGCCGCGGTAGGTGTGGCCCATGAGCGAGAGCAGGTCGGAGCGGTCCCCCGCCGCCTCGGCGGCGACCTCGCGCTCCTCCCGGGATCCGGAATCGAAGTCCTCCGGCGGTTCCGACATACCCCCCGTACCGTGCCCGAACGGGTAAACCCCGGCGGGTGGCGGGGCCGGTGCGTGGCGTGACCGGCGCGTAGCGGGACCGCCGCGTGGCGGGGCCGGCTCGGAGGCGACGGACGCCCCGTCGACGGCTCAGGCCGGGTCCGCCTTCGTCACCTCGACCTCGACGTCGTCGGGGTCGACCCCGATCCGGGCGAACTGCGTGCGGACGTGCTCCTCGGCCGCGTCGAGCGCCGCCGACTTGGTGTCGAACCCGCGGGGCATCGGCTCCTCGAAGGCGACGCGGATCTCCTCGCCGCCGACGGTGAGCGCCGAGCCGCCGCTCTCGACCTGATAGAAGGAGTCGCACACCCAGACGTAGGGGGCGTCCTCGTCGGGCGCGCCCTTGTACGTCGGCGGGTCCTCGCCGCGCTCGAACACCGTCCCGGTGAGGTCGGTCCCCCCGCCGCTGCCGCGAACCAGTATCATACCGACGGTAGGGGCCCGACGCGGAAAAGGGGCCCGCGACGGGCGCGAGACGCCCGAGACGGCGGCGGCACCCGCGACGCCCCGAGGCGACGCGGAGGGGGAAACGCTTTCGGCGTGGCGGCCGCTGATTCGCTCATGACGCTGGAGGACTTCACCGAGTTCACCGACGACGATGGCGACGGCGGGGGCGACGCCGCCGGCTCGCCCGCCGACCGCGACACCGACGACGCGCCCGGAGCGGAGGGAGCGGCTTCGGGAGGCGCGGCGACCGGCGACGGCGGTCGCGCGGCGTCCGCGGGGGCCACGGGTGACGAGGCGGACGACGACGCGTTCGCCGCGTACGACGTGGAGCCGGCCGGCGAGGACGCGGGGCTCGGGGTCGTCTCCGTCTCGCAGGGACTCCGCGTGGCGGAGGAGGCAGAGGAGACGACGCTGCGGGCGTTCGTCACGACGGGGAACCGCGAGTCGGTCCGGCTCGGGAAGTACCTCCTCGTCCCGTACCCGGACGGCGAGCGGCTGTTCTGTCGGATCACGGGGCTGGAGTACGCCCAGGAGTTCCGCTCGGACGACGCCACCGAGATCCACGCCCGCCGCCAGATGCGCCGGGACGACTTCGCCGAGCGCGACTACAAGTTCATGGCCGAGCTGGAGCCGATGTCCGTCGTCTACGGCGCCGGCGACGACATGAAACGGCGGATGACCGACCGGGTGCCGAAGCCGGGGGCGGTCGTCGAGGAGGCCTCCGACGACGCCGAGATCAAGACCGGACTGAAGATCCCCGAGGACGGCGTCTTCCTCGGCCATCTCTCGGTCGGCGGCGAGAAGGTGCGGACGGCGGCGGAGCCGCCCACCGTCGACTACCGGGTGAAGGACGACTACGCCGACGGCGACCCGCTCGCGTTCCGGCACACCCTCGTCGCCGGCGGGACCGGGTCGGGGAAGACGCACGCCTCCAAGAACGTCCTCCGGCAGTACCTCGACTCGGACCGCACCTACCCGACCGGCGACGGCCGGGAGTCGCGCATGGCGGTCGTCCAGTTCGACCCGCAGGACGAGTACGCGCAGATGCACGACGATAACCCGGACCTCGATGCCGACTTCGCGCGGCGGCTTGACCGCGAGGGGATCGCGCACGGCGGCCACGACGACACGGTCGCGCTGGTGCCCCGGGCGGCGAACGCGACGTACCCCGGCGAGGGGCACCGCGCCGAGCGCGTCGAGTTCACCATCCCGTTCTCGCTGGCGAACGACATGCCGTGGCTCGTCGCCGGCTCCGGGCTCAACGACAACCAGTACCCCGCCCTGCTGACCCTGCTCAACCGGTTCTTCGGCGACTACGGCGACTCGGGCACCTACAGCCAGTTCCTCTCGTACCTCGACGACCCGGCGCTCAAAGCGGAGCTCGACGAGAGCGGCCGGGTCCACGAGGCGACGTTCGACGCCGTGAAGCGGCGGGTGCGCGCGGTCCCCGGCGGCGTGTTCGACCAGGACGCGAAACCGATCACGGAGCTCGACCACACCCTCGTCCGGCCCGGCGGGCTCTCCGTGGTGCCGACGTACCACCTCCCGACCTCCCGGCAGAAGGAGATCGTCGTGCTCGCGGTCGCGGGCCTCCTCGTCGACGACAAGCTCTCGAACGACCCCGACAGCGACCGGATCGAGGAGACGCCGCTGCTCATCGGCATGGACGAGGCGCACAACTTCCTCGCTGACGCCGACAACGTGCAGGCGCGGAAGGTCGTCCAGAAGTTCACGGAGGCCGCGAAGCAGGGCCGGAAGGAGCGGCTCGGCCTCTTCTTGATCACGCAGGACCCACAGGACGTCGCGGAGTCGGTTTTTAAACAGGTGAACACGAAGATCGTCCTCAACCTCGGCGACGAGGACGCCATCTCCAGCGTGAACATCCCCTCGAACCTCGCGGGCAAGGTCCCGTACATGGAGAAGGGACAGATGGTGGTGTACTCGCCGGACAACTCGGAGCCGGTGGAGCTGATCGGGCTCTCGAAGTGCGTGACCCGCCACGGCGACTGAGCCGACCGGGCGAGCGGACGCGTTTCCGCGCGGCCGGAGCCGCCATCGCCCTTTTTAAACCGAGCGGGTGAAGCGCCGCGTATGACCAAACGGATCCTGGTGGCGGTCGACGGCTCGGAGGAATCGACCGAGGCGCTCCGCTTCGCGGCCGAGGAGTGGCCCGACGCCGAGATAACGGCGCTGCACGTGATCAACCCGGCCGACTCGACGACCGGGGCGGAGGGGGGCTTCCCCGGCGCCGTCGACCAGTGGTACGACAGCGCGAAGGGGCGCGGCGAGCGGATCCTCCGCGAGACCGCGAGGGCGGTCGACCGCGACGTCGACACCAGACTGGAGGTCGGCCGGCCGACCGCGACGATCCTCACGGTCGCCGGCGGCGACGCCGCGGTCGGCGACGATGACGGGGCGGAGGGGACCGCGGAGCCGTTCGACCACGTCGTGCTCGCGAGCCGCGGCCGGACCGGACTCTCGCGGATCCTGCTCGGGAGCGTCGCCGAGGGGGTCGTCCGCCGCGCCGAGGTGCCGGTGACGGTCGTGCGGTAGCGGGTGACGAGAGCTCGGTGCGGTCGCCCGACTACGCGGCCGAGCGCGTCGCCGTCACTCCGCGGCGCGCTCGGCCTCGACGATCTCGCCGACGACGGTCCAGCCCTCCGCGTCCGGTCCCGACCGGCCCAGCAGCACCGACTCGTAGTCGTCGTCGGTGATCAGCCGGAACTCGGCGTCGCGGTCGGCGTCGGTGCGGACGCCCTCGCCGCGGAACTCGCGCTGGAAGAACTCTGTGGAGGAGAACTCGAAGACGCCGGTCTCGCCGTCGTCGAGGGTGAGCCGGACGGGTCGCGGCTGGACGTTGTGGATCCGCTTCGCGATCGGGTGGAGATCAGGCATGGACGCGATTCGGCACGTCGCGGATAAAAAGCGACGGGTCGGGCCGCGCGGGGGCCGGCGGGGACGGGCGCGCCGCTACGAGGGCAGTGACACGGTGCCGTCGCGAAAACGCCGCCGCAAAAGGCCGCGAGAACCGAATCAGGCGTCGAGGACGTCGTCGTAGTCGCCGGCGTCGACGCGGTCGTCGAACGTCCGAGCGTCCTCGCCCTCGATGGTGACGCCGAGGGAGGCGCAGGTGCCGCCGACCTCCTTGGCGGCGTTTTTCACGTCGTACGAGAGCAGGTCGGTCGACTTCTGCTCGGCGACCTTCTTCACCTGTTCGATCGACATGTCCGCGACGAAGTCCGTCTGGGGCTCGCCGGAGCCCGTTTCGAACCCGGCCTCGTCTTTGATCAGTTCGGCCGTCGGCGGGACGCCGACCTCGATGGTGAACGAGCCGTCGTCGTCGTACTCCACCGTGACGGGGACTTCCATCCCGTCGAACGCGGCGGTCTCATCGTTGATCTGCCCCACGACGTCCTGAACGTCCACCGGCGTCGGCCCGAGCTCCGGACCGAGCGGCGGGCCGGGGGTGGCCTGCCCGCCGGGGACGAGCGCTTCGATAGTTCCAGCCATATCCGTACGAACCCGGTGACGACTTTTAACGGTTGTTCTTTCGGGTAGGGGGAGCCAGCGGTTCGCACACGGCCGACCTACGGCTCGGCGCCGGTCGCGTCGCCCGCGCCGCCGGCGTCGTCGGCGGCCCGCCCCGGCAGGAACGTCCCGGTCTCTCGCCGGACGCCGAGGAGCAGCGCGACGCCCGCCGCGAGCGGCAGGACCGCGCAGGCGGCGTAGACGGGCGCGAAGCCGACCGCCTCGATCAGCGGTAACGACACCATCGGGCCGAGCCCGCCGCCGATGTCGCCGAACACGTTGTTCGTCCCGGAGGCCCGCCCCATGCGCTCGTCGGGGGTCAGGTCGGCGAGCAGCGCCATCATCGGACCGCTCGTGCCGCCCTGCCCGGCGCCGATGAAGACGCAGGCGAGCGCGAGGTCGACGACCGACCCCGACCGGGCGAGCAGCAGGAACCCGACGAACGAGACGACGAGGAACGTCAATAGGATCGGGGTACGCGAGTCACGGGTGTCCGAGATCCGCCCGCCGATGAGCATGAAGAAGGCGGCGGAGAGGACGGTGCCGGCCATGAACAGCCCGGAGGTCCCCTGCGGGGCGAGCCCAAACAGCGAGATGTCGTTCTCGCCGAGAAACAGCACGAGCGTGGAGAACAGCGCGCCGATGTACGCGAACAGCAGCCCGAAGTTGACCAGTCCGACCGTGAGGGCGGGGACGGCGGTGTCGACGTCCCACGGCTTGATCGAGTCGCCCGAGCGGTCGCCCGTGACGTGCGTCTCGGGGACGTACCGGTAGGCGACCACGCTGGCGGTGAGCGCGAACGCGGCGGCGACGACGAAGGCGGCGGCGTTGCCGGCCACCGAGGAGACGATCCCGCCGAGCACCAGCCCGGCCGGGAACCCCAGCGTGATGCCGCCGCGGACGACGCCCATGTTCGTCCCGCGCGACCCGCTGTCGGAGAGGTCGGCGGCGATGGTGTACGCGGTCGCGAACACCGCCGCGGAGCCGAGCCCCCAGACCACCCGCGCGAGGAGGAACCACGTCTCCGGCGCGACGGCGACCGAGATCGGCGCGAACCACCAGTCGGGTCCGACGGCGAGGGAGCCGACCGCGAACCGCGGGAGCGACGCCGCGAGGGGCCGGAGCGACTCGGCCGGCGGCATCGCGAGCGCCACGACGTAGCCGAGCGTCGCGATCCCCTCGACTAAGAGCCCGAGCACGAACGGCTTGCGGGTCCCGTACTTGTCGACGAGGGCGCCGGCCGGCGCGTTCGCGACGAGCCGCACCCAGCGGTTCGCCGAGAGGATGACGCCGACCATGAACGCCGAGATCCCGAGGACCGCGCCGAGGTTCGGCAGGATCGGGAAGACGACCCCGCCCCCGAAGCCGACGAAGAAGGTGCTGGCGATCACCGCGAGCAGCACGGCCGGCGGGCGGTCGAAGCCGAACCACCCCATGTCAGGGCCCCCGACGAGAGGCCGACGCCGTTCCGCGCCTCGTCAGGCGTTCGGTCATTCCGGCTCGCCGTCGCGGGTCAGTACGTCGATGTCGCTCGTCAGCGACGGCAGTTCCACGCCCTCGGCAAGCAGCGGCTCGACGATACGCTGGAGCGTCGCCTCGGCGACCCGACGGGTGTACGTCGGCTCGGGAAGGCCGCGAGCGGTCGCGCCGTCTTCGCCGGTCGCTCCGTCGGTTCTGTCGTCCTCGCCGGCCGCGTCTTCCACGTCGTCCTCGCCGGCCGCGTCTTCCACGTCGTCCTCGCCGGTCGCGTCCGTGCCGGTGTCCGTCCCCCCTGACTCGTCGAGGTCCGCTGTCCCGTCGGTTCCCTCCGCCCCGTCGGTGAGGGTGATCTGTCGGGTCCGCGCGCCGTCGAGGGTGGCGACGATCAGCGCCGCCGTCTCCTCGACGTCGACCTCGCGGAACGTTCCCTCCTCGATCCCCGATTCGAGGATGTCGGCGACGGTCCCGCGGAGGAGTCGGTCGCTCCTGACCAGCTGCTCGCGGATGCGGTCGTTGAACGGACCCTGCGTGCGGAGCTCGAGGAGGGCGATGTGGAACGCCTCGCGGTCGGCAGCGTCGGCCTCGAAGACGAACCAGCCGACGAACCCCGCGAGCCGCTCGGCCGGCGGGTCGTCGGCGTGGGCGCGGATCCGGGCCTCTGAGTCGGTGATGACGTAGTCGAGGAACGCGACGAGCAGGTCCTCTTTCGTGTCGTAGTGGTAGTGGAGCAGCGACTTGCTCTTCGAGCACTCGTCGGCGATGTCCTGCATCGTCACGTCGGCGTAGCCGTGTGCGCGGAGCGCGCGGTAGACCCCGTCCATGATCTCGTCGGCCGCGCTCGGCTGGTCGCTCATCTGACTGACCGGTCAGTCAGCAACTGATAAATCCCTATCGGTCGGGGTTCGAACGGCCGGTTCGATCGGCCGCGCCGATCCGCGTCTCGGGGGCCTCCGCGAGCCGGATCGGGGGACCGATCACGGACCGGGAAGACAGCCGTCGCTCACGGGCGTAGAACAGTCGAAAAGCCGATACAACCGTGGAACGTCGTCGACTGTTACAGACGGGTGACGTTCGTCGCGCGCGGACCCTTGTCCGCCTCCTCGATGTCGAACTCGACTTCCTGACCCTCTTCCAGGTCCGGGCCGCCGACGTCCTCCATGTGGAAGAACACGTCCTCGTCCGCGTCGTCAGTCTCGATAAATCCGTAGCCGCCAGTGTCGTTGAAGAAGTCAACTTCGCCTTTCGCCATTGCGTCCGTAAGAGCGGGGGGAATACATAAAAGGCTTCCGCGAGCGAGTCCGGCGTGGCAAGGCGGATCACACCCGAACGCGACGGGGGAGCGTCGGGGTGGATCCCGCCGTGTTAGTAACTACTATACGACCCCGGTGGAAAGCGGTAGGTATGAGTCAGTCGTACAATCGAGGCCTCATCGAGGACTTCAGTCGGTGGCGGGAGTTCGAGGCGGGGATGTGGGCCTGGATCTTCCATAAGTTCACGGGGTGGGTGCTCATCGGCTACCTGTTCACCCACATCGCCGTGTTGAGCACCGGGATCCCGGCGGCGGGCGCGGGTGAAGCCGCGATCATGGCGGGAGAGGACGTGTACACCCAGACGATCGTCAGCCTCGAGAGCCTGCTTCTGGTGCGGCTCCTCGAGGTCGGCCTGCTCGCGGTGGCCGTCTTCCACATGCTCAACGGCGCCCGGCTCCTCCTCGTCGACCTCGGCGTCGGCCTGGACGCACAGGACAAGAGCTTCTACGCGTCGCTCATCCTGACCGGCGCGATCACCGTCGCGTCGGTGCCGACGTTCATCGCGGGGGCGTTCTGAGATGGCGGAGCGCTACTCCTCGTTCGAGTCGGGCGGCCGGATGTGGCTGCTCCAGCGGATCACGGCGGCGTTCCTGCTGGTCGTGCTGGCGTTCCACTTCTTCCTGCTCCACTTCGTCCACCACGCGGACGAGGTCTCGTTCCTCGCCAGCTCGGGGCGGATGGAGTCGCTGAGCTACTACTCGCTGATGATCCTCTTCCTCGTGACCGCGACGTTCCACGGGGTCAACGGCGTGTACAACGCCCTCGTCAATCAGGGACTGACCGGCACCAAACGCACCGTTATCAAGTGGACCCTCGTCGCCGCGAGCACAGTCCTGATCGTGCAGGGCGTGCGCACCGCGAACGCGTGGGCGGGCATCGGACTCTACTGAACCGACCATGAGCACACAGATACCCAAGCAGACCGAGGAATCGACCGAGACCGAGACCGAGGCCGACGTCGCCTCCAAGGGCGACGAACGCCGGGCCGAGAAGCGTCGGCGGGCCGCGGAGGAGCGCGCGCGGCGACAGGAGGAGGAGGCCGAGAAGGCCGCGGCCGACGAGGACACGATCGAGCTGAAGGTGTTCCGGTACGACCCCGAAGTGGAGGGGAAACAGGAGCCCCGGTTCGACACGTTCCACGTCCCGTTCACCAAGGGGATGACCGTCCTCGACGCGCTGATGTACTCGCGGGACAACTACGACTCCTCGCTCACGTTCCGCCACTCCTGCCGGCAGGCGGTGTGCGGCTCTGACGCCATGTTCGTCAACGGCGGCCAGAAGCTGGCGTGTAAGACCCAGATTGTCGACCTCGAAGAGCCGATCCGCGTCGAACCGCTCCCGCACGCCGAGGTTCAGAAGGACCTCGTCGTCGACATGGAGCACTTCTACGACCAGATGGAGGCCGTCGAGCCGTACTTCCAGACGAACGAGTACCCCGACGGGGAGCTGGAGGAACAGCGCCAGACGCGGGAGAACCGCGAGAAGGTGAAGATGTCGACGCGCTGCATCTGGTGTGGCGCGTGCATGTCCTCGTGTAACATCGCCGCCGGCGACAACGAGTACCTCGGGCCCGCCGCGATCAACAAGGCGTACCGGTTCGCCATGGACGAGCGCGAGGGCGAGGACATCAAGCAGAAGCGGCTGGAAATCATCGAGCAGGAGCACGGCGTCTGGCGGTGTCAGACCCAGTTCTCCTGTACCGAGGTGTGCCCGAAGGACATCCCGCTCACCGAGCACATCCAGGAGCTGAAGCGCGAAGCGGTGAAGAACAACCTGAAGTTCTGGTAACGGCGGGAGACACGCTCAAGGGCATTCGGAACCAACGAAACACCATATCACAATGCACGAACACGACGTCATCGTTGTCGGCGCCGGGGGGGCCGGACTCCGGGCGGCGATCGCGGCACAGGAAGCCGGGGCCGACGTGGCCATCGTCTCGAAACTGCACCCGGTCCGCTCGCACACGGGCGCGGCCGAGGGCGGCATCAACGCGGCGCTGCGCGACGCCGACTCCTGGCAGGACCACGCGTACGACACCATGAAGGGGTCGGACTACCTCGGCGACGCGCCGGCGGTCGAGGCCCTCTGTCAGGAGAGCCCGGAGGAGGTCATCCAGCTCGAACACTGGGGAATGCCGTTCTCCCGCGAGGAGGACGGCCGCGTCTCCCAGCGGCCGTTCGGCGGGCTCTCCTTCCCCCGGACGACGTACGCCGGCGCCGAGACCGGTCACCAGATGCTCCACACGATGTACGAGCAGGTGGTCAAACGCGGCGTCACGGTGTACGACGAGTGGCACGTGATGGACCTGGCCGTCACCGACGAGGAGGACCCGGCCGACCGCACCTGCCACGGCGTCGTCGCCTACGACATCCAGAGCGGCGAGGTCAGCGGCTTCCGCGCCGACAACGGCGTCATCCTCGCGACCGGCGGGATGGGGCAGGTGTTCGACCACACCACGAACGCGGTCGCGAACACCGGCGACGGCGTCGCGATGGCGTACCGCGCTGGCGTCCCGATGGAGGACATGGAGTTCATCCAGTTCCACCCGACGACGCTGCCGTCGACGGGCGTCCTGATCTCCGAGGGCGTCCGCGGTGAGGGGGGCATCCTCTACAACAGCGAGGGCGAGCGCTTCATGTTCGAACACGGCTACGCCAACAACGACGGCGAGCTCGCCTCCCGCGACGTCGTCTCCCGCGCCGAGCTGACGGAGGTCAACGAGGGACGCGGCATCGAGGACGAGTACGTCCACCTCGACATGCGGCATTTAGGCGAGGAGCGCATCCTCGACCGGCTGGAGAACATCCTCCACCTCGCGGAGGACTTCGAGGGCGCCGACGGGCTCACGGAGCCGATGCCGGTCAAGCCGGGCCAGCACTACGCGATGGGCGGCATCGAGACGAACGAGTTCGGCGAGACCGTCATCGGCGGACTGTACGCCGCCGGCGAGTGCGCCTGCGCGTCGGTCCACGGCGCGAACCGCCTCGGCGGCAACGCCCTCCCCGAGCTCATCGTCTTCGGCAAGCGCGCCGGTCGCCACGCGGCCGGTGAGGACATGGGCGAGGCCGAGATCACGACCGGCAAGGACGGCGAGTGGGAGGCCGCGGACTACGAGTTCGAGGTCGAGGTCGGCGACACGGGCGGGCGGGACCCGGCCGCGGCCGACGGCGGCGCGGTGGCGACGGACGGCGAGAGCGTGCTCGAAGCGGAGGTCGACCGCGCCAAGGACCGCGTCGACGAGCTCCTCGCGCGAAAGGGGCGCAACCACGCGGAGATCCGGTCACAGGTCCAAGAGACGATGACAGACAACGTCAACGTGTTCCGCGAGGAGGGCCGGCTCGAGGAGACGCTCGGCGACCTCCGGGAGGCGCGCGAGGCGTACAAGGACGTCGCCGTCTCCGACCCGTCCCGGACGTTCAACACCGACCTGATCCACACGATGGAGACGCGGAACATCCTCGACATCGCCGAGGCGCTCACGATGGGCGCGCTCGCGCGCAAGGAGTTCCGCGGCGCCCACTGGCGGAAGGAACACCAAGAACGGAAGGACGACGAGTGGCTCAAACACACGCTCGTCTCGTGGAACGACGGCGAGCCAGAGCTCTGGTATAAGCCGACGATCCTCGAGGGCGAGAACAAGACGTACGAGCCGAAGAGCCGCTCGTACTGAGGCGCCGGGGGCGACCGCCTCGCCCCGACGCGACCGCTCCGTCAGGATCGTTCCGGATCGTTCACGGTTTCCTATCCGTCATCGGTCGAAAGGTCCCGCCGTTCTGCCGTCGCCTCCGTTCAGTCGCGGAGTTCTGCCGTTCCGGTTCGACGCTGTTGGCGCGAGAGATGCCGGTTCCGGGCCGTTCTGGAGTATTTCGACGATCGTTGAATGGGGGATTTATCATCGTCGAAGTCTTGGCTTCGAATAAGATGATAGAGACACGCACCGCGGCGCCGGCCCTGCCGCCGGAGCTGCAGTCGCCGCGCGCGAAGCTCGTGTACCTGTACCTGACGACGAACGGCGACGCCACCGTCTCGGAGATGGGCGAGTCGCTCGGGATGAAGAAGCTCTCGCTGTACAGCATCCTGAAGACCCTCAAGCGCGAGGGGATGGTCGACTGCGACGGCGACACCTACGTGCTGAATTGACTCCCCGCTAGCGAGGTCGTTCTCGGCGCCTGACCTGCTCCCCGCCAGCGGAGCGTTTAGGGGCTCGCGGATCCCAGTAGGCCCGTGGACGCGAACCAACAGGAGTTCCGGAACCCGTTCGGGATGGACACGGCGTGCGAGAACTGTCCCGAGCTGTGCGGCGAGCGAGAGCGCGTCGTCCACGGCTACGGCGACGTGGGCGCCGAGTTCCTCGTCGTCGGGACCCGGCCGACGGCGGCCGCCGAGGCGAACGGCGTGCCCTTCACCGGGGCGGACGGGGGCGAGCGGGTCCAGTCGATCTTCGCCGACCTCGGGTTCGTCCGGTCCCCGCCCGACGCGGCGGAGCCGGACGTCCAGAACGTCTTCTTCACGAGCCTGACGCGCTGTCGACACCCGGACCGCGAGCCGACCGACCGCGAGGTCGACACCTGCGAGCCGTTCCTCAACGCGGAGATCCGGATGATCAACCCGCAGATTATCGTCCCCGTCGGGGAACGTCCCCTCCGCGAGCTCGCGGTGGAGTACACGACGCGGCGGCCCGACTCCTTCGACGTCGACGCCGAACACGCGACGACGATCCGCGGGCGCGGGTTCGAGCTGGTCCCGATGAAAGAGCCCACCGAGATGACCGACGCAGAGGCCGACGCCTTCCGCGAGCACATGCGGGAGAACGTGTTGAGCCGGGACTACCGACAGACGAAGGGCCGGCAGAGTCGGTGACGCAGCGGCGGCGACGGGACCGGTGATGCTGCGACGGCGACGGGGTCCGAGACGCCGCCGAAGCGAGGGGTACTCGATTCGGTCTCTCGGGCGGTCGGGCGGTCAGTCGCTCGGACGGTCAGTCGCTCGGACGGTCAGTCGCTCGTGTCGTCGACGTCTTCCACGTCGTCGATCACGTCGCCGAGGAGGTCCGTCGTCGCGTCGCCGCTGTCCGCGCCGAACGCGCAGTCGACGATGATGTGTCCGCCGAGCGTCGCGGGCGAGATCACCTGGTCGGCGCCGGCCCGCCGGAGCTTGTCGATGTTCTCCCGCTGCGTCACCGCCGCGACGATCCGCACGTCCGGGTTGAGCTGGCGGGCGGTGAGGATGGCGAGCGCGTCGCGCGCGTCGTCCTCGGTCGCGGCGACGACCGCGCGGGCGCCGGCGAGGTTCACCCGTTCGAGCGGCTCGACGTCGCTGGGGTCCGCGGTGTACACCGGGACGTCGCGGTCGGCGAGCCGCCGGGCGGCCGTCTCGTCGGGCGTCACGACCGCGTACTCGACGCCGTCGCGGGCGGCGAGCTCTTCGAGTATCGGTTCCGTCAGGTCCCCGTAGCCGAGCACGAGGACGTGGTCGTCGAGGAGGTCGATCTGTCTGTCAGTCATTTTCCCGAGCGCCTTGGAGAGCTGCGCCTCGATGGCGGGCGTGAGGAGGACCCCGAGCGCCACCGCGAAGGCGGCAACGTTCATCACGAGCGAGGAGAGCACGAACAGCTGAGCGATGTCGGCCGATGCGCCGGCCTGCGGGGTCACGTCCCCGTAGCCGACCGTGGAGGCGGTGACGACGGTGAAGTAGAAGGCGTCGACGATCGTCTCTACCCCGTTGAACTGGTCGCGGAGCGCGTACGTCCCGACCGTGCCGTACGAGATGGCGGTCACGAGCGCGGTGCCCGCCGCGAGTTGGGTCGGCGACGGGGAGAAGTCCCGGTCGAACCGTCCGCGGTTGTAGGCGAGCGCGGGCATCGAGAGGACCGACAGCGCCACCAGCGGGAACGACAGCACCGACGCCTGCATCAGGCCTTGTATCGCGGTCAGCGGCAGCAGGATCGCGGTGGAGTACCAGCCGATCCGGTAGCCGGTCCGCAGCGCGAAGCCGCTCCCGAGCATCGCGAAGCCGGTGATCGTCCCCGTGAAGCCGACCGTCTGCCGCACGACCGCGGGGACGGAGGACGCGAGCGGTCCGTCGACGCCGAGCCCGCCGATCTGGGCGAGGCCGGCGAGGATCGACAGGACCGCGACCGCGAACGTCAGGGCGATCGACGCCCGCACGGTCACCCATTCGCGGGTCAGCTCCATATCGACCCGTCAGCGAGGGCCGACTTAAACCCCGCGAGGGCGGAGCGGCGGCGACGGATTCGACGAATTCGACGAATTCGACGAAGCTTCGACGGCGACACCGACGCGATCCGCGCCGACGCGACCCGCACCGACGCGACCCCCGCGCCGACAGCGGTTTAACCGCGCCGCCGAGTGTGAGGCGTATGTCACTGCCCGTCGAGATCGTCTTCGGGATCTACCTCGGGATCATCACCGGGATCCTCCCCGCGTTGGTCTCCGGGGTCCTCGGCTTCGTATTTAAATACGTCACCGGCGTGACGATTCCCGGACTCGGGGTCGTCGTCCTCGCGCTCGCGATCGCGGGGATCAACGGCGGCCTGCTCGCGCTGAACGACCAGACGATCCGGTCCTCGGAGCGCGCGCCGGCGATCCTCACGGCCATCGTAGTCATCCTGATGATCTCGCTGTACGCGCACGCTCAGGGCGACAAGCTCGGTGCCACCGTCCCGAAGCGGCTCTCGCTCAAGCAGCTCCGCGACCGGACGCTCTCGACCGACGTCGTCGAGCTGGTCGGCGGGCGGGGTCGCGTCACCGTCGACGTCGCCGGCGAGGTGAACGACATGGAGGGGTACCCGCCGCTGCCGGCCGAGACCCGCCGCGCGATCGTCGACGGCGAGTGGACGTTCCCGGCCGACCTCCCGCTCGTCGAGCTGGAGGACCGGTTCGCGGAGCGGCTCCGGACCGAGCTCGACCTGGCGGACGTCGCCGTGCGGATCGACGAGCGCGCCAACGCCACGGTGGCCGCGGCGCCGCCGACCGGCGCGCTGTCGAAGCGGGTCCCCCAGGGGAAGCGCGCGGTGTCGGTGCCGGCGCTCGTTCCGACCGGGGTCGCCCGCGGCGACGTCGTGCGCGTGCTCGCGTCAGGTCTCAGCGTGGACGGGACCGTGCTGGCCGCCCGGACGAGCGGGAAGCCGGAGCCGGGTGCCGCGAAGCCGACGGACGGTGGCGCACAGCCTGAAGGCGACCTCCCCGGGACCGAACGGAACGACGCCGAGCCGCGCGGGGACGGCGACGCCAGGACCGACGGCGGTGAGGCGTCCGCGGACGCTCCGCCGACCCCGCCGGCGTCGAGCGCGCCCACGACGACCGGCGGGGAAGGGCGGGTGACTGTCGCCGTCGACCGGTCGGAGGCGACGGCGCTCCTGGGCGCCGGGCGGGGGCGCGTCCTCGTCCTCTCCCGCGGCACGCGCCGGGAGTACGAGCTGACGACGCTGCTTCGCCGCGCCGGGAAGCGGTTCCGCAAGGTGTCGGTCGTCCCCGGCGGCCCCCTCGACGGCCACACCATCGGCGAGGTGAGCGTCCGCGAGACGTACGACGTCGCCGTCCTCGCGGCGCGCCACGACGAGTGGACGATCGCCCCGAGCGGGTCGCAGCTCCTGTCCGCCGGAGACGAGCTGTTCGTCGTCGGGGGACGCGACGCGCTCGACCGGTTCACGGAGGCCGCGCGATGACCGCGGCGGCGGGAGCGGTCGCGGAAATCGCCGCGGACGCCGGGAACCTCTGGCGGCTCGTCGTCGCTATCGGACCGCCGGTCGCCGTCGGACCCCCCGTCGACGTCGGCTTCGAGCGCCCCCGGCAGGCGGCGGTCACGCTCGCCACGTTCGCGGTCCTCTCCGTCCTCGTCGCGGGCGCGGCGGCGCTGACGTACCGGTGGTACTTCCGCGACGAGATACCAGAAGGGGTCACCGTCCTGCTCGGTGTCTCCGTCGTCGCCCTCTACCTCAACACGACCTCGCTCGGCGCGATCGCGATCGGCGAGAGCCCGGCGCTGCTCGAGCCGCAGAGCGTCTTCTTCAACGTCGTCTCGCTCGGCGTCGCGGCGGTCATCGCCCCGGGCGGCCGGTACGTCGGCGACCGGCTCGCGGTCGACGTGTTCGCGCTCTCGGGGGCCAGACAGCTGGAGGGGGAGCTGAGCGGTATCGTCCGGGCGGTCGGGCGGTTCACGGCCGTCACGCTCCCCCCGGTCGAGGAGATCGGGGACATGGACACCTACGACCCGGTCTCGCCCGAGAAGAAGGCGGAGATGGCCGGGAAGACGCTGCTGTTCGCGCGGAAGCTCTCCGGCGAGGAGCTCCGCGAGCGGCTCGTCGCACGGGTAAAAACCGACCACGGCGTCGGCCACGTCGACGTCGACGTGACCGACGACGGCGCGATCGACTACTTCGCGGTCGGCTCCCGCGCGGCGGGGCTCGGCCCGACGCTCGCACCCGGGTCGGCCGCGGTCGCCGTGGCCGCGGACCCCCCGAACAACGCGACCGCCGGCGACGCGGTCCAGCTGTGGCGGACTGACCCCGAGCCGAAGCGCGTCGCCAGCGGCGAGCTCCGGGGCGTCGCCGGCGACGCGGCGACCGTCGCGCTCGACGAGTCGGACGCGGAGCGACTCGCCGAGGAGGAGTCGTACCGGATCGTGACGCTCCCGTCGGAGCCGCAAGCCGACCGGGAGTTCGCCTCGCTGCTCCGCACCGCCGACGAGACGATGGCGGCGATCACGGTCGGCGCCGGCAGCGCTTTGGAGGGGAGCACGGTCGGCGACGTGGCGGTCGTCGTCGCGGCCGTCCGGCCCGAGGACGGGTCGGTACAGCCGATCCCGCCGCGATCGTACGCCTTCGACCCCGGCGACCTGGTGTACCTCGTTGGACGGCCCGACGCGCTCCGTCGGTTCGAGGCCGACGCCGGCGGGGAGCGGGCGGAGCCGGCTGTCGCCGCGCCGACGGACGCGGAAGTCGACTCCGGCACCGGATCGGGCGACGAATCGGAGGCCGGCGCCGGCACCGAATCGGACGAGGGGACGCAACGCTCTTGAGGCGGCCGTGCGGGGTTCACGTATGGAGTGGAAGCTGTTCGCGGACCTCGCGGAGATCGCCGGCGGCCGCGCCGTCGAGGTGGAGGCGTCGCCGGGCGACACGGTCGGCGACGCGCTCGACGCCCTGCTCGACGCGCACCCCGACCTCCGGGAGCGCGTGCTCGAAGACGGTGAGGTGGCCGACCACATCAACGTCCTCCGGAACGGTCGGAGCGTCCGCGACGACGAGGGGATGGAGACGACCCTGGAGTCGGGCGACGAGCTGGCGCTGTTCCCGCCGGTGAGCGGGGGATCGGGCGGCCGGTAGATCGGTCGTTTCAAACGGTCGCCCGCCGCATCACTCGACATGAGCGACGGCGACGAACACGACGGAGAGCACGGGGAGGGACACCACGACGACGGCCCGCACCGCGAGGAGTTCCACGAGGACCCGGTCGGGCACACGCGCGCGACGGCCGACATGACCGTCGGCCAGCTCGTCGAGGGGTACGGCGACGCCGGCATCGGCGCGGCGTCGGTCAACGAGGCGGGCGACGTGCTCGCGGAGATGTTCGCGAACGAGGACTGCACCGTCTTCCTCTCGCTCGCGGGCGCGATGGTCCCCGCCGGGATGCGCCGGATCGTCTCCGATCTGATCCGCGACGGCTACGTCGACGCCCTCGTGACCACGGGCGCGAACCTCACGCACGACGCGATCGAGGCGATCGGCGGGAAACACCACCACGGGCGGACTCACGACCCGGAGAAGAGCCTCCGCGAGCACGACGAGGGGCTCCGCGACGAGGGCGTCGACCGGATATACAACGTCTACCTCCCGCAGGAGCATTTCGCCGCGTTCGAGGGGCACCTCCGCGAGGAGGTGTTCCCCGAGCTGGAGGGAGACGCTCCCGTCTCCATCGCCGACCTCACCCGCGAGCTCGGCCGCGCGAACGCCGCGGTCAACGAGCGCGACGACGTGAGCGAGGACCCCGGCGTCGCCGCCGCGGCCTACGACTGCGACGTCCCCGTCTACTGCCCCGCGGTGCAGGACTCCGTGCTCGGACTGCAGGCGTGGATGTACGCGCAGACGGCCGACTTCACGCTCGACGCCCTCGACGACATGACCGAACTGACCGACCTCGCGTTCGAGGCCGACGACGCCGGCTGCCTGCTCGTCGGCGGCGGCGTCCCGAAGAACTTCACCCTGCAGACGATGCTCGTCACCCCCCGGGCGTACGACTACGCGGTCCAGATCACGATGGACCCGGAGGCGACCGGCGGGCTCTCCGGCGCGACCTTAGAGGAGGCCCGCTCGTGGGGGAAACTGGAGAAGGACGCGCGCAACGCCTCCGTCTACGGCGACGCGACCGTGATGCTGCCGATGCTGATCGCCGCGGCCCGCGAGCGCGTGGAGTAAGGCTCGCAGTCGTAATTACATGTAATTAGATTTTTCACCCC
Source organism: Halorubrum sp. CBA1229 (assembly GCF_003721435.2). Taxonomy (NCBI): domain Archaea; kingdom Methanobacteriati; phylum Methanobacteriota; class Halobacteria; order Halobacteriales; family Haloferacaceae; genus Halorubrum; species Halorubrum sp. CBA1229. The sequence continues at coordinate 2,454,159 of NZ_CP054585.1, read as the reverse complement.
GGAGCGACTCCTCCGGCGTAATGAGCGAGTACACCACGATCTCACTGCGGAAAGAGTTCGTCGCGGACGTGGAGGAGTACATCGAAGACGAACCGTTCGGCTCCGTGAAGGAGTTCGTGAAACACGTCGTCGTTCAGGAGATGGAGTCGGACGACGAGATCAGCGAGGCGGAGGCCCGTCGGATCGGACAGCGACTTCGAGATCTGGGGTACGTGGAGTGATGAGCGTGGCCGACAGCAGCGCGGTCGACCTGCCCGATCGGGTGACGCGGGCGGACGCGATCCTCGCGGGCATGCCGCTGCTGTTCGCCGGCGGGTACGGCGTCGGCGCGGCGGTGTTCGGCGGGTGGGTGGCCGCCACCGCGAACGCGTCGCTGGCGTGCGCGGTGCTGATGCTCGACGCGATCGTGCGGAATCCGCCGCGCGCTCAGTGATCGGGGGCGGCGACGCGGGGACGTCACTCGCTTCTCGACTCCAGCCCGACCGCCTCGGCCAGCAGCGCGTGCGACGCCAGCGCGTCGTCGTGATCGGGCACCGTGTGTTGGATCATCACCTCGTCGACGCCGACGCGGTCGGCGAACTGTTCGAGCAGCCCCTCGATCGTCTCCGGGCTCCCGGAGACCGACCGCGGCCACTCGTCGGCGTCGAGCGTCGCGGGGGTCGGCTCCGGGACGCCGCCGAGCTCGTCGATCGCCTCCTCCACGCTCGGCGTCGAGTCGCCGAGCTCGCCGCGTTGCATCCGCCTGAAGGTCGCCTCCGCGGGGGCTCGTCGTCGCGCCGCGGCCGCGTCGGTCTCGGCGGCGACGGCGTTGACCGCGACCATCCCGGTCGGCTCGTCGGGTCCGCCGGGGAGCGCCCCCGGGTCGAACGCCTCCCGGTAGGCCGCGAACGCGCGCTCCGCAAATCCGGGGCGGATGAAGCCGGCGAAGCAGTACCGGAGCCCGAGTTTGCCGGCGATCTCACCGCTGGCCGGGCTCGATCCGAGCACCCACGGGACCGGTGGGCCGTCCCCCGAGCGCGGGACGCCGAGGTCGGCGTACTCGTGCCCCTCCGGGTAGTCGTCGTAGAGGTGGCTCACGAGCGAGCGGATCCGCTCCTCGTGGTCCTCGTTCGGACTCTCGACGCGGCGGCTCGTCCCGAGCGCGCGGTCGGCGGCCGGCGGGCCGTTCGCCCGGCCGAGGCCGACGTCGACGCGGCCCGGCGCGAGCCCGTCGAGCGTCCCGAACGCCTCCGCGACCTTGAACGGGCTGTAGTGGTTGAGCAGGACGGCGCCGCTACCGAGTCGGATCGCGTCGGTCGCCGCCGCCAGCCGCCCGAGCAGCACCTCAGGGGTCGTCCCCGCGAGGCGGTCGGTCCGACCGTGATGCTCGGCGACCCAGAACCGCGAGTAGCCGAGCCGCTCGGCCTGCTCGACGGCCGCGACCGTGTTCGCGAAGGCGTCGGTGGCGGTCCCGTCAGCGGGGACCGGTGAGAGATCGACGACGGAGAGGTCCATGCCCGCGCTCGGCGACGCCCGGTGGTAAGGGTTGGGCCGGCGGCGGGCACGTGGGGGTTCGCTGCGGCGGGTACGCGGGGTTCAGATCGGGCGGACGGACCAGTAGAGGCCCGAGAAGAGCGGTCGCTGCGAGGTCAGGGTGGAAACGAAAGAGCAGAGAGAGCCGTCGTCAGTGGTCGCCGTTCTTCGACTGCCACGAGTAGTCGCGGCGCTTCGCGGACTTCCCGAAGCCGCAGGAGGAGCAGCGCTCCTTTTTGATGTGGTAGGACTTCTCGCCGCAGCGGCGGCACTTCACGTGAACCGTTTTGTTCTTTTTCCCCTGAGAGGGCGTTCCGGAGCCGGTCATGCTTTGATGGTGACGACGTTATCGCCGCGTATAATCGTTGTGTCTTCGATCGCGACGGCGAACTCGCCGTCGAGATCGTCGTCGACGCGGTCGCCCACGTCGTCCTCCGGCTCGATGACGACGTTCATGTGCTGGTCGTAGCCGGCCAGAATTCCGTAGTAGGTCGTCCCGTCTTTCAGGTGTACCGTCACCGGATCCTCGAGCGACGCTTCGAGCACGTCGAGGGGTCGTCCACTCATTACACGTATCGCCTCCCGTCGCGCTATTAAAAATACCGGGACGCGAAGGGGACGAATCGGGGGCAAACGAGGCGAACCGACCGGCGACCGCCGTGTTACCGGCCGGCTCGGCCGCGACCGAACCCCGGTGTTTTTAAGACGGGCACCTGTATCTCCGGATACCACACTCCCGCGGGACACGGTGAGCCACTGTCGGCTCGGCCGTAGCGGGGCCTCAACGACGCGCGGTCGGACGAAGCGCTGACGGCTCCTTGCGGGGTTTCAGTGATGAACGCCGTGCAGGCGTTCGATATACACAAACCATGGAAATCGAAATTGCGACACTCGGCGGTTACGAAGAGGTCGGTCGACAGATGACGGCGGTGCGGGCGGGCGACGACATCGTCATCTTCGACATGGGCCTGAACCTCAGTAAGGTCCTCATCCACGACAACGTGGAGACCGAGAGCATGCACAGCCTCGACCTGATCGACATGGGCGCGATCCCGGACGACCGCGTCATGAGCGAGCTGGAGGGCGACGTCCAGGCGATCGTCCCCACCCACGGCCACCTCGACCACATCGCGGCGATCCCGAAGCTCGCCCACCGGTACGACGCCCCGATCGTCGCGGCGCCGTACACGATCGAGCTGGTCAAACAGCAGATCGCGGACGAGGGGAAGTTCCAGGTCGACAACGACCTCGTGAAGATGGAGGCCGGCGGCACGATGGCCATCGGCGACTCCGAGCAGGTCGAGATGGAGTTCGTCAACGTCACCCACTCGATCATCGACGCGATCAACCCGGTCCTCCACACGCCCGAGGGCGCCATCGTCTACGGCCTCGACAAGCGGCTGGACCACACGCCCGTCATCGGCGACCCGATCGACATGGACCGGTTCCGCGAGATCGGCCGCCAGGACGAGGGCGTCCTCGCGTACATCGAGGACTGCACGAACGCCGGCCGCAAGGGCCGGACTCCCTCCGAGTCGTACGCGAAGAAGCACGTCGAGGACACGCTGACCTCGATGGAGGACTACTCGGGCGGGATCGTCGCCACGACGTTCTCCTCCCACATCGCCCGCGTGAAGACCCTCGTCGAGTACGCCCGCGAGATCGGCCGCCAGCCGGTCCTGCTCGGGCGCTCGATGGAGAAGTACTCCGGCACGGCCGAGCGGCTCGACTTCGTCGACTTCCAGGGCGACGTCGGCATGTACGGCCACCGCAAGTCCGTCGACCGCGCGTTCAAGCGGATCATGAAGGAGGGGAAGGGGAACTTCCTCCCGATCGTGACGGGCCACCAGGGCGAGCCGCGCGCGATGCTCACCCGGATGGGCCGCGGCGAGACGCCGTACGAAATCGACGACGGCGACAAGATCGTCTTCAGCGCCAGCGTCATCCCGGAGCCGACCAACGAGGGGCAGCGCTACCAGTCCGAGCAGCTCCTCCGGATGCAGGGCGCCCGGATCTACGACGACATCCACGTCTCCGGTCACCTCCGCGAGGAGGGCCACTACGAGATGCTCGACGCGCTCCAGCCGCAGCACGTCATCCCCGGCCACCAGACGCTGGAGGGCCGTTCGCCGTACGTGAACCTCGCGACGTCGCAGGGGTACAAGCTCGGTCGTGACGTCCACGTCACGCAGAACGGCGGCGTCATCCAGCTGGTCGAATGACGAACGAGACGAAGGAGGCGCGGGTGCTCGACGCCATCCGCGAGCGGCGTGACCTGGTCAACGCCGCTATCGACGAGGAGTTGCCGGTACAGCACCCGGAGCGCCTCTACGAGGCGACGCGCTACATCCTCGAAGCGGGCGGGAAGCGGCTCAGGCCGACGGTGGCGACGCTCGCCGCCGAGGCCGTCACGGGCACCGAGCCCATGGGCGCCGACTTCCGCGAGTTCTCGGCGCTCGACGGGACCGAGGTGGACGTGATGCGCGCGGCGGTCGCCATCGAGGTGATCCAGTCGTTCACCCTGATCCACGACGACATCATGGACGAGGACGAGCTCCGGCGCGGCGTCCCCGCCGTCCACGAGCAGTACGACACGTCGACGGCGATCCTCGCCGGCGACACCCTCTACTCGAAGGCGTTCGAGTTCATGACCGAGACGGGTGCGGCTCCACAGAACGGCCTGGAGGCGATGCGAATGCTCGCGTCCACCTGCACGGAGATCTGCGAGGGGCAGGCGCTCGACGTCGCCTTCGAGTCCCGCGACGACATCCTCCCGGAGGAGTACTTAGAGATGGTCGAGCTGAAGACCGCGGTCCTGTACGGGGCGTCGGCGGCGACGCCGGCGGTCCTGCTCGGCGCCGACGACGATATCGTCGACGCGCTGTACCAGTACGGGATCGACTCCGGACGGGCGTTCCAGATCCAGGACGACGTGCTCGACCTGACGGTCCCCTCCGAGGAGCTCGGGAAGCAGCGCGGCTCCGACCTCGTCGAGGGGAAGGAGACGCTGATCACCCTCCACGCGCGGCAGGAGGGCGTCGACGTCGACGGGCTCGTCGACGCCGACACCCCGGCCGAGGTGACGGAGTCGGCCATCGAGGACGCGGTGGCCGCCTTAGAGGCGGCGGGCTCGATCGCGTACGCCCGCGAGACGGCCGAGGACCTCACCGAGCGGTCGAAAGAGCACCTCGAACTGCTCCCGGAGAGCGGCTCCCGGAGCCTCCTCGAGGACCTCGCGGACTACCTGATCGTCCGCGGCTACTGAGCGGACCGGCGGACGCGAGGTCTGCGGGGACCTCGATCCGGCGGCGCCGTCCGCAACGGACACCGCTTTATTCCCGGTCGCCGTTCTCCCGTCCGTGTCCCGGTACCGAGACGTCGTCCTGTTCTTCACCCTCGCCCTGCTGTGGGGCGGCTCCTTCGTCGCCATCGAGGTGGGCTTAGAGTACTACCCGCCCGTGCTGTACGCCGCCTACCGGTTCGACGTGGCGGCGCTGGTGTTGGTCTCGTACGTCCTCCTCACCGAATCGAGTCCGCTCCCGACCACGCGGGGAGATCTGGCCGCGATCGGCTTCAGCGGCGGGCTCTCCGTCGCCGCCAACAACTCGCTTTTGTTCGTCGGCCAGCAGTACACGACCAGCGGCATCGCCTCGATCACCTACAGCCTCGTACCGATCGCGACGGCTGCGGTCGCGGCCGCCTGGATCGGCGGATCCGACCTCGACGCGCGCGGCACCCTCGGCGTGGTGCTCGCGTTCGTCGGCGTCGGGCTCGTCGCCCAGCCGGACCCCGCGAACCTCGCCGGCGGCGTCACCATCGGCGTGGGACTCATCTCGATCGGCGTGCTCGCGGTCGCGGTCGGCAGCGTCGGGCTCCGCACCGTGGAGACGAGCTTCTCCAGCATCGCGCTCACGGGGTGGGCGATGCTGTTCGGCGCCCTGTTGATCCACGGGCTGAGCGCCGGGCTGGGCGAGACGCAACAGCTCCCGGTCGCGGAGCTGCCGGCGGTCGGGTCGCTTTTGTTCCTCGGCGTGCTCTCCTCGGCGGTCGCGTACACCATCTACTTCACGCTGCTCGACCGGCTGGGCGCGTTCGAGATCAACCTCGTCTCCTACGTCGTCCCGGTGGTCGCGACCGTCGCCGGTGCGGTGCTCCTCGCGGAGCCCGTGACGGCGCTGACGGTCGTCGGCTTCGCCGTCATCGTCGTCGGCTTCGCGCTGCTGAAGCGGCACGCGATCGCCGACGAGGTGCCGCGGCTCCTCTCGCGGGTCGGCGGGCTATTTTAACCGATATCGAACGTCCGGCCGTCAGGTTCGTTCCGGTTTGAAACAGCCGTTCGCCGACGGTCGGGAGTTGATCGGTCGCTTCCGGTCCTTCGACCGCCACTTCGTTTCAAAAAATCATACTACGGCTGCGACGACGCCTCAGACCATGGCCTCTCGGAAGAACGAGGTGGTGTTCGCGTGCGCTATTCTGGGGGTCGTTCTAGCCGTGCTCGTCGCTGACGGATTCGACGCGCCACCGCTTGTGTCGACGAGCGTCCTCGTGTTAGTCGCGGCAGTGCTCCCGATGGTCATCAACAACTATCAAGAGAGCGAGGAAAACGGCTGAGGGCCCGCACGGTCCCGGAGGAGGCTACGAGCCGCTGTCCGTGGAGTTCGCCGCCAACTCTCGGGCCGTGTCCACCCACTCGTGCTCCGGGAACGGGGCCGGCTCCACGCTGTACGCGTAGCGATACGGTCCCCCCTCTGCGTCCCGCGTGAGATCGTACCCGTAGACGAGGCCGTCCTCGACGCCGAGTCGGAGCGTTCCGGTCGCTGGCGGCGCTCGGGAGTCCGGACGTGTCCCGGTCGCCTGATACGTGATGACCGGGACGCCGTGATGAGTCGTCGTGTTGACCGCCTCCCACGTGTACGAGTCGAGTAGCGTCGTATGCCGACCGATGTTCGTGGGAGCGATCTGTCCGTACCGTGGGTCATACCGATAGTACGCGTCGGTCGTGTCGTCGTAGACGAACTGGGGATCCGAATCGAACTGCTCGCGTTGGTGCTCGGGGACGCTCTCCGCGGGCTGGAGGAACGCGTACTCCGTCCCGTTGCGATACACCGTGGCGTCGTGCCAGCGGTCGGCGATGATTTCCCCCGTCGAGGAGTTGATGTAGTACTCCCCCTCCACGAGTCGGCGCTCGGGGGGTGCCGTATAGCGAATCGCGTACGAATCCCAGTGGTTCCGTGGCGTGTGCGTGAGGTTGGCGTCGCCGGTACCGAGATCCGAGAAGTTGATCTGATCCGCGTCCGCTCCGGGCGGGTACGTCTGATCGGCCCCAAGGGGTCCGGCTGGTGCGGACCACGCCGTGGCGACGGCGAAGGAAGCGACGACTACGGCGGCGACGATCAGCAGGCCAACGGCGAGGTCGCGGCGGTCCATGTCGGGTTACACTCTCGCTGTCGTGTTATACGTACGTGACACTCAAACCGGCCTTTGTGTTACGGGGAGACATTTCGTGTTCGACGGTGACAGACGCGTTCCCGTCATCTCGCGGGAGGGCGTTGGGGTGCCGTGAGCGATTCGACGGAAAGTAACGTGGGACGCCGGCTCAGCCGTCCAACGCGGCGATGTCGTCGACGATCTCGACCGCGTGGTCCTCAGGGGAGACGCCCTCGTACGCGAGGACGACGGTGCCGTCGTCGTCGATCACGTACGTGTTCCGGAACACGCCGTCGAAGGTGTTGCCGAACAGCTGCTTCTCGCCGTAGGAGTCGTACGCGCTCGCGACCTCGCCGTCGGGGTCGGAGAGCAGCGTGAACGGGAGGTCGTACTTCTCGGCGAACGGCGCGAGGTCCTCGGCCGGGTCGTCGCTGACCCCGACGACGGCGACGTCGGCCTCCTCGAAGGCGTCCCACTCGTCGCGGAAGCCACACGCCTCGGCGGTACAGCCCGGCGTGTCGGCTCGGGGGTAGAAGTAGACCACCGTGTACCGCGCGTCGGCGGGGTCGACGGTGACCGTGTCGCCGTGCTGGTCGGAGAGCGCGATCGGGGGTGCGGCATCGCCCGGTTCGAGCATAGTTCCCGTCGATTCGGCGGCGCCTTAGTGGGTTCGGTCCGGTCGGTTCGCCGCGGCCCGCCACCCGCCCCGGACCCGCGCCGTCGCCGGCCCTCCGCAACCTCTTTGCGGTCGCTGGCCGAACCGACGGGCATGAGCCACGGATCCCTGGACGACGACGCGGTCGAGAGCTACCGGGAGGCCGGCGCGGTGTTGGTCGAGGCGACGAACGAGGCCCGCGAGATGGTCGAGCCGGGGCGGACCCACCTGGAGGTCGCGGAGTGGACGGAGGACTTCATCCGCGAGCAGGGGGCCGGGCTCGCGTTCCCCGTCAACATCAGCGTCGACCCGGAGGCGTCGCACGCGACCCCGGGCCGCGACGACGACACTGAGTTCGGCGAGGAGATGGTGTGTCTCGACGTCGGGGTCCACGTCGACGGCTACATCGCCGACGCGGCCGTGACGATCGACCACACGGGCACTCCGGAGCTCGTCGAGGCCGCCGAGATGGCGCTTGAGGCCGCGGTCGACGAGGCCGGCCCGGGCGTCGAGGTCGGCGTCGTCGGGGAAGCGATCGAGGACGTGATCCGCGGGTACGGCTACACGCCCGTCCTGAACCTCTCCGGCCACGGCGTCGAGCGCTACGACGCCCACACCGGCCCGACGGTCCCGAACCGGGGCGTCGAGCGGTCCGTCGAGCTGGAGCCGGGGCAGGCGGTCGCCATCGAGCCGTTCGCCACCGACGGCCGCGGGAAGGTCGGCGAGGGGACCGACGAGGAGATCTTCGAGCGCCAGGGCTCCGGGAGCGTGCGCGATCGCCGAGCCCGGCAGGCCCTCGAGGAGATCGAGGCGTTCGACGACCTCCCGTTCGCGGCGCGGTGGCTCGACGGCGACCGCGTCGGGATGGCGCTGCGCCGGCTGAAGCAGGCGAACGCGGTGAAGGGGTACCCCGTGCTGAAGGAGGCCGACGACGCCCTCGTGAGCCAGGCGGAGCACACCCTCCTGATCACCGAGGACGGCGTCGAGGTGACGACCGCGGGGATCCACGCGTTCGACGACTGATGGACCGGATCTACGCCCCGTGGCGGATCGAGTGGGTCGAGCGCGAGTCGGACCCGATCGACGGCTGCCCGTTCTGCGTCCTGCCCGAGCGCGAGGACGACCGCGAGTCCCGGATCGTCGCCCGCAGCGAGCGCAACTACGTCCTGTTGAACAACGCGCCGTACAACCCGGGCCACGCGATGGTGATTCCGTACGAGCACCGCGAGGACCCGACCGGCCTCGACGACGCGACCCTCCTCGACCACGCGAAGCTGAAGGCGGCGACGCTGGCGGCGATGCGCCGCGACGTCGACCCCGACGGGGTGAACACGGGCCAGAACCTCGGCGGGACCGCCGCCGGCGGCTCGGTCGACCACCTCCACACCCACGTCGTCCCGCGGTGGGACGGCGACACGAACTTCATGCCCGTGACGGGCGAGACGAAGGTGATCGTGGAGGCGGTCGACCGCACCTACGAGCACCTCCACGCCGGCTTCGCCGCCGGCGACGACGTGGTCGATCCGGGCGACGCCGAGGCCGGCGAGGCGGTCGAGCTCGACTTCGACATCTGAACGATAGGCCGCTGAAGTCCCGGTTCCAGAGCCATTTTCGCTCAAAACGGCTTGCCGCTGAGAGATACCCCTGATCGATACCGGGAGTGGGTATCGCAGATTGGCGGTTGCGATTCGGTATTTAAATAGCCCTGAGCGACGGCGACGATCGCTTATAAATGACAGGCGGTGGCGCGCCCCGGTGAGCGGCCCGGAGAGCCGCGAACCGCGAGGGACCGAAGGTCCCTCTGGCAGCCGGCGGCGGAGCCGCCGGCGACGCCGGTGCGAGGGCGTCGCTGGCGGCTATCGCCGCCAGCGACGAGGCTGGGGAGGTGCGAGGTGCGGTGCTGTGCGGTGCGGGGAGGACTCAAAGGGGCAGTCGCTGCGGACGGCGCAGGCGACGTAAGCACCGCAACGAGGGAGCGAAGCGACCGAGTGAGGCGCGCAGCGAGCGTGCGCCGTCCGCAGCGACTGGGGCTTTGGAGGTCTTCACCGCAACGCTGCCGTTCGCTTATAAATAGCCGCCAGCAACATCATCCGAGCGCTTATAAACAACTGCTCCACCGTCTTGCTATACCCACTCCCGATGTGTATCAGTACACCAGCTCGCCCGAGATGAACTTCCGGGTGCGCTCGTCGGACGGGTCGTCGAAGATCCGCTCCGTCGGGCCGACCTCGGTGATGCCGTCGTCGAGCAGCACCGCGACCCGGTCGGCGACGCGCTCCGCCTGGTGCATGTCGTGCGTCGCCACGACGACGCCGATCCCGCGCTCGCGGGCCTTCGCCATCGCGTCCTCGATGACGGCGGTGTTCCGGGGGTCGAGGTCCGAGGTGGGCTCATCCAAGAGGAGGACGTCGGGGTCGTACGCCAGCGCCCGGGCGAACGACACGCGCTGCGCCTCGCCCCCAGAGAGCGAATCCGCCCGCTGGGTCGCCTTCTCGGAGAGCCCCACCACGTCGAGCGCGTCGACGACGGCGTCGACGGGCTCGTGCAGCCCGAGGAGCGAGCGGAGTTGGGCCTGGACCCGGTCCGCCCACGGCCGGCGGATCTGCAGCCCGTACTCGACGTTGCGCGCGACGGGCGCGTCGAAGAGGCTCGCCTCCTGGAACACCATCCCGACCCGCCGTCGCAGAGCGAGCCGATCGGGTTCCGCGGCGGTCCACACGTCGGTGCCGTCGAGCGCGACGGCGCCCTCGTCGGGTTCGAGCGAGAGCGCGAGCGTCCGGAGCAGCGTCGTCTTGCCGACGCCCGAGGGACCGATCACCGCGACGACCTCGCCCTCGTCGACGGCGAGCGAGAGGTCGCGGAACACCGACTCGTTCCCGTACGAGTGAGAGACGTTACGGAGCCGGAGCATCAGCGGCGCACCCCCTGGTCGCCGAGCCGAATCACGACGGCGTTGACCGTGAGGACGAGCGTGACGAGGACGGCGCCGAGGATCATCGCGGTGCCGTACTGTCCCTGTCTGGCCTCCAGTTGGATCGCGGTCGTCAGCGTCCGCGTCTTCGAGATCCCGTCCGCGCCCGTGATGTTGCCGCCGACGATGAGCACTGAGCCGACCTCACTGATGGCGCGGCCGAATCCGGCGAGGATCGCGGTCGCGATGCCGTACCGCGCCTCCTTGAGGACGACGAGCGCCACGTCGACGCGCGTGCCGCCGAGCACGCGGGCGGCGTCCCGGACGCCCTCGTCCACGCCGGAGACGGCCGCGAGGCTGATCGCGGTGATCGGCGGCGTCGCGAGCACGAACTGCGACATGATCATCGCCTCCTTCGTGAAGACGAGCTCGAGGGCACCGAGCGGTCCCTGGTTGGAGACGGCGAACAGCACGAGGAGCCCGACGACGACGCTGGGAAAGCCCATCCCGGTGTTGATGACCGCCTTCGCGAACCCCTTGCCCGGGAATTCGGTGAACCCCATCGCGACGGCGACCGGAATAGAGAACAGCGTGCTCAGCGCCACCGCCGTGAGGCTCACGTACAGGGAGACGTAGATGATGCTCCAGACGTACCCGTCCCTGAACGGGAGGTCGAGGAGGGCCGGAAGGTCAGCGGTAACCGGACTCCCGAGAACGGTCGGCAGCAGCGGTGCGACTGATTCGAGCGGCACGCTCACCCGTCGGTGGAGTTCCCACTCCAACCTTCCGGAACGTACTGCTGGAAGTCGGGGTTCTCGGAGACCGCCTCGGGGAAGAACAGCTGCTCGCCGTTCATCTGGTAGTCGGCGATCGCGTTCTGGGCCCCGGGGCTGGTGATCCAGCCAATGTACGCCATCGCGAGGTCGTAGTTGGCGTTGTCGTGCACGCCGGGGTTGACGGCCATGATTCCGTAGGGATTCGCGAGGATCTCCGGGCCGTCCTCGATGGGGCCCTGCACGAGGATCGTCAGGTCGATCTCCGAGCGCTGCGAGATGAACGTGCCCCGGTCCGCGAGCGTGTACGCGCCCTGCTGGTTGGCGATGTTCAGCGCCTCGCCCATCCCGGTGCCGGTCTCCTGGTACCAGTCGCCGCCGGGCTCGGTCCCCGCGGCCTCCCAGAGGTTCAGCTCCTTGGTGTGGGTCCCGGAGTTGTCCCCGCGGGAGACGAACTGCGCCTGCGCCTCGGCGATGGCGGTGAGCGCCTCGGTAGCCGAGGACGTCCCCTGTATCCCGGCCGGGTCGCTCTCGGGTCCGACGATCACGAAGTCGTTGAACATCAGGTCCCGGCGGTTGATCCCGTACCCGTTCCGCATGAATTCGTCCTCGAGCCCGCGGGCGTGGACCATCACCACGTCGGAGTCGCCGTTCCGGGCCGACTCGAGGGCCGCGCCCGTCCCCTGCGCGACCGCGTCGACGGTGACCCCGTACATCTCCTCGAAGTCGCCGTGGATCGCGTCGAGCAGCCCCGTGTCGTAGGTGCTCGTCGTGGTCGTGAGCGTCAGCGTCTCGCCGGCCACGCCGGCGCCGCCGTCCGACTCCGCCTGACTCCCGCCGGCGCAGCCGGCGGTACTCGCGACAGCCCCTGCACCGAGCGCGGCGACGAACCGTCTTCGATGTATCGGCATAGATACACCGATGGACCGATACCCGATATAGCTTCTGGCTCGCGAGCAACCGCAATAGGTTACCCGCTCAGGCGCGGGAGGGCCGGGGCGAGCGATCGAGGCCGAGACGGTGGCCGATCGCGTCCCGTGTGCGGCCGGGATCGAGCGGGTGAACGACCGAAAACGGTTACGTCGACGTCGCGGACGGCGGTTCCGGGCGGGAGGGAAAGCGCCAACACCCCGCGGCCCGACGCCTCCCGTATGGACGAGGGCGGCGACGAGAGCGTCGGAGGACGGGAGAGCGCCGGGGCGGACGCCGCCGGCGCGGGGCGCGGCCGCGCGGCGCTCCTCGAGGGGGACGTCGAGTTCGACGGGCGCGACGCCGCGCTCCTCCGGGCGGTCCACGACGCGGGCTCGGTCGCGGGCGCGGCCGCCGAGCTGGGTCGCTCCCGGGCCCGCGCCCTCTCGCGGATAGAGACCTTGGAGGACGCGTTCGGTCGGCTCGTCGAGCGACGGCGCGGCGGTTCGGGCGGCGGCGGCAGCCGGCTCGCCGACGCCGGGCACGCGCTCCTCGACCGCTACGACCGGCTGCAGGCCGTGTTGACCGCGACCGCGAGCGTGCCCGAGACGGTGCTCGACGGGACGGTCGCGCGCGTCGACGGCGAGCTGGCCGACGTCGACACGGCGGTCGGGACGGTCAGAGGGCTCCACGGCGGGCCGAGCGGCGCGGACGACCCCCGCGACGAGGTGGCGGTCGGCGACGCCGTGCAGGTGCGGATCGGCGCCGACGCGGTGACGATTTATAAGGGAGACGTCGGGGTCGACCCCGACGCGACGAGCGCCCGGAACCGCCTGCGCGGCGCGGTGGTCGGGATCGACGCGGGCGAGACCGTCTCGACGGTGCGCGTCGCGGTCGAGGACGTCACTTTCCGGGTGTTGATCACGGCCGAGAGCGCGGACCGGTTGGCCCTGAACGCCGGCGACGAGGTGGCGATCCGCTGGAAGGCGACCGCGACGCGGCTGGTTGGGCACACGGCGGGAGCCGCCCGCGAGTAGCGGACGCCCCCGTCGTGCCGCTGACGGGGCGACCGCCTCGACCCCGACGCTCTTTGCGTTCGACGCCGAAACCCGGACGTGACCACGCACGACGTCGACGCGGTCCTCGTCGCGGGCGCGACGGGCGGAACCGGCCGCGAGGTGCTGCGGCGAGCCGGATCGCGAGTGGAGACCGTTCGCGCGCTCACTCGGTCGCCGGGGGCCACCGCCGACCTCCGCGCGGCGGGCGCGGACGAGGTCGCGGTAGACGACCTCCTCGACCCGTCGAACCTGGTCGCGGCCGTCGAGGGGATCGACGCCGTCATAAGCGCCGTCGGGACCGCTCCGTCGGCGGTGCGAGACGGGCCGCCGTTCGTCGACGGCGCCGGCAACCGGGCGCTGCTGGACGCGGCGGTCGACGCCGGCGTCGACGCGTTCGTGATGGAGTCGGCGATCGGCGTCGGTCCCGAGCCGGCGAGCCCGCTCGCGTCGGCCTTCGACGCGTTCATCGGCCCGCTCCAGGAGGTCAAGGGGGAGGCGGAGGCGGCGATCCGCGACGCGCCGATCCGCCACACGGTCCTCCGTCCGGGGGTCCTGACGAACGGCCGCCGGACGGGGCTCGTCTCGACGGCCGAACCGGGCGAGAAGCTGTGGGGCACCGTCTCGCGGGCCGACGTGGCGTGGCTCATGACCGCGGCGCCGACGACCGAGGGCGCCGCGAACCGGACGTTCGAAGTCGTCTCAACGCCGCGGTTCCCCGACCGCGGCGTCGACGTGAACTGGACGCTGCCGCGGTGAGCGCGCTCCCCGGGGACGCGCTCGGCGCACCACGGCGGTAACGATTATTACCCAGTATCCGTGTTATCGTAACGCATGACACACGACGTGCCCGGCGACGAGACCGAGGGGCGCCGGTGGTGTGAGAACTGCCGGATCGCGGTCGAGCCGGTCGCGGGCGATTTCGGTCCGGAGTGCCCGAACTGCGGCAGGGTGTTCTGAGGGTCGACGGAGCTTCGACTCACTTCCCCCAGAAGGGGTCGCGCTTCCGCTTGGTGTCGAGATACGCCGAGAGCGCCTCGCGCTCGTCGGCCGTGATCTCCTCTTTTAACTCCTGTTCGAGGATCTTCGCGTGCTTCTCGGGGACCTCGGTCCAGAGGGTGTCGCCCTCCTCGATGCCGCGGCCGACCGTGGGCCCGTCGATGGCGATGCTCACGCGCTCGCCGGCGCGCGCCTCGTCGACGTCGTCGCCCTGCTTCTGAATCCCGGAGAGCTGGCCGACGCGCTCGAACTCGTTGCCCTCGAACATCCCGACGTTGCGGTTGTTCTGGACCGTGCCGGAGATGACCTCGACGCCGACGACGGCGGGGTCGTTCTGTCGGAACGTGTGGTCCGGGAGGATGCGGAAGCGCGCGGGGCGGACGACCTTGTCCAGCACCGTCTCCTGCTGGGCGCGCTGCTTCTCCTCGACGTACGTCTCGTAGTCCTCGATCAGCTGGTAGATGACGTCGTTGGTGAACAGCTTCACGTCGGCGCTCTCCAGCTCCGACTCCGCGTTCGCCAGCAGGTCGACGTTGAAGCCGAGGATGGCCTTGTGCTCGTCCTGGTTCGCGGTCTCGGCCACGGCGATGTCGCGCGGCGCGATGTCGCCGACCTCGGCGCGCAGGATGGGCACCTCCGCCTCGCGGAGCGCGTTCGCCATCGCCTCCAGCGACCCGAGCGTGTCCGCCTTGACGACGACGCCGTTCTCGGCGGTCTCGACCTCGATCTCCGCGAGCTCGGCTTTCACGTCCTCGACGACCTCCGCCTCCGAGCGGTCGCGGACGACTCGGACCGGCGCGCCGGCCATCGCCCGGTCGAGGTCCGGCGCGGCGATCTTCACCCCGGCAGCGGCGCCGACCTCCGCCACCTTCTCGAACTGCTTCTCGGTGCGGATCTCCTCGAGCGGGCGCGGCTGCAACAGCGCCCGGATCTCGGTGACGATCGGCTCGTCCTGCCCGCCGACGACGACCTGATCGCCGTTGCGCACCACGCCGTCGTACACCACCGTGTCGATGGTGGCGCCGAAGCCCCGCTCGTCTTTCACCTCGAGGACCGTCCCCTCGCCGGGGCCCTGCACGTCGATCTCCATCTCCTCTTTCATGAACCGCTGGGAGAGCCCCATCAGGACGGTGAGGAGGTCGGGGACGCCCTCGCCCGTGAGCGCCGACAGCGGGACGACGCCGATGTTCTTCTGGAAGTCCTGCACGCGCCAGTAGAGGTCGGCCGAGAAGCCGGCGTCCGACAGCTGCCCGATGATCTCGTAGAGGTTCTCGTTGAGCATCGACTCGGCGCGCTCCGACTGCGCCTCCAGGCTCTTCTGGATCGGCTGGCCCTCCTGCGGGTTCCACCCCGGCGTCGTGTCGACCTTGTTGGCGGCGACGACGAAGGGGGTGCCGGTGCGTCGGAGGATGTCGATCGCCTCCTCGGTCTGGGGCTGGAACCCGTCGTTGACGTCGACGACGAGCACCGCGATGTCGGCGAGCGCGCCGCCGCGGGCGCGCAGCGTCGAGAAGGAGTGGTGGCCCGGCGTGTCGATGAACAGGAGGCCGGGTAAATCGAAGTCGGTCGGGTCGATGAGCTCGCCCGCCATCCCGGAGATGGTGTCGAGCGGGATGTCCGTCGCCCCGATGTGTTGGGTGATCGCGCCGGCCTCGCCCTCGCTGACGGCGGAGCCGCGGATCTTGTCGAGCAGGCTCGTCTTGCCGTGGTCGACGTGACCCAGCACGGCGACGATCGGCGTCCGAAGGGTGTCCGCGTTTGTGTGGTCGGTCATAGGTGATCGCCCCGAGAAAGTCGGTTGTCGTGTCTTCCGCCCGGACGTCAGTTAAGCCTTTCAAAATGCGTTCGGCCGCGAGGGCCCGGATCAGCGGTCGTCGCCCGTCCGTCGTCGGGCTCGGCCGGGTCGGCGTCGGTCGCCCGTCGGACGCCCCCGTGGCGTTTAAGACCGTTGCCCCGGACGATGCGCACATGGTAGACATCCTCGCGGAGAACCTCTCCGGGAAGGCGGTGATGAGCTCGGACGGCACTGAGCTCGGCGACCTGTACAACATCACGATGGACCTGAAGTCGGGCGAGCTGAACGACCTGCTCGTGAGCCCGCACGAGCACCTCAGCCCCGAGCGATCCGGCTTCGACGTCGACGAGATGGGCCGGCTCAAGGTGCCGGTCGGGAACGTGCAGGCGGTGAAAGACTACATCGTCGTCGCCCGCTGATGGAAGTCCTCGACACCTCGGCGTTCATCCACGAGTACACCACCGACGACGACGTCGTCTCGGTGCCCGAAGTGCACGAGGAGCTCACCGGCGAGGGGGCGCTCCGCTTCGACGCGATGGAGGGATCCGGGATGACGATCCACGTCCCGGCCCCGGAGGTCATCGACAACGTCCGGCGCGCGGCCCGCGGGTCCGGCGACGACGCGGAGCTGTCCGACACCGACACGCGGCTGATCGCGACCGCGCTCGAGCTGAGCGCGACGCTGGTCACCGACGACTACGCGATGCAGAACGTCGCCGAGCGGCTCGAGCTGGACGTCGAGCCCATCGCGCGGGACGGGATCTCGGAGGAGCGCGAGTGGCGCTTCCAGTGCGTCGGCTGCAACCGCACGTTCGACGAGAACAAGGAGCGGTGCCCGATCTGCGGCAGCGACCTGACGCGGAAGAACCCGGCGTGAGCGGCCCGGAGTGAGCGGGCCGTGCCAGTGCCCCTCACGCGACCGACCGATTGAACAGGCGCCCCGCTGACTCACGGCCATGGACGCCTTCGAGAACGTCTCGCCGGACGCGCTCCGGGCCGGGCGGGCGGACGCGATAGACGACGCGGTCGCGACGGCGCTCGCCGCGCACCCCCTCGACGGGATCGAGACCGAGTACCCGCACTACCAGGGGACGGTGGAGGGGGCCGACGCGCCGTCGCGGCCGTCGGAGAAGCATCCGGTCTTCTACGGCTGTTTCGACTGGCACTCGGCGGTTCACAGCCACTGGGCGCTCGTGCGCGCGCTGCGGCTCGTCCCGGACCACCCGGACGAGGCCGCAATCGCGGAGCGCGTCGACGAGCGGCTGACCCCGGAGAACGTCGCGAGCGAAGTAGAGTACCTCGACGAAAACCCCGGCTTCGAGGAGCCGTACGGCTGGTCGTGGCTGCTGCGGCTCGCCGCAGAGCTTCGCCTGTGGGACGACCCGCGCGCCGACGCGTGGAGCGAGGCGCTCCGTCCCCTCGAGGAGCGGGTCCGACGGGGGACCCGCGAGTCGGTCCTCGACGTCGACCGCCCCCACCGGGTCGGCACCCACGGCAACACCGCCTTCGCGCTCGCGGGGGTCCTCGACTACGCGCGGGTCGTCGACGACGACGACCTCGAAGCGGAGACCGTGACGACGGCCCGCCGGCTCTACGCGGACGACACCGCTGCCGTCGTCGGCGCGGAGCCACTCGGCTGGGACTTCCTCTCGCCCGCGCTGGCCGAGGCGGACCTCATGCGCCGCGTCCTCGACCCCGGCGCGTTCGCGGCGTGGCTCGACGGGTTCCTCCCCGACCTCGCCGCGCCGCCGCACGACGCGCTGCTGGAGCCCGTCGACGTCGAGCCGGACGACGCCGACGGCGCCGCGATGCACCTGATCGGGCTCAACGTCTCCCGCGCGTGGTGTCTCGCGGGGCTGGCCGACGCGCTGGCGGAGCGGGACGGGGCGGCGGCGGCCCGGCTCCGCGAGCCGCTCGACGCCGCGGCGCGCCGCCACGCCGAGGCGGGGGCCGCGGACGTGCTCACCGACGACTACGCGGGCTCGCACTGGCTCTCCTCGTTCGCGCTGTATCTGCTGACGCGGGCCGAGGGCGGAATCGCGCCGGGCGGCGGTTAGTTCGCGCTCTTCGACTCCCGCGGTTCGTCGTCGACCGGCCCGACCGCGTCGCCGTCGCCGATCCCGAGCGCGTCGTCAGAGATATCGCTGCCGTCGAGCCGCGGGACGCGCTCGCGGAGTCGCCCGGCGACGGCCCGGGCCTCGGCGATCTCCACCTCGGCCACCGCCCGGACGAGCGCGGCGGCCCGCTCAGCGCGGGCGCGCTGCCACGACTCCTCGCGGGACTGGTAGGTGCGGATGGCGCGGAGGAACTCCCGCTGCGAGAACTCCGGCCAGTAGGGCGCACAGAAGTAGACGGCGGCCTCGTTACCGTTCGCGTGCCACGGGAGGAAGTTCGAGGTGCGCTCGTCGCCGCCGGTCCGGACGATGAGATCGACGTCGCGGACCGGCCGGTCGTACAGCCGGTCCTCGACGGTCTCGACGTCGACGTCGGCGGGGTCGAGGTCGCCGGCGTCGACGTCGGCGGCGATGGTCCGGGCGGCGTCGAGCAGCTCGGTCCGGCCGCCGTACGCCAAGGCGACGTTCAGCGTGAACCGGTCGTTCTCCGCGGTGCGGCGCTCGGCGTAGTCGACGGCGTCGCGGACGCGGGGCGGGAGCCGCTCGATGTCGCCGATCGCCCGGACGCGCACCCCCTGCTCGTGGACGCGGTCGGCGTCGGCGAACTCCCGGAGCTTGCGCTCCAGCAGGTCGAAGAGGGGCGCCAGCTCCTCGTCGGGACGCTCGAAGTTCTCGGTGGAGAAGGCGTACAGCGTCAGCTCCGCGACGCCGAGGTCCGCGCACCAGTCGAGCACGCGCTCCGTGGTGTCGGCGCCGGCACGGTGGCCGTCGGGGGCGTCGTCCCCGCGCTCGCGGGCGTACCGCCGGTTCCCGTCCTGAATGATCGCGACGTGGGCCGGCACGTCCTCGATCTCGCGGCGGAGGTGGCGGCGGTAGGCGCGCTCGCCGAGGTCGCGGAGGCGGTGCAACATACATCGGGACCGACACGACGGAGGGATATGTACTTTTACCCTCCGCTCCCGCAGATCGCGACCGATGGACGCCGCCTACGTCTTCGCCGTCGCGTTCCGACTCGATCCGGACGGGGCGACGGTCGATCCCGAGCGGTTCGAGACGACGATGGAAGTCCCCGCGAGCGACCCGGGCACCGACGGCTGGCTGTTCTTCCGCGACCGGCTCTGGCGCGGCGAGATCGGCGACGAACCGTCGTTCCGGACCCTCGCGAGCGACCGCCTCGGCGTCGAGGTCGTCGATGTCGAGTTCCGGGAGCTCCGGACCGACCGCGAGTACCTCGACGCGTTGCGCGCGGCGATCGCCGAGGACCTCGGCCGGTTCAACGCCGATTCCGTCGACGAGGTCCTTCGCAAGTACCTCGGGTCGTCGGTCCACGTCCGAGAGGAGTGAGCCCGTTCGACGGGGCTCACGCGCGACGGGACCCCCTCACGAGCCGAGAATGTCTTATAAAGTTCACAACGCACTTATAAATTGAGGGCCTACTGCAGCGTCCATGGCCGTCGCCGACTACGACTTCCACCTGTTCGACCTCGACGGCACCCTCGTCGACGCGGAGTGGTCGTACACCCGCGCGGTGTTCGACCGCGTCGGCGACCGGCTCGGACGGCGCTTCTCCGACCGGGAGGCGCACGTCCTCTGGCACGGGCTGGGCGGTCCCCGCGGGGACACCCTCCGCGAGATCGGCGTCGACCCGGAGGCCTTCTGGCCGGCGTTCCACGCGGTCGAAGACCCCGTCGCCCGCGCGGAGGCGACGTACCTCCACGACGACGCCGCCCGACTGCTCGACCGCGTCGACGAGGCCGGCGGACCGACCGGCCTCGTCACCCACTGCCAGCGGTTCCTCGCCGAGCCCGTCCTCGACCGCGTGGCCCTCGACGGGCGGTTCGACGCGGTGATCTGCTGTACCGACGAGACGGGGTGGAAGCCGGACCCCGGGCCGATCGAGCTGGCGATGCGCGAGCTCGGCGTCGACCCGCGGGCGGACCGCGGCTACTACGCCGGCGACGGCGAGAGCGACGTGGGCGCGGCGTGGAACGCCGGACTCGACGCGGTCCACGTCGAGCGGGTCGGCCACGAGGACCGCGGGCGGTGCGTGCTCGGCGACCGGCGCGTCGACCGGCTCGACGAGCTGGTCGACCCGACGTGAGCGACGCCACGGTCGAGCGCCGACTCAGACGCCGGTGTCCCGCCGAATGCGTTCCTTCCCGCACTTCGTGCACGACTCCACGACCTCGTCCGGGTCGATAACCACCGCTCGGCGCTCGTACTGGTGGCGACAGATCAGGCGTTCGAGGGACATCGTCTATCGACAGACCACCGCCGACTGATAAATAACTTCCGTGAATACACACTAGTGTGCATAATAAGAAAAAGAATTATCAGTATTCTTCTCAAGAGTGAGTATTCGTCTTGTATTTCTCGTAATACGTTTGAATCACCACTTCAGATCTTTCGCTGTGTCTGACCCCGCGACGGGCCGGCCGTCCGCGACCGAAACGGTCGTGAGTCGGCGCGCGCTAGCCGGCCCATGACGAAGTGGTTCCACAGCGGTCGCCGGCGCGACCTGTGCGCGCTGCTGTACGAGGCCGGCGAGCTGCGGGCGCAGTCGCTGAAAAACCGGCTGGAGTCGCACTACGACGAGCGCATCGACCCCGGCTCCTTCTACGCGACGCTCCGGTCGCTGGTCGAGTCGGGGTTCCTCGACCGCCGGACCGAGGGGATCGCCGACGTGTACGCGCTCACCGACGCCGGCGAGCGCGCCCTCCTCGACCACTACGCGTGGCTCTCCGAACGCGTCGGCGCCGCGGCATCGATTGAGGGGGCGGAGGCGACCGACGTCTCGGCCTCGACCGAGGGCTCGGACCTCAAGGATTAACAACACAGGCGGTGTGGTTTATTATATGACAGTCGTCAGCGTCTCCATGCCGGAGGAGTTACTGGAACGGATCGACGGCTTCGCGGACGAGCACGGCTACACCGGTCGCAGCGAGGTCGTCCGCGAGGCCTCGCGGAACCTCCTCGGCGAGTTCGAGGACGCGAAACTGGAGGACAGAGCGCTGATGGCGGTGGTGACGGTGTTGTTCGATTACGAAACCACGAGCGTCGAGGAGCGGATGATGCGGCTCCGACACGAGCACGAGGGGCTCGTCGCCTCCAACTTCCACAACCACGTCGGCTCCCGCTACTGCATGGAGCTGTTCGTGCTGGAGGGGCGGCTGGCGGACATCTCGGCGTTCGTCGGGAAGGTCCGGGCGACGAAGGACACGCTCACCGTCGACTACAGCGTGATCCCCGTCGACGAGTTCGGCGCCGACACGGTCGCGAAGGCGACGCCCGACAGCGACGGGCGCGCACACGGGGAGGGGTCGGGACGCGGTCACGGCGACGAGTAGCCGGAGGGACGACGCCGCCGCGACTCACCCGTCGAGCACGACGCCGACGAGCGGGACCGCGACGCCGACGACGTAGCCGGCGAGGTGCGCGAACACGTTGCTGCCGAACGGGACGACCACCAGCGACCCGATCACCCCGGCGACGGCGACGCTCGCGCCGGTGACGTACAGCAGCTCTCGTTCCGGGGCCAGGTCGAGCCCGACCACCCGCGGGCTGCCGACGCCGGCGTAGAGCCCGACGGCGACGAGGGCCGCGCAGAGCGCGAACAGGGACCCGACCGCCGGCAGCGACGGGAAGTAGCCGACGCCGCTCGGCGCGAGGTACGCGAGCGCGAGCGAGCCGAGCGCGGCCACGACCGACCAGCGGGCGTCGACGCCGACCGTCGGTTCGGCGTCCCCGTCGTTCCTGCCCTCGCCGCGCTCTCCATCCGCCCCGGCCTCCGTCGCCAGCGCGGCGAACCAGACGACGACCAGGTAGCCGAGGAGCGCGCTGTTCACGTCCGAGAAGCCGGCGGTCGGCGCGTTCGTCAGCCCGCCGAGCGCGACGATGGTCGCCCACGCCGACGCGAGCGGGACGACGGCGAGGTAAATCGCGGTCGCGCCGAGCAGCCGGTCGCGCCAGCCCGCGACGACCGAGAGGGGGTACGCGACCGCGACGAGCAGCCAGTAGTTGACGAGGTTGTCGAGGAGGTGCGCCGGGGTCGCGTGGACGAAGCTCGACGCGAACGCGGTCCACAGCGCCCACCGGCTCTCGAAGACTCCGCCGGTCGCGAGCGAGAGGTGCCAGGCGTCGGTCCCCGGCGTGAGGCTCACGGCGACGAGCAGCGCCGGGATGGGGACGGCGATCAGGAAGAGGTCCCTCGGCGGGCTCGACCGGACGGCCGCGCGGACGCTGGCGAGGAGGCCGCGGAGGGTGGGCGTGTCGGCGTCAGCGCGATCCCCGCTCGGCGGCCCGTCGCCGTCACGCGGGTCCCCCTCGCCGCCCATCGCTCAGGGGGTCGCCGGCCGCACCGTCTCCAGCGCGGCCGCGAAGTCGTCGCTCGTGATGCCGATCTCGTCGGCGTGGTCGTTCGCGGCCGCGCCGTGCTCGTCGGCGACGCGCTCGATGGCGACGAGGGCGGCCTCCCGGCACAGCGAGGCGATCTCCGCGCCGGAGTACCCCTCCGTCTCGTCGGCGAGGTGGTCCAGGTCCACGCCCTCGACGAGGGGTTTCTCGCGGGTGTGGACGTCGAGGATCTTCCGGCGCGCCTCGCGGTCGGGCTCGGGCACCTCGATGTGCGTCTCCAAGCGACCCGGTCGGAGCAGGGCGGGGTCGAGCGCGTTCCGCCGGTTCGTCGCCGCGAGCACGACGAGGTTCGGGTTGTCGCTGGCGCGGTCCAGCTCCGTCAGGAGCTGAGAGACGACGCGCTCGCCGACGCCCGAGCCGTCCCCGCCCGCGCCGTCGCGGTCGGCCGCGATGGCGTCGATCTCGTCGAAGAAGACGATCGCGGGCGCCGCCTGCCGCGCGCGGTCGAACAGGTCCCGGACCGCCTTCTCCGACTCGCCCACGTAGCGGTCGAGCAGCTCCGGGCCGGCGACCTGAATGAAGTTGACGCCGCTCTCGCCCGCGATCGCCCGCGCGAGCAGCGTCTTCCCGGTTCCCGGCGGACCGTGCAGCAGGACCCCCGTCGGCGGGTCGGCGTCGGCGGCCTCGAACAGCGGGCCGTAGGTCAGCGGCCACGTGACGGCGCGCTCTAACTTCTCTTTGGCCTCCGGCAGCCCCCCGACGTCGGTGAAGTCGGTGGCCGGCTGCTCGGCGACGTACTCCCGCATCGCGCTCGGCTCGACGTTCGCGTGGGCGGCCTCGAAGTCGGCCTTCGAGACGGTCACCTCGTCGAGGGCCCGGCTGTCGGACTCGCGGGCGCGCCGCAGCGCCGTCATCGCCGCCTCCTGCGTGAGCCCCTCGATGTCGGCGCCGACGAAGCCGTGCGTCCGGCTCGCGATCCGGTCGAGGTCGACGTCGTCGGCGAGGGGCATCCGACGCGTGTGGACGTCGAGGATCTGGCGGCGACCCGCCTCGCCGGGGACGCCGATCTCGATCTCGCGGTCGAAGCGCCCGCCGCGCCTGAGCGCGGGGTCGAGGGTGTCGACCCGGTTCGTCGCGCCGATGACGATCACGTCACCGCGGGCGTCGAGCCCGTCCATCAGCGAGAGCAGCTGGCCGACGACCCGGTTCTCCACGTCGCCGCCGTCGTCCCGCTTGCCGGCGATCGAGTCGATCTCGTCGAAGAAGATGATAGAGGGCGAGGCCTCGCGGGCTTCGTTGAACTTCTCGCGGAGTTTCTCCTCGCTTTCCCCCTTATATTTCGACATGATCTCCGGGCCGTCGACGGTGATGAACTCGGCGTCCACCTCGTTGGCGACGGCGCGGGCGATCAGCGTCTTCCCGGTGCCCGGCGGGCCGTGGAGCAGGACCCCCTTCGGCGGGTCGACGCCGAGCCGGGTGAACACCTCGGGCTCGGAGAGCGGGAGCTCGATCGTCTCGCGCACCAGCTCCAGCTCCTCGTCGAGCCCGCCGATGTCCTCGTAGGTGGCGCCAGCCGTGTGCTCCTCCGGGGGCGCGGTCCCGTCGCCCTTCGGGCGGGCGTCGGTCCCGGGCGGCGCGGTCGGAGCGGCGCGGTCGCCGGCCGACGCGTCGGGCGTGCCCCGACCGGCGCCGTCCGCGCCCGCGTCGCTCCCCGCGTCGTCGCCCTTGACGCCCTCACCGCCGGCGCCTCCGCCGTCCCCGTACGTCACCGACACGTCGGTCCGGTTCGTCACGCGGACCGTGCCCGCCGGGGCCGTCTCGGCGACGACGAACCGGAGCCCGCCGAGCCGCTCGACGTGGACCGCCTCGCCCTCGGTGACGGGGCGGTCGCGGAGGTCGCGGGCGAGCGCGCGCTCGACCACCTCCCGGCTCACGTCGACGTCGGCGAGGCGAGCGGGCGCGGCGAGCGCGACGCGGACGGCGTCCTCGACGGTGACGGGCGCGACGGTGACCGTGTCGCCGACCTTCACGCCGGCGTTCGCGCGGGTGTCGGCGTCGATGAGGACCGAGCCGTCGGTCGCGTCGGCGCCGCCGGGCCACACCTTCGCGACGGCGGCGCGCTCGCCGCGGACCTCGACGGTGTCGCCGCTGAGGAGGCCGAGCCGCTTCCGGGCGGATTCGGGGAGCCTGGCGATCCCCCGGCCCGCGTCCCGCTTCTCGGCGGCACGCACCGTGAGCCGGAGGCCTGCGGTGTCGTTCATACCCATCGTTCTCGCCGATGACCCTTTACCCTTGTCCGGCGCCGTCGGGAGCCGATTCATGAGCGTGGATGTGGTACAAACGGTCGGAGCGATAGCGACGATTGTTTATAAATAACGGCCGCGGTGGCGCGTGCCGGCGAGCGGCCCCTAGGGCCGCGAGTCGCACGCGCGAGGGAGTCAGTCGCCGGAGCGAAGCGGAGGCGACTGACAGGGCGAGAGCGAAGCTCTCGCTTGCAGCCGGACGTAGTCCGGCGACGAGGCTGGGGAGGTGTGAGGCTGCGGTGCTGTGCGGTGGGTGGGGACTCAAAGGGGCAGCCGCGAGGGCGGCGCAGACGACGTAAGCAGCGTGGCGCTACGCGCCACGGGCAGCCGGCGGCGAAGCCGCCGGCGACACCGCAGGGAGCGAACGGAGTGAGCGACCGAGGAGCGCAGCGAGTGTGCGACCGAGGAGCGCAGCGAGTGTGCGCCGCCCTCGCGGCTGGGGCTTTGGAGGTGTTCCCCGCATCACCGGCAGCTATTTATAAGCGAGCGGCTGGGGTTCTGAAGCCGTTCGTCGCAGCGTCGTCGATCGTTTATAAATACTCGACCGCAACATCCAGATTCACTTATAAAATATTGCTCTCCCGACCAGAGGCTCCGGAATCGCACGAGTACCGACCGCAACCCCCTTACCCCGCCCGGGCCCGCCTTGGAGTATGCAACCGACAGGGCACCTGCGCGGCGACGCGGTCCGCGTCGCCGGCGACGCCCGCCAGCGCTTCTACGACTCCCGGGGGTACGGGCGCCCGCTCGACGGGAACGAGATCGCGCTCTCGCGCGTCGAGGCGGCCCACCTCCTCTTCCGCGGCGACCTCTCCGGCGTCGCCCTCGCCCCCGACGCCGACCCCGTCGGCTTCGAGCGGTTCTTCGTCGAGAGCGCGGCGGCGGCCGACCGGTTCGCGGTGCGGTACCTCGTCTACTCCGACCTCCGCGACCGTGGCTTCTACCTCTCGCCCGCCCGCGAGCCGTGGCCCGGCGGGAGCGTCGGCGTCGCCGACGCGGTCGACTTCGTCGCCTACGAGCGCGGCTCGACGCCCGACACGGGCGACGTGAAGTACCCCGTGCAGGTCGTCGGCGAGCGCGAGTCGCTCCCCGCGGACGGGCTCGCCGGGCGCACCCTCGCGGTCGTCGACGAGGAGTCCGACATCACGTACTTCGCGGCGACCGAGGGGCGAATCGAGGGCGCGACCGACTACGACCCCCCGGACCGGCTCGACGGGGTGCTCCTCTCCGACCGCGTCGTCGTCTGGGACGCCCCCGAGGCCCTCTACGAGCGCGGCTTCTACGGCCAGCCGCTCACCGGCCGCGCGGCCGCCGTCGAGGGGGCGCTCCAGCTCTCCCTCGTCGAGGCCGCGTCGCTCGCGGCCGATGGGGTCCTCTCGCTGTCGGCGTCGGTCGGGACGGCGGGCGGGGCCTCCAGTGAGGCCGACGCGGAGCGAGACGGCCCCGCCGCGGAGCCCGACGGCCCCGCCGCCGCGGTCGTCGCCCGCGGCCGCGACGTGGAGGGCGAGCGCTTCGACCGCCGGCTCGCGGTTTATAAACGCCTCCGCGCGGCCGACGCCGTCCCGAAGACCGGCTTCAAGTTCGGCGCCGACTTCCGGACGTACCTCGACGTGGAGACGGTCGAGGACCTGCCGCACTCCGAGCACCTCGTGCGCGTCGTCGACGCCGACCACCGCTTCTCGCCCCGCGAGCTGTCGCTCGACGTGCGGCTCGCGGGCGGCGTCCGCAAGGAGATGGTGTTCGCGCTGACGGCGGTCGGGGACGACGGCGGTGACGGCCTCGGAAACGCCGACGACGCGGTCCGCGACGCCGACGTCGAATGGCTCTCGATCACGCGGTTGACGCCCTGACGCGCGAGCGGCCGACGCCCCGACGGGCGCCGGCGGGGCCACCCGCCGCCCCGGCGAGACGAGCGGAACCGTTTTCAGACGCCTGGTTCTCTTGCTGCCCATGAGCGAGCACTCCGTGTTCCCCTCCGACTCGGACGCCTACGACATCTCCACGGTCGACCTCGACGACGACCGCTACGAGGTCAAACAGTCGGCGATCCGGAACAAGTACACCGTCCGCGACGGCGCCGGAAACGTCGTCTTGCGCGGGAAACAGAAGATGTTCAAGCTGAAAGAGGAGTTCCCGTTCGTCACCGGCGACGGCGACGACGCCTTTTCGGTGAAGGCGGGCGGCGTCATCGACATCGGCGGGAACTACGCCATCGTCGATTCGGGCACCGGCGAGGAGGTCGTCGTCCTCGACGAGGACTACTCGCTGTTCGTCGAGAACTGGACGATCCGCGACCCGGAGACGGGGGAGGCGCTGGCGACCATCAAGTCGAAGAGCAAGCTGATGGCGGGGCTCCGGCACCTGATCTCCGTCGCGAACCTCGTCCCGAACAAGTACGAGATATTCGACGCCGACGGCGGCCACGTCGGCGATATCGAGGGGAAGTTCTCGCTGCGCGACGCCTACACGGTCACCATCGACGACGCGAGCGACGTGCCGAAAGAGGCGGTGGTCGCCGCCGCGTGCATCCTCGACGCCTTGGAGAACCAGTAGCGACCCCGCCCCGTCTCCTCGCTCCGTCCCCTCGTCCCTCGCACCTCGCTCCGTCCCCTCGCCCCGTCGCGCGAGCGCCGAACCGGTGCCGACGTGGTCCCGTGCGGCGCCTTCGGAAGAGGAAAGAGCTATACTCGGATGCCCCGAGCGTGACCCCATGCAGCTGCCCGAGGCGTTCGATCGGTCCATCGCCCTCCGTCAGTCGATCGTCTACGTCGCGGCGTTCTGTACGGTCTTCGCGATTTTCTCGTACTTGGCCGAGGGAAGCGTCCCGCTCGGCGTGGCGACCGGGTTCGTGATGGCGGCCGCCCTGATCGGGTTCTACGCGTGGAACGGGGAGCTGGGCGTCCCTCCCCAGGAGGAGTGACCCGCCCCGAGCGACCGGAGGGCCTCGGGTTGCTTACTCCCCGCCCAGCTTCGTCTCGCCGACGGCGTCGTGGCCCTCGATGACCTCGGTGCCGCCCATGTACGGGCGGAGCGCCTCGGGGACGGTGACGGTGCCGTCGTCGTTCTGGTAGTACTCCAGGATCGCGACGACGATCCGCGGGACCGCGAGCCCGGAGCCGTTCAGGGTGTGGAGGTAATCGGCCGACTCGTGGTGCTCCTCGCGGTACCGAATCTGCGCGCGGCGCGCCTGGAAGTCCTCGAAGTTGGAGACCGAGGAGACCTCCAGCCAGCGGCCGCCGCGGTCGGGTCCCTCGTCCATGTCGTCGGCGGGGGCCCACACCTCGATGTCGTACTTCTTCGCCTGCGTGAACCCGAGGTCGCCGGTGCACATCTCCAGGATGCGGTAGGGGAGCTCGAGGCGGCGCAGCACCTCCTCGGCCTCGTCGACGAGCCCGTCGAAGCGCTCGTCGCTCTCCTCGGGCCGGACGAAGTTCACCATCTCCACCTTGTTGAACTGGTGGACGCGGACGATCCCGCGCGTCTCGGTGCCGTGCTCGCCCGCCTCCTGCCGGAAGTTCGGCGTGTACGCCTGATACTTGAGCGGGAGGTCCTCGCCGAGCAGGATCTCGTCGCGGTGGAGGTTCGTCACGGGCACCTCCGCGGTCGGGAGCAGCCAGAGGTCGTCGTCGTCGTACTCGTCCTCGTTCGTCCCCTCGACCCGGTAGGCGTCCTCGGTGAACTTCGGGAGCTGTCCGGTACCGCGCATCGACGCCGAGTTGACGGGGATCGGCGGGAACACGTCCGTGTACCCCTGCTCGCGGTGGACGTCGAGCATGAACTGGATCAGCGCGTGCTCTAACCGGGCGCCGTCGCCCTTCGCGACGTAGAAGCCGCCGCCGGCGACCTTCGCGCCGCGCTCGAAGTCGAGGATCTCGAGGTCCTCGCCAAGGTCGTAGTGGGGCTCCACGTCGGCCGGGAGCTCGCGGAGGTCGTCGAACCCCTCGCGGCGCCGCTCGACGTTCTCCGACTCGTCGGCGCCGACCGGCACCGACTCCTGCGGGATCTGGGGGAGCTCGAGCAGCGACGCCTCCAGTTCGGCCTCAAGCTCGTCGGCGCGCTCCTCGACCCCTTGGAGCTCCGACTTGAGCTCTTGGGAGCGTTCGATCGCCTCTTGGGCCGCCTCCTCCTTGCCGGCCCCTTTGAGCTCGCCGATCTCCGAGGAGACCTCGTTGCGTTCGTGGCGCAGGTCGTCCCCGCGGCTCTTCAGCTCCCGCCACTCCTCGTCGACGTCGAGTATCCGGTCGAAGTCCACGTCGACGCCCTTGTTGGCGAGCGCCTCGCGGACGACCTCGGGGTTCTCCCGGACGAACTGTCGAGACAGCATTTATCGGGGATTCCGCGGGGCGACTCAAAACCGTATCGGAGCGTCGGTATCAGTTGGCACGGATCGCAGGGCGGGCTCGGCGGGGGCGGTCTAACCTAAAAATCCCGAGGGCGGAACTCACGAGAGCGAACGGCCGGATCGCCGTCTCAGGGGATGAACGCGAAGTTCGCGACCACCATGAGGAGCGCGAGTCCGGCGACGACAACGCCCATGATCCGCATCATCAGGATCCGCGTGTCGCTCGGCTCGATCCGCTGCGTCGAACCGTCCGGCGAGCGCGTCTGCCAGGAGGTCATGCGTCGGGGGAACGCCGCCATCGCCAGCGCGCCCGCGGCGACGAGGAGGGGGACGGCGACGAAGAACAGTCGGAAGGGTGCGGGGAACATGTCCGAGCGATGGCGACGCGACTCAACAAAATCTTACGGTGTCGACGGACGCGCCGTCAGTACCCGCCCGGCAGCGCCATCCCGACCGCGAGCGCGACCAGCGGCACCGCGGCGACGACCGCGTACCACAGCCCGGCGGCGACGAGGACGGCCCACGTCGAGGCGCCGTAGCCCGTCGGGTCCCAGTCGACGCCGAGCCGCGGGAGCCCGGCCGCGGCGACCGCCGGGGCGACGAATCCCACGAGGACCCCGCCGAACAGCGCGGTGTCGAGGAACCCCTCGCTCCAGCCGGGACCGGCCGAGTCGACGAGCGCGACGGTGAGGGCGACGCCGGCGAGGTACGGGACCGAGAGCGCGAGCGCGACGCCGACGTACGAGGGGAGGAGCCGCCCCGCCGGCGGGAGAGCGCGGAACAGCGCCCGGAATCGCGCCGCGATCAGGAAGGGCGTCCAGAGCACGGCGGCGACCGTTCCGGGGAGGGCGAACAACGCGATCAGCGAGAGCCAGCCGATCGCCGTATCGACGACCGCGGGGAGGGCGGCGACGCTGGCGGGACCGAGGGCCATACGCCATCTCTCGTCGGACGTGTCAAACGCTTTGTGGTGACTCGAACCACACGGTTTAAGCGGCGCGCCGCGAGCGCGTACCCATGCTCATCACGGGCGCGGAGCTGGCCGACGGGCGAGTCCGCGACGTTCGGATCCGAGACGGGACCATCGACGCGGTCGAACCGACGAGCGCGGGCCTCGACCCGGACGCGGGCGAGCGCGTCGTCGACGCCCGCGGGCGCCACCTCCTGCCCGGCGCCGTCGACGTGCACGTCCACTTCCGCGAACCGGGCGGGAGCCA
Source organism: Halorubrum sp. CBA1229 (assembly GCF_003721435.2). Lineage (NCBI taxonomy): Archaea > Methanobacteriati > Methanobacteriota > Halobacteria > Halobacteriales > Haloferacaceae > Halorubrum > Halorubrum sp. CBA1229. The sequence continues at coordinate 2,423,794 of NZ_CP054585.1, read as the reverse complement.
CAAGGAGACGTGGACCTCCGGCTCGCGGAGCGCCGCCGCCGGCGGCGTGACGACGGTCGTGGACCAGCCGAACACCTCGCCGCCCACGGTCGACGGCGACGCCTTCGACGAGAAGGCAGCGCTCGCGGCCGAGTCGCTCGTCGACTACGGGATCAACGGCGGCGTCACGGGCGAGTGGGACCCCGAGGGCCTGTTCGAGCGGCCCCTGTTCGCGCTCGGGGAGGTGTTCCTCGCGGACTCGACCGGCGACATGGGGATCGCCGTCGACCTGTTCGAGGACGCGCTCGCCGAGGCCGCCGCCCGCGACGTCCCCGTCACGGTCCACGCGGAGGACGAGACGCTGTTCGACGAGGGCGCGCTGGAGGGCGACCTCGGCGGCGCCGGCACCGCGGCGACGGCCGACCCGTGGTCCGCCTACCGGACCGCCGAGGCGGAGGTCGCCGCGGTCGAGCGCGCCCTCGGCGCCGCCGCCGAGAGCGACGCGCAGGTCCACATCGCGCACACGTCGACGCCCGAGGGGATCGACGCGGTCGTAAAGGCCCGGGAGGAGGCGGGCGCGTCGGGGGACTCCGTCGCCCCGCCCACCTGCGAGGTCACCCCGCACCACCTCTTCCTCTCGCGCGAGAACGCCGGCCGGCTCGGCACGTTCGGCCGCATGAACCCGCCGCTCCGGTCAGAGGAGCGCCGCGCCGGGGTGTTCGAGCGCCTCCGCGACGGCGACGTCGACGTCGTCGCCACCGACCACGCGCCCCACACGGTCGCCGAGAAGCGTCAAGGGCTCGCCGAGGCGCCGAGCGGCGTTCCGGGCGTGGAGACCCTCTACCCGCTCCTCTTAGAGTCCGTGCGCAAGGGCGATCTCGCCTTGGAGCGCGTCCGCGACGTGGTCGCCGCCAACCCCGCGTCGATCTTCGGGATCGGCGCGAAGGGGCGAGTCGCCGCGGGCACCGACGCCGACCTGGTCCTCGTCGACCTGACGAACCCGCGCGAGGTCGAGGCGGGCGCGCTGCACAGCGCCTGCGGCTGGACGCCGTTCGAGGGGTTACAGGGCGTCTTTCCGGAGCTGACGCTCGTCCGCGGCGAGGTCGTCTACGAGCGCGACCCCGTCACGGGCGCCGAGTCGTTCGGCGAGCCGGTCGGCCGGAACGTCCGGGAGTCGTAGAGATGGCGGAGCCGGACAGAGATCGAAGCGACTGACGCCCGTGTCTGCGGACGACGGCTGACGCCCGTGTCTGCGGACGACGGCTGACGCCCGTAACCGCGGCCGATATCGGACGTGTACGGGGACGACACCTCGGCGGAACGCATATGCCGTTGCTATCCTAAGCGGGGCCATGTCGATGATCGTGGGTACCTCTGTCACGGGGGGTGGGACGCCCACACAGACGGGTCGGGTCGCGCCGCCGGGCCGACCCGCGCGGCCGGGTCGGACCGATCGGAGCGACCGGACCGCCGCGAGACGGGCGCCGACATGACCGACGCCGCGGGGACCGGTCCGGGCGGGGCCGACGCCGACGGAGGGAAGGGAGACGGACACCGGCCGATGGCACCCGAAGAGGTCGCCGCGCTCGCCGAACGCGTCGCCGACAACGTCGAGGAGGTGATCGTGGGAAAGCGGGCCGCGGTCGAACACGTCGTGGTCACGGTCCTCGCCCGCGGGCACCTCCTCGTGGAGGACGTGCCGGGGGTCGGGAAGACCACGCTCGCGAAGGCGGTGTCGCGCTCGATCGACGGCTCGTTCAAGCGCGTCCAGTTCACCCCGGACCTCCTCCCGGCCGACGTCACCGGCGTCAACGTGTTCAACCGGCGGACGGACGAGTTCGAGTTCCAGCCGGGCCCCGTCTTCGCCAACGTCGTCCTCGGCGACGAGATCAACCGGGCCCCGCCGAAGACGCAGTCGGCCCTGCTCGAGGCGATGGAAGAGGAACAGGTGACGACCGACGGAGAGACCCGGGCGCTCCCGGACCCCTTCTGCGTGATCGCCACGCAGAACGACGTCGAGCCCGGGCAGACGTACGAGCTCCCGGTGGCCGAGGTCGACCGGTTCACGAAGAAGATCCGGCTCGGCTACCCCGACACCGACGAGGAGGCCGAGATAATCGGGCGGATGGCGGGCGACCACCCGGTCGACGCGGTCGAACCGGTCGCCTCGATCGAGGACGTGCGGCGCGCCCGGGCGGCGGTCGCCGACGTCGACGCGACCGAGCCGATCCGGGAGTACATCGCGCGGCTGGCGACGTACACGCGGCGGAACGCCCGGCTCGGCGTCAGCCCGCGGGGGAGCCTCGCGCTGCTCCGGGCCGCGCAGGCGCGGGCCGCGCTCGACGGCCGCGGGTACGTGGTCCCGGACGACGTCCAGGCGGAGGCACCGACCGTGCTCGCGCACCGCGTCCGCTCCGACTCCGGAACCGACGGGGAACAAGTGATCGAGGACGCGCTGAACCGGACGAGCGTGGAGTGATCGCTCATGACGTCGCCGACCCTCACCCGTCGCGGTCGCGTCGTCGCCGCGGTCTGCGTCGTCGGCGTCGGCATGGCGCTGGCGGCCGGCGGGCGGTCGCTGGAGGCGGTCGTCCTCCCGAGCGCCGTCGCGCTCGCGGCGGGGTACGTCCAGCTCGCCCGGATAGACGAGCCCGCGGTCAGGCGGACCCTCCCGTCCGAGGGGTTCGTCGGCGAGGGCGGCGAGGTCCGCCTCGCGTTCCGCGGTCGCGGGACGAACGGCGCGGTGTCGCCGACCTACGTCGCCGACGTCGACGACGGGCTCGACGACGGGCTGGAGGGGCCGCCGGGGCCGGTCCGCACCTCCGTCGGCGACGCCCCCGCGACGTACCGCGTCCGCTACCGGCGCCGGGGCGAGCGGCGCTTCGGCCCCGTCACGGTGACCGCGAGCGACGTGTTCGGGCTCTTCGAGCGCCGGACGGTCGTCGAGGAGTTCGACACGGCCCTCGCGTACCCGGCGTGTCGAGAGATTCCGCCGTGGCTCCGGCGAGCGCTGTACGCCGACGACGCCGTGGGAGCGAGCCGGCGGCGCGAGGAGTTCGACCGCCTGCGCGAGTACGCGCGCGGCGACCCCCTCCGCGACGTCCACTGGCCGGCGACCGCGAAACACGACGAAATCGTCGTCAAGGCGTTCGCCGCGGAGACGGAGCGGGGTCGGGTGGCGATCGCCGGCGAGGCCGGCGGCGGACGGGAGAGCGCGGGCGGGCGGAAGAGCGCCGGCGACCGAGCGCCCGCCGACGCGCTCGCGAGCGCGGCCGCCAGCCTCGCGCTCGCGCTGCTGGACGACGGCGTGCCGGTCGACCTGACGCTCCCCGGCGGCGAGGTCTCGGTCGATCCGGGCCGTCGGGGGCGTCGGGCCGTGCTCGAGCTGGCCGCGCGGACCGGTCCCGGATCGGGCGGCGTCGAGGAGGCGGACGTCCGCGTGGTCGCCGACGAGAGCGGCGCCCGGTACCGCGTCGACGACCGGGCCGTCGCGTTCGGCGACGTCGCGGGAGGGACGGTCGGCAGGGCGGTCGAAGAGACAGTCGGCGGGGCGGTCGGGGAGACGGTCATCGACGCCGCGAGTGACGTTGCCGACGAGGCGACCACCGAGGCGTCCGTCCCGCGGGAGCGAGACGAGGTGATCGGCCGATGAGAGGGCCGTCGCTCGGCGACCGCGGCGGGTCTGACCGGGGCGGAACGTTCCGGAGCCGCGGCCGAGGCGGGTCGGACGCGGACGGGAGATCCGCCGTCGACGGCGGCCTTCGCGGGTGGCTGCGGGCGGTCGTCGACCCGCCGGTGGTCGGCGTCGCCGTCGTCACCGCGGCGTACCTCTCCGTGTTCCTCGCCGCGACGGACGTGGTCGGGGGGACCGGCCGGACCGCCGCGGCCGTCGTGCTCGCCGGTGCCGCCGGCTTCGCGCTCGCGCGATACGTCGGCGAGCGGGCCGCGCTCCGGCTGACGGTCGCCCTGTTCGCCGCAACGCTGGCCGGGTACTACTTCGCGATCCCGGCGAGTCGGCGCGCGGTGTTCTCGGTCGGTCGGGTCGCGGTCGACGTGGTCTCCCTGTTGACCGGGCTGTCGATACTCCGCCTCGCGCTCGCGGACGTGTGGGTGCTCGCGATCGCGCCCGTCCCGACGTTCCTCGTCGGCTACCTCGTCGGCCGCGGGCGACACGTCTCGGCCGCCGGGGTGGCCGGGGGCACGCTGGGGTTCCTCGTGCTCACGGGGGACGCGGGCGGGACGGCCACGCTCGCCGGGGTCGTCGGCGTCGCGCTCGCGGCGGGGCTCTCGACGCTGTCGATGCCGGGCGGGATCCGGGACCACGGCGACACCCTCGCCGCGGTGTTGGCGGCGATGATACTCGTGAGCGCGACGCTCACTCTCCTGCCGGCCGGCGCGGCCCAACCGTGGGGGCTCGACCGCGGCACCCCGACGCTGGAGTCGTCGCTCGACGCGGACGACGAGGTGGCCGTCGTCGGCCCGACGCGGCTCTCGCCCGAGGTGCGCTACACGATCGAGAGCCCGGTCGCGGCGAACTGGCACGCCGGCGCGTACGACACCTACACCGGCGACGGCTGGGTGCGGTCGGGCGAGCAGTCGCCGCTGGAGGGGCCCCTCGACGGGCCGCCGGGCGACGCGACGGCGGTGAACACCACGATCACCGCTGAGACGGCGTCGCCGTCGCTGCCGGCGCCGTGGCAGGTCGTCGACGTGCGAGGGCCCGCGGCGCAGACGGCTCGGGTGGACGAGCACGGGACGCTCCGGCTCGCCGAGCCTCTGGGCGCGGGCGAGTCGGTCACGGTCGAAAGCCGAGTACCCGCCGCCTCCCCCACCGAGCTGCGGAACGCGGGCACCGACTACGACCGCGCGATCGAGGAACGGTACACGCAGCTCCCCGAGAGCACGCCGGACCGGGTCGGCGAGCGCACGGAGGAGATCGTCGCCGCCGCCGGCGCGGAGACCCCGTACGATCAGGCGGTCGCGATCGAGCGCTACCTGCGCTCGGAGTACGAGTACTCGCTGACGGTCCGGAAGCCCGACGGCGACGTGGCCGACGCGTTCCTCTTCGAGATGGACGCCGGCTACTGCGTCTACTTCGCGACGACGATGGCCGCGATGCTGCGCTCGCAGGGGATCCCGGCGCAGTTCGTCACCGGGTATTCCGAGGGCGAGCGGGTCGGCGAAGACGAGTACGTCGTCCGCGGGCAGGACGCCCACGCCTGGGTGAAGGTGTACTTCCCGGAGCACGGCTGGGTCGCGTTCGACCCGACCCCGGCGGCCGAGCGCGACGAGGCCCGGACCGCGCGGCTCGCCGACGCGCGAGCGGCGGGCGACGAGGACGTCGACGTGCCGGCCTCCGAACCCGGTGAGGCGACCCCGGAGATCGTCCCCGAGACCGAGGGGGACTCGACCGAGGAAGCGAACGACGGCAACGCGACGGCGGCGACCGGCGACGGCGCGGCGGGGGACGACGTGGCCGCCGAGAGAGGGGCCGCGCCGGGGCAGGGCGCGCTCACCCGCGGCGCGGTCGCCGGCGAGCCCGGGGCGGGCGGGAACGACTCCCCGCTTCCGTCGGTCGAAGCGGTCGCGTACTGGCTGTTCGCGGCCGTGATCGGCGTCACCGGCGCCCGGCGGTTCGGCGTCGGGGCGCGGGCACGCCGCGCCGTCCGGCTCCGGCTCCCGCGGGTGCGGCCACCGTGGAGTCGCGCCGACCCGACCGCCGACGCGAAGCGGGCGTTCGCCGACTTGGAGCATCTGCTGGCCCGTCGCTATCGGGAGCGCCGCGCCGGGGAGACCCCGCGGGCCTACCTCGACGCCCTCCGGCTCCGCGGACTCGACGAGCGTGCGCTGACCGTGGGCGAGGCGTACGAGCGGGCGACGTACGCCGGGACGGTGACGCGCGCCGAGGCCGACGAGGCGCGCCGGACCGTCCGTCGGCTGGCGCTGAAGGGGACGCCGGTCCTCGGGTGGCTGTTCGCCTGACCCGCTCGCGCCGCCCCGCGGCTCCGGTGCCGGACGGGATCGGCCCGAGACTCCCGCGCACGCCGTCGCTCGACCGGACGAACCGACCGCGACGGGCGTCCGCCGCGGTCGCACTCCCGACACTATTTAATACGGTCACCCTGTAGGTTCGGCCGTAATGTCGGAAGTCTGCTCGACGTGCGGACTGCCCCAGGAACTCTGCGTCTGCGAGGACGTCGCGAAAGAGTCCCAGCAGATCAGCATCCGCATCGACGAGCGCAGGTACGGTAAGGAGGTAACGGTCATCGAAGGATTCGACCCGAAAGACGTCGACCTGAGTTCCCTCTCGTCGGATCTCAAGTCGAAGTTCGCCTGCGGCGGCACCGTCGAGGACGGCGCCATCGAGCTGCAGGGGAACCACTCGGGCCGCGTGGAGGACTTCCTCCGCGACAAGGGCTTCAACGTCGCGTGACCGCCACCTGACCGTCCGCCGTCGAGCGATCCACGGATTCGATTTTTGAACGATCTCGTTCGAGGAGCCGCGGCGCCGCGAGCCGTGGCGTTCTCCGAACACTTATTTAAATGAGAAGCGCCGCCCGCCCGACGACGAACGCGACCGCCGCGAGGAAGGTACCGTATTTGAACCGGCGCTGCGCGGCCGCCGGGTCGCCGAAGCTCTCGTAGGCGGCGTACAGCATGACCGCGTCGGCGACGGCGACGAGGAGGAGGTAGACGCCGCCGAAGGTGCCGAGGAGGTACGGGACCGGGCTGGCCGCGACGGCGACGAGGAGCGCGGCGGCCCCCACCCGCAGCGCGCGCTCCTCGCCGATCGCGATGGGGAGGGTGCGGAGCCCCTCCTCGCGGTCGCCGGCCACGTCCTCGACGTCTTTGATCACCTCGCGCGTGAACGTCGAGAGCCCGGCCAGCAGCGCGAGGACGACGACCGCCGCGGGGGCGCCGACCGCGGCGCCGCCGAACAGGAACGTCGAGCCGACCAGGTAGGAGACGAGGGCGTTGCCGAGCCCGGGCGTCCCTTTAAAAACCGTCGTGTAGGTGACGAGCGCGACGAGGTTGACGGCGGCGATACCGATCGCCAGCGGCGGCAGGAGGACCGCGAACGCGACGGCGACGAGGAACCAGACGACGGCGACGGCGAGCGCCCCCCGGGCCGAGACGGCGCCGCGCGGAATCGGGCGGTCAGGTCGGTTGACGGCGTCGATCTCGCGGTCGAAGTAGTCGTTGATCGCGTTGCCCGCGGCGACCGCGAACGCGGTGACGACGGCCGCGACCGCCGCGGGGACGACGGCGCCCGCGGCGCCGGCGACGAACGCGCCCGTTCCCGTGAGGACCGCGGCGGCGACGCAGTTCCCCGGCCGCGCCAGCTCCGCGACCCCGCGCGCTGTGTCGTTCACGTCGTCTCGCATCACCGCGGCGCGCCACATAAACGACCCGGGATTCGAGCGAGAGGGCTCCGTCGGCGCCGCGCGATTCTCTCCGCTCGGAATCAGCCACGAACGTTTATGACGTGTGCAATAAAAGAACGCGTATGGCCAAAGGCCTTGACGTCGGTACGATGAACATCCTCTCCGGTCGACAGGAAGGAGCGGAGACGGTGTTCGTACAGCAGCGGAACTCGTTCGTCGAGATCGAGTACAGCGACATGGCCGAGCAGATGCTCTCCCGCAGCGACGTCCTCCACATCCGCAAGGACGACAAGGTGTACGTCGTCGGCGACGACGCCCTGAACTTCGCGAACATCTTTAACAAGGAGACCCGCCGCCCGATGCAGCACGGGATCTTATCCAGCGACGAGGCCTCCGCGATCCCGATGATCAAGCTCATCACCGAGCAGGTCGTCGGCGAGCCCTCGAAGCCCAACGAGCGCCTCTTCTACTCCAGCCCGGCCGACCCGATCGACTCCGGGCTCACGACGCTCTACCACGAGAAGACGCTGGAGTCGATGCTCGGCGACATGGGGTACGACCCAGAGCCGATCAACGAGGGGATGGCGGTCATCTACTCCGAGCTCGCGGACAACAACTTCACCGGGCTCGGGATCAGCTTCGGCGCTGGGATGACCAACGTCTGTCTCGCCTACTACGCGGTCCCCGTCATGAAGTTCTCCATCGCCCGCGGGGGCGACTGGATCGACGAGCAGACCTCGCAGGCGACCGGCACCCCGGTCGACAAGGTGACGAGCATCAAGGAGGACGACTTCGAGCTCGACTTCCGCACCGACGTGGGCGGCGTCGAGGGCGCGCTCGCCATCTACTACGAGAATCTGCTCGACTACGTCATCGAGAACATCACCCGCGAGGTCGACGAGGAGGACGTCGAGGAAGGCCTCGACGTGCCCGTCGTCGTCACCGGTGGCACCTCCAGCCCGAACGGGTTCAAGGACCTGTTCGCCGACCACCTCTCGGACGCGAACATCCCGTTCTCGATCAGCGGCGTGCGATCGGCCGAGGAGCCGATGTACAGCGTCGCCAGCGGCGCCCTGGTCGCGGCCCGCTCCGAGGAGGGCGAGGCGGCCGACGAGAGCGCCGAGGAGCCCGCGGCCGAGGAGGCCGCGCCCGAGTCCGAGGACTGAGTCGAAACCCGCCGAACGGCCCCGATCGACCCGGCGTCCGACTCGTTTTTTCGATCCGTGAGGACGCGCAGAACGCCTAAGCCGACGGCGGACCGAGCGCCCGCATGGTCGAACTCGAGGGCGAAGGCGGCGAACGACAGCTCCGCGTCGACCTCGAAGTCGATCCGGCGGACGAGTGGGACTGCCCGATGGTCACGCAGGCGGAGAGCGCGTCCGAGGTCACCGTGAACGCGGTCGGCGACGAATGCACGGTGGAGGTCCACCCGGCCGGCGGTGAGGGGATCCGCCGGGACCGCGGCGAGGTTTCCGAAGACTGCCTCTGTCGCGTCTTCCAGGAGTTCGGCCACGTCCCCCACGTTCGACGGGTCGACGAGGGGACGGTGCTCGTCACGTCGTACGTCGACGACCGGGCCGCCGTCCGCGAGGTCGTCGCGGCGCTCAGGTCCGTCCTCGACCGCGTGCGGCTGGTCCGGCTCGCCGTGGTCACGGGCCCCGAGTCGACCGAGCAGGCGACCGTCGACCTCTCGGCGCTCACCCCGAAACAGCGCGAGGGGATGGAGCTCGCCGTCGTCCGGGGGTACTTCGACGACGACGGCGACGTCTCGCTCGGCGAGCTCGCCGACGAGCTCGATATCAGCAAGTCGGCGCTCTCACAGCGGCTCCGGGCCGCGCAGGCGAAGCTCGTCACGGACGTGTTCGAGGGCGTCGCGGAGTGACCCGACTCAGTCCGCCGGCGATTCGCCGGAGAGCCGGCTCAGCGCGGCCGCGCCGTCGCGCTCCGTCTCGGTGAGGTAGCACTTCGGGTCGGGCGCGAACGGGTCGCCGTGCGCCGAGAGGGCGCGGAGCCGCGAGCCGCCGCGGCAGATCTCCTTGTACGCGCAGTCCGCGCACCGCCCGGTGAGCCGCTCCTCGCGGTTCCGGAGCCCGTCGAGGAGCGGGTTCGACTCGTCGGTCCAGATGGCGCCGAACGAGCGGTCCCGGACGTTGCCGGGGGAGTACCCCTGCCAGAACTGCGTGAGGTGGACGTTGCCGACGGGGTCGACGTCGGCGACGCGCTCGCCGGTGGGGTCGCCGCCGTTGCGCCGGAGGTGCTCGTAGATCAGCCGGGCGCGGTCCGTCCCGATCTCTCGGTCGGCGTACTCCACGAGGTGGCCGGCGTCGGCGTAGTTGCCGACGAGCAGCGTCTCGATCTCCTCGCCCGCCGCGTGGTACTCGCGGGTGAGGTCACAGAGGTCGGCGACCGCTTGCCGGGTCGCCTCGGGGGTCAGGTCCACGTCGGCGATCTCGGCCCCGCGCCCGCCGTAGTCGAGGTGGTAGAAGCAGAAGCGGTCGACGCCGACGTCGACGAGGAGGTCGACGACGCCCGCGAGGTCGTCGACGTTGTGCTCGGTGATCGTGTAGCGGAGCCCCGTCTTGAGCCCGACGTCGAGGCACGCCTCGATCCCGCGGACGGCGGCGTCGAACGCGCCCTCCTCTCCCCGGATCCGGTCGTTGCGCTCGGGGAGCCCGTCCACCGAGACGCCGGCGTACTTGAGTCCCGCCTCCTTCAGCTCCCGCGCGTTCTCCCGGGTGAGCAGGGTCCCGTTCGTCGAGAGGACCGGCCGGATCCCGGCGTCGTCGGCGTACGAGACGAGCTCGGCGAGATCCTCGCGGACGAGCGGCTCCCCGCCGGAAAAGAGGAGGACCGGCACGCCGAACTCGGCGAGGTCGTCGATGAGCGACTTCCCCTCCGCCGTCGACAGCTCGTTCGGCGCCCCCTCCTTGTCGGCCGCGGCGTAGCAGTGCTCGCAGTAGAGGTTACACCGCTTCGTCGTGTTCCAGACGACGACCGGGCGTTGCTGCTTGTCGTCCGTGATCTGCGGCTTCTTCGAGTCGGCGGCGGCGTCGTACCGCAGCCCGTCGCTCTCGGCGTCGAGCCCGCAGAGGAGCTTGCTGACCGAGATCATCGGTCGCCCTCCGGAGTCGACGCGTCGTCGGGCGCGATGGACTCCGAATCGTCCTCGACCGGCGCACCGCCGCAGGTGACGGTCGGCGTCCCCTCGGTCTCTTCGTACACGCGCGGTTCGTCGTCGCCGTCGGCGGGCGACGCGGCGGCGGCGGACTCGGTGGACTCGCCGCCTGACGACCGGTCGTCGGCCGCCAGCGACTCGGCGGAGTAGCGGTGCGTCTCCTCGGCGGGGCAGACCCACACGTCGCGGGCGTACCAGGCGAAGAGCTTGCTCGCCTCCTCGTGAGCGACGTCCGGCGTCGGCGCCGCGACGGTGCCGACGTGTCGGAGCGGATCCGACTCCTCCTCGCGGACGAACACCTCGAAGCGTCGGCCGTCCGCCGAGCGCGGGCCGCCCGATCCGGTGGTTCGGTCCGTCTTCTCGACCATACCCGGTGTATGAACGACCCACCGAACCCGGTTTCGCGTGTTCTCACGGGGGAGAAATCCAGCCGAACACGTTCGGATCTCGAGCTGATAAATTGCATGCAGATATAGCAAATCGCGATCCGCGGCCGGAGCCGCGATGGCGACGCCCACAGATTCGCCCGCGTCGGGAGTCGGCCGCGGAAGCTCGGAATCGAGCGCAGATGCGTCGCGGGCGCGGACCGCGACGGGCCCACCTGTTATGTCCGCGTACCGCGTAGGTGGTCGCATGCGCGAACTCGCCTTCGCCCTCGAGTACGAGCCGGGGCGCAACAGGGTGGCCGACGCGCTCGCCGACCACCCCGGCGCGCAGGTGCGGTCGCTGTCGCTGCACGCCACCGACGACCACCTCTGGCGCGTCGACCACGCGACGGGCGCTTCGGAGGCGCTCGCGGCCGTCGAGACCGCCTTCACCGACGGCGACTACTACGCCGACTGCCTCGCGACCGAGGACTGCGGGGCGACCCAGACGACCCGCGTCCTCGACCGGACCGACGACACGCTCGTGTTGTACACCGACTGGGAGCCCACGCCCGTCTGCGCGTCGGTCCCTCACCTGGCGCGGAACCACCTCGGCGACGGCGTCCTGTTCGAGACGCGCCACGAGGGGCGCCACTACACCTGGCGGCTCATCCACTCCGGCGAGGGCGACGTGGGTGCGTTCTTCGACGCGCTCCGCGCGGCCGTCGGCGACGCCGCTCGGACGGAGCTGCTCAGGACGGCGAGCGTCTCGGGCGCGCCGGGCGAGTCGAACGGGGACGCCGGCGGCGTCGGGCTCTCCCCCGAGCAGGAGGCCGCGCTCAGGGCCGCGGTCGAACACGGCTACTACGAGTCGCCGCGAGCGGTCGACGCGGGCGAGCTCGCGGCCCACCTCGACGTCCCGCGGTCCACGCTCACCTACAGGCTCCGTCGGGCCGAGGAGCTGCTGGCGAAGGCCCACGTCGACCGCGAGCCACGGGCCGACGACGTCCCCGCACCGCGGAACTGAGCGATCCGAGGGTCGGCGGACGGAGAACGTTGGAGATTTCCAACTAAGGCTTATCGCCGTCAGGGCCGTCTCTCCACGTAATGAGTGACGAGTCGGAGAACGAGGTGGACGCGACCGGCGAGCGACGCGAGCTGACCGCCGGCCTCGCGGTCCCCGAGATGGACTGCCCGTCGTGCGCCGGGAAGGTCGACAACGCCCTCGAACGCGTCGACGGCGTGGTCGAGGTTGCGCTCAATCCCACCGCCGGGACCGCGACGGTCACGTACGACGCCGAGCGAACGACCGAGGAGGACGTGGTCGCGGCGATCGAGGGCGTCGGCTACGAGGTCACCGGCGGCCGGTCGAACGGTGAGGGAAGCGCCGACGGTGACGGCGGTGGGGAGGCCGACGGGGGGTCCGGCGGCGTCGCCGTCGCGCCCCCGTCCGAGGTCTGGACGACGCCGCGCGCGAAGAAGACGTGGGTGGGCGCGGTCCTCGTCGTCGCCGGGCTCCTGTTCGAGTTCGTCCTGACCGGCTCGAACCCCGCGGTGGCGAGCGTGCTCGGCGCCCCGCTCACGCTCGCGGACGTGCTGTTCCTCGGCGCCGTCGCGGCCAGCGGACTCCCCGTCGTCCGCGGCGGCTACTACTCGGCGCTGAACCGGAGCCTCGATATCGACCTGCTGATGGGGACCGCGATCCTCGCCGCGACGGGGATCGGGTACTTCGTCGAGGCGGCCACGCTCGCCGTCCTCTTCAGCGTCGCCGAACTCCTGGAGGACTACGCGATGGATCGCGCCCGCGACTCGCTCCGCGAGCTGATGGAGCTGTCGCCGGACGAGGCCACCGTCAGGCGCGAGGGCGGGGAGACAACCGTTCCGACCGACGGCGTCGCCGTCGGCGAGACCGTGATCGTCCGGCCGGGCGAGAAGGTCCCCCTCGACGGGACGGTGACCGAGGGGGAGAGCGCGGTCGACGAGTCGCCGATCACCGGCGAGAGCGTCCCCGTCGACAAGGCGGTCGGCGACGAGGCGTTCGCGGGGTCGATCAACGAGGAGGGGTACCTCGAGATCGAGGTGACCTCGACCGCCGGCGACTCCACCCTCTCGCGGATCATCGAGCTGGTGCAGGGCGCGCAGGCCGAGAAGACCGAGACGGAGCGATTCGTCGACCGCTTCGCGGGGTACTACACCCCGGTCGTGGTCGTGTTAGCGATCCTGACGGCCGCGCTGCCGCCGATTCTCATCGGTGACCCGGTGACGGTCGAGCTCGCCGGCTACCCGTTCGTCTTCGCCGCGGACTGGGGGACGTGGTTCGTCCGCGGGCTCACGCTGCTGGTGATCGCCTGCCCCTGCGCGTTCGTCATCTCGACGCCGGTCTCGGTCGTCTCCGGGATCACCAGCGCGGCGAAGAACGGCGTCCTGATCAAGGGCGGGAACCACCTGGAGGCGATGGGCGACGTCGACGCCGTCGCGCTCGACAAGACCGGGACGCTCACGAAGGGCGAGCTCGCGGTCACCGACCTCGTCCCGCTCGGCGACGCCGACGAGGCGACGCTGCTCCGGCGGGCGGCGGCGTTGGAACGCCGGAGCGAACACCCTATCGCGGCCGCGATCCTCGACCGGGCCGACCGCGCGGGGGCGACCGACCTCCCGGAGCCGTCGGGCTTCGAGAGCCTCACCGGGAAGGGCGTCCGGGCGGAGATCGACGGCGAGACGTTCTACGCCGGGAACCCGGCGCTGTTCGAGGAGCTCGGCTTCGACCTCTCGCGGGCCCGCGCCGAGACCGACGGCGGGGTCGTGACCGAGGGCGACGCGGCCTCCGAGTCGCGGAGTTCCGACGACGGGGCGTTCGGCGAGGGGACGCTCGCAGCGCTGGAGCGCGAGGGGAAGACCGTCGTGCTCGTCGGGACGGCGACCGAACTGACCGGGGCGGTCGCCGTCGCCGACGAGGTGCGGCCCGACTCGAAGCGCGCGGTCGAGCGCCTCCGCGAGCTCGGCGTGACGCGCGTCGTGATGCTGACGGGCGACAACGAGGGCACGGCGCGAGCGATCGCCGAGCGGGTCGGCGTCGACGAGTACCGCGCCGAGCTCTTGCCGGAAGATAAGGTCGCGGCGGTCGAGTCGCTGCAGGCCGAGTACGGCGAGGTGGCGATGGTCGGCGACGGGATCAACGACGCGCCCGCGCTGGCGACCGCCGAGGTCGGCGTCGCGATGGGCGCCGCGGGGACGGACACGGCGTTGGAGACCGCCGACATCGCGCTGATGGGCGACGACGTGGCGAAGCTCCCGTACCTGTACGCGCTCTCGCACACGGCCAACGGGGTCATCCGCCAGAACATCTGGGCGAGTCTGGGGGTGAAAGCGCTGCTCGCGGTCGGGGTGCCGCTGGGGCTCGTGAGCGTCGCCGCCGCGGTCGTCGTCGGCGACATGGGAATGAGCCTCGGTGTCACCGGCAACGCGATGCGGCTCTCCGGGATCGAACCCGAGTCGTACGAGTAGCCGGCCGACGCGAGGCCCTCGCTCCCGACGCCCGAAACAAACATGAACTATTATTAAGGACCGGCGTCTCGGGAGAGACGTGCCACCCGTAGTACACATTTGACGCAGGCTCGGAATCGGCGGCGGCGACCCGTCCCGAGGGTCCGAGCACGCGCGAGACGAGTATCGAGCGGGAGGACGAAGAAGATCGGGAGGGGACGCCTGATCGCGACGACGCCCCGCCGACCGCGGCGGAAGCGGTCGCGGAGTGCGCGGCGACGTTCGACGCCGGCACCGATCGCCGGCTTCCGAACGGGATCGACCGGTGGAACGCCTACGCGGGGTCGTGCCACGGCGGCGACTGACCCGCCGCGAGAGTATTTATAAGTGGACAGCGAGCGAGAACCGGGAGTCCGGACCGAGCCGTCGCGACAGTCGCGGCCGCGACTGTCGCCGCCCCGACGATCGCGGCCGCGAGCGCGGGGTCGCGGCCGCAGTCGAATATGTTCGTTCGCGACCTCGGCTCCCGAAAACGAGCGGACCTTTTGTACGTGTCGGCCCCGTCGGCGTCAGTATGAGTCCGAACGAGCACGGGGGTGACCCGCCGTGGGACTGAGCCGACGGGAGTCCGGCGCCTCGGATCCCGACGCGGCGGCGGTCGAGGTCCGGCTGCGCGGGCTCGCCGAGGGCGTCGTCGCGCTCGACGAGCTCGCCGACGCGGCGCTCGAAACGGCCGCCGAGGAGTTCCTGTGTGCCAGCGGGGAGCGCTGGGGCGGCACCTGGCGCGGAGTCACCGTCGGGGCGCTGCTGGACCGCCCGGACGTGACGGTCGACCCCGACGCGACCCACGTCCGCGTCGCGGCCGACGGCTACGCCGTCTGCGTCCCGCTCCGGACGGCGCTCGACGCGGTGCTGGCCGTCGAACGCGGCGGAGAGGCGCTACCGGCCGCCCGCGCGCCGCGGTTCGTCGCCCCGGTCGACGCGGGACGGACGGTGAAAGGCGTCCGCGAGCTCCGGTTCCTGCGGCTCGCCCCGGAAGAGACCCCCCAAGACTACGAGGAGCTCGGCTACTGATCGCGCCCTCCCCCACCCGACCGACCCAGCCGCCGACCCGGCGGTTTTAGTTCGCGAGGCGAGTACGGTTGACCGGCCGATGACGATGCACCGCTCCGAGCTGCCTCGGCACCAGCGACGACGAGCCCTATGAGTACCGAGGCCCCCGTCTAACGGGAGTCCAGCGGTTTCTCGACTCCCTCGTCGACCCGACCGAACGCGTCGACGCCCGCAGAGCAGCACCGAGATGGCCGACGCGTCGAATCCGTCGCGTCGAACCCGCCGCGACGAACTGGCGGGGGTCTCCGCGGAACGAGGCGACGGCGTCGTCGAAGCGGCTTCGTGATCGGGGTCGATCGAATTCGGTATATCGGTATCCCATTTATTAGCGCGTCTCATCGGGAGCGGCCGCGTATCGCTCTCATGGCCGGAGTCGTTCGGTTCACGGCCCTCACCCGGCCTGACACGACGGATTTCGAGTGGGCGCTGCGGACTCGAAGGAAGCCGGTCGGGGAGGTCGACGCCGAGCCGACCCCCGGGCCGACGAGGGCTCGATTCGCGGCCGGTGACCGGTCGGTTCCGAAGCCGTCATGCCGCTCGCTCGTGAATTGGGGGCATGGACGAGCAATCGACGGACGAGTACACGCGGCTGGTGGAGGAGAACGGCCTCGCGCTCCTGTTCGCGAATCGGGTGCGGGCGCGGGTCGTCGCGGCGCTGTTTTACGCCTCCGAGCCGCTGTCGGTCGAGCGGATCGCCGCGGGCGCCGGCGTCGACCGGACCGTTGTCCACGAGGCGCTCGACGGGCTCGAACCGTTCGGGATCCTCGACGTCGACCGGGCCGAGGGCACCGACCCGGACCGGTACGCGCTCGACGAATCGGACGACCTCGTCGAGTCACTCCGGGCGGTCACGGAGCTCGCGACGGAGCGGTACCATCAGGAGGAGATAGACATCCCGAGCGACGCCGAAGAGTAGGGTGACGAGTCGGCGGCACCCCTCGCCGCGGACCCGCGGCGCCCGGTCACTCGATCCGGACCGTCGTCTCGTCGTACACGCCCTTCCCCGCGGGATCGTCCACGGAGAGGCCGACACCGATCGTGTGTTCGCCGCGCTCGGCCGGCTGCCAGTCCGTCTCCGAGACCTGGAAGCTCTGCTCCCAGTGACGGGTGAACCGGCGGCGCTCCCCCCGGTCGAGGGTGAATCGCGACGCCGACTCCGGGAGCGGTTCGGGCACGTGTGAGGCGTCGCGGTGCCCGTCGACGTGCCACGTCCACGGAACCGGCGTTCGGGTCCGAACGGTCACCGGGACCGGCAGCGGGTTCCGGAACTCGAACGCGACCGGGACCGGCTCACCCCGCTCGTACACGCTCGCGGGGGTGTCGACGCTGACGGAGACGGCCCGACGGTGGAGCCGCGCCGGGAGCAGCCATCGCGCCAGCGTCGCCGCCGGGAGCGTCTTGGCGGCCCGAGGGCGGTGGCGCTCGGCGGACTCGTTCGGTCGGAACGGGTCGTCGTCGGAGCGGTCGACGCCGTCCCGCCCGCGTGATCGACGCATGATCGAGAGTACCCGTCGGGAAGAATAAGCGTGTCGTCGGGTGCGTCGGGGCGTCGGGAGTTAGTTCGGCGTCGCGGTCGGAGCGCGGCCGACCGCGCGACCGCTGTCAGTCGTCGCCGCTCGCCGCCGGCCCCGTGGCGGTCCCGTCGCCGGTCGCCGTTCCGTCGTCCGTCCCGCCCTCGTAGGCCGGGTCGAAGAGGTGACACGCGACCCGTCCGGCGTCGGTCCGACGGAGCACCGGTTCGTCCGTCGAGCAAGGCGTATCGAACGTCTCGCTCAGAAGCGCCTCCGCGTCGGCGAACTCCTCGTCCGCGACGGAGCGGAGCGCCTCCTGCACCACCCGCTCCGCGTCCGGGTCCGTCAGCGACGACGGGAGGTCGAGCTCCTCGCGGAGCGCCTCCATGAGCGTCGTGTCCTCCGCGTCGAACGTCTCGACGGCGATGTCCTCCTCGCGGGCCCGGTGGCGGAGCGACATGACCGCCCGCCACTCCTCCTGCTCGAAGTCGTAGTCCGACGGCGGGATGACGCGGGGACACCGCGTGTGGAACTTACAGCCGGAGGGCGGGTCGATCGGGGAGGGGACCGACCCTTCGAGCAGGATCCGGTCGCCCTCCCACAGCGGGTCCGGCTCCGGGATCGCCGACAGCAGCGCCTCGGTGTAGGGGTGTTGCGGCGGCGCGAACAGCTCCTCCGGCGTACCGATCTCGGCCATCTTGCCGAGGTACATCACGGCGATCTCGTCGGCAATATGCTCGACGACCGAGAGGTCGTGCGCGATGAACAGGTACGCGATCCCCAGCTCGTCCTGGAGATCCTCCAGCAGGTTGAGGATCTGCGCCTGCACCGACACGTCGAGCGCCGAGACGGGCTCGTCGCAGACGATGAAGTCCGGGTCCACGGCGAGCGCGCGGGCGATGCCGATCCGCTGGAGCTGCCCGCCCGAGAACTCGTGCGGGTACCGGTTGGCGTGGCTCGCGTTGAGCCCCACCCGTTCGAGCAGCTCCTTGATCCGGGCGTCGCGGGAGACGCCACCCTCGATCCCGTGGATGTCGAGCGCCTCGCCGATGATGTCGTTCACCGTCAGCCGCGGGTTGAGGCTTGACCGCGGGTTCTGGAAGATGATCTGCATCTCCTTCCGGAGGTCCCGGAGCTCGCTGTCGGAGAGCGTCGTGATATCCTGCCCTTTGAAATACACCGAGCCGGCGGTCGGCTCGCGGAGCTGGAGGATCGACCGGCCGATGGTGCTCTTGCCGCAGCCGCTCTCGCCGACCAGCCCCAGCGTCTCGCCCTCGCTGATCTCGAAGGAGACGCCGTCGACCGCCTTCACGTCCTTCTGTCGGCCGAGGAGCCGGTCGATGAAGTCGCTCTCCGACGTGTAGTACTTCTCTAACCCCTCGACGCGGAGGAGCGGCTCGGAGCCGCTCATCGGTCGCTCACCCCCGCCGAGCTCGACGCGCCGTCCGGGTCGCGGAGCTTGCCGTCCCCTCGGACGGTGACCTCGTAGTCGAGCTCCCCCGTGAGTTCACCGGTGTGGGCGAGGCACGCGGCGGTCTGCGCGTCGCTGTTGATCGGGTCCGCGGGCTCGCCGGTCTCGACGTCGACGAGCTGCGGCTCCACGCGGGTGCACGACTCCTCTGCGTACGGACACCGCGGGTGGAAGTTACACCCCGGCGGCATCTCGATCAGGTCCGGCATTCGTCCGGGGATCGTCTGGAGCCGGTCGCGGTCGTCGCCGATCCGCGGGATCGAGCTCATCAGCCCGACGGTGTAGGGGTGTTGCGGGTCGTAGTAGACGTCCTCGACCGGCGCCATCTCCACCGGGTGCCCGGCGTACATCACCATCACGCGGTCGCAGAACTCGGCGACCACGCCGAGGTCGTGGGTGATAAGCTGGATCGCGGTGTCGAACTCGGTCGCGATCTCCTCGAGCAGTTCGAGGATCTGCGCTTCGATGGTGACGTCGAGCGCGGTCGTCGGCTCGTCGGCGATGATCAGATCGGGGTCACACGACAGCGCGATCGCGATCACGACGCGCTGTTGCATCCCGCCGGAGAACTCGTGCGGGTAGTCGCTGTACCGCTCGGCCGCCGACGGGATCCCCACCGACTCCAGCGTCTCGATGGCCCGCTCGCGGGCCGCCGCATCGTCGAGCCCGAGGTGGAATCGGATCGCCTCCGATATCTGCTCGCCCACTGTGTACGAGGGGTTCAGCGCGGTCTCGGCGTCTTGGAAGATCATCGCGATCTCGTTGCCGCGGAGCGAGCGGATCTCCTCTTCGTCCATCTCCAGGATGTTCTCTCCCTTGAAACGGATCTCGCCGCTCTCGATGACGCCGGGGTCGTCGATGAGCCGCATCAGCGCGAGGCTGGTAACGCTCTTCCCGGCCCCGCTCTCGCCGACGACGCCGAAGCGCTCTCCCGCCTCGATCCGGTACGAGAGGTCGTTGGTCGCCCTGACGACGCCGTCGTCGGTGTAGAACCGCACGTTGAGGT
Source organism: Halorubrum sp. CBA1229 (assembly GCF_003721435.2). NCBI lineage: Archaea > Methanobacteriati > Methanobacteriota > Halobacteria > Halobacteriales > Haloferacaceae > Halorubrum > Halorubrum sp. CBA1229. Next base: position 2,404,306 of record NZ_CP054585.1, on the reverse strand, counting down.
CCTCGACTTCGAGCATCGCCATCAGCGGAGCCCCCCGGTGTCGGTGTCGGTCTGATCGCCCTGCGGGTCGAACGCGTCGCGGACGCCGTCGCCGACGAGGTTGATCGCCATCACGAAGACGAAGATCGCGAGCCCCGGGAACAGCCCGGCCCACCAGCGACCGCGGGCGATCGCGTCCTGCTCGACGTTGAGCATCACGCCCCACTCCGCACTCGCCGGCGACAGCCCGAGCCCGATGAATCCGAGCGCCGCGGCGACGAGCACCGTGGTGCCGATGCTGAGCGTCGCCTGCACGATCACCGGCGCCATGGCGTTCGGTAAGATGTGCCGGACGATGATAGAGCGGTCGCGGGAGCCGAGCGCCTTCGCGGCGGTGACGTACTCGTTCTCCTTCACGCTCAGTATCTCGCCGCGGATGATGCGGGCGTACGGGAGCCAGCCGACGACGACCAACGCGAGGATCATTTCCCAGTAGCCCCGGCCGAGCACCGCGATGACCGCGATCGCGAGCACGATGAACGGGAACGCGTACAGCATGTCGACGATCCGCATGATGAGCTCGTCGACCTTGCCGCCGTAGTAGCCAGCGATCGAGCCGAGCGGGATCCCGACGAGGAGCGCCATGGCGACGGCGATGAAGCCGATCGAGAGGCTCCAGCGGCCGCCGTACATCACCCGCGAGAGGATGTCGCGGCCGGCCCAGTCGGCGCCGAACAGGTAGAGCCCGGTGGGGGGCCATGTGAGGACGTTCTCGAGGGTCGGCTCCCGGTACCCGGTGAGCACGTCTTGGTTCGCGGGGTCGGCCGGCGCGAGCGAGAACGGCTGGACCGTCTGCCCGGCCAGCACGGGGAAGCTTCCCGGAAGCTGGATGGGCCGAGAGAACACCGCGAGCAGGACCATGAAGGCTATCGTGGCCGCACCGAACAGCGCGAGGCGGTTCCGTTTGAACCGCATCCACGCGTACTCGAGGCGACCGCGCCCCTCCTCCGACTGGAGGTCGGGCTCCCACGAGGAGAGCGGGTCCCGGGATTCGACGCGGTCGACGTCGAAGCCGGAGACCCGTATTCGTCCGCGGTCCGTCGTCCGCTGTGAGGTTTCACTTGACATTATTTAGTATCGGATTCGGGGGTCGAGATACGCGTAGAGCACGTCTGCGACGAAGTTCGCGAGTATCACGGCGACGCCGATGAGGAGGACGATCGCCTGGATCACCGGGAAGTCGCGGTTCCCCACTCGGTTGACGAGGAGGCGCCCGATACCCGGGTACGAGAAGACGATCTCGACGACGACGGAGCCGCTGATGATGAACGCGACCTGGATGGCCGCCACGGTGACGACCGAGATCAGCGAGTTCCGGAGGACGTGTTTCTGAACCACCGTCCGCTCGGGGAGTCCCTTCGCACGGGCCGTTCGGACGTAGTCTTTGTCGAGCTCCTCCACCATCGAGGACCGCATCAGCCGCATCAGCAGGGCGGTGGAGCCGGTCCCGATCGTGATCGCCGGCAACAGCGTGTACACCAACATGTCGTAGCTGAGGATCCCCTGATCGGTCGGCGGGAGGACGGGGAACAAGTCGAGCCAGCTGGCGAAGATCAGGATTAGCAGCAGGCCAAGCAGGAAGTTCGGGATCGCGATCCCGAGCAGGGCGAACACGCGGCTGGCCTGGTCGATCTTGGTGTCGCGGTAGTAGGCCGCGATCACACCGGTCGGGATCGCCGTGATAAGCGTGACGCCGAACGCCATGATCCCCATCACGAGTGTGTACGGAAGTCGGGTCATGATCTCGTCGATAACCGGGTCGCGGGTGATGATCGACCGGCCGAAGTCGCCGGTCGCCGCGTCGGTGACCCAGTCGATGTACTGGATATACACCGGCTGATCGAGGCCGTATTCCGCCCGTATCTCCATCTCCGTCTGCGGATCGAGCTCCGTGAACAGCGTGATGAAGTCGATCGGATCCCCGGGGATGGCGTGGACCATCCCGAAGGTGAGCAGGGAGATCCCGAGCAGCAGCGGGATGGTAATCAAGCCGCGTTTGAGTACGAATCGTTGAAGGCTCATCGAGGTGAATTGAGAGGGCTATCGGGTGTTCGGGGTCGTTACTCCGCCGGGTAGACGATCTCGTCGAGGTGCGGCTTGTACAGCGTGTTGTAGCGGTTGCTCGCGTTCGGGTGCGGGCTCCACTGGTCGACCGACTCGATGTTCGACGGGTTGACGATGTCGATCACGTCGGAGGTCCACATGTTCGCCATCGGGACGTCCTGCGCGACGAGCTCCTGGATGTCCTGGTAGATCGGGAGCCGGTTCTCGGCGCCGAGGGTGGTCTGTCCCTCCTCGATCAGCGAGTCCATCTCATCGCTCTCGTAGAGGTTCCAGTTGAACCCGTCGGGGACGTGCTGGCTGGAGTGGAGCAGCTGGTTGATGTGTCCGTCCGGGTCGGAGCCGCCGGTCCAGCCGATGCCGACGACGTCGGTGCTGGCCGCGGCGCCCTCGGGGTCGAGCAGGAACGGGACCAGGTCGTCGAACGCGCGGACGTCGAGCTCGGCGTTGAAGTACTCGGTCTCGTCCATCGTCTGCTGGATGATCTCCATCCACCGCTCGCGGGTCCGGTTGACGTTGGTGATGAAGGAGACGTCGAACGGCGCCTCGATGTCCTCCTCCTCGAACGCCTCGCCGATGAGGCGGAGCCCCTCCTCCTCGTCCTCGCCGACGTACTCGTCGAGGAGCCGCTGCTCGTGCTCCTCGTCCCAGAACGCCCCGAGGCCGGGACTGATCGGCCCCGCGAGCTCGGTCGCGTAGCCGCCGAAGACGGCCTCGATGACGTCCGACTTCGGGAGCAGGCGGGTCATCCCGCGACGGAGCTTCTCGTTCGTGAACGGGCTCTGGTTGACCGGGTAGGAGATGAAGTCGAACCCGACCGCGTCGCCGGTGACGATCTCGCCGGTCTGGTTCGCCCACTGGTCGAGCTCGAACGGCGCCGCGTTGTCGATCATGTCGAGCTCGCCGGCCGCCATCGCCTCCTCTTGGGAGACCTGCTCCGGGATGACTCGGATGGTGACCTGGTCCCACGGCGCCGTGCCGGGGTACTCGTCGCCGTCGTACCAGTAGTCCTCGAAGGGGACGAGGACGGCGCGGTCCTCAGCCGAGAACTCGTCCAGCACCCACGGGCCGGTCCCGAGGGTCTCCTCGGTGAAGTCGTGCTCGTCCTGCTCCGGGTTCTCGCTGATCGCGTCCGTCTTGCTCGTGAGGATCGGGACCGCGGCGAGGTCGCTCAGGAACGGTGCGTGCGGGTTGCTCGACGTGATCTCGACCTCGTAGTCGCCGAGGACCTCGACGTTCTCGATGAACGAGACGTCGGCGGAGTTGGTGGTGCCGCTCGTCCGGTTGATGGAGAACTGGACGTCCTCCGCGGTGAACTCGTCGCCGTTGTGGAACGTGACGCCCTCGCGAAGCTGGAACCGGAAGGTGGTGTCGTCGACCTGTTCGTAGCTGGACGCGAGCTCGCCGCGGAACTCGGAGTAGTCGAAGGTAAGCGCGACCAGCCGCTCGTACGCCATCGTGCCGACGACGGAGTTGGAGGTCGCGTCGGTGATGATCGTCGGGTCGAACGTACCGGGATTCGCGGCGGCCGACGCGACGAACTCGTTCATGTCGTCGCCGCCGTCGCCGTCACCGCCGTCGCCGCCGTCGCCGCCGTCGCCGCCGTCGCCGCCGACGCAGCCCGCGAGACCGACGACGCTCGCGCCGCCCATGGCGGCGAGAACCCGTCGGCGAGTCGCTGCCGATCCCGTCTGTCCGTTGTCGGAGTGAGACATACCCACACGTACTCGCGGCTTGTTAAAAACCATTCTATTCAGTACCGCAAACCACCGTCCGTACAGTAATCGGCCGGTTCGGTTTCGATCAGCGGAACTGACACAAACAATTATCATGGAACACGATATCACGTACCGATGATCCGTGCATCGCCGGCGTGAGGAGATCGGGACGACCGGCGGTGGGGACGACCGGCGGTGGGGACGACCGGCGACGGGAACCGCGACCGGCGCCGCCCGACCGGATAGATCCGGTCCGGCATTTATATTGTGCGCAGTCAGATCGGAGGTATGGAGCCAGACTTGGACCGGTTCACTTCTCGGCGGTCGACGGTGTACGGTCAGCGCGGCGTCGTCGCGACCAGCCAGCCCCTCGCCAGTCAGGCGGGGATCGAGACGCTGCGCGGCGGCGGGAACGCGTTCGACGCGGCCGTGGCGACGGCGGCCGCGCTCAACGTCGTCGAGCCGACCTCGACGGGGCTCGGCGGCGA